>NZ_MAOE01000093.1 GCF_001884185.1 Bacillus albus
ACGGCAAGTACACCAAGACCTGTTAATAAACCACCGAGTCCGCCTGCTACTCCTCCAGCTACAAGCCCTGTCGCTGAAAAGATATCCGCTTTATGTGCAGTTTCATGATTTACTTTTTCACCCGATTTTTCTTCCAGGTGTTCAATTTCCTCTTGATCCTTTGCAATAGCTGAAATGTTATTAGCCGCATACCCTTTATCTTTTAATTCATTAATAACGAGTGCTGCATCATCAATTGTTCTAAAAATACCTACTATTTTTCTATCTACATTCATAACTAGTAACCTCCTAAAGTTTTATATCATTTATCTTTATTACTCTTCGTTTTTATATACACTAATTTTTTTATTCACATAACCATTTACAAAAAACGCCAATAATAAAAGAATTACAAGAGAACTACTTAACAAGTAAATGAAATCAAATGTAATATCCGTTATCATTTTATCCATATGTAACAGTCTCCTTTTTATTTAAAGTAAAAGTATAGAACCTTACAATTCATCTTCGGTCAATCTCTTTATGGTATATGTATACCCTTCCCAACCCTTTCTAAACGTAAAAAACTATAATTATATTTTTTAAATTTTATATGTTTAACATCTTTTAAAACGGGTACGTTTATATTGTTATGCTTACTATACAGAAAGGAATATTACGATGAATGCCATTCAATCTACTACTATTCTTTATAATGAAACACCTACAATAACGCAGATTCATCATTTTTATGCTTTAATGACAACATTTCAAACGAATGTATTTATAGGTAAACATGGAGCACTTACTTCTATTAAAAACTTAAGCACATTAGTATCCTTTTTCCTTACTGTCAAAAAGAAAGAACTTGTATTATTTATCTTTGAAGGAATAGATGCAAAAAAAGCTTTAAGAACACTCTTTCCTTCTTAAAAGTTTTATGACCCCCTATTCCCTCGATTGTTACTTTTCATATATAGTTTTATATTTCAAAATGATTTCCTCTATGAAAAACGAACCCCCTAATACAATAGGGGGATTTCTAGTTTGGCCTTACGAAAACTGATATAATATATATTACGTTTTCATTCTTTACGATTGAAAACTTTTAATAATCTTGAAGGTAGGAATTTTTAATGAAATCGAAAGCAAAATTTAGTATTCGTTACAAAATTATGGCTGGTTATTTAGTTATCATTTTGTTCTTACTTATTTCTTTCATTATGCTAAACAATGAGATTTCCAGTTTACAAAAATCTCGTAATTTTATTATTGAGCACGATTTTAAAGTTCTTAATTTAACGAATCAAGTGGAGAAAGATTTACTCACAATTGAAAATAAAGCGAAAGGATTTATCACTTCTAATGATGCAAATTACGTTCAATCCCTTAACGCTGCGGAAAAAGATTACGAAAAACATTATCAAGATCTTTTAGCTCTATTAGAGGATAACCCTTCTCAGCAAGAAAAATTAAAACAGATTAATGAAAACATTACTAGTTGGATTAATAAAGAGATTCACCCATTCATTACAAATCACAATAGTAATAACGTACAAGCAATCGACACGACTCAAATTCAATCACTACAATCGCAGCTAACGAACTTCCGTAGTGTAGAGGAACAACTAACGAAAAAAAGAGCTGCACAATTAGATACTGAAAATAATAAATTAGAGATTTGGTTATACAGCTTATTGTTCTTACTTTCTTGTATTTCCATTATCATTTCACTCTATATTTCGAATTCCATTACAAAAACGATTAAAAATGTAATTCAAGCTATTAAATCCATTTCTTCTAAAGAAAAAATTACAGAAAGAATTCATGTAAACAGCCATGATGAAATAAAAGATCTAGCTCACACAACGAACCACTTACTAGACGAAATATCGAAAAGAGAGTGGTTGCAAACTGAGCTTGCAGAATTAATTTTAATGTATCAAGGTGTATCTTCTATTGAGATGTTAGGTAACAAAATTCTTAGTGGAATGATACAAAAAACGCAAACTTCTTGCGGTGCATTTTATGTACGTGAAGAAATTGAAGAAACTATCTACTATGTGAAAAAAGCTTCTTTCGCCGGTCAAGGTCCT
Organism: Bacillus albus; assembly: GCF_001884185.1. Lineage (GTDB taxonomy): Bacteria > Bacillota > Bacilli > Bacillales > Bacillaceae_G > Bacillus_A > Bacillus_A albus. The sequence continues at coordinate 2,076 of NZ_MAOE01000093.1, forward strand.
GATGTTGGAAAACAGTCCATTAAAATAGGTGAAGGCTTAATTGGGCAATGTGCTTTAGAAAAACAAAGCTTTATTCTTCGAGACATACCAGAAGAGTTTCGTTACGTTACTACTGGATTATTAGAAATACGCCCTAAAAATCTACTAGTCATCCCTATCTTATTTGAAGATGAAGTGATCGCAGTCATGGAGTTAGTAAGTGTAACTGAGATTTCAGACTTGCATCAAGATTTAATTCAACAAACTGTTGATAATCTAGGTTTAACAATCCATAGCATTATGGGACGTATGCGAATTCAAACCCTTTTACATGAATCACAAGCAATGACAGAAGAGCTGCAAGTTCAATCAGAAGAATTGCAAACGCAAGCTGAAGAACTACAAATGCAAGCGGAAGAATTACGAACAACGAATGAACAACTAGAGTCTAGAACGGAAGAGGCGGAGCAAAAGACAGCTGACTTACAAATTACTAAATCAGAATTAGAAGAAAAAGCAAGTGAGTTATTACGTAGCTCAAAATACAAATCAGAATTTCTAGCAAATATGTCACATGAATTACGCACACCGTTAAATAGTATTTTACTATTATCTGAAATGTTAAAAGAAAATCATGATAATCATTTATCCGACGATGAAATTGAATTAGCAACTGTCATTCATTCATCAGGGAAAGATTTACTTACTTTAATTAATGACATACTTGATTTATCAAAAGTAGAAGCTGGGAAACTAGATGTGATTTTTGAAGCAACAAATATAAGTGACATGGCAGCAAGTATGCATCAAAACTTTTTACATATAGCTGCACAAAAAAATGTCGAATTTACTGTTGAAGACAGTGATACGATTCCTGATCTATTTTATACAGATGCAAAACGGATTGAACAAATTATTAAAAACTTATTATCCAATGCATTTAAATTCACGGAAACAGGATCCGTTTCTTTACATTTCGATTCAATAGCAACAACTAATTTAAGTCATGATATGCAGTCTATCAGTAATGATTGGATGAAAATTTCGGTAAAAGATACTGGTATTGGTATCGCTAAAGAACAGCATCAACTTATTTTCGAAGCCTTTCAACAGGCAGATGGCGCAACGATTCGGAAATATGGTGGTACAGGCTTAGGGTTATCTATTTGTAAAGAATTTGCTAGGCTGTTAGGTGGTTGGATTACGTTAGAGAGTCATGTAGGAGAAGGCAGTACTTTCACTGTATATATTCCTAACCTTCCAAATGGATTAACTGATATACAAGTATCCAATTTAGAAGTTGCAGCAACGTTAGAAGATGTTATTCCTGCTGAAGTTGTGGAGGAGACTATCGTGACACCAGAAACAAATAACGTCTTCCAAGAGAAAACCATTTTAATTGTCGATGATGATCACCGAAATATATTTGCATTACAAAATGCATTAAAAAAACAACATGCCAACATTATTACTGCACAGAACGGCATAGAGTGTTTAGACATACTAAAAAACAATACAAATATTGACCTTATTTTAATGGATATTATGATGCCGAATATGGACGGTTATGAAACGATGGAACATATCCGAATGAACTTAGGGTTACATGAAATACCTATTATCGCATTAACTGCGAAAGCAATGCCAAATGATAAAGAGAAATGTTTATCTGCTGGTGCTTCAGATTATATAAGTAAACCATTAAATTTACATCAACTTTATTCGGTAATGAGTGTATGGTTAATAAAATAAGTGAGGTTTCGTTTCAGTGGAAAATAAGTATTATAATTTTGATCCATCTGTAGATATGGATAAGCGTACGAACTTAGAAATTGAATTACTATTAGAAGCGGTATTTAAACTATCTGGCTTCGATTTTCGCCAATATGCTCGTACATCTATTTATAGAAGAATTTGTAATCGAATGCAGATCTCTAATATCCCAACCATTTCAAAGTTAATTGAAAAAGTAATTCATGAGGAAGGGTTTTTAGAACAGGTATTAAATGATTTCTCCATTAATGTAACTGAAATGTTCCGTAACCCTAACTTTTTTAAAGCGCTAAGAGAGCATGTCATTCCTGAATTAAAAAAGTATCCTGAAATTAGAATTTGGCATGCTGGATGCGCAACTGGTGAAGAAGTATTATCCATGTCCATCTTACTTCACGAAGAAGGATTAAGTGAAAAAACTGTTATTTACGCAACAGATATGAATACAAATGTGTTAGAAAAAGCAAAACAGGGTATCCTTCCGTTAAATAAAATGCAAACTTATACGAAAAACTATTTACAAGCTGGCGGTACACAAGCATTTTCTAACTATTATTCAACAGATAATCGTTTTGCTTATTTTAATCCATCTCTTTTACAAAACATTATTTTTGCGCAGCATAATTTAGTAACTGATCAATCTTTTAATGAATTTCATATTATACTTTGCCGTAACGTTTTAATTTACTTTACGAGTAAACTTCAAAACCAAGTACAACAACTATTTTATGAAAGCTTAGGTCACAACGGATTCCTATGTTTAGGAAATAAAGAAACTCTCCGTTTTTCCGATATAATGCCGCATTATATCCAATTTAATCCGAACGAACAAATCTATCAAAAAATACAATAAAAGCGTATGAAATCCTCTGTTTGGATTTCATACGCTTTTTATTTCGCATTCGCTTGTATCATAATGAGACACATATCATCTGATTGTGCTTCCTTCTGTTCTTCCTTGTAAAACCCTTCTATCTCTTCTTCTAACTCTCCCCATTTCCTTTCTGTAAAAGTACGTAATTTCTCTTCAGCCTCAAACTCATCACTTGCAATTGCTTCAAGAACGCCATCTGTAAACAATACGATTTGAGCGTTCTTTTCAAAAGGTATAACTGTCTTTTCAACTTTTATTTCATCAAAAAATCCTACCGCACAACTCCCGCGATTTAGTTCCACTACATTTGTTTCATCAACTAAAACATATCCAGAAGGATGTCCTGCATTTACATATTCAATCGTTCTATCTTCTGTATTAACTACTAAGTATATCGCTGTAAAATAATATGGAATATCGTCATTCTCATTATGTAAAAGAGTCATATATTTATTTAAGTCTTTAATGACAAGTTCTGGATCGATTAAAGATTTAATCGTTTCACGTAATACAGACGAAATAAACATGCAAACTAATGAAGCAGATATACCATGTCCCATCACATCTAATAATATAATACCGTAGCGGTTTTCATCAATTTTATACCAATAATACATATCTCCAGCTAATTTAAATGAAGGTAAGTAACTTGCTTCAATTTTTATATGATCTTCTCTTAATGGGCTACTTAATAAGTTTCTCTGTACTTGTGTAGCTAAATCTAGTTCATTGCGAAGGTTTTCTTCTTGTTCTTTATGCCAATTTAATTCCGATTTCAAGCGTAATGCTACACGCATACGCGCTAACAATTCCACTTTATTTATCGGTTTCGTAATATAATCCATTGCGCCTATATCAAGCGCTTCAGCTAATTTATTCGCATCTTCTAAAGCTGTTACAAAAATAATAGGAATATCTTTAAACTTCTCCTCGTTTTGTAATCGCCTACAAACTTCAAGTCCGTCAATTTCAGGCATCATAATATCTAATAGTATTAAATCAATTTCATTATGCCTGGAAGAATCTTCTCCAAATTGAATGTATTCGAAAAGCTCTTGTGCAGAATTAAGCGATACAAGATCCTCATATCCGGCTTGTTTTAAAATTTTTTCGATTACAAAGATGTTAACCGGATTATCATCGACAATTAAAATGGACACAAGTTATTTCCCCTTTTCTTATATAAAATGTAAATCGATTATCATTTTCTATTTTTCTAGTATTGCATACTCAGTTATAAAATGAAAATTTCCTACTCAAACACATTTATACAGCAAAAGAACAAACCCCCTAGATATGAGAGTTTGTTCTTTCACTCTATAAATTAATTTAACACCATTGCTTTGTCACTTAAAAGACGATCTAACTCTTCCATATGATTTGTTTCATCTGCGATCATATCTTCTAACTTTACAACTAACTCTGTCATATTTAATTTCGCGGCCTGTTCTTTTCTCGTTTCATAACGCTTAATTGTTTCATATTCTGACTTCCTAGCTTCTTCTAACATTTCTCTAACATCTTCTACTTGTTTCACTGGTAAAGGGATCGTAGTAGGTGTACCACCTAACGTCTTAATTTTCTCCGCTAAATATAGGGCATGTCCTTGTTCATCACTAATTTCAGATTCAAAGAAAGGTTTTAACACTTGTCTATATATACCAGAAACTGTAGCAGCATTATGGTTATACATAATAATTGCCGAGTATTCTCCTGCTAAATCTTCATTCAATCCTTCGATTAGTTCTTTTACATCGTGTGACATTTTTATATCTCCTCCTATACTTAATAACTACCCCTTTTCTCATGTTTTAAACATAACTCTTTAAATTTTTTATGTATCTAAAAACGCCGCTTGCTTCAATTTACTTATCGCTTGTCTTTTAATACGAGAAACGTGCATTTGTGAAATACCTAACCGTTCCCCTGTATCCTTTTGATTTAAATTCTCTTCAAATATATAATGAATAACACTCTTTTCCGTATCATTTAATACGTTAAAAATATCCTTTAAAACGAGACGCCTTTCTGTCTCTTCATATCCTTGCTCTACTTCACCTACAGATTCAATTCTTGCTACCGAACTGCCATCAGATGAATTTTCAACTACATCATCTAAGGAAGATACTCGATAATTATTTTTCGCATCCATAATTTCTAGCACTTCCTCTTCGGATAGTCCTAAATGATCCGCAATCTCTATAATCTTCGGTGAACGTTGCAGATGATCTGTTAGCTCCTCTATCGCAAGTTTAATCTTCCCGCCTAAATCTTTAATTCGCCTTGGAACATGAATACCCCAAGTTTTATCACGTAAATACTTCTTTATTTCCCCTACTATCGTAGGTATTGCAAACGGCTCAAAAGCATTCCCTATCAAATAATCATACCTTCTTATTGCGCCTAAGAGCCCTAACATCCCTACTTGTATAATATCCTCATGCATCGGTCCACCTTTTGAATAGCGATATGCAATGGAATGTACGAGATTTTTATAGTGATGAACTAATCTTTCCTGTGCTTCATCACATTGGTTTTGTTGGAAGTCTGCAATTAGTTTAATAACGTCTTCTTTAGCAAGATTTGTAGGTTGAGATTGGATTTCCATCATTCTCCACCTGCTCTCTTTGTATATATTTTGTCATTAAAACTGTCATGCCCTCATCATGCATAATTTGTATATTATCCATTAACGTATTAATTAAATATAAACCTAAACCATTTTCCGGCAAATGTTCTACTGGTTTACTAATATCATACGGACCAACTTTCTCTTTTAAGGTGCTAAAATCAAAGCTAACCCCATTATCAGCAACCATAATTTCTAATCGATCTTCATATAGCCCAAAGACAATTGCAATTTCTCCAACATCTTCTTTGTATGCATGTTGTACAATATTTGTACAAGCTTCACTAATCGCAATTTTCATATCTTCTATATCGTCATAAGCAAAGCCCATTCGATTCGCAACACCAGCCATTGTTAAACGAATAATAGCCACATATTCTGCCTTTGCAGGAATTTTCATTTCTATCTTTTCAAATCTCTCCATCATCCCTAGTCACCTTCTTTCTACTTTTTCAAAATCCGAATTCAAATTTAATATTTCTGTTAGCCCTGTAATATCAAATAATCTTTTTAGTCTTTTAGATACACCAATAAATTCTAGTTTGCCATCATTTTTCTTAACCGCTTTTAATAGAGCTATAAACACGCCTAAACCGGTACTATCCATATACTCTACCTCAGTAAAATCTACTACAATATGAACCTCTTTTTCACTTGCAATAGGCATCATCTTATTTTTTAAATCTGATGCCGTATACGCATCAATCTCACCATTCAGTTGTACCGTATAACCTACATCATTTTGCAAAATATTTACTGCCAAATTCATCATTTCCGCCCCCTTATCTCAAACTATTACTATGTAATTACCCATAAAAATTAGTTTTAAACATATTTTTTCATTTTCATTATAAATAAATTTTCTACCCCTTTCTCAGCTTAGCACTTAAATCGTACTAATAAATGTTTAAATCTTATAAATTTGTGTATGTATAATGTATAAACATTATTTTTAGGGGGATCTATCTATGGAAGAGCACAACTTTAAAAAGGGAGATTTCGTTCAATTTTCTTATCGACACGATCATGCTACAAAATTAGTTGGTTCCATTATTAACATACTAACGAATACAATTGTAGTTGATATAGGTAATAGCGAGGACTTATCTCATATAGAACCAAGGCAAGTCGTAAGAATAAATAATTGTAAAAAGGTAACGATGGCTTAATACATAATAGAAAGTGTAATTTTAATGAGTGGAGGTTCTTCATCCTCCACTCATTCCTATGTAAAATACATAAAAAAAGCATCCAAATTAGTTTAATTGGATGCTTTTTTTATGTATTTTTATGAGCTTATTAACCTTATAGTCATATATAACAAACTTAAGATTACTATTCATTATCATACTTATGCTTTCCGCAGCATTCTAGAAAAGAATGTAACGATTAAAATAAAGACGATTGCACCTAATAACGCTGGAAGAATAAAAATGCCTCCCCATTCAGGACCCCAATGACCAAATAATGCACTACCAACCCAAGATCCGATTAATCCGGCAATTACATTACCAACTATACCTAAAGGAAAGTCTTTTCCCGTAATCATTCCAGCTAACGCACCAATAAGTCCACCTACAATACACGTAATAATAAGTCCCACAATTAAACCTCCTATATTCGTTTTATATTGGGTTCATCAAGCTTTAGTATGTAACCAAAGCTTGATGAACATATATTATTCTTTCTTATCCAATTCATCACTTATCTTTTGTTTCACTTTTCCGACTTTTTCTTTTACCGTTCCCTTCGTCTTCTCCCACTTCCCTTCATTTTTCAACTCTCTATCTTCTGTAACTTCACCAATTCCTTCTTTTACTTGTCCTTTTTTCTTTTCAACTTTACCCGTAATTTGTTCTTTTAGCCCGTTCTCACTCATATTTATAATCTCCTTTTCGTAATAGGTTTATAGATTTACAGGATACAAATTTAAATAGAATACATGCATCTTCTTTCTTGTAACCATTCACCGACTCTTTCTAAATCCTTAACGAATAACAAGATTTTTCCTTCATCCAGCTTTTCTTCGTAGAAGTTCGCTTCTTCCTCATTAAGTCCTAACTCTTGCATCTTATTTCTTAACTGATCTCCTGTGTTTTGAAAGATGTTAATAATGCTTGTCCCAAGTCCTTCCTCTTTTATCCCAATTGTATTCACGTCTGCATTGTCTGCGATTCTATCTGTCCTCTCTTTCTCATGTGTTAATACGTAAATATCTTTTTGGTCTATCCCTTTCTTCACTAGATCATTCGCCGCATTCATGACCTCTTTCTCCGTAATAAATTCATATACAAAAGGTTTACTATACTTCGTTTCCATCTTTAACTTCCTCCTTTAAAATGAATTATTTGTTATATTATATGTAGTACACCTATTCTCGAAATGTTAAACATAAAATCTAAAAAAATATCTAAATTTTATTTTTGATAGAGAAAGAATAGCGTGATTTACTACTTCAAAACACCTCACTCACCTTTCAATTAAACTCCGCAAACATTACAGACATTGAAATACTTAGCACAATAAATAACAACATTTCAAAATCTCAAACAGACAACGAAGAAATGATAAAATCAATCGTTTCAGCAGTCCAAAAAGGCACTCCTAAAACAATTACACTTGATCAAAAAAAGCGAGAATCTGCACATTCTACTATTACCGTTACATATAAAGATGGCGCAAAAGAGGAGTTTCTTGTGTGGGTTGTTGATAATAAAGAGCAAATTACGATTGCTAAAGATGAGAAGAAAGATAAGGCTGAAGGTGTGGTAGTGAACATGAAAGATGTGAAAATGATGAAGGATTTTTTTAAGAAGACATTTTCGAAAATATCTTTTCTTTATATATGAAAAAGGGCCCACCTATTTCCGTAGGCGGGCCTTATCTTTATTACACAATAAGAAAGTATACTCTCTTTTCCTCTGAATTTTTATGTAATTATACATATCCATGAAAATAGATAAAGTTGTTATTACAACATATTTTCCACTTTCAACTTAGTTATCAGTAGAATGTTTCTCTACAAAATCAAGGATTCTAGCATTAACCTCGTTAGAGAACTCACCATTAATTGCGTGAGATGCATTTTTCCAGTTCACTATATCTATATCTTTTACGTACTTTTTCCCAGTTTCAACTGCTTTTACTGAATTGTGCATTGTACTTTTTTCAGCCATTAAAGCGAGCACTGGAACATTAATATTTTTTAAGTCTTCTTTACTAAATAGATCAGGTGCTGGTGTTTTCAATTTATAGTTACGCATACCCGACTCGATTAACTTAGCGATAGGTTCATCGTCATTTATTTCTGCTCCTCCAGAAACATAACTTAACATCTTTTCTCTTATAAACTTAGGCACAATAGGAACGGAAGCTGGAATAGATGCTAGAATCATCTTTATGTATATTTGCGCAAATACAAAGACTGGGTCCAATAAACTAGTCGTCGCAATATGCTCAGGATTATATCTAGCCAAGTTCATTGCTGTCCAACCTCCAATAGAAACACCCACGATATGCACTTTTTTTAAACCTAATCCTTCAATTACTTCATTTAACCATTCTGCTTGTTGTTTTTGGTTTTCAATCACCTTCGTTTGCACGCTCATTCCAGGTTCACCGAGTAAATCTATTGTGTAAACAGGCCTTTTCTCCCTTAACCCTTCTAAATTCGGTACCCACATTGGAGTAGATGCACCACGTCCAGGGAGTAAGAGTATTGGTTCCTTATGTTTATTTTCCTCTTTAGTAAAGTAATACGTACGAATTGTGCCATATGTAGTTTCTATATCTTTCATATCTTTAGGTGCTGGAAGAAGTGCCATTGATTCATCGTAGGCAATTTGAAAGTCTTCTTTTCCTTTTTCAGATATAAAGTGACCAATCTTATTATTATCTCTCTTCATTTAAATTCCTCCTTTCTACAAATATATGGATAAACTTTATTTATATATTCACGGGAATCATCCATTGAACATTTATCTTCTTGAAGTCAAAACCCTCATTTAGAAAAAAGAAAAAGACACCTTAAGGTGCCTTTTTCCGACTTGAACCATCTTAATTTTAATAATATGTATTGGACTCCCATCCAACTATTATTTTACCACATTAAATTGTTTTGTTTATTGAGAAATACAATAGTTTATGTATGCTGATCTTCTGTATTAAATCTTTTTGTAGTCCATACAGCGATTAACAAGAGAACAAGCTATTCGTATTTAAGTTTAACTATAATCAGTGTTCTTCCCTTCTCCACTGATTATTGGGCTTTACGGTTACTCAGTAGCAGGATTAAAGTAGAGAAAGTAAAAGTAAAAGAGGAGTGAAACTTCACTCCTCTTTTTTATTTTTGGATTTTAACGCTCATTAGATCACTACTAGAATTTTGCTTCTCTATGCTTATCTCTATTTTAAGATTGTTTTTATTTATATCAAAATTACCTGTGCGTGTATTAGAAGCCACTATATTATCAATCTCTGCACTCAAATCTAAGTTTGGATTTATCATAGTGATCCATTTTTCCCCTAACTCTTGTAACGCCTTATTACCTTGGCCTCTATCAATTACAAAATTAACGGTAAAGTTACTTTCATTATCGCCTTCTATAGTGAAATTCCCATTAAATTCTGGAATCCCTTCTAATACCGGAGAGAATAACACGACTTCTGAACGTGGACCGCCTATCGCTATATATTTTAGCTCCGCATTATGTTTTGCGTTAATTTCAGTAATAAGATTTTGTGCTTCCTTAGATATAGATTTTTTTAATACCGAAGAGCTATCCATCCAACCTTCATGATAATAAATGAGCTCATCTGCTAACTCTTGCGGGATAACAGTAGGCTTTGACTCAGGCTCTATTTCTGGTTTTTCAAATTTAGTAATTGCATTGTATAAAAATTGTGCATACTGCTCACGAGTTACAATTTTGTAAGGTTCAAACATATTATCGCCCGTGCCAGCAGCTATTTTATTTTCTTGTAATGCGCTAATAGCATTTGTTGCCCAGTAATTTTTATTTACATCTTTAAAAGTAGTAGTAGATGTCGCTTTTAAGTGAAAGGCATTTGTTAATACAGCTGCCAATTGTTCACGCGTTAAAATACTATCTGGACCAAATCTTCCATCGCCAAATCCACTTATAATACCAGCTTTACTAAGCGTTAAAATTTCTTTTTCAAACATATGATTTTTCACATCTGTGTAAGGGTTTGGTAAGTTAGGTTCATCCACTGGCTTTAAGTAGGCATATAACATTCTAGCTACTTGTCCACGTGTAATATTATCACCAAAACCAAATCTTCCATCTCCATAACCCGATACAATATTTTTCTCTTGTAAATCCATAATCGCTTTATACGACCAGTGATGTTCAGGAACATCTTTAAATCCCATTGTGTTTTCTGCTTGCACATTTGTTAGCGGAGCTAGTGTTGTTGATGCAATAACTGTCCCTGCCAAGATTAGTTGTTTAAACTTCATAATTGAATCCCCTTATCCTTAAAATATATTGCATACATCATTTCCAATATTAACATATAAATAGGTTAATATTGGGTATTTTAAGAATATTATTCCATTTAATACTGTTTACAAAATTAAAATCCATACGCATCCTTTTCCTTTACCCATTTTAAAAAGATACCATTTACGAACTCAAAAAATCCCCTCAAAGCGTTCGCTCTAAGGGGATTTCTCCTATCATCTTCTCTCTTCATACAACCGATTTGCTTTATACGAGCAAATGAAAAACATACATGTCGCAACGGGGATAAACGTCCAAAACAATCCTCTCATTAATGCGAATGGTGTTTCAAATAAGAATGACCATAGAAATGCTGCACCTTGCTTATCCCATAGTCCTGGCGTCAAATATAGTTCTTTCGGATTTACAAGTGCCCCTAAATGAATCGTATCATTAAACATAAATAGGAATAATATCGGCAAATAACATATTGCTAATTCTAAAAATGTTTTAGATAGACGCTTATACTTCCCCGCTCGTGACATTGGATCTGAAAAAATGTCATCTTCACTTTCCTCATTTACCTTTTTAAAATAGTACGTACCTGACCAACGATTACCGGCTATATGCTCCCAACCACTATCTTCAAATAACGTGCAGTAATTAATAAATTCACTTTTTCTACTAAATACTCTATGGTCTATTCTAATCGTCGCATCTTCCGGCTCTGTATATCTAAATGTATAACCAAATGTAGTGCTTTCCAGTTGATAGCCCTTCCAAGCCATCTCTTCTAACCATTTTTCCTCTTTCTCAAAGTCTAAAAAGAATTTCAATCTCCACATCATCGTTTCCCCCTAACTATACGTGTAATAAACTCTTTGTAACCTCAATAATGTGCTGCATTCTCATAAAGTCTAAGTGCAATACTTCTTTCCCGCGTTCCGTAATGACATACACTTTTCTTCGTTTATCTTCACTTTTTACCGATTCAATTAACCCTTGTTTTAATAAATTTTCAACCGCACCATACAATGTACCCGCTGCGATTTTCACTTGATGATTACTCAGTTCCTCCACCTTTTGCATAATTAAATATCCATGAGCTGGCTCTAATAACGCTAAAAGAACGTAATACGTTGTTTCCGTTAATGGTAAATTTTTATCTCTATTCATAAAGACCTCCAATGTAACGATAATTGTATAGCTAAACTATATAGTTAAACTGTATAGTTTGATTTTATACAGTTGGACTGTATATGTCAAATTAAGTTAAAAAAAAGCAACCTAGATTCAACATGGAATCTAGGTTGCTTTTTACATAAACGTAATCGTCACTAAAGAATATCCTTCTTTCGCATTATACGGCTCAGCTTTATAAGAAACACGGTTCGCCCCTTGCGGATAACCAATTTCCCCAATTGCTTTTTTCACATCTTGCAATGCGCCATCCATTGATTGTTTATACAGGATTTCAATCTTTGGTGACTTTTCGTTATAACGTTGCTGCATTTTATTTTTGAATTCATTATAGTTATTTGCGATGTATTGATCTCCTAAATAATTTAACTTTGTATCTTTTAAAATTTGTTGATACGCAGAGGTCTTCGTACCACCTGCCGCAATTTTATTTGTTAATGTACTATAATAATTTGTTGTAGCTTGCGGATAGTCCACGCGGTTCCACTCATGATTTCTTGCGATTTGCTCATCTGATAAGTTGAAATAAGAATACGTTACACGGCCCTGCTCATCTGGCACCGGATCATCGAATGTTGTATCAAGGTGATACCATTTGTTTTCGATTTTCACCAAGTTCCAAGCATGAGGCTGACCGTCTCCAGTTCCTACTACAAAATGATTCTCAATTCCAGCTTCTTTTAATAATTGATAGGTTAATAGTGCATAACCTTGGCAAACCACAGAACGATTTACAAGTGCTTCATATGCTGTGTAAGCTTTATAAGACGTATCATAAGAAACGTGTTTTACGACATAATCATGAATCGCCTTCACTTTTTCGTGATCATCCATTCCAACTTGCGTAATTGAAGAAACAATTGCCTTCGCTTGCTTCATTACATATTCCGTTTGTTCCTTCGTTTCACGATATGTAATCTTTAACGTAAATGTATAATTACCAGGTGATCCAGAAAGTCCATATGAAACATTCGATCTATTATTATTTGTATACTCATTTTTACTTGCCACTTCTTTATAGGCGTTAAAAAGTGTATTCATCACTTCTTTTGTATTACTATTTGTCGTTTTGTACGGAAGTGTAATATTCGTTTCGTACGCATTAATACGCTTTTGCACTTCATCTTTAAATGCTGCTAATAATGCCGCATCCCCTGTATCCCGCACCGCAACTTCTGGCTTTTTATACTTCAAAGTATTATATAAAAACTGTGCATACTGTTCACGTGTTACCGTTTTAGATGGCTCAAATTTTCCTTCGCCTGTACCAGAAGCAATTCCAGTTGATTGCACCGCACTAATTGCATTTTCACCCCAAAAACCACTTGGAACATCATTAAATGTATGCTTTTGTTTCGCAGAAAGTTGGAAAGCATTTGTAAGAATTTGCGCCATTTCTGCGCGACTCACAGGAGCTTTCGGTCTAAAATTCCCTTTCTCATCCCCTGTAAATACCCCTGCATTCGTTAACATTAAAATTTCCTCAGGGAACATCGTAGAGTTCTGATTAATATCACCATAAGGATTATTAAACTTAGATCCATCTTTTAATATGTAAAGGGTATTATTATTACTAAATGCTCCACCTTGTCTATTCGGCAACATTACACGATACACTAAAGCTGCAACTTGCTCCCTCGTCGCGACATCTCCAAAACCAAATATCCCATTTCCATAACCTGAAATAATATTTTTACTCGCTAAATCTTTAATTGCCGGATACGACCAATGTGATGTAGGCACATCAGAAAAAATACCCGTCTCAGCAGCCTTCACATCACTACCATTTGTATACAGTAAAGCACCACCAATAAGTGATAATGATGTAATTGATTTTAATAGTTTTGTGTACATAATTCCTTCTCCCAATTCGTTCTCTATTTATGTTATTTTTTGTCGAAAAATCTAAAAGAATATGACAAAACATATTATACTATTAAATTTTTTTGAAGGATATATTAAGTTTTGAAATATGCAAAAACTCATATTATTATATTTTTCCGTATTAATATTATGTTGTATTTATAAATATGTATAGGTAGTAACTCTTTATAACTCTCCTTATGGTAATCAGTGCTGTTGGCTATTCAATAAAAGAATACCGACTATCATAATCTAATTTATAAAAAATGAATTCCTTCGAATAAAACTCAACATTTTGTCCATAATGTTGATAGGCTGTATGCCAACATTCATTTAGTTTTCTCTGTATCTCCTTGTATTGAGCAGCTAGCTATAGCTAGCTGCTCTTTTACATGTAACCTTGTTAGACAAGTTTTCATATAATGTAGTCATTCCTTTCTTATAAAATGAAACTTTAATCAGTGGGGGTTTTATTCATCCCCCACCTAACTTCTTTGCTTCCGCTGAATGTTGAGGTGGGGCGGGATAAATTAAACTCTTCACTTAGATTATAAAAATTGAATTATATCCTATAACATTTTCAGGAATTATCCATATTCTATTTCTAAAAAATTGCTTTGTTTCACTGAAAAGTGATTGTGGAAACAACCGCCTTTTTATTTATGGCAAAATAAGATTTTTATTAAGTCTCATTACAAAGTATGTTATTACTGGTACACACTGGTATAATAAATACAGATCAAACATTGAAAGGAAATATGACAATGAAAAGATATTTTAACTTCATTTCACTTTTCTTAACTGTACTTGTAATAATTAATCTTACAAATATACATACGAAGTACCAATTCTTTATAGGTGCATCTATAGCACTATGTTTAACTATTCTTTCTACAAATGAAATTATAAAATTCCTTGCTACTAGTAGCTTGTTAGTTTACGGATTTGCCGCTTTTACTTTTTTAAGTATTGCTTGCTAACTTTCAATTTCACCTTATATTAAAATAGCGTTTTTATTTAATTTAATTTCATTCCAATAATATAGAGGCACATATGATTTTTTCTTTGTTTATGGGTTCTTACGTAATAGTAAGAACCCTTTTTTATCGAGAATCAGTTCAGTTTAAAAACTAAAAATAAAAGAACCTCAATAAATGAGGTTCAAAAAATCTACTATTTTAAATTACCTTCGTAAAAAGCAACTCCATTTTGAACATGTTTTAAATACCATGTAATCGTCCCGCCACAAACATTTTCATTAAAACTATTAGCATATACTCCATTTGAGTAATAAAGAGTTCTTTTGAATTTACCATTAGAATACTCATAAGGAATTGAGCATTTTGCTTGTTTCGGAGAGTTCACAGCTTTTTGCGTATCAGCTGAAGCTGCCCCAATTCCCCCTGTTAATGCAGTACCAGTTGCCAATAGCCCTACTACTAATTTCTTGAACATAATAAATCCCCCTTTAATAGTTTTTATAGCTTACAACTTAAATGTATCACTTTTGTAATTTATGTAAATATCTTGAATATGTAGAAATATTTATTTAACTTTTGGTAATATTGGGATTTTATTTTATCAAATGGAAAATAAAGGGTAAGTCAAAAAGTATGTAAAAATGCATAATAAATCAATCAGATATTATGCTATACTCACAAAGAACTGATACAAAATTTCTTTAGATTGGAAAACTAAAGTCTTATCTACCTAAAAGGAAGGCGCCTAATGGCGTCTTTTTTTTATTTTCAAAAGGACCTGCTCTATTTACTCTTTAAAACATAAAGTAAAGTGAACCCGTTAAAATCAATGGAATGAACCCTAGTTTTACTCTTTTATCTAAAGGAGGCACTATTGTTATGGGATATGGTGGTAGTTGCGGCGAAGGCTGCGGTTTCGCTGGAGGATTTGCTTTATTAGTTGTATTATTTATTCTATTAATCATTATCGGATGCAGTTGTTTCTGCTAAAAAAATATTAGAAAAGGTACCTATATATTAGGTACCTTTTCTTTATGTTCCCTATTCATTATTGGGTTCCAAACTTTTATAACAATCGAATATTTTTCGCATTTTTCATCCCTCAAATATGAATCGATTTCAGGCATGAACTTTTAACTAAAAGAATTTGGGGCCATTTTGTCCCGCAAAAGAAATACCTTTTATTTTAGTTAAAAGGTATTTTTAAAAATATACTTATTACAGAAGTAATTATCGGAATCTTCTTACTTCTATTTCAAACTACTCACAATAATTCAAACGCATGCACACCTGTATCTAGCTAGCCTAAACTAGATCATACGACAAAGATTACTTTAACAAAAGTTTTCACTAGAACCTTATCTATTATTTAACTGACTCTACTTGTTTCTCTAATTCTCTTCCAAGGAATGTAGCAAGTTCAAGCATACCAAATTGATTCGCTACAGACTCTGCGTCAGAATTATAGTTTGTGTTTGTATTAATATCATACGTATAAATTGTTCCATCCGCACTGCGAATAAATTCAATACCAGCAACAGTTATTTCATTTTCTTTCAAAAACTCTTTGTACTGTTCAATAATTGGCTCTTGGAAGTCTGATATAATTTCAAATTTTGTTGGCGCTTCTGTCTTACTCTCTTCTCCTACTGGGCAAAAAGCATCTTGAATCGAGCATGCATCTGCTGGACAAAGTTCAAACCCTTCTGATGTATCTACTTTAACCGCATATACAAACTGGCCGCCCACAAACTCACAGCGTGTAATATATGGTTCTGGCGCTTCAATATATTGTTGGATTAAAGTAATTCCATCAATGGGTTCTTCAAACGCCGGACCATCCAAATATTGCTCTAAGGCATCAATAGAATGAAAGAGTTGAACACCAAGGCCTTTCCCTGCACGGTTATGCTTTGTAATGAACGGTACTTCCCCTAACTCCCTCGCTGCTTTTACTATATGATCACGGCCAACAGCACCAATTGTTTTCGGCACTTGTATCCCAAATTTTCTTAATGCTGCATATTGATTCAATTTACTTACTTCAAGGCGTAATGCACGAGACCCGTTAAATACTGTTCGTCCATATCCTTCTAGCCAAGAAAGAACCCCTTCAGTCAATTCAGGTGCATATCGATGCCCTCTCGTATGTGAAGAAGCACTCATGCGGCTATAAAAAACACCTTTTGGA
Organism: Bacillus albus; assembly: GCF_001884185.1. Classification (GTDB taxonomy): domain Bacteria; phylum Bacillota; class Bacilli; order Bacillales; family Bacillaceae_G; genus Bacillus_A; species Bacillus_A albus. Next base: position 19,030 of record NZ_MAOE01000093.1, read on the forward strand.
GGTTCTTGTTCTAATGAAAGTGTCCCTTCATTTAAAAGCCATTCCTCATACGGTAAATCCAGTTCCTCCAACCTTTTCACTAAATGATTCGTCCATTCCTTATTCTCATGCAATATGTAAATTTTACTCATTTGTAATCAATTCCTTTCTTTTTGCTTCAACTAATGGCATCACTTTTTCAGAAAATCGTTTCATCTCTTCAAACTGTGGTGAAAATTGTAAAAGTAATAACGTCACACCGACTTCTTCAAAAGCAAGTATCCTTTCTGCAATTTGTTCTGGTGTTCCGATTAAATTAGGACGTAACCCGCGATTCGATACGGAATAATCATTGAGCTTCACTTGCTGTTCCAACTGCGATTTACTCACAAAGTCTTGGTAACCCGCGTAACCTAACGCATCATCTTTCACATTCGTTATGCGTCTCCATTCTTCTAACGCCTCTTCTTCTGTATCACGACAAATGACGTAAGCTGCAAGCCCAAATGACTGCAATGGCTCCTCTGTCACTTTCTTTCTACGATTCTTCATATCTTCTATTTTCACAGATACTTCTTCCACTGTTCCCCCGTGCATTACATATGCATCCGCGTGATTTACAATGACCTCTTTTCCTCGCTCACTCTCACCACCTGCATAAAGCTTAATGCCTTGTTTCTGCACAGGTTTTGGACTTAAATGTGTATGCTGAAGCTCATAAAAGTTCCCCTTATAAGAAAACTCGCCTTCTTTCCAAAGCTCTTTCAAAATTGTTACAAATTCCTCTGTGCGATCATATCTTTCATCGTGCGCGGTAAATACTCCGCCGTACTGTCTCGCTTCTTCTTCCCACCATGCTGAAACTACATTCAATGTAAAACGACCATTACTTAATTGATCGATATTCGCTGCCATTTTCGCTGTAACTGCTGGATTATGGAAGCCAGGTCTTACAGCTGTCATAATCTCTAATTTATCCGTTACTGCTGCAAGCGCTGCCGCAGTTGTCCACACCTCTAAACTTGGTGCTGAAACACCTTTTATATCATTTAAATTTAATTCTGCAATCAGTGTTGTTGAAAAACCTAATTGTTCTGCCGCTTGTGCTGTTTGTTTTGCATACTCAAACGTAGGCGGCATAGATTCATCATCTACATTTCGAAGCCATCCTCCAAAAATCGGTAACCAAAAACCGTACTCCACTACCTATTCCCCCTTTAACTTTTAGCCATAAAAAAAGCTACTCTTATCGAAATAAGAGTAGCCTTCTTGACTAAGTGAACCGCTCTTATCTTTCAGGTGTTTTTTTCACCTGCAGGATTTGGCACCTTTCGTCTAAAACGAGGTTGCCGAAGTTTCATAGGGCCCGTCCCTCCACTTCTCAACATAAGAATTGTTTGATTTCCATTTATTATAATCATCAGAATAATAAAAATCAATCTTTTAATACTTATTTTTCCGATATACATTAAATGATATATGAAAAATCATATTTTTATAGAGATTTATAAGGGGATTATGTTGTTTTACTTGCAGATATATAAAGGGTATGTTGTATCATTCCGAAAACATCATTTATAACCAAGTTGCTTTCAGAATAATAGACACGAAATTTCATGTTACATGCAAATAAACAAGGAACCTATTAGTCGGTTCCTTGTTTATTTGGCTAAAGCAGACTTATTTGGAGAAGCCAAATAAAAGTTAAATCCACTCCTATTTAACATCCCCCTTCAGATATATGACAGTAAAGAATACATCATCACGTTATCAGCAAGTAAAAGTGTATTCTGCATTTCTGAAAACAGTAGATGGCAGATTGTGACCTGCTGAATCTGCTAAAAAAGAATATACAAGCACATCCTTAACATCATCTTTATTTCCACTAATAATGACATCAAGAAAATCTTCTATGTGGAATTCTGGCGTAAACAACACAATCTTAGTTGTTCTGTTTGGTTCTAAAGAAACAAAAGTTCGGGAGATTTCAACTAATTCATTTTGAGTTGGGAAAAAAGTATTTGGACTTCTCTTAACAGTTACCGTTACATTACTAGTATGGCAGCGTGAATCATTGTTTAACATAATGTTGAGAGCAGTTGGAATAATCCCATTTTCAGAAACTGGAACTCGAAACACCCCAGTAGATTTATGAGCCATATAATCACATCCTTTCAAAATAAAATATATTTACAATATATTAAATGCACGAAACGTTCATTTTGATAGGGACAAATTATATGATTAATATATCTATAATAACCCTCGGTATTACTAAGCTAAGGATTTAAAAGATTAACAAATATCGTGAGACCCAATCGAATGTATATGAAAAGTAAAAAGAATAAGGTGTCTAAAAGATCACCTATTTCGAGCCAATAATGAGACATTATGTTAATCTTATATGTATAGTTGCGCAAAATTGAGAAACTTAAGGAGACAGATCAATTTTATGAGAAAATTATTCATATTACTTACTTTCATTCTAGTATTAGTCAGTGTTACGGCTGCTTGCACACAAGATAAGAAAGATAGTGCCGTTGAAAATGTTCCATTAGAAAAACCAACCGCAAAAAATGAAAATGAAGAATTAATAAACTTTGAAGAAGAAGAAGATATGAGTCGCTTGGAACAAGGTATTTTATTAGTTGGTGAGAGTGTTAAGGGAGGCTATTACTTGAGCGCCGTTAAAAGTGCATATTTAAATGATAGCAACGATTCTATCGTTGTTAATGTCTCTGTAAAAAATGTACGAGGTCAAATGATTGGACTATCAGAATTAAAATATAAATTAAAAGATGAAAAAGACGGAAAAACTTATGAAGGAAAGGTGCTTGACCAAAACCCTTCTGATATACAAGTTAAACCAAATGAAACGGTAGAATTAAAAATAGCTTTTGAAGTACCAAGTACCGCAGATGAATATATGTTTTATATTGAAAGCTCTTTAGATCCTATAGGAGCACACTGGAAAATTGATAAGCTGCAATCACAAAAAAACTAAGTCTCAAATAAGCAAAAAGCAATGAAAAAATTTGATATAGATACAAATGAATAATATATAAGCATAAAACCATCGATTTAATGAATCGTTGGTTTTTTTTCAAAAAATGCTCCATTAAAAACTAGGAGACAAAAAAACTAATCCCTAAAAGAGATTAGTTCAATATATCCAGAGTTATTATTATAGTACATAGTTTTATGAGCAAACGTTATATAATGTTGTGTGGGACACATAACCTGTCATCCCTTTATAAGTAACTTTTAACCACTGTTTAGAATTACTATAATGCCCTTGAACATACTCACCTGTTACCCATGTGCCAGTAATTTTCTGACCACTAGTAAATGTATGCAAGACAGGTGATCCCACAGTGTAACCACTGCGCATCTTTGCACCATATGTACCTACCGTACCTCCCTTTGCACAAGCTGCTACTACTGTTTCATTTTCAGTAGTATTCGTAGCCGCGAAAGCAGAGCCGTTAAATGTAAACAAAGTAAAGATAAAAGCTGTTAATAAAGTAAAAATAGATAAGCGACGTAACAAAATAAATTCCCCCTTTTTTATAATTTATTTCTTCACAAACGATTATCTTAAATATTCTAAATATTTTCAATATATTAATATTGAGAAATATTAGTTGTATTTTTGAAATAAGATTTTATCAAAAATATTAACAAACTCATATTTTACAGAGAGCCCGAAAGTAGTCTTCTACCAACTATATAAAAGCCCCTCCACCTTAAGGCAAAGGGACTTTCTCATTCCTATTTCAAACTACCCGCAATCTCCGTAAAGATAACTCCAAGTGCATGTGCACCTGCATCTGGATAGCCTAAGCTTCTTTCGCCAACTGTACCAGCGCGGCCCATGCGAGCTACGATTTCTTTCGTATACTCTGCTCCTTTAACCGCTGCTTCCGCTCCTTTTTCAAAGGCAGTTTTTATGTCTTCTTCGTTTGAAGCGCTAGCTAACCAAGAGTCTACACATGGAGCAAGTGCGTCAACAAGTGTTTTGTCACCAACTACTGCTCCTCTGCCGAATGATCTTTCACCGATAGATTGTATGCCTTGCAGAGCCGCTTGCAACATTTCAGCGAATTCTTTCACTGTTAACTCTCGTTTTTCGCCTGCCGCTTTACTAGCTGCGCGGAATGCACCGCCCCAAATTGGACCAGATGCGCCGCCGCAATGTTCCATAATAATCATGGAGCAACCGTCAAGGAATGATCCGATCGTTACGTTCTCTTGATCTACAATAGAATGCCACTCACGTTTTAATTGCTTAAATCCTTTTGCCACACTCATTCCGAAGTCGCCGTCACCAGCGTGCGTGTCTAACTCACAGAACGGTACTTCGTTTTTAATAATAATATCGCTCATTTTATCAACGAGATAAATCATGTTGTTTAATGTAATAACATTATTTTTAATAACAGCGTGCTCTTCTGGCGTTTCTAGTTCAAATGAAACTTCCTTCTCTTCTGTCTCTTCAAGCACATTTACGTATTCTACACTTTCAACTGGTCCATCTACTTTAAATGCTGGTGTATTACACTCTTTTGATAGTAATGTTTTTAACTCATCATCTAATTTCATTACTGTTAAAGACATACCAGCCATATCGATACTCGTCATATAGTTACCGACGAATACTCTATTGATTTTAATGTTTCTAGCAGCTAATTCTCGCGTCACTGCGTTGTTAAATAAGTAAAGTTCTTGCAGTGGTGTTCCGCCAAAACCGTTAACTAGAAGCGCAATTTCTTCGCCGTCTTTTACTCCTAAATCTTTTACAAGATCGTTTGTCATACGGTTCGCTAGTTCATCTGCTGACAACATTTTTTCACGTTTAATTCCTGGTTCACCGTGAATACCTACGCCGTATTCCATTTCATCTTCTGCAAGTGTGAAAGTAGGTGATCCGCTCGCTGGAACTGTACAAGACGTTAGCGCTAAACCGATTGTGCGTACGTTAGCCGCTGCTTTTTCTGCGACAGCTTTCACCGCTCCTAAATCCATACCTGCTTCCGCTGCTGCGCCAGCAATTTTATGAACTAAAATAACGCCCGCAACGCCGCGGCGTCCTACTGTGTACAGGCTATCTTCTACCGCAATATCATCGTCCACTTTTACGTAATCTACTTCAATTCCATCTTCCGTCGCTAAATGAGCACCGTTTTTGAAATTCATAATATCGCCGCTGTAATTTTTAATAATTAATAACGTACCTTTTTTACTAGCTGTCTCTTTAATTGCTTGATACACCTGAATTTGTGAAGGCGAAGCAAACACATCTCCGCACACTGCCGCATCTAACATTCCTTTTCCGACTAGTCCTGCATGCGCTGGCTCATGACCACTACCGCCGCCACTAATTAATGTTACTTTATTTTCGTTCATTTCTTTCTTCTTAATGACTTTATATTTTTTCAAAAGCTCAAGCTCTGGGTGCGCCATCACCATTCCGTTGCACATTTCCATTACTAATGTTTCTGGTTTGTTTATAATCTTTTTCATTGTGCTTCTCCCTCAATTCCTTTAATATATTGTGATATATTTGAAATCTTCTTCTTACTATCCATGTTAAAATGAAAGCGTTTTATAGTAAACGGACAAAATGGACAATCTGTCTAAAGACACCGCTCTCATTTATGGGTAGGATTTTCATATTACTAACATTCTAGGGATGATTCACATGACCTCTTCTATAATTTCTAAAAAGATAATCGCAAATTCATTGAAGTATTTAATGGAAACAGAGTCGTTTCATAAAATATCAGTGAGCGATATTATGTTACACTGTCAAATGCGTAGGCAAACTTTTTATTATCATTTTAAAGATAAATTTGAACTATTAAGCTGGATTTATAGAGAAGAAACGAAAGAAAACATTATTGACTTTCTCGACTATGAAACATGGGAAAACATTTTCGATTTATTATTTGATTACTTTTATGAAAATCAAAAATTTTACCGAAATGCTTTTAAAGTCATTGAACAAAACTCGTTTAATCACTATTTATTTGAGCATACGAAAAACTTATATATGAAGATTATTGATGAACTATCTGTAAGCTGTGGATTCAGCCTTTCTAATGAGACAAAAAATACGATTGCCTCCTTTTATAGTCACGGCTTCGTTGGAACGATAAAAGATTGGATTGAAAGCAAATGCGAAGTAGATCCGTCCATTATGTCTTCTCTCATGAAAAATATGATAAACAATCAATTACTACTATTACTGGAACAATCAGCAAAGTAATTAAAGGGTGGCAAAAGCAATGAAAAAGATTATGAATGATGTACAACATATCGTTCAAGATATGATGCATGGCTTTTATTTTGAACATAACGACAAAGTAAATTACGACGAAACAAATAACATCATTTATGTAAAAAATATCGAAAAACTGAAGCAAAACGTTGTCATCATAAGCGGCGGCGGTAGCGGACACGAACCTGCTGATATCGGTTATGTAGGAAAAGGTATGCTTACGGCGGCAGTAAACGGAAGCATCTTCACTCCTCCAACAGTGGAACAAATTATTGCAGTAACTCGCCTCATGCCAAAGGATAAAAGTATTTTATTCATCATTAAAAACTTTAAAGATGATGTAGCAAACTTTTTAGCGGCGGAGCAAATTGCCAAAGCAGAAGGAAGAAAAATTGACCACATCATCGTAAATGACGACGTTTCAATTGAAGATGATGCTTCTTTTAATAAAAGAAGACGCGGCGTCGCTGGTACTGTTTTCGTTCAAAAAATAATTGGTGCGGCCGCTCTTGAAGGCCACTCTTTAGAAGAACTAACAGTACTTGGGCAGGCTGTCATTAAAAACTTACACACATTAGGAGTCGCCCTTTCACCTGCAAACGATCCGGTGAAAGGAAAAGCTTCATTCACATTAAACGAAGATGAAGTCTTTTATGGGGTCGGTATCCACGGCGAAAAAGGTTACCGTAAAGAAGCACTATCCTCTTCTGAAATATTAGCGATTGAATTAATCAACAAACTAAAAAGCATTTACCGCTGGAGAAAAGGAGACAACTTTGCGATCCTCATTAATGGATTAGGTGCGACACCATTAATGGAACAATACATTTTCGCAAATGATATTCGCCGTTTATGTGAGCTGGAAGGCTTACATGTGGAGTTCGTAAAGGTTGGTACATTGCTAACTTCTCTAGATATGAAAGGTGTTTCGCTTAGTTTGCTTAAAGTAGAGGATTTGGATTGGGTGAAGTGGTTGAAGGCGGATGCTAGCGTAGGTAATTGGTAAGTAAAAATTTTGATGATAAAAGCCTTTAACTATAACGTGTTAAAGGCTTTTGCAAATTGAAATATCGTACGAGCGTTAACAAGAAATTCTTAATTACCTCACTGAATGATTACAGGTCTTCCAAATAAAGCTGGATAATAAATTAACATCGCACCTACAAATGAACATACTAAACAAAAAACAGCCTCGTATTTTATAACTAGAGAAGAGTTCGTATCCAGCTTTTTTTCCTTTCTTTTAAATATCAGTTTAAATAAAACGCTATATAATAAATACCCAATAATCGCCCCGAGGGTGTTCGTAAATAAATCATCAATATCTGTAATTCTATTATTTAATAATTGATTTAACTCAATTGCCAATGAAAAAAAGAATCCGGCGCATACGGTGTTTTTCATTTTTCTAAACTGCGGCCAAATAGTCGGTAATAAAAAACCTAATGGCATAAACAGTACAATATTCAAAAGATACGTCGTACTACCTGCCGTATCAAATAGAGTCAAGTTAATTTGATTTACACGAATCCACGTTTCATATCTACTTATATCCCATACAGTCGCGATCTGCGTCACCTTATACACTAGCGAAAGATAGAACAGAAAAACATATACCGATAGAAAATGCCGAATAGATATATTTCTTTTCGATTTAAAATAACATCCAATTTGAAATACAATACAAAACATAATTGTAAAAAAATAAGTATACAAATAACTCATCAAAACTTCTGTATGCATGTAGAATCCCCTAACTTTACATTTTCATCTATGACTTTGTTGTTTATAGAATAGGAGAAACTTTTAAAAGAAAAAGTGGGGTAAATATAAAATTTTTCTTAAATTTCATGTTAGTTTTTATGATTACTCTTATTAGGTAACAACATGCTTACACCTATAAAAACATTGAACTACTGAAAAATTCTGCCCTCAATATGACAGCACATTCACATCAAAAATGTAAATCCTCATTTTCCTGGTATTTTCCTTTATTCAGTCTTTGTCTTATGAATAATTCTGCGATAATTAAATTGGGTACCCATGCTAACCAAGCAATAATAGCGTAACTAAGTTCAAACTGCTCTATTCCAAATAGAACGATAAACAACGGTAGCCAAATTCTTAATGTAACTGCCGCAAAGGTTAAAGAATAATTTCTAATCATCCAATTTCGATGTTCTTTCATTTTTTTATTCTTAACCCTATGTAACGCTTGATATGCTGATGTTAGCCAAAATACGGATAACAAACCGAAACCTAGCTTCGCTACCAATCCTCCCGTTGCATAAAAGGATAGGTATAGTCCAGAAACGCCGCCTAATAATATACCAACCATATAGATTCTCCCAGCTATTCGATGATGGTTGATATTCCTTTCTCTAAATTTAGTGGATAATGTAAACGGACCAATTACTAATGCTACTATACTAGTCGTAATATGTATAAATAACATCACATACCAGAACTCACTTAATTTAGATCCATACATAAGCTTCGCTTTTACAAGCCCTGTTTGAAATCCATTCATAATAAAATATTGGACAATAATATAACTAGATACTAAAAGAGCAAAACAAGTAAATACATACCAAATTTTCCTGTTCAAATTTTACTGCCTCCCTATTACATTCATGGAAATTAGATTATACATTACTGTTCATTCTTGGTAAAAACAGAAAATCCTTCTATATAAATGGAGTACCCCCGAAAAAGGGACATTTAATAGTTATATTTTATCTTCAAATTAGTGTTTTTAGTTTAGTAACAACAATCCTTTTTGTAATCTTTTACTTTATATACAAAAAGTTATTTGTACATTCTAAATTCGTAGAAACCTTTTCAAAATATAATATTACAATTATTTCTTTATTAATTTTAAATATGCTATACATATATCAAAAAATGTTTAACGGTGCATTAATTACTCCTGTGGTAATAATTATTACATGGTTAATTTACAAAGTTATGTTTAAAAAATATAAAAAATAATCTACCTAAATAAAAGTAAGCGTCAAATATTCCACACCTACTATTTGTAAATCCACCATGAGATAATCTCCTTACATACTACATGTGGAGATTTTTTTATGAAAAGACACCTATCGCTTTAGAACTGTTTAATGAGGCTGAGAAAGAAAGTGATTCTGATCTCCCGAACCAACCTGTTGAAACAATCACCTATCGTCGTAAGAAGAAACGCGGCCATGGGGATGAGTCTGTACAGAACCTTCCGGTTGAAATCGCAAAAGAGAACAATCTAAGTTCCTATCATTATCTTCGTTATTTGTTTGAAGCACTATCCAATAACGATTTAAACAATAAAGAAGAAATTGATAAAGTCTTGCCGTGGTCAATGGATTTACCGTCTAGATATATAGTGCCGAAAAAAAGTGAAGTAAACAAAGTTAGCTTAGGGCAAAAAAGATGAATAAATGTACATCAATAATAGTTCTAATTACAATTAAGATGAAAATATTAATAGTATATGGGGGAATAACAATCAGTGAATAAAAAGGCAACAATTAAAATAGGGGCATTGTTTACAATTTTATTAATTGTATGTGTTTTTTATGGGTATAAGAGTTTAAATAGTTTTTTAGTCTGGAATGAACTCGGTGATATACAGATGATTTCAAGTGAAAAAGAGGTTGCAAATGGTATATATTTTGTAAGGGGAGAGATATATTCTGAACGTGTAACAGGAGATGAAACGCTACTTGCTGATGGGTATGCGGTAGTGAATCGAATTCAAAAGAAAAAAACGACATACTATACACAGACTTCTGCACCAAATCGTTCTTTATGGAGTAACGGTCAAGTAACAGCTTTTTATAATGAACCCATACAGATAGGAAATAAAGAATTAAAATTAATAAATAAAGAAAATGTGTCTCTGGAAACTCCCTTTATGGAATTAAATGATCAGAATGTAATTTCAACAAGAATAAATGATATTCAGGCGAATGCTACAAAGTTAGCAGATGAAAAAAAACGTTTTTATTCATTTAGAGCAGTAGAAAATAAAGAAAATGTAGTTGTACTTGGGTCAGTAGATGGAAAAGTAATAAAAGAATTACCTAATAGATACGGGAAATTTGTTTATATTGGACATACTAAGGAGCAAATTATAGATAGCTTAAAGAATGGTAATAACAAAAATTCGATATATTTCGCTGTACTTATTATACTGACTAGTATTAGTGGGTTCGTATTATATATGTATGGAAAAGGAAAATGGACAAAAGATGTTTTTGTTTTTACATTTTTCGGAAGAAAGATAACTTAAAAATGGTTTGATTGTAATCGTTAACAAACCCCCTCAAGTATGGAATTCCATACTTGAGGGGGTTTTAATTTCTAATTAAAGTGTACTAATCTATTCCTTCCCATCTCTCATACTATAATACCCCAAATTAATAATAACCAAGAAATACCCACCCATAATTCCAGCTGCAAATGTCCACATGAACTCATGGTGTTCAATTTCATACATAATAATTGCACCGAGTATTGCGGCTGCGAACCGATTCATCATGCCAAGCATCGGTGCTTTTTCTTTTTTTACGATGCTATTTCCGAACTTTTCGATACGCCTTCCTAAAATCCAGGCGCAGTACATACTAACTAAAAGGCCGATGCTTATCCCTACAAACTGGGCTCGAAAAGGTGTCAGCAACCATCCCAGTAACATCACGCCTAGCAAACAATATATTTGTATGTTGAATGATCTTAATGCCATACGAATCATGTTATGCTCCTTATCTTTCCTATTAATCCCATCTTTCGGACTTCAAGCTTTCCGATATATCTTTTTTAAAATGGGGGAATTTGATTTTGCTCACCATTAAATAAGCGAGTACACATGTGCCAAACGCCACGGAAATTGGATTATTTAGGAGGCATAAAATGAGGAGACACATTGCCGCAAATGGAATGGGCATTCCGATAAATGTTGGGAGTTTGCTTTGCTTCGTATTAAATCTCGCAAGCCGCAGCATCCCGCAAATACTATACGCGAGCGCACATATCATCCCGGTAGACTGTAAATCTTTTAACGAGGCACTATAGGCAAGAATAGACGGCGCTACACCGAAGGTAACTAAATCCGCAAATGAGTCTAACTCTCCGCCTATTTCCGAAACAGCATCTAGTTTCCGAGCAACCATGCCATCAAACAGATCAAATACCATCCCTGTAATAATGAACATAACTGCACCATGTATATCGTGAACGAAAACAGCGTGAATAGCCAAAAGTCCACACACAAAGTTTGCTATCGTAAGCATATTTGGTATGTAACTCATCACACGCTTCTCCTCCTTTCTACTAATTGCTTCTTACTCATTAGATTCAAGATCCTTCTGTTTTTCTTCCAATATCACTTTATTTATTTTCGTTAACGTATCAGTCATTTGCTGCAACGCTTCAATATCAATTTTCGAGAAATACTTCTCAATTAATACATCATCTAACTTCGACAATTGCTCCATATACTTACTACCGTTTGGACCAAGTGTAAGGAAATACTCCCTTTTATTATTCGGATTAACTTGTTTTGAAATCATCTGTTGCTTTTCCAGTTTCGATAAAACTTGGCTCACAGCACTTTTCGTTATGTTAAACGTACTCGCAATGTTATTTGCTGTCGTGTTTTCATTTAAATGAATATGAAATAGCATGCTCTCTTGCTGCCCAGTAAGACCGAACTCATCTTTCAACTCCTGAAATAGTAAAATGTAGAATTCATTATAGGCTCGGTTCATTTCATTAATTATTTCTTTATATGTTCTCGTCATAGCACTCTTCCTCCATGCTGTTATTTTGTTCCGCTAAATAGTTAAGTTCACTTAACTTAACTATATTATACCGTTATGTTTGTGTAAAGGGAAATCGATTTCCATGCTTTATTCACAATGAAAAAAAGAAGACATCCATTAAGATGTCTCCTTTCCATACTTAAGATTCCAAGCTCTCACCATTCGTCTTAATTACTTCTTTATACCAATTGAAACTGTCCTTCTTCGATCTTTTTAATGAACCTTTTCCTTCATTATCTTTATCAACGTATATATATCCGTAACGTTTCTTCATTTCTCCAGTAGAAGCACTTACAAGGTCAATTGGGCCCCAGCTTGTGTATCCGATAATATCTACACCATCTTGGATCGCTTCTGACATTTCGATCATATGCTTCTCTAGGTAATCAATACGATATGCATCGTTCACTGCGTCTGCATCATTTAATTCATCGATTGCACCGAGACCATTTTCAACGACGAATAAAGGTTTTTGGTAACGATCGTACAGTTGGTTCGCTGTAATACGGAAGCCTTTCGGATCAATCGTCCATCCCCACTCTGATTTTTCAAGATATGGATTTTCAACAGAACCGAATACATTTCCGCTCGTTATGCTTTTTAACACTTCTGGATCTGCACTTGTTGCTCGGCTTGCATAGTAGCTAAAGCCAATATAATCAACCGTATGCTCTCTTAAAATTTCCTCGTCTTCTTTTTCCATTTCAATTGTTATATTATTATCTGTAAAGAAGCGTTTTGCGTATCCAGGATATGCTCCTCTTGCTTGTACATCAATGAAGAAGAATGATTCACGGTCTTGTTCCATCGCGCGTTGAACGTCATCTGGATTACATGTGTACGGATACGTCGCACCAGCAGCAAGCATACAACCGATTTTTGCATCTGGAATGATTTCATGACACGCTTTTACAGCTAACGCACTTGCAACAAGTTGGTGATGTGCTGCTTGATACTGAATTTGTTTTTTATTATCACCTTCTTTAAATGCTAGACCTGCTCCCATGAAAGGTAAATGTAAAAGCATATTAATTTCGTTAAACGTCATCCAATATTTCACTTTATCTTTATATCTATTAAAAATCGTTTTTGCGTACGTCTCAAAGAAGTTTACAAGCTTTCTACTTCTCCAGCTTCCATACTTTTCCACTAAATGAACAGGTACATCGAAGTGAGCCATCGTAACGACTGGTTCAATATTATGCTTTAACAGTTCATCAAATAAATTATCATAAAACTGTAATCCTGCCTCATTCGGCTTTTCATCATCACCATTTGGGAAAATACGCGTCCAAGCAATAGATACCCGCAGCGCTTTAAATCCCATCTCTGCAAATAGCGCGATATCTTCTTTATAACGATGATAAAAATCAATTGCTTCGTGTGATGGATAAAACTCTCCTTCTACTGGTGTAAACGAATGAATCTTTCCTTTCATAATATCCCAACGGTTTTCACCAGTTGGTAATAGATCAACCGTCGTTAATCCTTTTCCGTCTTCTACATATGCTCCTTCAACTTGATTGGCTGCAGTTGCTCCACCCCATAAAAATCCTTTTGGAAAATTAACTTTAGACATATAGAAAAACTCCTTTATATAAGAATGAACGAGGAAAGCTATTGTAAGTTTTAAAGAATACCTTTCTTCGTTTGAACCAGTATGAAATGTAACTACTATTTAACTCCTAACGTTAGTAAGGAATCTCCTGCTTGAATCTTTTCTATTTCTGTTTTTTTGATGCTATATTTATCATAATTTGTAACAACAACTGGTGTTGTCACAATATAACCCGCCTTTTGAATTTCGGCTATATGAAACTCAATAATTAATTGCCCTTTTTCTACTCTCGCTCCTTGTTCAATATGAGAAGAGAAAAATTCGCCATTTAATTTCACAGTATCCATTCCAATATGGATTAAAATTTCAGCACCTGAATCCGCTGTAATTCCTACCGCATGATTCGTCGGGAATAGCGCAGAAATCGTACCTGAAACTGGTGAAAACAACTTTCCTTCTGAAGGCTCAATCGCAACTCCTTCACCTAGTGCACCTGATGCAAATGCAGCATCGTCAATATTTTGAAGCGGCATAACGGCGCCATGGAAAGGACTAAAGATTACTTCATCATCGCTTGATGCAGCAATTTTATTACTTGTTTCCTCTTTTTCTGTAGATGTTTTCTTTTTCGTAAAACCGAATAAGTAAGTCAGAATAAAACCGACTAGTAAAGAAACAACCATCGAAACAATTGCGCCCCAAAATCCAGCTGTAATCCCATCTTTCGGACTAATAAATGTCGGAAGTGTAAATATGCCAAGCCCGCCTGTCATATAACTTTGTGTGCCAAATACGCCAAGTATTGCGCCGCCAACTCCCCCAGCAATACAACTCATAATAAACGGCTTTTTAAGAGGAAGTGTAATACCATAAATCGCCGGCTCTGTAACACCGAAAATACCTGAAATAAAAGCTGGAATACTCAGCGTTTTTAACTTCTTGTCTTTCATTTTCATCCAAACGCCAAGCACGGCACCAATTTGAGCAAATGAAGCAGCAAATATAAGTGCTAATATCGGATCAACGCCGTTTACTGCTAAATTGTTATAACCAATCGGAACGACGCCCCAATGAAGGCCAAATATGACAAGTACTTGCCAGAACGCACCGAGTAAAGCACCCGCTACTAATGGGCTTGCATGATAAACCCAAAGCGTCGCCTGTCCTAAAAACTGCCCTGCCCACGTCGCAATGGGGCCAATAACGAGAAATGTAACTGGTACAACGATTAATAATGTGAAGAATGGTAATAAAAATGTTTTCACAACATCTGGAATCACTTTCTTTAAAGACTGTTCTACTTTCGCTCCAAAATAAGCAGCAAGAATAATTGGAATAACAGATGATGCATAGTTCATTAAAATAACTGGTATTCCTAAAAACGTAATATGAATTGGTGATTCAAACATCGTCCCCGCAAATAGCGTATATAATGGCTCACTTGCTTTTAAACCGGATAAAGCCGGATAAACTAAAGCTCCCCCAATTGCCATACCGATAAATGGTGATCCTCCGAATTTCTTACTTGCTGTATATCCTAAGAAGATTGGGAAGAAGTAAAATAGCGAATCGCCAACTGCATTTAATATTTGATACGTTCCTGACTCATTACTTAACCAGCCTAGCGCTACAAATAGTGCATTCAATCCTTTAATCATCCCAGTTGCAGCTAATACTCCTAAAATAGGAGTAAAAATGCTAGAAAGAATATCTATAAGACTACTCTTTTTCTTCTCGCTCGCACTTTCTTCCTCTGTTTCTTGAAACCCTCCAGCAGCAATAACCGCTTTATACACGTCGGATACATGGTTACCAATTACAACTTGATATTGTCCGCCGCTTTTCATTACAGTCACAATATCTTCCATACCTTTCAGTACTTCTGTATTTGCTTTCCCCTCATCTTTTAACTGGAATCGTAAGCGCGTTATACAATGTACAACGCTATTTATATTTTCTCTCCCGCCAACATGTTTCAGTATGTCTTTTGCTAATTTTTCATACTTCATAGTAATTTCCCCTCCCTACAATCATCCCTTTTATTATTTTTATAAAAGAAAAAACCTAAACTAACCATAACGGTGCGATACATACGAATCACTCCATTACAAGTCAATTTAGGTTTTGCCTGCCAAACAGTAACAATCCCGTTTATTCAATTACATAATTCATTTCATTTCGCTTCGTTACACGATGAATGTGCAACGTTAAGTACACCTTTTCATCTTTTGAAAGCTGACTATTATGTACTTTTTGCAAATATACTTCAATTTTTTCTGTACAACAATATGCCTCTTCATACTTATTTTTCACTTGCTCGTATAAAAAATCATCCTCTGCCGAATGCAATTCCTTCTGCATTAAACGCTGGGCAAAGTATCGTAAATGCGTTACGAACCGACTATAATTAAATGAATTTTCATCTAAGTTCATCTTATAGTGATACTTTACAACATTTAAAATATCTTGGACGATTTTCGTCATCGCCACCGTTTGCTGCATTGCCGGTTCTCCTTGCTGCGCATTCACGAAATGCAAAGCAATTGACCCTGCTTCATCTTCAGAAAGTCTAAAGCCAGTCTCCTCTTCAATTATGTTCAAAGCTTGTAGCCCAATTTCAAACTCTTTCTGATAAAACCTCTTAATCTCCCAAAGCAAAGTATTTTTTAGATCCATTCCTTCTTTATGCCGAGTTAAGGCGAAACTTAAGTGATCCGTTAATGTAAGATAAATATAATCACTTAAAGTCCCCGGCAAAACTGTCTTAGCAAACTGAATAATTCTCTCGGTAATCTCTAAATTTTCTACAGGAATTTCAGTTAGCAACCTAGCAAGTTTCTCTGATAATTCTCTTGTTTCTAGCACAAAGGTCTTTTCTATCTTAGATTCATCAATCGCATCGCCTACTTTTTTCTGAAATCCCAAACCTCTGCCCATAAGTACAACTTCTGTCTCATTATCCTTCATCGTACAAACAACATTGTTATTTAAGATTTTATGGATTCTCATAGTGTTCCGCCTTCTTCTTAAATTCACAAAAGGTAATAAAAAAACCTAAACTGATTCCAAAAGCCACACTACACCCGTAGCCTCTAGATCAATTTAGGTTTTGCCTGCCGAACAGTAACAATCCTTTTACTTATTAACTTACCTTCATTATACACAAAAAGTAAGCGGTTGCAATAATAAATTATTGAATATTTTTTTACAAAAAAATACTAACAGTTCATCAACTGTTGCTTACATCCATTACACCACTAGTTATATACATCATTATATTTTACAATTACTATAGGTAACATATATCTTTAACTACATCTATCATTCTAAATAAATAAACATAATCATTACAAAAATTCCACATAGACCCATTACTGGTTAAAATGTTATAATGAAATCACCCTACATAGTTACTCATATTCCAATTGAGGAACTAGCGTCTTATTAAGCAATGCGCATAACTCAAATAAAAAAGACACTTTTTACAGTGTCTTTTTTATTTATATTCTATTCCAATAAACTCTCTCTTTTACACACCAAATCTATTACATGATAAAGGAGACTATCAAATGGAACATCCTGTTGCAAGAGAACTACGTTTCATACGTGTATGCCTCATCATTTTGATTATTGTCATTGCATTTTGGGATCGTGAGAAACCTGTGGAAATCACTGATCATAGTAGTGATCCTAATCCTACCTTAAACACTAGCAATATGACCCAAGTTGGTGATAATACATTTGCCTATAAAGACGAATCTAATCAAATTAAAATATTTAAGTTTGATCCGGATACAAATGAAATAAAGCTAATAAAAGAATTTTACGCTAGCGAATATTAATTACATAAAAGCACCTCAAGGTGTCTTTTTTATTTTCAAAAGGACCTGCTCATGTTTATACGTGAAAACATAAAGTAAATGGAATCCGTTAATAAACACGAGTGACCCTTTGTTTTCCCCTCTTATTAAAGGAGGAACTATTATGGGATTTGGTGGTAGTTGCGGCGGAGGCTGCGGTTTTGCTGGAGGATTTGCATTATTAGTTGTATTGTTTATTTTATTAATCATCGTTGGAGCTTCTTGCTTCTGCTAAAAAACTATCGGAAAAGACATTCTTATATGGGTGTCTTTTCTTTATGGAGTAGAATGATGAAAAGATGGATTTACCACGCTAAGCGATTTGTTGGTACTCTACCCCTAAAAGAAGACTTTCTCCACAGTCTACAAAGTAGAAAAGTATACTTTTCTACTTTTTCGTAGTTTCATTACTAAACATCACCACGGATTCCTTTTCTCTTTCTCTGAGCAACCTGATGAAGAAATTTCTGCATTAACCTCTTTGCTTCCTGCATCACACACAATATATAAGGGACAAGCATACAAGCTAAATTATTTGATTTGAATATAAATAATTATATTTAGTTTTCGAAAAGGAGCGAACAGTTTTGAATTCATATTTTTCAAAACAAAAGAAATGCTGTCGTAGATTTTATCCTGCTTTTCCACCTGTTTCCCCACCAGGAGTCAGAGTTCTAGCTTATGTGACGAATTCTGGAGATGGTCCAACAACAGATACAATATCAGTCATCGACACTACTACTAACACTGAAATCCCGCCACGCATTCCCGTTGGAGACAATCCTTTAGGAATTGCAATTACTCCTGATGGATTACGCGCATATGTTACCAATTCTGATGAAAATACCGTCTCAGTGATTAGTACCGTACACAAAATTGAAATATCCCCACGTATTCCCGTCGGGGATGGGCCTAGAGGGATTGCAATTTCTCCTGATGGCTCACGTGCTTATGTAACCAATAGATTTAATAATACAGTTTCAATAATCAACACCTTCACTAATACCGAAATCTTCCCTCGAATCTCCGTTGGGAATGGCCCTGTATCAATTACACTCACTCCTGATGGATTACATGCTTATATAGCTAATGCACCTGGGGGTACAATTTCGGTCGTTAGCACCACCTCCAACACTGAACTACTCCAAATCCCTGTTGGGAACCTTCCGATTGCAACCGTAATTACTCCAAACGGATTACGTGCTTATGTCACTAATGGTACTGATGGTACAGTCTCGGTCATCAACACAGCCTCTAATACCGAAATCTTCCCTCGAATCTCCGTCGGGAATCAGCCTAGAGGAATTGCAATTTCTCCAGACGGCTCACGTGTGTATGTCACTAATGAATTAGACAATACAGTTTCAGTCATTAACACCTTCACTAATACTGAAATTCTCCAAATTCCTGTTGGAAATCAGCCTATACGAGTTGCGGTTACCCCTGATGGATCACGTGCTTATGTTACCAATATAAATGATAATACAGTCTCGGTCATCGATACCTTTACTAACACCGAAATCCTCCCGCGTATTCCTGTTGGGGACTTCCCCTTCGCAATTGCAATTGCACCTATCCCTATGTAATCGGAAAAAGAGTTAGAAGAAAATCCACAAGCGAATGGCGTAGATATCTCACCAAAATATAGACTCACCTTTATCATCGTTGAAATCTTTATAAGAAGAATAATTAAATAATTATATTTAGTTTCAAAAAGGAGGTTAACTGTTATGAACTCATATTTTTCAAAACAAAAGAAATGCTGTCGTAGACTTTATCCTGCTTTTCCTCCTGCTGTCCCACCAGAAGTCAGAGTTCTAGCTTATGTGACGAATTCTGGTGAGGATTCAGCAGCTGATTCAGTTTCAGTGATTAACACTACCACTAACACTGAAATCTTCCCGCGAATCCCTGTTGGAGACAACCCTTTAGGAATCGCAATCACTCCTGATGGATTACGTGCGTATGTTACCAATAGCTTTTATAATACAGTCACTGTAATTGATACTACTAATAACATGGTCATCGGCAACCCAATCCCAGTTGGAAATTTCCCATTCGGGATAGCCATCACTCCTGATGGATCACGTGCTTATATTGCAAATTTAGTTGATGATTCAGTCACCGTAATCAATCTTGCCACTAACACCGAAATTTTCCCGCGGATCCCCGTTGGAAACGACCCTGTTGGAATAGCCATTACTCCTGATGGATCACGTGCTTATGTCACGAATTCATTTAGTCATAATGTCTCAGTAATTAACATCGCCACCAACACCGAAATCCTCCCGCGAATTTCAGTTGGAGAGTTACCCATAGAGATAGCTATCACCCCTGATGGATCACGTGCTTATGTCACCAATGGCTTTATTGATGGTACTGAAGATACAGTCTCTGTGATTAATATTTTCACGAATACTGAAATCCTTCCGCGGATTCCTGTTGGAGATGGTCCTAGAGGGATAGCCATTACTCCTGATGGATCACGTGCTTATGTTACCAATTTAGCTGATGATAATATCTCAGTGATTAATACTGCTACCAATACTGAAATCCTTCCACGGATTCCTGTTGGGGATCGTCCTATACGGATAGCCATCACTCCTGATGGATCTCGTGCTTATGTTACCAATTTAGTTAATAATAATGTCTCAGTGATCAACACCATCACCAATATCGAAATCTTCCCGCGTATTCCTGTTGGGGACTTCCCCTTCGCAATTGCAATTGCACCCATTCCAAAATTTATCTAACATATTCTTATCTTCTGTATCCTATTAAGGACGCAATACATTGAGAGAAGCAGACATTCTTATTTCCATTCAAAAAGAATTAGAAGAAAATCCACAAGCGAATGGTGTAAATATCTCCCAAAAATCCTCTCTTTCAAGAAAGGGTATCTTGGATTTAAGCTAATTTCTATATACTAAAAAGTCCCTTCAAATTTGAAGGGACTTTTTGCTTATTATTTTGGTTTATCTAAACATTTATTTCATACTTTATGATCTAGTCTCATAGGGACACGACAACAATTTTTTCTTTTTCGGCTAATCTAGTAACAAACGAGAATCCTAACATCGCGCTAGGAAAACAATGTATACAAAAGGAGGTTTCCCTATGAGAATGGGACTCCCCCTTTCCTTGCTACCAATAATTTCATGTTAACTATTGCTGTATATAGTATTCATTTCTTATTTTTCATCACGTTACATTCATAATCCTTAATTTCCATATCATCCACCACATATGGAAAAGGATCCTCTCGAATAAAACGTACTGCATTCAAGCCTATCATTTGGGCTGGTATTGACGTATTACCATCCGGTAAAATCGGAGAAATGGAAAGATCAGCGACTTTAAGATTTTTAGTTCCAAAGACATTCAGGTATTCGTTAACAACCCCATCTTCAATACTCTTACCCATTTTACACTGTCCTCCATAATGAGCGAGACTTGTGTAGCTGGCCTTGACATAATCAGCAAGTAGATTTCGTTTTTCTTCTTCGTTAGTTAAATTAAATATATTTTCAGGAGGATATACAACATTATAAATACCATTTGGATCTAGTTCTCGAGCTTTCATCACAATATTGAAAGTCTTAATATATTGATCCACCATAAAATTTAAGTCATCAATATTGTCTAATGGATTAAAATCAATTGATGGATAAGCTTCTGGATCGCTATGTGCGACTGTAATCTTACCTTTGCTTTTCGGATTAAGATCTGCCATCCCAAAACTCATAATATTACTCGGATTGTTCGGATTAAATTGCCATTGATTAATAAATATATCTTGAATCGGGATAAAAAATGGCAGTGGAAGCCCTATCATTTGAAGGCGACGACCACCAAGCCCTATTTCCTTTTTAAAAGCACCTAGTGCTATTGGCTGATCAGGGTCAGCAGACAATATCTGTAGAAGACGGGTTGTTTCTACTTCTACTCCCATCCCAATAGCATATTGAGTTTGAAAATTGTGGCCAACATTATCGTTTTCTACTAATGTTGAAATCCCAGCTTCAGCCAAATCAGTCGCTTTGCCGATTCCAGAACGTTGTAAAACAACTGAGGAAAACATACCCGCGGAGACAATGACTCCTTTTCTCGCATAACTTCGTTGTGACACCCCGTTCCTAACGTATTGAACTCCAATAGCAATGCTATCTCCTTTTTTTTCTTTAAATAGAATTTTATCCACTGTTGTCTTTGCAAAAATGATCAATCTTCTCTGATCAACCCCAAACTCATCTGGCTGGGATTCATTCCCCTGTGTGACAATACTTTCATTTAAATATCCAGTTGCAGTAGAAGAACGGACAAATTTTCCATCTTCTATTTCTTTTTGAATAAATTGTGTTTTGAAAAATGTACAATCTCTTATACCTGTATTGTAATCTTCCACAATCGGTATATCTAAAATATCTGAAGTGGCTTGTGCTAAAGTTTGGATTAATCCTTGATCAGGAATATTTTGTTGTCTAATAAAAATAGGACCGTTACTTCCACGTTCTTGAGGGCTTTGTGTCATTCCTGTATACGTTTCATTTTCAATAAATAATGAGCGAATACTATCGTAACTCCATGCGTTACTTTCAACTAATTGTGCCCATGCATCATAAAGATCACGACTGCCACGTACTGCAGCCATAAAATTATGTTGCGAGCCTCCACCAATTACTCTACCACCCAATAATCTAAGCTGACGTCCAATCGTTTCCTCCGTTTTAGAAAGCGTGTTAAAGGAAAGCCTATTATCACTAGCTAAATTTGCTGCTGCCAAAATAGAAGGGCTACTGTTTGGCATATTCGTTCCTGCTTCAAGGACGAGGACTGAAGTTTTTTTGTCATCAGTTAATTTTTTAGCAATTACCCCTCCAGCAGTACCGGCACCAATTACGATGTAATCAAAAATATATTTTTTTGACATCCCATTATTCCTTTCAATATAAAATTTAAAACAATAAATTCCTATACAATATACTATTAACATATCGGACTGGCCGCCTGTGCTTATGTAGTAGATTAATAGTTTAAAAATGGCTTAGTACTTATGATGGTAGGACGCTCTGTTAACTATATGAATATCATATTCATCCAACTTTTCACACACTTGTCCATACTGTTTATACAATTTAAATTAGTAGCAATGAATTTATAGCACCCCTTATCGTATAAAAATATACGTGCTACTCTTTTACGAGAAAATCCCTACATCATGTGTAGGGATCAGTTTAAACTATTAGTTTTTGAGATAGTAAAAACAGCATACTTACTCAAATTGTTTTTCGCTTTACAAATTATATCCAAAAAGTCGGATAGCTCCTTTTACTGCTCATATTATTAATAAATAAAGCAATAACTACAATAACAAGAGAACCAACTAAAACTGGTGTTACTAAATAACTCCAACTGTATGCTCCTAAAATAACGACAATTGGATCAGCCCCTGCTGGAGGATGTGTTGTTCTTGTTAACATTATAATAGCAATCGACATACCAACTGCTAAAGCAATTGTCCAATACTCATTCCCAAATAAATGATATATTGATAGACCAATGAAAGTTGAAATCAAGTGTCCTCCAATAATATTACGCGGCTGAGATAGCGGTGCATTCCAAACTCCAAACGCTAATACACAACTCGCTCCAAATGGGGCCATTAGTAGTTCTGTAGAAGTTATGCTCGTTAAATATGTTAAGGTAAGAATCGTTAAAAATCCCCCTAATAATCCCGTTAAAGAGTCCTTTATATTTACTTGTAATGGACTTCTTCCTTTCCCTTTCATTTTTGCAAAATATCGTACACTTATTGGTTGAGCCTCTTTCTGCTTAGCTGTTGTTATATTACTCATCATTCTCCTCCTTTATTTACCAATAATTATATTCCGAACAAACTAACCAGTCAATATTAATTTAAGAGGTTAGTTAAAAAGTACAAAAAAAAGAATCAACTGTTATAAGTTGATTCCCTACACTTCTTCAGATTTTCGAACCTGAAATTTTGCTACCTTTTTTCGGTTCCCACATATTTTCATAGAACACCATTTTCGTTTTCCATTTTTATCTATAAATAATAAAACACAGTCGGGGTTTGAACACCTTTTAAGAGAAATAAGCTTATTTTCTGCTATTAACGTTAAAGCATCAAATGCAATTAACGATACAAGTACATCCTCAATTTCTCCAACTGGGATAGGTACTAGACTCTGTTCAATTACTTTATATGTAAATGGTGCCTTCTCAATTTGTTTTTCTAAATACGTAATAAAATCATCAGAAATTTCATGCTGATCGGCAATTGCCTCAAACTGTTTTCTCAGTACTCCTCTTAGCTCTAATATGCTAGATGTAACTTGATTGAGTCGCTCTTGAATTCCTATAAGTGTTTTTTCATTCCAAAAAGGAAGATTAACCTTTATTACATGTAGCCATTCTAATACATCTTCATCTGTTATTAATAAATCATAACGTTGTCCACGCCTAACTAACTCTGTATTCACTAAATCTAATGAGAGATTTCCAGATATAAGCGGGAATTGTTTTCTTTCCTGCATGTACTCATCACCTACTCTTTAAACAATCATATTCCAAATTCATACAGAAGTGCAACTTTTTTATAAACTACAAAGTATGAAGACCAAAGCCTTTAGCCATAATTATGACGAAAGGCTTTTTGTATATAACTTAAAAAGGAGCTAACTGTATGGAACATAATAAAAACGGAATGCTTGCCTTGATTGTTTTGTTTGTGGGACTAGCATTTTTTGTTTTCGGTATGGTTTATCATTTATGGGGAACGGTTTAAAAATAAATAGTAATTTATTTAAGAAAAAGTACTCGTATGAGTACTTTTTCTTAAGATGTCATGTAAAAACATTCGAAACTTACTTACATGCATACAATTATCACTGTTGGTTATATAATTGAGAAGATTATAAATTATCAATCTATATTTATATGATTTGGAAAGGAGCTAAAAGCTAAAAATGTTAGAAATCATTTTTATTGCTGTATTACTTTTGACTAGCATCACTCCCATCTTTATCGAACGAGGTTTGACGAAAAAAAATATAGTCATTTTACTGATCAATTATGCACTCTTATTTGCCACCATCATTGTAATTGGCGCAAACTGGCTTATGATCCCTGCTTATTTCTTATTGTTCGTTTTAACATTACAAGTTTTTTTGAAACCAAAAACTACAGCCGTTTCTAAAAAGTTAGTGATGAAAGTTTTAAAAGGTTTAGGAATTATCGTAACCGCTATCGCAATGTTTACATTACCTTTACTTTTTCCGATTTTAACACTCCCTGAGCCTACTGGAAAATATACAGTAGGAACGAAAGCTTTTCATTTAATTGATACAAATCGAAAAGAAACCACTGTACCAAATAGTCATGGAAATCGTGAGTTAATGATACAAGTATACTATCCCGCCGAAAAAGGATCTGGGAACCCTTCTGCCTATTTTAAGAACATAAACGAGCTGGCTGAACAATTGGCAGTAACAAACGGTGTTCCATATATCGTAACGACACATTTAGGACTGACAAAAACACATTCTTATCAAGATGCTACGCCACTTCAAGCTAAAGAAAAATTCCCCCTCCTCTTATTCGGCCATGGAATGGGATTATATGGTCAACAAAATACATTCCAATTAGAGGAATTAGCTAGTCAAGGCTATGTCGTAATCGCTCTTAATTTCACAGGATATGCAGCAACAACTATTTTCCCTAACGGAAACCGTATAG
Source organism: Bacillus albus (assembly GCF_001884185.1). Classification (GTDB taxonomy): domain Bacteria; phylum Bacillota; class Bacilli; order Bacillales; family Bacillaceae_G; genus Bacillus_A; species Bacillus_A albus. The sequence goes on from NZ_MAOE01000093.1 coordinate 44,284, forward strand.
ACTCTATACCAATTGAATATAAACCTACTGCCTTAAATACCATAGTTGAAAAATGGGAACAGGATACTACTTTTGTTTTAAATGAAGTAATAGAGGGGAATTTCGATAAAAATTTTAAAACGATTGCAGACTTAATCGAATATGACAAAATTGGAATGTTCGGTCACTCTTTTGGCGGAGCAACTTCCGCACAAATGTTAGTAAAGGATACGCGTATTAAGGCTGCAATTGATATGGACGGTGGATTGTATGGAGACCCGATGCCTAAAGATGGTCCTCAGAAACCATTCATGTTGATGAATGCTGAGGCTACGATTCATTTCATGAAAGAAGCGGAGAATCAAAAGACAACCGGAATACAAAATGAATTATTGGAAATATCCTATTTAAGAAATAAAACGATTGAAAAACCTGGCGTATACACAGTAGTAATTCCAAAAACAAATCATACTAGTTTTACAGATTTAGCAGCATTTTCACCTATTATTAACGAACCAGACGAAGATGTAGCCGCAAATTATACACTCATTAATAAACTAGTAACTAGCTTTTTCGATCAAACTTTAAAAGGGATAAACGAAAATCGTTTAGAAGAAATTCAGAAGCAATATCCTGAACTTCAGCTCATTAAACACTAATAATTATTCATTTACCTAGTCATGTAGCCCCTCACTATACTTGAGGGGTTTCTGCTTTAAAACAATTATAAAAAAAGGCCCCATCACTGGGGCGCTCAAAAAATAATATAAGTAAATGAATTAAAACAAATAACAGACAACTAAAATATATAACATAAAAATTGTATAATCTATATATATGCAATATTACATAGAAAAATTTCATTATTTCATGCTATACTAAAACAGGAGTCGACAATCGTTATTTTCTTCTTATTTTTAAAGCAATATGGATATATCTTCTTAACTTCATTTGGATTGTACAAGCAAAAGAAGACATCTTAATTGATGTCTTCTTTTCTTATATTTTTATGAGTTCCTTTGAGCAGATGCTCTCCAAGCACGAAAAGATGTTGGGTGTCCAGAATGAGCTCTTTGCTTTGCAGCAGCAACAGCTGGTTTTTCTTCAATAGTCTTTGGTTGTTCTTCCACAATCGCTGATTTTTCTTCAAGAGTAGTCACAGCTGTTTGTATTTTTTCCAGCTGCTCTTTTAAAGCTTGCTGTTCAATCTTTAAATCCGTAAGTAATCGTAAAATCATTTCAGAATTGGCCATAAAGATCCTCCTTCCCCCAATACACAGAATAAAATACAATATGTCATCAGCATAATACTCGTGACAAAAATAAGGTCGTCAACTCTTTTAAAATCTAAGCTCCTTTTATTTTTCAAAAGGACCTGCTCAAGTCTATCCGTAAAAACATAAAGTGAATTAAATCCATTAATTAATGGTCTTTAGGGAAGGAGGAGTTAATATGGGCTATGGCGGTACTTGTGGCGGTGGCTGCGGTTTCGGTGGCGGATTCGCTTTACTAGTTGTACTCTTTATTTTATTAATCATCGTTGGAGCTAGCTGTTGGGGCGGCGGATTCGGCTGCTAAGGAGAGGCACTCTTGAGAGTGTCTTTTTTTGTGTTTTTGGATGTACAGGCCCTATACATATTGATAGCTTACAAGTGCTAAAAACTACTATGAAAAATTAAACTTTTTATAATTGACATAACACATCATGCACCATATACTGTTAACAACAGTATACTGTCACTAACAGTATATATCCTAATTCATTCTAGGAGGAAAATCCATGAAACATACAGGAAGACATACAGGTGCATTTCTTTTGTTATTTCTAGCTGAAGGAGATAACTATGGCGGGCAATTACTACAAAAGTGCGAGGAAGAACTTCCCGTCAATCCAATCGATAGCGCCATTTTATATCGTACGCTAAAGAAATTAGAAAACGAAGGTGCAATTGAATCTTACGTAAGCACAGATCATCAAGACAAACCGAGAAAAATGTACAAAATCACGCCTGCTGGAAAGGAACAATTGGCAGATTTCCAAATGGATATTGAAGAAAAAATGAAGAACTTATCCTTTTTCTTAGACAAATATAAGGACTTAAAGGATTCCGACCATGATTAATGGCGTAATCCTTTACACTTTAGCCATTATTCTTACGGGGATTTCTTTTATGAAGGACCGGACGAAAACGAAAGATGCTCTAATGAAATCGTGGAAAATGTTTCGCAACCTTCTCCCTGCGATGCTTTCCATCATGCTTTTCGTTGGCTTATCGCTTTCTGTATTAACGCCGCCCTTTATCTCTTCTATCATTGGAGAACAGTCCGGATTGTTAGGTATTATGTATTCAGCAATACTCGGCTCCGTTGCACTTATTCCAAGCTTCGTCGTATTCCCACTTGGTAATACGTTAGTACAACACGGCGCAGGCCTTCCTCAAGTTGCGGCACTTATGTCTACACTCATGTCAGTAGGGCTTACAACATTACCGATGGAACAAAAGATATTCGGGCGAAGCTTTGCTTACGCACGTAATGCATCTGCTCTGCTCATGTCTCTCCTATTCTCCTATATCATTTGGGTGGTGATGGTATGAAAGAACTAAAAAGATATCGCTTCTTTTTCATCTTACTACTGGGGCTCTTCGTATTAACTTTTATAAATCAATCTTTAGGATGGAGCGCATTACAACTAACAGGAAATAGCATTTTAGATATGTTGTTTCTCCTTCCCCCTGTCCTACTATTTGTAGGATTGCTTGATCAATGGGTGAAGAAAGAAACGCTCATGAAATATATGGGCGAAAAATCCGGCATATACGGAATCCTATTCTCTTTATTATTAGGGGGCATTGCAGCTGGTCCTCTCTACGTTGCCTTTCCAATTGCAGCACTCCTATTAAAAAAAGGCGCAAGTATTCGGTATATTGTATTTTTCTTAGGCGTTTGGACAACTGCAAAATTGCCAATTCTCGTGTATGAATTCTCTTCATTTGGAGCTACTTTTACACTCATTCATATTTGCTTCGGACTAGTATTCTTTTATGTAATGGGGATTATTTTTGAGAGGTTTTATGATCAGGAGCAGTTGCTAAGGTATGATGTTACGAAAGAAATGTAAAAAGACATCTTTATCTCTTAAAGATGTCTTTTTATTTGAACCTTAATTCTCGTTCTGTAAAACCCTCGCTGCCTTTACTCCCTCTTTCTTTTCTTTTAAAAACAACGATACGATAAAAGCAACAATGATAAAGACTAACCCTAGTGCAAATGCACCTTGGAATCCTGATGTTAAACCGTTTAACTTCTCTACTGGGTCCAGTGGATTTGCGGAGCTTTCCATATAGCTAGCTGTTCCTGAAGACATTTTCGAAATAAAGATAGCTGTACCAATTGCGCCAGCTACTTGTTGCAACGTATTAAACAATGCTGTTCCGTGCGGATATAAATCTGGTGTTAATTGATTTAAACCGTATGTTTGTGCCGTCATGACAAACATGAGTCCAACCATTAATACGCTATGCATAACAATAATTTGTACCATTGATGTATCAGGAGTAATACCTTTAAACAAGAACATTGCAATTCCTACTAACACAATGCCGGGAACGATAATAACTTTCGGACTAAATTTATCAAATAGTTTACCTGCGATTGGTCCCATGATGGCGCTAATAACACTTCCTGGAAGCATGATAATTCCTGATTTAAAAGCTGTAACGAGTAAAACTGTTTGCAGGAACATCGGTAATAAAGTCATCGTTGAAAATAACGACATCATCACAATGACAATTAATCCAACTGATAATGTAAACATCGGAACTTTAAATGCGCGTAATTCTAAAATTGGATTCTCAATTTTCAATTGTCGAACGACAAAAATACATAATGAGATAAGCCCAACAAGTAAAGTGCCATACACTTTTGCATCGGACCATCCTAAGTCACCTGATGCACTAAAGCTATACACAATTCCGCCAAATCCGAGTGTCGATAAAAGGATAGATGGATAATCTACTTTTGGCCTTGTTAACTCTGAAACATTTTGAATGTACTTCATTCCAATCATAATGGAAATGATCACGACAGGAATAACAATATAGAATAACCAGCGCCAATTTAATGAATCCACAATTACTCCAGATAATGTAGGACCAATTGCTGGAGCTGCCATCATTACAAGTGCGATTAATCCCATTGTTGCACCACGTTTTTCAGGCGGACAAATAATTAAAATCGTATTCATTAATAACGGTGAAATTAACCCTGTCGCTACCGCTTGGACGATACGGCCGACTAATAAAACGGAAAATGTCGGCGCAAATCCCGCAATTAATGTACCAGCTAAAAACGTTACCATAGCGATTAAAAACATTTGTCTCGTTGTGAGCCATTGTTGAAGTAACGCTGTAATCGGGACTAAAACACCAACTACTAACATGTAAGCTGTAGAAAGCCATTGAATTGTTGAAGCTGTTACGCCAAATTCTTTCATTAATACGGTTAACGCATTACCAAGTAACGTTTCGTTTAATAATGCAACCATTGCCCCTAGAAGTAATGCAATTAAAATGGGGGTATGTTTCAAATTAGAAGTATCAACTTTTCCACTTGCAGGGCTCTTAGTTGTCATATTCATTTACAAATTCTCCTCCTGTTTCTTACTAAAAAACTTTAAATATACCTAAACACATGTAATATAATATACATATGTAGATTAAAAAGGGAGAATCAATTTTCAGCCACTGTATATTTAATCTACAAAAAAGGAGAATTGTAGATGAATGATAATGAAAAACAACTCGATTTACGTATTAGACGTACACATAAATTATTGTGGGATTCCTTATTTGAATTAATGACGCAATCAAAACAGAAATATAGTACGATCACGATTAACCAAATTTGTGACCGCGCGATGGTACACAGAACAACCTTTTATAAACACTTTGAAGATAAAGATGCTTTATTAACATTTGGATTTAAACGATACGGCAAGATGATTGCTGAAATACCGGTTTCAGATCGATTAAGTAAACCATTTCAAGTGATGGAACAATTTCTACATCATGAAGAAATCGGTAAAATATTAGAGACGCAAATGTCAGATGAACAATTTATTAACCGGACACAGTATTTAAGTCACGAAACGAGAAAACAAGAAATAGAAGCGTTAAATCAACTACACAAAAATCATACGATGCCAAATGATCTAATCATTGAATTTTATTCAGGGGCAATCACCTCATTAAGCGCATGGTGGTTTAAAAATGAAAGAAAAGTTTCTGCTGCTGAAATGGATAGGTATCTCCACCAACTTATTAACCGGGATATTTTTCAGTTTGAAAAAGAATAAGACTACACCTTTTCAATCATGCAATCAAATTGACCACAAAATAGGAATATGATATATTTTCCGTAGAATACTATATAAGTGTAACAGCGAATAAATTGGCATATAATAAAAAGAAGAGATGCGCTAACATCTCTTCCTTAACTGCTACCGCTTAAGGTGGTGGTTATTATAAACTATTTCTTTTTGCGGAACCCACCCTTTTGCTTTGGTCTTATCAATACCTAAAATTAAAAAAAACTTTAAATTCAAACACCGTAACATATTAGATATAACTAATATGTTACGGTGTTTTTCCCTTCTATTATCCATTATGTTTACAGATCCAAAACAACAGTCCTTCAAACTCAATTTTTAATTAATTCTTGAAAATCGTACTTTACTCAGAAACTAATTCATCAAGTGCATCCAGTAATTGAGATGAATCTTCCCATTCTAAACAACCAGCCGGAGTTCGAGCAGCGTGATTACTAAGTGCATGTAAAAGATCTGTGATTTTTTGGAAAGCATTAATATCTTCCCTAATTGTTAATAGTGCATTATAAGGTTTCTCACCACTAACAGCTTCTCCAAAATAAGCTTCTTCAAAATTCGGAATAGATGATAAAAGTCTGACTTTAGTAGCATCTTCATGCATGTTTACCGCTTCTTTTATATTATCATTTGTTGCCCATGCCTTATTTTTTTTGAATTCACCATTCAGTTTTCTCTTATTTGTAAAAGGTCTGTCACTGTCATGAAGAATAGAGTATCTAGATCCAAAATGATTTAGTATTTTTACTAAAGAAACAATAGTATCTTTTCCTCTAGCGCGTATAATATGAATGTTATTAAACGCTTCAGGATTTGCACTGATGACATACTTGAAAGCTGTATACTCTGTATCTCCTTCAACAATAATGGAATGACCTCCAAAGAAAAATTCTGCGACATATGGGTCGAAAATATTCAAAAGTTTTAATCTTTTTTTATCATCTTCATCTAGTTTAGCCTTATTAGGCCTAAACAAAGTTGTTCCATTAATTTCTCCGTCTTCATTACGCTCTACACGAATGATTGTGGTATTATCTCTGGAAAGATCGATAAATGCAGGAGAATGAGTAGTAACCATTACTTGCCAATTACCAGATTGGGGAAGATCGTAAAGTACTTTACAAGCTTCTCTTATTGCGCTTGGATGAAGGCACAACTCTGGCTCATCTAATAATAGGACATGCGGTCGTTGAGAGCTTTTCTTTTTTGAAAGCTGAGTTTCATTTATAAATTGAAGTGCTGCCCAAAGTAAAGTTCTTCTAGCACCACTACCTTGTCGTTCTATCGAACTCTGATAACCACCTTCCGGGCCCATTAACAATTGTGGATTGGCTTTAAAAAGATTAATACTCTTTTCTAATTCTTCCTGAGGTCTTGCATCAAATTTCACTTGATATCCCGGGAAAACCTTATCTATTAGCTGCGTAATTTGATTTTCTGCATTTTCTATTTCATTTTTAGAATCTTTTATAATTACATTTTGAATTTCTTCAATTTTGTCTATTAAAAGACTATAATCAGTTTTTTGATCTCCATCTTTATTTTCAACACTTATAAAAGATTTCACCCTATCTGTTAAAACAGATTGTAAAATATTTATTATCTCTTTTGATTGTGCTTCTGGGTTAGAAAATGCATCTACTAAATGTGGTTGGGGTCTTCGTGAATTTGCAACATTTGGCGCTCCCCAAGGCACTTGATCTGACCAATCATTTTCATATACATCAAACCCTCTTCTAACTGGGTCACCAACATTTTTCCAAACCCATTGTTCACGTACATATTTTTCACCAGTTTCTGAATCAACTCTTATCCATCTTTCTCCTGGACTATTATCATATACAACTGTTTGCAATTCGATTTCAGGGAAACTCCCTTCAGTTATCTCACTATTCGGAAAATCATCAATATGTAATTTCCCCTCTTTGGAACCATGTGACATTACTACTTCGTATGCTCTAAGAATCGAACTTTTCCCAACATTATTGGGGCCAACAAGAACTACAATATCATCTAATTCAATTTCCACAGGGTTGTTTCCAATACATCGAAAATTTTTGATAATCAATTTACTCAATCTAGGTCTTGGAACTTCAGTATTACTAGATTCAAGTGTTATAATTGGTTGACTTGTTGCTTTCTTTTTTGCCATCTTCTCACTCCTGTAAGTATAATTTTACCATCTCTTTCAATTATATCACTCTTATGTATGCTATATATTTAAATTTTCAATCGAATCTTCAGTTCTTTGTTTTCGCTTTGTAAAAATTGTATATTCAATAATTGTAATGATTCAAAGCCTAATACACTGATTGATATATATATA
>NZ_MAOE01000094.1 GCF_001884185.1 Bacillus albus
CTCTACGTCTGAAGCTCCATCCCCCTCACATTCCGAGCGAGCCGCTTCCACTTTTTTTATAGTAATTCAAACACTCCCGCTGCTCCCATTCCGCCGCCGATACACATTGTTACGATACCGAATTGTTCGTTGCGGCGTTTCATTTCGTGGATAAGAGATAGTGTTAGTTTTGCTCCTGTACAACCAAGTGGGTGTCCAAGTGCGATTGCACCGCCGTTTACGTTTACTTTTTCTTCATCTAAACCAAGCTCACGAATAACTTGGATTGATTGTGAAGCGAATGCTTCATTTAGTTCGAATAGGCCGATATCAGATAGTTCTAAACCAGCTAGTTTTAATGCTTTCGGAATTGCTGCGATTGGGCCGATTCCCATTACTTCTGGTGGTACGCCAGCTACTGCAAATGAACGGAATTTTGCAAGTGGTTTCATACCATCACTCACTGCTTTTTCACGATCCATTAATAATACAGATGCTGCACCATCACTCATTTGTGAAGAGTTACCAGCTGTTACAGAACCGCGAACGTTAAATGCTGGACGTAATTTACCTAAAATGTCTAGTGTCGTTTCTGCTCTTACACCTTCGTCTTGTGCGAAAATGATTGTTTCTTCTTGCAGTTTGTTGTTTGATCCAACAGTACGTAACGTTACATCTACAGATACTGTTTCATCAGCAAAATTCCCTGCAGCTAATGCTTTCGCAGCGCGTTGATGACTTCTTACTGCAAATGCATCTTGCTCTTCACGAGAAATTCCATATTTCACAGCGACTTGCTCTGCTGTATGTCCCATGCCCATATAATATTCTGGAGCCGCTTCTACAAGGCGACTATTCGGACGAACAACGTGTCCCATCATTGGAACTAAACTCATTGATTCCGCTCCGCCTGATAATACAGCTTCCGAGTGACCAAGCATAATGCGCTCTGCTCCGTAAGCGATACTTTGTAACCCTGAAGAACAGTAACGGTTAATTGTAATAGCTGGAACATCGTAAGAAAGTCCTGCTAATCCGCCGATATTACGAGCCATGTTTAAACCTTGCTCTGCTTCTGGCATCGCACAACCGAAAATTAAATCATCAATTGGTCCTTCATAATTCGCACGCTTTAACGTTTCCTTTACTACTAACGCCCCTAGATCGTCAGGACGAACTGTTTTTAATGAACCCCTCTTTGCTTTTCCAATTGGTGTTCTTGCTCCCGCAACAATGACAGCTTCTCTCATGAACGATATCTCCCCTCGTTATTAGTTACGTAATGGCTTTCCTTTTACAAGCATGTGCTGCATTCTTGCTTGTGATTTCATCTCACTTACTAAGCTAATAAATGCTTCACGTTCTACATCTAATAAATACTGCTCATCAACTTCTGTTCCGTACGGCACTTTTCCGCCCGCGATGACATATGCAAGTTTCTTCGCAATGTGAAGATCATGTTCAGAAATGTAACCAGATAAATGCATTGCTTCTGCACCAAGTACAAGCGTTGCATATCCTGTTTCACCAACAACCGGTATCTTTTTACGGATCGGTGCTTTATAACCTGCTTCATATAAAGCAAGTGCTTTCTGTTTTGCATCATATAGTAAGTGATCACCATTCACACTAATACCGTCTTTATCACCTAAGAAGTTATGAGAAACTGCTTCTTGTCCTGAAGTTGAAACTTTCGCCATTGCGACTGTTTCGAATACTTTATTTGCAACCTTTTGCAGATCAAACTCTACGCCGTTTGCCATTTTATTTAAGTGTTTAATGTATAACTCTTTATTACCGCCTCCGCCAGGGATTAAGCCAACACCAACTTCTACTAAGCCCATATACGTTTCACTAGAAGCTTGAATGCTAGCTGCTGGTAAGCAAACTTCTGTACCTCCGCCAAGCGTCATACCATATGGTGCTGCTACAACTGGCTTAGAAGAGTACTTAATTTTCGTCATTGCATCTTGGAAGTTTTTCACAACCAACTCAATTTCAAAGTAGTTGTCATCTTGCGCTTCCATTAAAATCATTGCTAAGTTCGCACCAACGCAGAAGTTCTTTGATTGGTTACCGATAACAAGACCTTTATAATTCTTTTCTACTTCATCAACAGCGTAGTTAATCATTTGCGTAATATCCATACCGATTGCATTGCTCTTCGAATGGAATTCTAAGCAAAGGATACCGTCGCCTAAATCGATTAAGCTCGCTCCGCTATTTTTCTTTAATACACCATTTTTTGCTTTTAATTGTTTAAGAGAAATTGCCTTTTTATTACGCTCAATTAGCTTATATTCGCCATTATCGTAATAGTAGCTATCTCCGTTATCATGTTTGTAGAAAGTAGTGAAACCTTTCTCTAACATTTCTTTCACCCAAGTCGGAACAACTACGCCGTTTTCTTCCATCTTTTGAACGGATTTTTCAACGCCGATTGCATCCCAAACTTCAAATGGTCCTTGCTCCCAGCCGAAGCCCCACTTCATCGCTTGGTCAATTGCAACGATATCGTCAGCAATTTCTTTATGAAGTTTTGCAGAGTATAAAAGAGTCGGTGTAATGATGTTCCATAACAACTCTCCTGCGCGGTCTTTCGCATATACAAGCGCTTTCAATTTATTCGATAAACCTTTTTCTTGTTTACTTAACTCGATAGATGCAGCTTTTAATTTTTTGCGAGCTTCATACTCCATCGTTTCTGGATTTAATTCTAAAATTTCTTTTCCTTGTTTTAAGAAGAAGCCTTGGCCTGTTTTGCTTCCAAGCCATTTTTTATCAAGCATGTCATGCATGAAAGCTGGTACTTTAAATACATCACGCTCTTCTTCTTGTACATTTTCATATACGTTATTTGCAACGTGTACGAATGTATCTAAACCGACAACATCTAATGTACGGAACGTTGCGCTCTTCGGACGACCAATAAGCGGGCCTGTTACAGAATCAACTTCCCCAATGCTATAGCCGCGGTTTACCATCTCTTGAAGAGTTACAAGTAAACCATACGTACCGATGCGGTTTCCAATAAAGTTTGGTGTGTCTTTTGCGATAACAACGCCTTTTCCAAGAACGTCTTCGCCAAATAATTTCATGAAGCTTAATACTTGTGGATCAGTTTCTTTCGTCGGTATTACCTCTAGAAGTTTTAAATATCGTGGTGGATTAAAAAAGTGTGTGCCTAAGAAGTGTTTCTGGAAGTCGTCTGAACGACCTTCTGCCATTTTTTCTACTGAAATGCCTGACGTATTCGAGCTTACAATAGAACCCGGTTTACGAACAGCATCTACTTTTTCAAATAGTTTCTTTTTAATATCTAAGTTTTCAACTACTACTTCAATAATCCAATCTACATCAGCTAGACGCTCAAGATCATCTTCTAAGTTACCTGCTTCAATCAGTGCTAGGTTTCCTTTCACTGTCAGAGGAGCTGGTTTTTGCTTTAATAGTTTTTGCAATGCCGTATTACTAAAACGATTTCTCACACTTTTATGTTCTAATGTAAGTCCCTTTGCTTCCTCTTCTTTTGTTAGCGCAGGTGGTACAATATCAAGCAATAATGTCGGAATACCAATATTAGCTAAGTGTGCCGCAATCCCTGAACCCATTACGCCTGAACCTAGAACAGCAGCCTTTTTAATTTGGAACATCCAATTCTCCCCCTATTCTTGAATGAATGCTCATTCAATTTTTCGACATAAGTCGCAATCAATGAGTGAGCCTCTACTAATAAATATATGATACAGTTTGAATTTTCGCAATATATTTATTGATAAAATTTTCTGAAATAAATACTTTTCTTTTATTTGCCCATGCTATATGTATGTATTTTCTTCACTCAAATACACTTTTCCTTTTTATAATCTGACGAAACTGGAGGAATATATATGGCAAAACTTAAGAAGAACCCTTCAAAAGCTGGAATTAGCGCAGCGAGCGTAACTGGAAATGCAGGACCGCATAATCACGGTGTAGAAAAGGGCCGTCAAGGTAATAACCAACAATACAAGAAGCATAATATGGGCGAAAAATAACGGTATATTTTTGGGCAGAAAACGTGGCATAATGGGTATTGGCTGCTTTTTCTGCCCAATTTATTTGTACATATGGAAAACAAAAGAGGGAACGATGATGAAACGAACAATAGTTATGATTGTAATGATTGCTACACTATTTACAGGGATGATTTTCTTTTCTTACGCCCAAAGGCAACAAGCTGTAAGAGCCGATCAACCTAGTATCACCGGAAAATACGCCATTACAATTGATGCAGACACAGGTGAAATTTTGTATGGAAAACGAGAAGACGAACGCTCTTATCCGGCTAGTGTAGCAAAGATGATGACAACCCTTCTTTTACTAGAGAATGTAAAAGAAGATGAAGAAATTACAATTACAGAGAACGCAATTAAAACAGAAAGTCAAAGTAAGAAGATTAAACTTCGTGCTGGGGAAAAGTTAAAGCGGGATGAAGCATTAAAACTTATGCTTATCATTAGTGCAGACCCAATAGCTGAATCCATCGCAGAACATATTGCAGGATCAAAAAATGAATTTGTAAAAATGATGAATGCTAGAGCGAAGGAACTTGGTACAAAGCATGCGACTTTCAAAAATGCAAGTGGCGCTGATGCACTAGGAAATAAAGTGTCACCATATGACATTGCTATGATTACGAAAGAAGCATTAAAGTACCCAGTTGTTTTAGAATATATGAATTCAACACGTACAACTCTACATACTTCAGAACGCTCTCCAAACATTGCAAACTATGGACGAGAAGAACTATATGACGATCCATATGCAATTGGAAGTAAAAGCGGTCTATCAGCACTCGGAAAATATACGGTCGTAACAGTGGATGAAAAAGACGGTAAACGCGTTATTAATGTTGTATTATCTTCTACTCGCAAGCAACTATATCCTGATACGAAAAAAATGGCACATTACGCATTTCAGCAATTAAAATAACCAAGGAGTATTTTCTCCTTGGTTATTTTTTAACCATACCTTTTAATACGAACGCAACGTTTGCTGGACGCTCTGCTAAACGACGCATGAAGTAGCCATACCAGTCGTTTCCATAAGGTACGTAAACGCGCATTTTGTAACCTTCTTTTACTAGCTCAAGTTGACGCTCATTACGAATACCATATAACATTTGGAATTCAAATTGGTCTCTTGGAATGTTGTGTTCTTCGGCAAGTTTTTTCGTATATTCAATAATTGCTTCGTCATGTGAAGCAATTGCAGTATAATTTCCATTTAATAAGTGCATTTTAATAATTTTTTTATAGTTATCATCTACATCTTTCTTATCCGGGAACGCTACCTCTTCAGGTTCTTTATAAGCTCCTTTTACAAGACGTAAATTAGGACTATAAGCATTTAATTCTTCCATATCTTTTTCTGTACGATATAGGTAAGCTTGAATAACTGTACCAATATTATCGTACTCAGATTTTAACTGTTTAAAGATATCAATTGTCTTTCCGCAGCGTGTATAGTCTTCCATATCAATGGTAACGAACACACCATTTTCTTTTGCAGCTTCCAAAATACGGCGCATATTGTTCATTACGATTTCATCAGAGATATCTAATCCCATAGAAGTCATTTTTAAAGAAAGTTGCGAATCAAGACCTTCTCTTCCAATAGCACGGATCGCTTCAATCGATTGGTTAGCCATTTCATTTGCTTCCGCTTCATTGTCAACGAATTCCCCTAAATAATCGATCGTTACACAAAGTCCTTGCTTGTTCAATTGTTTAATAGCTGCTGTCGCTAATTCAATCGTCTCCCCTGCGACAAAGCGACCTGCACCAAAGCGTAAACCGTACTTTTTAGCCAGTTTTGTTAGCGCTTTATTTTTAGATAAGAAAAGAAACGAATTTCGCATTAATTGTTCCATGTAATTCACCCCTATGACTTAATTTATCTGTTTTTTACCCCTCTTCAAAATTATATCATTGTTTAAAATTATTGGATACAAATAATTATTTAGATAATTTATAAAATACTATAAAAACATTTAAAACCCTATATTCTCGCTTATAAATATGCCTGAAATATTTTTCGACATTTAGAAAAATGGAGTTTACTAGGCACAAAATAGGCATGTCGAAAATATTCGACATGCCTATAAAAACCTTTATATTCCATGTAAATTATACAAGGATATTAATACAGAAGACTTGAGATTATATTTATCTCGATTTTTTTATTGCTCATTTCTCTTCTCTTCATTCAGCCTTTTAATATCTGTAATTAACTGTACCATCTCTTCTTTCGCATCAGGATATGTTTCATTCCAATGCTTCACTAAAGCCGGCATCGTCTTCGCTATGTAAGAATACAGTGCCCACTTCTGCACCTGTTCTTTTCTCTCTTCATTGCTCTCTCCAAGTAATAGTTCCGTGTACTTCTCTAACAACCCATCAAATTGTTCGTTAAACTTTTCACTCATCTTATCTACCTCCTATATGAAAAAAGCAGCGAAAATCGCTGCTTTTCTTTATAATTTTGATCGAACAGAGTTTAATTTCTTCTCCATTGTGCTTACTTTATCACGACGATCATCGATACGAATTGTTGTCGCAACGCGCTGCGCACCTTTCGCATATGGAACTTCATGCATTTGTTGAACTACTTCTAGAATGACAGGAAGATCTCCTTCAATAATTGTATTCATTGGTGTTAATTGATACTTCACGCGATCTGCATTTTTCTCTAGCACCTTTTGTACTTCTGCTACATATTCACTCACACTTGGATTACCTGTTCCTACTGGAATAATCGATACGTCAACAATTGCCATAGTAGTCTTCCTCCTATAATTGCTTCTTATATATCCATTATCTATTTTACCGAAATACTCATCATTTTACTAATTTGTTATTCCTCTATTTTAAACTGCTCAACTAATCTTTCTAAGTCTCTCATATGCTCCGTCAAACTTTCCATCGTATGAGCTACCTTTTCTAGATGATTCACTTGTGATTCAGTTGCAGCATTTACTTCTTCCGAAACAGCTGCGCTTTCTTGACTCGTACCAGCAATTGTATGCATGACCGCTGTAATTTCTCCTTGCTCGTAACCGATGTTATGTACCTCTTCTACAATTTGTTCCACTGAAGTACTAATCGTATTTACAACTGACATAATTGTGCGGAATTCTGTTTCTGCCTCTGTCGTAACTTTATTTTGTATATCCGCAATGTCTTTCAATTTACTTACAACTTCTACAACTCGCCTTACCTCTACTTGTACATCACCAATCATTGTCGCAATTTCTACTGTTGCTTCTTTTGATTGTTCCGCTAATTTCCTAACTTCTTCCGCAACAACAGCAAAGCCTTTACCTTGTTCACCCGCACGTGCCGCCTCGATTGAAGCATTTAAAGCGAGTAAATTCGTTTGATCTGAAATACCTTTTATAAGCTCTACAACATTTTGAATCGATCCAACTCTTTGCTCTAACTTTCCGGATGCTTCCTCTGTATGAACAACAATCGAAGAGGATTGGCTCCTCGTACGAACTAAATTGCGCATCGTATTTAATCCTTGCTTTGATGCCTCTTCAGCTTTGCCAGCCACACCTTTTATTTCCCCAACAGAGTTATTCATTTGTTCCACTGATTGCGCCATATTTTCGAGCTGCTCTGAAACTTCATCGACACTATTAGCAAGAGTGGACGCTCCTCCGCTCACATCATCCATTGCACCTGAAACTTCTCTACTAGCTGCTACAGTTTCATTCGTTAAATAATGTAGATTATTCGTTGATTGTTGCACTGTTGATACACTATTTTTAATTTTGCTTACCATTTCATTCATTTGCTCAACCATATGATTAAAATGGTTCGTCAGCTCTCCAACTTCATCCTTACTTGTCACTTTCATTTGCAACGTTAAATCACCTTCTGCTACTTTTTGAACGTGATTGGTTAATAGTTGCAGTGGTCTTGCTAATCTTCTTGAGAACAAGTATGAAGCTACGATTCCAACGAATAGGCTAATACACGCCATTATAATGACTGTATTTCTCGTACTATTTAATAGCCCATCAATCGTGTCCTTCGGATAAACAATCCCAATTTTCCATTTCATCTTATCAAACAGTTGACTATAGGCTACTACATCGTTCCCTCCTAATGTCGTCACTGCAAATTTTGTTTCATCTTTATTTAAACTTTTTACAAGTGATTCTTTTGAAACATCTTTTCCTACTTGCCCTGGATATACAATAGCAATATTTTTATCATTTACGATAAACATTTCTCCGCCATTATTATATTGAATATTATGGAGTAGCTTTTGGATTGTTCCTAGTGATACATCCATTGCTACTACCCCTAATACAGAACCATCCTGTCCGACAATAGCTTTTGAAACTCCAATACTTAACTTACCTGTCGCGATTTCATATTGTGGTTGCCCCCAAATAATCGATTTTGTATCAGATTCTGATGCTTTATACCACTGACGACTTGTTGGATCATACCCTTCCGGTACTTTTCCTCCGTCAGCGAGATTTGCACTCAACGTTTTTTTATCTTTCGTTCCAATGTATACATCTAAAATATCTGGATGATTATTTTTAAATCTCAAAAATTCTTTTAAAATAAAGCTTTCTTCTTCCGGAGTCACTCCATCTTGTAACATGTTTTGAATATCATCATGACTTCCATAATGCCCCATATCTTCTTCAATTCGCTGCATAAATGCATTTAACTGCTCTGTCACAAGATCCATCGTATTTTGAGAATACTGATCTAAGGAGCGCACTTCCTTCTCTTTCTGTAACTGATACATAGCTGTCCCTAAAATTACGAACATCATTGAAATAAGTACTGAAAATACTACTGCAATTTTTAAACGTAAACTTCTCAACATCTTCCCCAACGCATCCCCTTCTCGTTGTATTGTAATCATATTAATCACTATATTAAGTATAATGGATAAAATTAAAAAATTGAAATTAATTCTCAACTCAATCCCATTAGAAAACCTACTACCACTTGTGTAAAAACAAATAGTTCATTATCCTTAAAATATATAATCTCATTCGTTCGGAGGTAACTATGTTACAAAAATTCGGTTTCTCACAATATGAAAGCCAAGCTTATGAAGTTGTCGTATCAAGTAATGAACCACTAGATGCTACAACAATTGTGAAACACTCTGGTGTTCCAAAAGCAAAAATATATGAAGTGCTAGCACGTCTAATCGATAAAGGGATGGTAATGGATTCTGTTTCAGAAAAGAAAAAGTTGTATACAGCATTACCACTCAAACTAGCAATTGAAAAATTAACGACAGAATTTCAATCCAATATTAAAGAATTAGAAACGAATTTATCAAAAAAATCATTTACAGATGACCGTGTGTGGAGCTTAAAAATGCAATCTTCTATTCGAGTGCAGAGTAAAGAACTCATCGAAGGTGCAAAAAAGTCCATTCTTATTTCAGCTTGGAATGATACTCTTTCTGAATACCTTCCTATACTAGAAGAAAAAGCAAAACAAGGCGTCCACATCGAGTCTCTTATAGTTGGAAAAGTAGAAACGAATTTAGAAAACATGCATTTTCTAATTCCATCTGAAGAGCCTAACGCATTAGAGCGCTATTTACTACTCGTCGTTGACGACCACGAAATTTTATTTGCTGGTGTAGAGCAACAGTCATGGCAAGCAATGAAAACAATGTCACAACCTTTCGTGAAGTTCTTCATAGAATTTTTCTATCACGACGTTGCACTTGCAAAGATTACCCAGAAACACCATGATCTCTTCATGCAAGATGAGGAAATTAAGAGCTTGTTGAGGAAGCTGAGATATTAATACATTACTAAAGTAATTTTTCACACAAAAAGAGCTGTACCAAAAGGTTTTTTCCATCCTCGTTTGGCACAGCTCTTTTTTATGCTTTCGCTAATTCAATTTTATGTAATTGGTTTTTCGGATGATTTTGATTTGTAAATACAGAACGGTCATTCTTTAATACAATTACTTCAAAAAATGGCTTAAATCGTTCTTCTGAAATATCAAAGGCTTGTAAAAACTTCCCAAACATCATTTGTTCTTCGCGCTCAGCTTCTCCATCAGAAAGAGACGAGTCAATTAAGTTAACTAGAATACACATTTTTTGTGCATCTGTAAGAGAAGGTGTTGCTTCTTTTAAAAATGTATCTAAACTATTTTTACGAACATACTTAATTGCCTTCTCAAGTAGGTCATCGTTATTTCCACCTACATAAATTGTACCACCTTTATTTTTTCCACCTAAAACAGATAATAACTGTCCTAATTCCTCATTGTCATACTCTCCATCTGCACCCATCATGTAAAGTAAAGATGTAGCAAATGCAAAATGCGGTTCCATCCCATTTTCTGTACGTGTTTTGTCTCCCTTAAACATATCAAATAAACCCATTTGTAGCCCTCCTATATGAAAATACAATCTTCCTAAATATAACAGAAAGCGCCACAAAATAATGTTTCTGTTTTGTAAAATTCACACGCAAATGAAGCAGTAATTTTACGACTTTTTTTCCTCTTTTATCTCCGTCAACAGCTCAATAATTTTCTCATTTTGCTCTACTTGTTTCTCTGAATTTTGATAGATGACACGAATCCATCCTAATACAAAAACAACTGCAACTATCGGCAATAGTGCAAGTATTATACCGAATATCGAGAAATTAAACATCATTTACCCATCACCTCGCTACATACAAATTCTCCACCTCTCTACTAAAACCTGCAAAATTTTACAAATAAAAAAGAACCTATCAAACGATAGATTCTTCTTTTGCAAACTGAGCAGAACGGCCTCTCGTAATCGAGAAAATCGCACAAAGCAGCGCTAATATAATAAAGCCACCGCCTACCCAAGCGTTATATATAACAGATGATTTTTCAATAACGACTCCGCCTACTGTTGAACCGAGTGCAATTCCTAAGTGAAGGGCAGAGTTATTTAAACTTTGCTGAATACCAGCTGATTCTGGTGCAATTTCAATTAAATAATTTTGTTGTGCTGGCGAAATCGCCCAGCTCAACATGCTCCAAATTCCCATCATAATAATGAACAGCGGGAATGAGAATGTCATCATCGGCAATACGAAGATTGCACATGCAAATACGATAATAATCGAAATAATACTTTTCTTCGATCCCCATTTATCAGCGAGCAAGCCTCCAAGTCCGCCTCCAAGTACCGCTGCAACTCCGAAAATGAAGTAAAATACACTAATCCAATTCGATTCCACATGCATGACATCTTTTAAGAAAGGCGTTAAATATGCATATAGTGTTAAATGCCCCGTTAAAAATAAAAATGATGTTAACTGTGCACTTACGATTTTTTTATCTTTTAACGTAGCGATTTGCTCTCTTATCGATAACACTGATGTTGGTGGTACTTTCGTTAAGAATAATGAAATACAAGCAATTGCCATAACTGTTAAGATCGAAATGAGTACAAATGGTGCACGCCATCCATATGCATTTCCGAGTACAAGGCCAAGCGGTACTCCAAGTACAAGTGAACCACTAATCCCCATGAAGATGATTCCAATTGCACGCGCACGAAAATGTGGTTCTACAACGCTAGAAGCAAGTGTTACTGACAGTGCAATAATAAGCGAACCACTCGCCGCACAAACAACCCTTGAGAACATTAACATCCCATAATTCATACTACATGCTGAAATAATATTTCCGATTAAGAAGATTGATAATGCTCCAATGTATAATTTTTTTCTTTCAAACTTTCCAGTTACCGCTAATAAAACCGGACCTGATAAAGCAAATACTACTGAAAATATTGTTATAAGCTGACCAGCTGCACTAATAGATACTCGTAAATCATTGGCAACTAAATCAAGCGTTCCTCCTATAATTAGCTCAACCGTTCCGACTACGAAAGCCGCGATAGCTAAAATATATACACGAAAATTCAAGTCTTTCCCCACGCTTTCTATTTTGGTTACTACGACTATAGTAACCAAAATAGAAATTGAACACAAGTACAATTTTTTTACAGTAAAAAAGGTAGGCGTATTATACGCCTACCCCTCAATCATGACACTTCATTTTTATTCTTCTTATTTAAATACCAATATACCGGAAGTCCAGTAAAGACAATTCCAATTGATAAGAAACAACTTACCGGATCATTGATAATTGCACTACCGATTACAAAGAGTGAACCGAGAATCGCAACGATTGGTACGATTGGGAATAATGGTACACTGTATGCACGCTCTTTATTCTTATTACGTTTTCTTAAAATAAAGACACCGATAAACGTCATTACATAGAAAATATAAATAATGAATACGGAAATCTCAGATAGCTTATTCGGATCACTAATAATCATTAAAATAATTCCTAAAATGATTTCAACAGTAATCGCATTTGCTGGTGTTTTAAATCTTGGGCTTTCCTTTGCAATAAACTTAGCAAATGGGAGTTGTCCACGTTCTGCCATCGACATCGGGATACGTGGGAACGTTAAAATCTTTCCATTTAAACAACCGAAAATAGAAACGATAATACCGATACTAATAATTTTCCCACCATATTCTCCAAGTAGCATGCCCGCAGCTGTCGCTGTTGCATTTTCTCCAAGTTCTACAATTTGCGTTGCTGGTAATACATTTAATAAAGCTAAGTTAATTAACACGTAAGCAGCCGTTACAATTAAAATCCCAACTGTCATTGCTTTCGGTAATAACTTTGTTGGATTCTTCATTTCTCCGCCAATCGAAGCAAGTAAAATCCAGCCGTCATAAGCAAATAACGTTGCTAAAATTGCCATCCCGATACTTTGATTTTCTGATATCGGCACAACTACGTTAAAGATATCGCTATTTCCTTTCCAAAAACCTAACACGACGATTAATACGATCGGAATCATTTTCCCGATTGTCGTAACTGTTTGGACGATACCTCCGTATTTTGTTCCCATACTATTTACAACGCCAAGGAACACAACTGTTCCAATTGCGATTGGTAAATTCCATACTTTATCTAAATAGAAGAAGTTAATCATTAAAGAACTAAAGTATAATCCTAATGTTCCAATAATAGCTGGTCCATAAACAATTGTTTGCATCCAGCCTGATAAATAACCCCAAAAACTTCCGTAAATCTCCTCTAAATACGTATACAACCCACCATTTTTCGGGATTTGCGCTCCAATTTCAGCTACTGTTAAACCACTTGCTAGCGTCAACAGACCACCAATTACCCAAGCAAGAATGGCCATATTAGAACTCCCCGAGTAATCTAATACGCTCCCTGGTTTCATAAACACACCAGATCCAATAATCGTTCCTACTACGATAGAAAGTGCTACCGTTAAACCAATTTTGTTCTTCTCATCATGATGCATGCTGCGTATCCTCCTTCCAATCCTAGTGTGATGCAAAAATGAAATAAAAAAACACTCCTCCCTAAAAAAGGGACGAGTGTTATATTCGTGGTTCCACCCTTGTTTCAATTCGCAAAGTAACACACTTCACCAATTTCTCAAGTCTACATAACGGTTTTTGCCGGCAAGCAATTACTAGATGTTCGTTCACTGCTGCAGTTCAGAGGTGGTAATCTATTTTTTCGTATTAGGAAGCTCACAGCCAAAGGCCTCCCTCTCTGAGAATCGTAAAAAATTGATCGTGTCCTCATCATCACTTCTTGATGTCGAATTTTGTAGTTATTGTTCATTATATTGAATTGTTAGAAAAAATCAATATATTTTTTATATAACATACGAAATATTTCTCTTCTTATATTATAACAGAATTTACGACACTTCTCTAATCCCCTAGTATCTTTGGAACAGTGTAGCGATAAAAAATTATATCGGCGATTTTCGAAATATATCGATTTACCAACAAAAAACGACAATAAGTAAGAGGAGACTTTCTAAAAAAAGTCTCCTCACATACATATACCTTTCGGTTGCCCACACGAAAGATACGACTTCATTTAATTGTTTAAAAACTTGTGATGCGGAAGATCCACATTCAACGCCTCTAATTGTTTCTTTTCATTCTCTAAAATCGCTTTTGCTTTTGTTTTTGTTGCCTCATCTAATCCTGCAAACATGTCTTCATGTTTCTCTTTCTCTGGAAGTTTCACACCTAGTTTTGTTAATTCTTCTTTTGCTTGCTTATGTGTTAATTCCCCGGACTTTTCCTGTTCAAAAATAGACTTTGCTTTTTCCTTTGTTGCTTCATCTAAGTTAGCAAGTATGTCTTTATGCTTACCCTTCTCTGGCATTTTCACGCCTAATTTCGTTAATTCCTCTTTTGCTTGTTCACGTGTTAATTTGCCGGATTTCTCTTGCTCTAAAATTGATTTCGCTTTTTCTTTTGTTGCTTCGTCTAAGCTAGCAAACATATCTCCATGTTTACCCTTCTCTGGCACTTTCACGCCTAACTTCGTTAATTCCTCTTGCGCTTGTTCACGTGTTAATTTACCGGATTTCTCTTGCTCTAAAATTGATTTCGCTTTTTCTTTCGTTTGATCATCTAATCCCGCAAACATATCTTTACGTTTTTCTTTCTCTGGAAGCTTTACACCTAGCTCCTCTAACTGTTTCTTTGTATCGTCCATAATCGTTTTTACTTTTTGTTTTGTAGCGTCATCTAAATCTTTTTTCGCCGTTTTTGTCGCTTGCTCAGCTACGGGAGTATTCGTTGCTGCAAATGCCGGAATGCCGACTCCTCCAATGATTCCGAATGATAACGCACCTGCAATCGCTAAATACCCAACTGTTTTCTTCTTCATAGGAAATTTCCTCCTTCATACTTCTAATGCATGTACACTTTCGTATACAAAGCCTATAGTAATGTCGGTTTCTTAAAATTTCCTTAACGATTTAAATAAAAAACACCGCTCATCCCGAGCGGTGTTTCTCTATGCTTTTTGTAATTGTAATTCTTCACGTTCCATTATTCTTCTTAATACAATTGTTTGTGTCATTGTAAATAAATTACCTGTTATCCAGTACAACACAAGTCCTGATGGCGCCGCAAATCCCATAAATAAAATCATTGCTGGCATCATAATTTGTTGCATTTTCATCATCTGTACTTGTTCTCCAGGTGTAACGTTAGATTGGAAAACTTTCATCTGAATAAATGTCGTTAACGCTGCGATAATCGGTAATATATGATAAGGATCTGCATGTCCTAAGTTCACCCATAAAAACGAAGATGTGCGAATCTCTTCTGTTCGGCTAATCGCATAATACAAAGCAGAGAAAATCGGCATTTGTATTAATAGTGGCCAGCAACCAGCAAGTGGATTCCAACCGCCTGACTTCATTAGTTCTGACATTTCTTTTTGATACTGCTTTTGTTTTTCTAGATCTTTACTTACATCACCGTGTTTTTTCTTTAGCTTCTGTAATTCAGGTTGCATTTTTTTCATTTTCGCTTGGCTACGATATTGCGAAACAGCTAATGGAATCATTGCTGAACGAATAACGAGCGTCATAATAATGATAGCAATCCCGAAGCTAGCTCCCGGTATATGATGAGCAACAAATTGAATCATATACGAGATTGGATATACGAAATAATGATCCCAAATTCCCGTACTATGTGCATCAATTGGGGCTGCATTACTGCAACCAGATAAAACAAAAACAAGTAATAATGATAAACTAACGAGCACAGCTCGGTATGATTTTAACATGTTCATTCCTCCAATGTTTCGTAATTATTTAGCGAAACATTGGTGTATACGGACCGACCTCGTCATTCTCTTCACTTGATTCTTGTCTGCGTACAGAACGAATCATTCCATATTTATAAAAAATAGAGAAAAGCGGTACATTACCAGTACCCTCTTCACATGTATTAACTAGTTTAAAGGCTCTTTGTCTACCGCTTGATGCTTGCTGACGCACAAAGCGAGAAACGTTAGCAAGGAAGAAAACTTCTAATAAACAAAGTGCTGTCGTTACAAACGATATATATATAATTGCATCCTGCAATAAAAATTCCATCGCTTCACATCCTTAATAAGGTCATTTTAGCACATTCGGCAAACATTCTCTATTTCCTTTTATCGTCAAAAAAAGTATTTTGCATATTTTCTCAAGAAAACAATAATTAAGAAACATTGTATTCGCTTTCTTTAGTATATTCACACACATCAATGAATAGGCTTGATTTGTTAGAAATTTATAAAATTTTTGCATTATAATAAAACTATTGCCAGTTTTTGAAAAAACCTTTATTCTCTTCTTGTAATCAAAAATGAATATGGAGATGAAACATACTATGGGTCAACTAGGAGACGCCGATTACGTTCCCGACACCGCCTTTTTATCCTTCCCAGCAGCTAAAACATTTCACTTAGAATTTATCATACAGTTGGTTGTTATTTTCATAGCTTCTATTTTGTATGCAATTTCTATGAATATGTTCTTTATCCCGCATAACATGATTAGCGGTGGATTCGCTGGTGTAGGGATGATTATCGGTTATTTAATGCACTACAATATCGGTGCACTTATCTTTTTACTAAACATTCCTCTTCTTATTTTAAGTCACTTTTACTTAGGCAAGAAGACAACCTTTTTAACAGCATACTTTGTAGCTGTATCATCGTTAGCGATGAACATTATCCCTGTACACCAAGTTTCAGACGATATTTTACTGTCCTCTGTATTCGGCGGTGTAATCTGCGGAGCAGCCTCAGGAATCATATTCCGATTTGCTTCTTCAACAGGTGGATTTGATGTTGTTGGATTAATTGTAGCGAAATATCGCGATGTTTCAATTGGAGCAATCATCTTCGGATTCAACTTAATCTTACTTGTTGTAGCAGGATTTATTTTTGGATGGGATATTACACTGTATACGTTAATCAGTCGATTTGTAGTCAGCAAAGTTATCGATGCTGTACATACAAAACACATTAAATTAACGATAATGACAATTACTGAAAAAGGCGAGGAAATAAAAAGCGCCCTACTACATCACGGCATACGTGGCGTGACAATGGTAGATGCTGTCGGCGGCTATACAAACCATAAGAAAAAAATGATTTACACTGTCGTGACTCGCTATGAGTTAGGCGAAATGAAACGTATTATCCGTCAAGTGGATAACAAAGCATTCATGAACATTACTGAAACAGTTGAAATTGTCGGCCGTTTCAAACGCATATAAAAAAGGTTAATACATGAAAGGGCATAACATATTAGTCATAAATAATATGTTATGCCCTTTGTTATTCAACTAACGCACCCTTTAGCATAATAAAATTACTAAGTTTATTACTACAAATCGGAGGATAGCATTCCATATACAAAACTATCTGTCCATTCATTTTTATTCCAAAACTCTTGTATGAAATGGGCTTCCTTTCTCATGCCTATTCGTTCACACAATTTTTGTGAAGTTATATTACGTGCATCAAGATTAGCTTGTATACGATGTACATTACATTCATTAAATAATTTAAATACCAAACTACTTACTGCTTCTGTTGCCAAACCTCTCCCAGCTACTTCACTTGAAAAACTATAACCAATCTCAACAGTGTCTTTCATATTTGTGTACCATACGGATAAATCACCAACTACTTTAGTCTTGTATATAACTGCCAAACTTAATATTGATTCTTTAGTAAGTACATTGTTTGCTAACTTCTTATTAAATCTCTCCTGCATGTCTTCATGAGTCCACTTATTATGTAATAGAAACTTACATGTATCATCATTATTATAAATAGCAAATACATCCTGTAAATCAGTCCTCTTAAAAGGTCTAATTATTAATCTTTCTGTTGTGATTTCCAAGTTAGCTCTCCTTTCTTTCATTCATACTACAAAACATTTTATAGTATTTAAGTCCCCTTCTTATATCGCACCTTGATTACATATTTCATCATAGTAAATGAAAATCCTTCTTCCACTAAACTGCGCCGTTAATGGTATTTCTTTGCGATTTTTATTTTTTACACTTATTACAAAATCAGATAATTCTATTATTATGCCTGTAAATGTGTTATAATGAAAACAGACTCACAAAAAAAGAGTATATAGACTTGGAAGTTTCTCTTATTTTACAAGCAAAAAGAAACGAGCAGTCGGGTATATTTCAGACACCATACACGTAACGGTTTAAAAAACCGATCACTCTTCAATGATCTTTTTTATAAAAAGATACGTACAACTAAAACTCACTTCAATATACTATACCTACCTTTTTGACTTCCAAATCATCTTATTACATAAGGAGATGAACATATGAATCAATATATACGATATACAATAGCTGTCCTGTTTGCTATTATCGGCGGAACAATCTGCTTCTGGACAAACACTCAGCTTGGAGAGAATATCATTTTTAATGGAATCGAAACACTTGTAAGCGCTTCAATTTTAGGCGGATACATTTTCTTCCTCTTCAATCCAGAAGAAAATGCGCAAAAAACAATGTTATTAACAATGATCGGAATCGTTGGCGGATGTATTTCCTACTCAATGACCAACTATACATTACCACTTCAATTAAGCTCAGCTTTCTTCCACGGTCTATGGACTTGGTTCATTGCATTCTGCTTAGCAGACGTATTTAATCTACTACAAGACAATGAAGAAGATAGCGGTCGCCAAATTGAAAGTAACTCTTAAGCTGGAAGAGATTCTTCCAGCTTTTTTATGTTGGTTTGCATACCCCGGCACTACAATAAAAAGAAGCTACCCAACGGCAACTTCTTTTCCACATACCCCTCTTCGTATTCACTAAAATATATCAACGATTTTTCAAATATATCGATCGTTTCTCCACTTATATCAACGATTTTTTCATTATATCAACGATTCGGCACAAGATATCGATTTAACGACAATCTTCGACAATCGAAACGTACAACATACCCTATCCCCCAAGCAACTTACTGCCGAACTCTACGATTAAAAAGATAATTAATAGGATCGCGAGTATCTTTAATGCTACATATGCCACTTTAAAAACAACATAAATGAGCAAGACTATCAAAATAATTGATAAGATTTCCATATTTACTTCCTCCAAGCTGTGCTCTTCTTATCTTATTTTACTCACCCTAGGCTGTTTATGGAACGGCATAAGACGACATATAAAAAAGAGGATACCTCACCCATCGTAAGATACCCTCTCTTTCAGCTGCTCAAACCATTCTCTCTCTAATTGTAAATATCCCATCTCACTCTTCTCAGCGCTCTTTAATTCTTTATCAGCTTTCTTCATATAAGTACGGGACGCTTCCATATTGCCCTCTAAATATTTAATAATCCCTTGTGTACGGTAATATCCGGTTAGATCCATTTTTGTAATGGCCTTTGCATGCTCCTTTGCTTCTTGCAAAGAAAGACTATCCATCTCATAAAGGGCTTTATATAAAAGGTACCAACTATGAAAACTACTAACGAAAAACTTATTTTCTTTCGTTACAGGAAGTTGAACAATTTGTTTTATATACGGTATCGCTCTTTCCATTCCCTCTTGATCCGCACGAGCAAAAAAGACAAGCATAAGTCTACTCATTATCTCTCTTATCTCTTTATTCTCTTTTATTTTCTCCTCACTAAGTTCTACTAATCTTTCATCCCAATCTTTCGGTCTTTTATAATTAAATAACTCACTCGATATTTGAATCTCATATAAATGATTTCTAGCTCTTTCATCATCTTTAATTAAAATAAGAAATTGCATCCCATCACTCATAAGTGTTCCTTTTATCGGCACAATTGTAACCGCAAAGATTGCAAAATGGAAAAAGGAAAAATATAAAAGATATTGATAATAACTTACCATGTATATGTAACCGGAAGTAATACCAAATAGTAAACTCGTAATCGGTCCACCTAAAGTGAGCCAAGCCCATTTTTTCGAAAGATTTGGTGTCTCTATAGAAGGTGGTACTAGTGTTGCAACGCCTCCAAAGTACGCCCATAATTTATTTTCTCGAATGCGTAATTTTCCTTTTTCTTTTTGAATAGTAATGGGTCCTACTGTCATAAATTTAAATGTCAAACCACCTATTACACCAAATACTACATGTCCTAGCTCATGAATGGCTAACACTAACAATGCAATTCCAACTATTGCCCATAAGTTTAAAATTACTTCTAATTTCTCAGTTCGAATTACTACGTATAAAATGGACAGAACTAACGCCGCGGTCATAGAACCAGCTGGCCTTCTTAAAATATCCACCTTTTTCTCCCCTTAATAAATCATTTTTCTCTGCATTTCGTACATGAATTTTCCGAGATGCAATATCCAAATAAATGAGATTAAGCCAATTAATACAAAGTCGATATCACTAGCCGCCGTATATATAACGGCAGCCCACCATACATATGCCAATATTGTATTCGTAAATTCATACGCTTTATATCCAGCCTCATGCACAATGTGCTTTAATCCTTCATCTGCGTTTTTCGTCCACATTTTCATAGATTCCATATATGTTACACCTTGTTCAGGATATAACTTATTATAACGATTTTTTATTATGAGCCCGCTAATCACTACAATAGTTAAACAAACAATAGAAGCTACTAAATTCCACACTGCAAATGAAACATTTGTATCCTGCAACAGTGCACGTCTACATGCAATAACTGCATATACAAACCATGCCTGCGTAACTATATCACCTACACGTAAATACATACTTATAATGCCTAATTTTCTGCCTTGTACACTCTCTTCTTCATCGCGTGCCTCAGCTAACATACGTGTATTCTTCCAAGTGTAGTACATCATTAAGATTCCAAAAATGGTGCATACACCTATAAATGTATTAGATGATAAATTTCTCGGTTCATCCGAGAGTAAATCTAAAGCTATATAAGATGTTAAAAAGCCACCCATCATACTTAATGCCATTTTCCCCACAAAATCAAATTGTTTTTTTCGTTTACTCTTCATCATCCTCTTCCCCCTCCACTAACTCAAATATTTCCTCCACCGGTACATTGAAAATTTGTGCGATTTTTAGCGACAATACAATAGATGGTGCATAATCCCCGCGCTCAATTAAACTAATCGTTTGTCTTGATGATCCAATCGCTTTCCCTAAATCCCCTTGTGATAAACGATACTTTGCTCGCAATTCCCTCACTCGATTTTGAAGCTTCATGTCTTCCCTCTTTTTCATTTATTTAATTAAAATTGTAAATAATATCCTTATTTTTGTCAATTATAATTGTCATTACGACTATGATAATTGACAAAAATAAGGATGTATTATGACGGAAATAACCTATATAATGAATGTGAAATATGAAACAAGGGAAGTGACATATGAATAAAACATCTACCTTTTCCTACATTCTTACTAAGCTTACAGCTACTTTATTATTACTTATTAGCACACTTCTCTTAATAACTAGTCAACCAACACTATATAGTTTCTTAACTGGATTACGAGAACTACTATATGTTCCCTTTGTTCCTATTCTTGCGGCATATGCAATTTTTTGTTCTATTTGCATCGATAATTTGAGCTTACACACTTATACACGACTAAAGACATTATGCCTTTATATTTTTTGCGGTTATTTATTTTTTCTTCCACTCCTACTATTTAAAGAAGCTGATCTAATAGAGTTTTTGTTTCTCGGATCAATTGGAGCAATATGTTCTCTTTTTTTCTATTTATGTACAGTTATAGCAACAAAACTTAAGTGGATACAATATGTCATGCCAGGCATTATGCTTATTATATTTATCACAATCAACTTTATCGATTTAGAAAGGATTGGAACATCAAAAGAACAATGGGTCGAAACAAAAACAGAAAACTCTTTTGAAGCATCTTTTCAACATTTTAGTGGTGAACATAAAGTCCCCATTGAACTAAAACGAGGAGATATATTAGAATTCACCATTGAATCACGCACTGAAAATCCAGATGGCTACATAGGGGACATCAAAATGGCTAGTGAATTTCAAGAGGAAGAAAATTATTTAGCTTCAGTCGGCCCTGATACGTATCATTTCGCAGCAATTAAGACCGGAACTTATTACATTATAGTTAGCGGAAACCAATTAAAAGGAAAATTAAAAATAAACTGGAACATAAAATAAAAAAGGCAGTGCGTCCGCACTGCCTTACTATATTTTGACATAGAATGGATTTCATATTAACTTGCGTTTTGTAATAATACTCGTTTTAACTGTTTGCGGAAACGAACTCCTAACGTAATAGCTACAATTACAATTACTCCAAAAATGATTTTACCGATGTGACCTTCTAGCACTCCAAAAATATCATGTAAGTTTCCACCTAACCAGTAACCACCGATTAAGAAGAATGATACCCAAAATAGAGCACCTGAGTAAATTGTAATCGCAAAGCGGCGGAATGGTAAGTTAATAATTCCTGCAAAATATCCTGTAAAATGGCGTACACCAGGAATAAAGAAACCGATAAAAATCAGGAAGTATCCATACTTATCAAACCACATTCTTGTTAAGTCGATTTTTCTTTGTGTTAAAAATACGTATTTCCCATACTTTTGAACAAAGGGCATACCTAATTTATTTCCTAAAAAGTATTGAATTGTCATTCCTACACTTGTCCCAATAAAGGATAGAATAATTAAAATCGGTAAACTTAAATCACCCTTATGTGCTAAAAATCCCGCATATGCTAACGTTGGCTCTCCCGGAAACGGAAGTGCAATATATTCTAACAGCAAACCAACAAGTACAACATAGTACCCGTATTGCTGAAATAATTCATGAATCCATTCCATGTCATCTCTCCTTTCAATCACGTGCAACTTCTTACTAATATTGTATAAAAAAATTGTCGAAATAACTATCACAATAGCTTACATTTTTATTACATTTTTGTAAGGCTCACACTAAACTTTTACGTTCATTATTTACTCTCATTTTAAAATAATTTAATAAGTATATACTGTGAGAAATTCGGGTCTTAACATGCATTTTTATCCAGTTTTTAACACTTTAAAATCACCTTATTTTGTTCTCAATAAAAAACCACCACAAACTCATACTAACTTCATATTAGCTTCATATACGTATTGTAAGATTATATCGGAATTTGTTGAAAAATTTAACCAATATATGACTAAGCATTAAATTGAATAAATATAAGTCGTTTTTCGAAATTGAAAAAAGGGTGAATAAGAAATGGAAGCTTATAAAATGCACGATTTTATTAATACAAATGTTGAATCTCATCAAAATGAAACCGTTTTTAATTTACACATATGTGAAACAAATGAATTTGACGTAAGTTTAACAAAATCTACAACACTGTCTTTTATCGTTTCAAAAAAGAACATTAAAATCGTTACGAAAAAATGGATTAATTCAAATCAAGAAAGCATGATTGGCAAAAGTTACATCATTCCAACGAAAGCTTTCCACTACTTCTTACCAGTTATTTCTGAAACTGAAGATGAACTAAATATTCAAGTGCAAAGTTTTGGACTACATGGTGAACTTTTACTAAATGAAAGATTACTCATTGATAAAAACAACAAACACAATCCAAAGATTACTACCTTCTTTGAAACATTAGATGAAAATGTAAATAAAGTATTAAGAGGTTTGCAAATTCATTGTATGTAAGACTATTACAATAGCAAAAAGGAGAATATAATGAAAAAACTATTATTAAGCGCACTATTATCATTAGGATTTTTAACTATTCCATTCACAAATGCTGAGGCAGCTACACCGAACGCTCAACTAATTGTAAACACGCAGTTAAATAAAATGGATTATTATCAAAATGGAACATTCATAAAAAGTTTTACTGTCGCTACTGGTAAAGCAACTACTCCTACACCTAAAGGCACTTTCCAAATCGTTAATAAAATTAAAAATCGTCCTTATTATACAGGCAAAATTAAAGGCGGAGATCCACGTAATCCACTTGGTGACCGTTGGCTCGGACTAAACATGGCAGGAACTTACGGAACAACTTATGCGATTCATGGTACGAACAATAATCAGGCAATCGGCAAATGGACAACACTAGGTTGTATTCGTATGTATAACAATGATATACACTGGTTATTTGAGCGTATTCCCCAGCAGGCTACTGTCACTGTAAAATAACCTATCAACACGATTTACGTGTAGCCAAGAATTTTATGTCTTGGCTTATTTTATTTCTTCATTTACAGTAGCAAAACAACTGTATTTACATATATAATAGGAATAGATTGTGTTAAGTAACATCCAAACATTGATAAACATGGATATTAAAATTATACAGTTATAATATTTTATAAATTTTACAATACATACTATAATAGAATTACTGTAATTCTTAAATATTCAGTTTCACAAAACA
The DNA here is from genome assembly GCF_001884185.1 of Bacillus albus. Taxonomy (GTDB): domain Bacteria; phylum Bacillota; class Bacilli; order Bacillales; family Bacillaceae_G; genus Bacillus_A; species Bacillus_A albus. Next base: position 24,342 of record NZ_MAOE01000094.1, read on the forward strand.
ACTCCCCTTGCTACTTTCATGATTATTTTATGGCGGGGGCTTATTATATGTATAAACAATCTGAGTCATCGAAAAAATGATGAATTCGAATATTGCAGTAAAAAGCGTTATTTAGGAGGTGTTACTATGACGCATATACTGGTGATTGAAGACAACCCAGATATACAAGAACTAATTCGTGAATTTCTAATGGCACAAAACTTTACCGTTGATGTCGTTGGCGCTGGAACAGAAGGCATTCTTCTTTTCCAAAAAAATTCATACGACCTTGTCCTCCTTGATGTGATGTTACCAGATATAGATGGCTATAGTATTTGTAAAATTATGCGAGGACAATCCGATGTACCAATCATTATGTTAACAGGCTTACAAAATGAAGAAAGTGAAATTAAAGGATTTGAATTAGGTATTGATGACTATATTACGAAACCGTTCCATTACACCGTATTTATTAAACGTGTAGAAGCTGTATTAAGAAGGGCAGCTACGAAGGAAGCCGAAGCTGCAACGATACTACAATTCCATGAATTGATGTTAAATTCTACAGCATATGCCGCTTATGTTCATGGTAATCAAATTGAATTAACAACAAAAGAATTTGAAATTATTTATACTTTACTGCAAAATCGGGGAAAAGTACTATCAAGAAGTGATTTGTTGAATAAGGTATGGGGCTATGAACATTATGGTGATGTAAGAGTTATAGATACACATATTAAGAACTTACGAAAAAAATTAGGAATTCCTTATATTAAAACGGTGAAAGGCATTGGCTACAAAATCGAATCGTAGCAAAGACAACATCACCAAAAATATTTTCATCAAAACCTTATTATTTTGTATTCTTTTATCACTTTGTCTTTATCAAATTATTTACTTCCTAGCTTCAAACTATGATAAAGAACGTTTTGCAAAAGAAAATGGAGCGCTAACTACAGAACAAGCGAATTCAAATAAACAAAACGACCAAAGTAAAACGAATCAAAATAAAGCTGGATCACAGGGAGACATTTTTAATTTTCAATCTTCAGTTATAGATTATAAATCACTCTCTACAGCTATCAATCACCTTTTGCAGCCTAGCCAAACTGCAAAAGCAAAAGAACATACACAAAATATCACGGGGAAAGATAGCACTGCTGCTCCACTTACAGAAATGGAAAAGCAAGTCGCTACTAATAATGATGCCTTACATAAACAAAATGCAGCAAGTAAAACAAATGATGCACAAGATAATCCAAAATTAACAGATGTACTGCAGCAATTAGCTCCACATATTGGTGCGACAATGCTTGCATTATCTCTGCTCGGATCTTTAATTTATGCAAAACTAATTGCTAAACCTTTTCAATATATGAGTGATGCTTTAAAAGATATTATGAATCTTGATTTCTCAGATAAAAAACTACTTAACAAAAATACAGATCAAACAGATTTTAATTTACAAGCAGCTGCTTCACAGGTCCCAAATATAGTGAAGAATTTACATGCGAGCAATCAAGATTTAAGAAATGAACTCAAAAAGGAACAACAATTAGAACAATCTCGTAAAGAATTTATGTCTATGGTTTCCCATGAATTAAAAACACCAATCGCAGCCGTTATGGGGCAACTAGATGGCATGATTCACGGGATTGGAGCTTATAAAGATAGAGATAAATATTTAAAACGTTCCTATGAAATGATGCAAGATATTAACATATTAACGGAAAAAATGTCGGAATTATCCAAAATACAAAACCCTCAATTTAAACCAGATTTAAAAGTTATCTCATTAACTAATATTATTGAGGATGTTATGAAGAAAGTAGATTATTTCGTATCTGTAAAGCAATTAAATGTTCAATCTAACATTAAACAAGATGTACAAGTTTTAGCTGATCCTAAATTTATTCAAACTGCCATTTTTAACATTATTTCAAATGCAATTCATTATACAATTGACCATCAGCATGTCTATATAAAGCTTTATGAAAAGCCAAACGGTTACGCATTAGAAGTATTAAATACAGGTTCACAAATAGATGAAGATAAACTTGCCCATTTATTTGAACCATTCTATCGCGCAAACCCTGACAAACATGGCTTAGTACAAGGTAGTGGTCTTGGGTTATACATTGTAAAACAAATACTAGATAAACATCAATTTCCTTATGGTATACAAAACACACCTCAAGGTGTAAAATGTTCTATTGTATTCCCAAAAGCAATGTAAAAACCTACTACAATTTCATACCCCAAATTCATACTTCGTATGAGTGGCGGAATTTTGTAGAGTATATGACTCTGTTTCGTTCGCCCGTTATCCTTATTTGGATAGCGGGCGTTTTTTATTATGTAAAAGGAGGATTTTCATGGAGAAATTTAAATATTCATTACTCGTTTTATTCGGAGCTTGTAGCTACGGCATACTTTCAACTATTTTTAAACTCGGATTCATTGATGGATTTTCAGCACATGAACTATTAGGAGGTCAATATGTCTTCGGATGGATTGGACTTCTTCTGCTCGTTCTTTTCGTTTCACGTCATAAAGTAACAAAAAAGCAATTCTTTTCCTTGCTAACAGTTGGCACGACAATGAGTATGACCGGTATCTTCTATGCTATTTCCGTAGAAGAACTACCAGCATCTATCGCTGTCGTCCTGCTTTTCCAGTTCACATGGATTGGTGTAGTCATTGAGGCAATTGCAAACCGTACATTTCCCAGCCGTGAGAAAGTTATATCTATCATTATTTTATTTACTGGTACATTGTTTGCAGGCGGTGTCTTTGAAGGTCTCGGACAAAACTTTTCCACGAAAGGTATTATCTTTGGCCTATTGGCTGCTGTCTCTTTTTCATTCTATGTATTTGCAAGTGGGCGCGTTGCTACAGAAGTTCCACCTTATACGAAAAGCTTCCTTATGACAACAAGCGCTACTCTTATCGTATGCTTATTCTTCCCGCCAACCTTTTTAACAGACGGTTCCTTGCAAGCCGGTCTTTGGAAATACGCTTTCTTCCTCGGATTGTTCGGCGTTGTCGTACCTGTCATTTGTTTTTCAATTGGCGTACCGAAAGTTGGAACAGGACTTGGTACAATATTAGGAGCAGCTGAATTACCAACGGCCATTATCGCTTCTATTACACTTGTACATGAAGTCGTAACCTTCATGCAGTGGATTGGAATCATCTTTATACTACTTGGAATTTTTACTCCTCAGCTGCTTACCGTTAGGAGAGCAAAGAAACATAGTAGCGTGCATAGTGCGTAACAAAAGACCTTTCATTTATTTGAAAGGTCTTTTTCTCTATCTCACTTTAACGCACTAAATAGCTTTTCTATCTCACACTCAATTTGTTTCACATCAATTCGTTCAAATAGCGGCTGCACACTATCGATTCTATTCGGCAACGTGTTTTGAGGTTCCCAATTTCGATTCACAATCGATAATGTATTTCTAACTCTTTCACTTGAAAATGGTAAAAACGGTTCAAGGAGATTTGCAAAATTAGCGATAAGATACACACAGTTATAAATCGTTTCTTCGCATGAAACTGGATCATCTTCTCGTTGTTTCCAAGGCTGTCTCTCATCAAAGTATTTATTTGCAAAACGTACTACATCAAATATTGTTTCTAGCGCCACCTTAAATGTAGTTTGCTCAATGGCCTCTCCAATATTTTTATATAATCCTTCTACTTTATCTTTCAGCTCTATATCAATACTTCCCTTCGGCACAGTACCACCATAATATTTTTCAATAAACTTTAACGTCCGGTTCACAAAGTTTCCGTATGCACCTAACAATTCACTATTATGGCTGTAAATGAATTCACGCCATGAAAAATCAGTATCACGATTTTCTGGTGCGTTAACTGCTAAAAAGTAACGAATAGAATCTGGATTGTAGCGTTCTAATATGTCAGGCACCCATACTGCCCAGTTTTTACTTGTAGATAATTTTCTTTTTTCAACTGTTAAATATTCATTCGAAACGATATGACGTGGGATTGCACCTTCTCCTATTCCAAGCAATACCGCTGGCCAAATGACGGAATGAAACGGAATATTATCCTTTCCGTGCACATAATATGTTTTCGCTTCTTTATCCCAAAACTCTTGATCATCTTTCCCTGTTTCTTCAGCCCAATGTTTACTCGCTGAATAATACCCTGTCACTGCTTCAATCCATACGTAAATTTTCTTATCTTCATACCCTTCGACTGGAATTGGTACCCCAATTGGTAAATCACGTGATACGGCCCTATCTAGTAACCCTTCCTTTACATATCTCTCTGTTAGCTGAATCGCATTGTCGCGCCATGTTCCTGTTTGTTTGGCGTTTTCTACAGCCGTTTTAATTTGCTCCTGAAATGTATGCAATGCGAAATAAAAATGCTCTGTTTCTTGCACGGATGGTGTACTACCACATAACTTACATTTCTTTTCTAACAAATCAAGTGGATCTAAAATAGCTGAACACGTATCGCATTGATCTCCTCTTGCTGCTTCATGACAATGCGGACATATTCCTTCTACATAACGATCAGGTAAAAACTGCGTACACGTTTCGCAATATGCTTGTTCCACTGTTTTTTTATAAATATGTCCCTCTTCTAATAAACGTAAAAAAACATTTTGAACCGTTTCATGATGGTGCTCACTATCTGTACGTGTATAGCAATCATACGTAAAACCAAGGCTACGAAAACATCGCTCAAACTCTTCGTGATACTTATTAGCAATTTCCTTCGCCGTCACACCTTCTTGTTTTGCCCTAATTGCAATTGGTGTTCCATTACAATCACTTCCCGAAACATACAACACATTCTCACCTTTTGCTCGGTAATAACGCGCTAAAATATCTCCAGGTAACAAACTTGCAATATGCCCAAGATGTAATGAGCCATTTGCATATGGCCAAGCTCCTCCAATAAAAATACTCATCTTACATTCCTCCTTTAAAATATAAAAAGCCCCGCCCTTATCTTAAAAAAGATAAGGGCGGGGCTGTATAAACAGTCGCGGTACCACCTTATTTCGCCAATTACTCACATAATTAGCCTTAACAAGTACGGAGCTATATGCTCTTATACTGTGGTTTTGATAACGAGTACCAACTCTCGTCGCCGCCTACTATTATCATTTCATAAGTTCAGGACGAAGCTCAAAGGCCATTGTTCAAATGAATATTCTTGCTTCTTCTCAGCTACCGAAGCTCTCTGGACAGAATGATTTCATTCTACTTTTCCTTTTCAACGCTTTTATATATAACACGTATTTTACGACTTACTGGCAGAAAAATCAAACTTTTATTCAGAAAGAAGAGGAAATCCCATCCTCTCATAGAATAACTATACGTTCACGAAAGGAGTGATACGATTGAATCAAAAACAACTAAGCGCACGTAATGAAAAAAGCTGGAATGCAGCTGCGTATGAAGCTTGGACGAATCGCCACGGGGCGCCAGCCGATTATGCGAAAAAGCTCATAGAAAATCCTATGCGAGAGGTAGATCACTATTTACCTTACATACAATCTCCAAAAGGAAAACGTATTATTAATTTACTCGGGTCAAAAGGAAATAAAGCCGTCTCTCTCGCTCTTTTAGGAGCTGACGTAACGGTTGTTGATATTTCAGCAAGTAATGCAAAATATGCAAATGAACTTGCGGAAGCAGCCGGTGTCTCTATCCAGTATATCGTTTCTGATGTATTAAATGTCCAACTCTCCGAATCATTTGATATCGTATTGCTGGAACTTGGTGTACTCCATTACTTTCTAGATTTAAAACCGCTCTTCCAAAAAATTGCTACCTTACTTAAGCGAGATGGAATGCTTATCCTTCGTGACTATCATCCTGTTTACACAAAATTATTAGGGGGTGACCACCCATCATTTCGGGCTAATGGAAATTATTTCGATGAAGAATTAATGGAAGATGATGTTGCTTATAGCATCCTTCTTACAGAAGCGCAGAAAGAATCGTTACCTAAAACAACCATCCGTCGCTGGACGCTAGGAGAAATTATTACAACACTTGCAGAAGCACATTTTAAAATTGAAAAACTAGTTGAAGAACACGGGGCTCATCAAAGATGGGTCTTCCCTTCTACTGCACCGGAAGGAATTGAAGAGCTTGTACCGGGTCTCTATACATTAATTGCGACAGCATGCAAAAAAGGATCCCTTCACGGATAGGATCCTTTTTGCATGCTCACGCATATAAGTTGAGGTTGGAGATTACCATAATTCTGTAGAATAGGACACAAGATATTTCAACATTTCGTCTCTGACTTACGTCGTCAAAAAGGGGTATGACCAACATAACGAAGAGTAATGTCTTTAGTTGATACTGATAATCGTTATCAACTAATTAGAAGTATACATGATGTTTTTTCAAATTACAATAGCATTTCTCATTTTTATTTATGAATTTTTTGATATACAAATGTATACATTTTAAGAACATTTGCTCATATGAATCTGCCATCTTCCATTATCTGCTATAATTTTCATTGAACAGATTAATAACTTCATAATGATGTTTTTATTAATTCTGCTCTTAATATTTATAAATTATAATAAACAGTTTTTAAAGGTAGGGGTAACGATGAAATATGTTAGTATTCGAAAAAAACTACTGTTCACACTCTTAAGCATTTCTTCTTTATTTAGCATTGCTCTTATTGTTATTCTTTCATTCGCCATGAATCAAGCAAATGAAATCGAAACCTTAAAAAATGATGTATCAAAAAGAGCAACAATTTTAAAAGAACGTGGTGATTGGTTCCAAGCACAAGTTGCTGGCTTACAAGAATATTTACTATCACATGATCAAAAAGGATTAGATAAATTCAACCGTGAAGGAAAAAAACTGGCTGATACGAGAGAGAAAGTAACAAGTGATAAAAAACTTCCAGAAGGAATGAAAGAAGCGATTTTAATGGGAGGAAAATGGCGAAGCGTCATAGATAATGAAGTTCTCCCTCTCGCCCACGAAGGAAAATGGGACGAAGCATCTAAAATTGCTTTAGCACAAACCGATTACGTAAACGATCTTTTAAGTCGTTTTACGAAATATGCAAATGAAGAAAATGATAAACGTGACGCATTAATTGCTGACGTAGAGTCTTCTTCATCCCTTATTCAATATATTATCTTCTTCTCACTCATTACATGTACAATAACGTCTATTTTATTAGCATGGTGGTTCTCTGGTAAACTCGTTAAACCGATACGACAAATTGATGAGAAATTAAAAGAATTAGCTTCGCAAGATGGTGATTTAACTGCTAGATTGCACGTAACGAGTAAAGATGAAATTGGTGATATCGCCAATTCCTTTAATCAAATGCTCGCTAACTTACAACGTATCATACAACAAGTGCAACAAACATCAACAAGTGTAAAAGAAGCGTCTGAAAATGTGTTTATTGAAACAACTGCTTCTATGGAAAATACAGCAAAAACCGAGGAAACTATGAATGCCCTTGAACATAATATTCGTTCACAAGTTTCCAGCATCGAAGAAAGTTCAACTGCAATGGACGATATGGCAACGAGTGTTCAGCGTATTGCAGAATCCGCCTCTTCTGTTGCTAGCCTAGCTGTTACAACTTCAGAAAAAGCAGATAGTGGGAATAAAGTCATTGAGAAATCTATTACACAAATGCATACCATTAACGATGCTGTTAATGCTACATCACAAGTAGTAGAGCGACTCATTACGCACACCAATCATATTGATACGGCACTTCAATCTATTTCTAATATAGCGGAACAAACGAATTTACTTGCTTTGAATGCTTCAATTGAAGCAGCCCGTGCTGGCGAACATGGAAAAGGTTTCGCTGTTGTTGCCGACGAAGTACGAAAACTTGCTGAACAATCCCAGCTAGCAGCAACCGATATTAACCATTTACTTCATCAAATTCAAGCAGATACAAAAATAGCAAATGAAATGATGGCGCAAGGTCAGTCAGAGGCTTCTGAAGGCATTACAGTCATTCGTACCGCTGGATCTTCATTCTCAGAAATTGTTAACCACATTAATAAAGTCTCTACACAAATGCAAGAAATGTCTGCAACTGCCGAAGAGATGGCCGCAAGTTCTGAAGAAATGAACGCAGCTTTAAATAACATCGCCTCTATTTCAAATGAAGTTGCCGCCGAAACATCACAAACAGCGACTTCGGCTGGTAACCAAGTAAACAAAATGAGTGTCGTTGCTAAAAAAGCATCTGAAATGAAAACGACTGTACAAGAACTTGAAGTTCTCGTTTCTCATTTTAAAACAAATGCTTAAAGTTAAAAAAGAGAGATTTACCATCTCTCCTTTTTAACTTTAAAATATCTCTTTCTATCTCCCATTCCGTCTGCTATAATTCCTAAAGGAAAGAAGAAAGCTTTGTTCCAGATGGAGTAAAGCTTTCTTTCAATTTTTTAAATTTATTAATTCTAATACTAAGATTTCACAAAGGAGGCTTTTTATCATATGAATTTTATTAGCATTCGAAAAAAACTTATGTTCATGATGGGAACGATTTGCGCTTTATTTGGCATCGCCTTAGCTTTTATTCTATTCTTTACCATGGATCAATCTCGTCAAACTGAAGCATTACAAAAAGAAATTTCTCCCCTTGCAACAGAATTGAAAGAGCGCGGAGATGCTTATCAAGTACAGCTCTCTGCTTTAAGAGGTTATTTATTACAACATGATCAAGTCGAATTAGACAAGTTTAATGAGATGAGTAAACGTCTGGAGGATTCAAAAGATAAACTTCTTTCTAATCCAAATATTTCTCAATCCGTGAAAGATACAATGGAATCAGGATCCACTTGGAGAAAATTTATTGAAGAAAAAGTTTTCACTCTTGCAAAAGAACAAAAGTGGGAAGAGGCTCTACAAGTAGCTTATGCAGAAAATGGTACCGTTTATAAAGTAATTGGTGACTTCACAAATTATAGTAATGAACAAGCCAAGTTACGTGATCAATCTATCAAAAAAATTGATCAATCTTCACTACAAATTGAATATGTTGTCTTCTTATCACTTGTTATTTGTATTATCGTAGCTATCATTCTTGCATGGTGGTTCTCTGGTAAACTTGTAAAACCAATTCAACAAATTGATAGTAAGCTAAAAGAATTATCATCTCAAGAAGGTGACTTAACAGCTCGCCTACAAGTAAATAGTAATGATGAACTTGGTACGATCGCAACATCCTTTAATAAAATGTTAGAAAACCTACAACATATCATCAATCGTGTGCAAAAAACATCTGTGGAAGTACAAAATGCTTCTGAAAATATGCTAGAAAAGACGAATATATCACGCGAGGCAACAATGAAAGTTCAAAGTTCGATGTCCAACTTAAATGCGAGTATTCAATCTCAAGCCTCTAGCATGGAAGAAAGCTCAACGGCAATGGACGATATGGCAGTAAGTGTTCAGCGCATTGCTGAATCTGCTTCATCTGTAACTGAGCTTGCTGTAGTTACATCTGAACAAGCTAACGACGGAAGTACTGTTATTCAAAAATCCGTTTCACAAATGACAACGATACACGACGCGGTAAATGCTACGTCAGAGGTGGTCGAACGTCTAATCACTCACACGAAATATATTGATACAGCTGTACAATCTATTTCTAATATCGCAGAGCAAACAAACTTACTTGCTTTAAATGCATCTATCGAAGCAGCTCGTGCTGGCGAACAAGGAAAAGGCTTCGCTGTCGTAGCTGACGAAGTTCGAAAACTTGCTGAACAATCTAAAACAGCGGCAACAGATATTAACCAATTACTACATCAAATTCAACAAGACACTGAAACTGCAAGCTCTATGATGTCACAAGGTCGTTCTGAGGCATTTGAAGGCATTCACGTCATTCGTGAAGCTGGCAATTCTTTCACAACGATTGTGGAACAAGTAAATAAAGTATCTACTCAAATGCAAGACATCTCAGCAACTGCTGAAGAAATGGCTGCAAGCGCTGAAGAAATGAACGCTTCACTGAATAACATCGCTTCTATTTCAACTGAAGTATCTAGTGAAACAGCAGCAACAGCACAATCTGCTGAGCAAAAGGTCATTACTATGAATGAGATGACTGTAACTGCTAGACAAATGAAACAAACAGTTGAAGAATTAGATCAACTCGTATCTCATTTCAAAACTGAATAGCTCAAAAAAATATCCCTCTTCCAAAAGGGATATTTTTTTGAGCTCATTTCCTGCACATTATACACATTTCCGTTATAATGAGAATCGATATCATAAATGTGTAGGAGGTGCTATTTATGTCTCAAGAAGCATTTGAAAATAAATTATATGCCAATTTAGAAGCTGTTATTGATCCTGAACTAGGCGTTGACATTGTGAACCTTGGATTAGTTTATGACGTTACAGCAGATGAAAATAATAATGCTGTCATTACGATGACGATGACTTCTATCGGTTGTCCAATGGCTGGGCAAATTGTATCAGACGTAAAAAAAGTATTATCAACGAACGTACCTGAAGTTAATGAAATAGAAGTAAATGTCGTTTGGAATCCACCATGGTCTAAAGAGCGCATGTCACGTATGGCGAAAATCGCATTAGGTATTCGCGACTAAATCAGTGGAACTTTAATCATTCGCAAATAGCTGGATAAAGAAAAGACCTGACATTCTAGTCAGGTCTTTTTCTCTTATTATTTTACGCCTACTGCATCATAAGCTTTCGCTACAGCTTGTACAGCTTTAGAATCTTTGCCATATAAATCTTCAGCTGATTGAAGAGCAGCTTGACGCATCATCTTAAAGTCAGAGTTTGCAGTTAAATATTTCGTAAGAGCACGGTAATAAATTTTTTCTGTCGCTTCACGGCCTACTCCAGTTACTTTCACGCCGTAATGCTCGCCGCCATCAGATACTAAATATGCAGCTTTATTGTTAATACTACTGTTAATATGAACACCGCCATTATCAGCTGTTCCAGTGTAGCGTTTATTGTAGTGATCTGGGTAGCCTTCACTTGGCTTTAATGGATTTGGAATAGATGCTGGATCTTTCAGAGAGCGAAGTGCATCACCAGGTTTATCAGGTGTATAAATGTCAGCACCTAAATCCCAGCTCTTCTTCTCAACCATAACACCCATAATATCAGATAACGATTCATTTAACGCACCTGACTCATTTTTATAAACAAGATTTGCTGTATGTTCAGTTACAGCATGCGTTAATTCGTGACCGATAACATCTAGGCCAGCAGATAATGGAATAAATGTTTTACCATCTCCATCACCATACATCATTTGTACACCGTTCCAAGCTGCGTTATTCCAGTTTTCACCTACGTGAACAGAGGAAATAAGTTTCGCACCTTTATCATCGAAAGAATTACGATTAAACGTCTTTTTATAATAATCGTATACTTTTCCTGCATTTACATGCGCATCAACCGCTGCTTTGTCATCAAAGAATTTACTTTTACTTTCTACTTCTAGACCTGTATATCCAAACCATTGCGAGAATAGGTTAAATAAATTTTCATCCATATTATCTGCATTAAATGTATGAACACCTTGTCCACGTTTACCGTCAAATAAATTGAACGCTCCTGTTTTCTCATCTTGCGCAATTTCAAATGATTGTCTAGCCCCTAATACTCCGTAACCGAATCCTGTAATGTGATCTACAGCATTATATTTCTCAATTACATTTCCATTCGTTGCATCAACAAAATAATGCCAATATCCTGGAGCTGGCTTTGAAACGGATGCCTTAACAAGGTATGCAAGATAATAATTCCCATCTTTTTCATACACAAATAAATCTTTTTTCACACCATCATAATTCTTTACTTGGCCAACTTCTTTCTCAATATCTGCCTTTGCAATTGTTTCTGCTTGTTCCGCACTAATACTTGCAGATGCTGGAATATTTTTATCATCTAAATTCGGAATAACTTGTCCGAAGAATGCTTTCACATTATTCTCTTTATCTAGTGTAACAGTTTGATCTGAACCATACACAGGAATGTTATTATGTTTCTCAACTAACTTCACGTGTGTTGTGCCAGATTCAGCATCTTTTTCTTCCCCAACGACATTGAAATGTTTATCAATATTTCCTGCTAATTTAAACATATCTTTCTTACTCTCTAAATATTGAAAGACTGTCTCTTTTTTATCTAGTCCTTCCGGTGCTTTCCATTCTTCACCTATGTATGCAGGCGTTTTAAATTCTTGATGATATTGAATTTTTTGTTCTTCCGCTTTCGTTGTCGTTGCTCCAAATGTTCCAAATCCTCCGGCGATAACAGTTAAGGCTAATGCTGATGAAATGACTTGCTTTTTCACTATAACATTCCCCATTCCCTAAAGATTTTTGACACTTTTATACAATTCTTATTTTTTAAGCTAATACCTTTTTCCAAAATTTGAGAAAGTTTTTTCTGACAATTCCGCTCAAAAAAAGAGGACATCCTATTAGGTGTCCTCTTTTCTATAAACGTTTTATTATTTTTTCAATTCAATTGCTAAATAGTGTGATTGTTCTTTCGCTGCAATATGAATATCTTCTTCTACCGCTTCTGCCGCATCACGCATAACAAGTGTCTCACCATTGATTACACTACTTCCTTCAATTTGAACAAGGTACAACTGACGACCTTCTTTCACTGGAAAATGAATTTCTTTTCCAGCTTCTAACGATAAAGAATATAAATTCGCATCTTGGTGAATTTGAATTGGTGCCTCTCCTTCTAATGGAGATACCATATGGAACCATTCGTTTTCACGTTTGCTCCAATCAAATTTAAACTCACCATAGTTTGGCTTATGATCTGCACGGTCTGGTAAAATCCAAATTTGTAATAAACGCAATGTCTCATTTCCTAAATTATGCTCACTATGAAATACACCTGTGCCAGCACTCATATATTGAACATGCCCACGGTCAATTGTTCCGCGGTTCCCCATGCTATCCTCATGTGTTAAAGCACCATCTACAACGTACGAAATGATTTCCATATCGCGGTGCGGATGCATATCAAAACCCGTTTGTGCCGCTACTAAATCATCATTAATAACACGTAATGCTCCAAAGCTCATGTTATTTGGATTATAGTAATTAGCAAAGGAAAAATGAAAATGTGTATTTAACCAACCGTGATTCGCTCTGCCCATATTTTTATGATCAACTTTTCTAAACATATCCTTCACCTCATATTATCTCGGATTCAAGATTTATTTTAAAAATTTTTCTTACTGTAATTTTTTTAGTAATTGTAATAATTGATTTTGTTCTTCTATATTTAAATTATGAAACTGCTCCGCTTGGAACGTTTCTTGAGGCGGGACAATTTCCTCATATAAAGCTCTTCCCTTTTCTGTTAACGAAATATATTTCGTAGTACCTTCTTGTTCACGACGAATCCACTCCATTTGCTCCATTTTATTTAAAAGCTGAGTGATATTTCCTTTCGTAACAAATAGCTTATTTCCAAGCTCTTGTTGCGTTAAACGATCATGCCCTCCAACTTGAGCTAGTACATCAAACTGAGCAGCAGATGCATTCCATTTTTTCAAATGCTGATTCGTCTCACGAATACTTTTGTTATAAAAACGTGATAAACGAAACCATAATAATAATCCGAGCCTATCTTCAGTTTTCATTCTATCACCTCGCTCGTTTCATACCATTAGTTTAGAACTAAACTTCATAAAAGTCAATTACTTATTTTTAGTAAGAAACAAGGAAAGCACAGCGCTATTTCTCCACTATGCTTTACATTAACTTTCTATTTTTATATTCATCTAGCTTCCTCTCCGCAAACTTTCTCGCATCTTTCTCAATCCATCTATCTTCGTACAATTCCTGTCCAACATACAATACGTCTCTCTTATGTTGCATCGCATGGCGAAATTCATGCAGTAGTGTTTTGAGCACTTGCTCATACTCTTCCCACATACAAACAAAAATTAATTGTTTTTCTTTATGATAAAAACCACCAACTGGGAATAAGAATTCCTCTTCTTCTTCTCCTAACGATAGAAGCACATGATTCGCATCACACGTATCACAAAAAATAACTGGCGTTTTACATACTTCAATCAATGAAAACAAATCGTCTCTAAGCCTTTTGACATCCCAAGGAAGCTCCGAATCCAACACATACCAATTCTCCACCTGTTGATATACATTTTGAAACTGGAGTTCCATTTTTCTATAATCCCCTTTCCAAACTCCCTTTTCCTATATGTATGCCACAATATGGTAAATATTAAACGTATTCTTTCATCCTTGAAAAAATACCAAAAAAAAAAGAATCTATGCCGACATAGATTCCTTTTTCTTAATCACTTTTTTTTCATCACTTTTTTTAATACAAAGTAACCAATTGCACAAACAATAGCAGCAAGTGCAAAGTATTTCACATATGGCCCAGCAACTTTATTAATGCTTTCCCACTCTGTTCCTAATTTAAAACCTAAATATACAAACACAATTGACCATGGAATAACAGCTAATGTAGTTAGCGTAATAAACTTAGCATGTGACATTTTCGCAATACCTGCTGGTATGGAAATAGCATGACGCACAACTGGAATAAAACGAGCAGTAAAAATAACGCCGGTTCCGTAACGATTAAACCAAGCTTCAGCATAATCAATATGTTTCTTTTGAATTAAAATATATTTTCCATATCGCTCAAGAACAGGTCTTCCTCCGTATCGACCAATCCAATAAATGAATAGTTGTGCGATTACACCACCAATTGTACCGAACGCGACAGCGCCCCAAAATGTAATGCTTCCTGTTGATACTAAATAACCTGCATAAGATAATACGATTTCACTTGGGATAACCTCTAGCATTAATCCAAGCATAATTCCCCAATAACCAAGTCCTTCTAGAAAAACTAAAACGGAATGAATCAACTCTCCTAACATCATGTACCTCTCTTTACTGTTTTCATTGCAAACAATAAAAGTACAAGCAGGACATATCTTGTACTTTTTTTTAATTTAGTTAGCCTTCGTATCCCACTTAAAGATTTTATTTAACAATTTATATACATTCTTTGACTCTTTCGTCAAAAGTGGACCTAAGATCGATAGTATAAGCACGTATAATGCTGAGAATGGTTTCAGTACTGACATTAAACCACCCGCGATACCGATATTGGCCATAATGATGGAGAATTCTCCTCTTGAAACGATTGTTAATCCAATATTTGTTGATGCTTTATGAGATAATCCAGCTTGTCTCCCAGCAATCATTCCTGCTACAAAGTTTCCAATTATTGTAAGAAGGACAGCACCTAACGTTAACCATATCGCTCCGCCCAATGAGAAAGGATCAATACTTAATCCGAAACTGAAGAAGAAAATAGCTCCGAAAAAGTCTCTAAATGGAACAACGAGATGTTCAATTCTGTCACTATGCTCTGTCTCAGAGAAAACTAACCCTAAAAGAAGTGCTCCAATTGCTTCGGCAACGTGAATTGTTTCCGAGAATCCTGCAATAAAGAATAATGAAGCAAATACTACAATAATGAAAATTTCATCCGAACTAATATTGAGTAATTTATTTAATAAAGGCGTCGCCTTTCTAGCTACAATAAAGAATAGAAGCATGTACCCTAAAGCAATCCCAATTGAAGTAAGAGCACCTAGGAAGGAAGCATGATCCCCTAGAACTAAACCTGAAACGACTGATAAATATACAGCAAGGAATATATCTTCGAACATGATAATTCCTAAAATTAATTCGGTTTCATTATTACCAGTTCTTCTTAAATCCACTAACACTTTTGCAACGATAGCGCTAGAAGAAATCGTAATAATACCCGCAATAATTAAGATTTCTAGTAAAGGGAATCCCATAATAAACCCGTATAATAACCCAAGTGAAAAGTTAATTAAAATATAGATCGTTCCGCCAATCGCAATAGAACGTCCAGATTTAATTAATTTTTTCATCGAAAACTCTAGTCCTAGATAGAACAGAAGGAACAGAACCCCAATCCGTCCAAGGAAGGAAATTACATTTGCACTTTCAATAAACTTGAAATCGATCACACCTATCGTCGGCGCGTGTGGCCCTACTAACATCCCAAGAACAATTAGAAACGGAATTACTGAGAATTTAAACTTTCCAGCAAGTACTGCCGCAATTGCAACTAATACTAACGCTGTACCAACTTCAAAAATTAACGTATCCATCTAGTCAGTCCCCCTATTCGAAAGTAACTCATTAATAATTTTTTTAATTTCTTCTCTCTCACCAGAAACTACAAGCATATCGCCTTCTTCAATTGCTGTTTCTGGCCCTGGATTAAATAGCTTTTTCATATTCTTTTTCATAACTGCAATGATCGTTACGCTATATGTTTTTCTTATTTCAAGATCACCGATTGTTTTTCCGATTGCAGGAGCTGCATTCTCCACTTTGAACCACTCAATCGCTAAACCTTCAAAGACCATTTCAACATTTTCTAATGCTCTAGGCTTATATACCATTCCGCCTAATATTGCTGCAATTTGTCTTGCCTCTGAGTCACGTAATGAAATACTTGAGATGCTTTCTTCATGGTCTGAATCAAAATGATACATTTCTCTACGCCCGTCATCATGAATAACAATCACCATCTTTTCGTTACCTTTCGTAACAATTTGAAACTTATAACCAATACCCGGAAGTTCACTTTCTCTAATATTCATATTTAGCTCCTCCACAACTTTTTTATTTGAATTTTCTGTTTTTCTGTCTTTTGTTCATCCAATCAATTTTAGAAATTCTAACCAGTCAGGATACCTGTGACTTGGAAATCTTTTATTGTAATAATAAGTCGCTCCTAAAAAGATACTTAAAGATGTAATGATAAAAAATATATTACTTCTCATTTTCAAACTCTTAAGACTTACTTTCAATAAAGTTTCTTCTTTCAAATTATCTCCTCTTTTTCGCTTTACATTTAGTTTTTTAAAATGTAAATAATTCTAAAAATATTATGATGTAACATAATCATAACACAAAATACGTTTATGTAACATGATTTTTTAGAAAAATTGATTCTCGTATATTTTTTGCATATAATTTTCTTATTACGAAAAAAAGGAAGTGTATTATATGGTTGATATCTTTAGCAGATTCCTTGAGGTAACGAATAATATTTTATGGTCATATATTCTTATTGCAATGCTAATCGGCTTCGGTCTTTATTTCTCTTTCAAATTGAAATTTGTCCAAATTACTCATTTCGGTGAGATGGTCGGTTTAATTAGTAAAGGATTTAATCGAAAAGAAAAAAAGAAAGATAGCATCTCTCCATTCCAAGCATTTTGCTTAAGTGCAGCAGCACGTATCGGTATCGGGAATTTAGCTGGTGTAGCATTAGCCATTTCAATGGGTGGACCTGGCGCAATATTTTGGATGTGGTTTATTGCTATCCTTGGAGCAGCTACTAGTTTCGTAGAATGTACGCTCGCGCAAATTTATAAAGTAAAAGATGGAAGCAGATTCCGTGGTGGGCCAGCGTATTACATGGAAAAAGGCTTAAACAAGCGCTGGATGGGTGTTTGGTTCTCACTTCTTATTACAGTTGCATACGGATTAATTTTCAATTCCGTACAAGCAAATACAGTAACAATCGCATTTGAAAATGCTTTTGGACTAGAGCGAACTCTTGTAGGAGCTCTATTAGCTTTATTAGTTGCAGTTATTATTTTTGGTGGTATTAAGAGCATTTCACGTATTACAGAAATGATTGTTCCTCCAATGGCAATTGTTTATATTGGTGTGGCAATTTTTGTCGTTATTAACAACTTCACTATGTTACCAAGCATTTTTACAGAAATATTTAACAGCGCATTCGGTTTAGATCAAGCTATCGCTGGTGGTATTGGAGCAGCAATTAAGTTCGGAATTCAGCGCGGTTTATTCGCGACAGAAGCAGGTATGGGTAGCTCTCCTAACGCAGCTGCAACATCAGATGTATCTCACCCTGTAAAACAAGGACTTGTTCAAGCATTAGGAGTTTTCGTAGACACATTCTTAGTATGTACATCAACAGCGTTTATCGTATTATGTTCCGGACTTTACAAAGGATCAAACTTAGAAGGTATTGAATTAACACAACAAGCATTAAGTTCACAAATTGGCCCGTGGGCAAGCACTTTCTTAGCGATTATTATTTTCCTATTCGCATTCAGTTCTCTTCTAGGAAACTACTATTATGGTGAAACAAATATCGCATTCATTAAAGAAAGTAAAATATGGTTAATGATTTATCGCGTTGCAGTTGTCGGAATGGTATTCTTCGGATCAATCGCTGCCCTTCAAACAGTTTGGAGTTTAGCTGATTTATTCATGGGACTAATGGTATTCACAAACTTAATTGCCATCTCATTCCTAAGCAAATTCGCCTACGCAGCATTAGTAGACTATTTAAAGCAAAAGAAACAAGGAAAAGATCCTGTTTTCGTTGCAAGTTCTATCCCTGGCTTACAGAATACAGAGTGCTGGGATGGACAGGACGTAGAAGAAAAACAGAAGGCTGTGTAATAATTAAAAGCAGATGCGGCTCGTTCGGAACAGAAGCTATATATCAAACAAAATCCCTATTACTCCACAGTAATAGGGATTTTTATTTACAACAGTTCATAATTTGTTCAAATTAATTCCAGCAAAAGGGTTGATTTATACGAATTACTAGATTATAATAATTATAAATTAGTAATTGATATAACATAACAACTCAAAAGGAGATTGATCATAATGAACAAACAAGTAATCGAAGTATTAAACAAACAAGTAGCAGACTGGAGCGTTTTATTCACAAAATTACACAACTTCCATTGGTACGTAAAAGGACCTCAATTCTTCACATTACATGAAAAATTTGAAGAGCTTTACACAGAATCAGCTACTCACATCGACGAAATTGCAGAACGTATTTTAGCAATTGGTGGTAAACCAGTAGCAACAATGAAAGAATATCTAGAAATCTCTACTATTCAAGAAGCGGCATACGGAGAAACTGCAGAAGGGATGGTCGAAGCAATCATGAAAGACTACGAAATGATGCTAGTCGAACTGAAAAAAGGCATGGAAATCGCTCAAGACTCTGACGACGAAATGACATCTGACCTACTACTAGGCATCTACACAGAACTAGAAAAACACGCTTGGATGCTACGTGCGTTCTTGAATCAATAATAGATTAAAAGCGGAAGCGGCTTGCTCAGAATCGCAGGGCATTGGAGCTCTCGACCTGGAAGCGCTTTTTGCTTCGAGCGAGAGAGCGAAATGACCGGAGATTCTAGCCGCTGAAGCTGGATATTATTTAAAAGCGGAAGCGGCTCATCCAGAGTCGCTTTTTTATATGAAATGGTCGCTTTTGTTGGTACATGAAATTTATATCAGCGATTTTCTAATTATATCGGTGATTCCATTCAATATATCAGCGATTTTTCAATTATATCGGCGATTTCGGCAAATTTATCAGCGATTTTCTCAATATATCGACTTACCGACAAATCACGACAATATCAGCGCCCCTCTCCTCCACTTTTATCAATATATTACAATCTCTTTTATGTTAAAATATAGTAAACACCCTTTAGTAAAATAGATCCAAAAAAGCTTTTCCATATTCATCATTTACTACTTAAATGGCGGGAGTGGTTCAGTTGAAAGACTACTTAATTAGAGCATTTTTTGCGTTAATAACGGTTGGGATTGTCTTACTTATAGCTAATATTTTCAACATACGTATCGAGGTGAAAGACTATGCTTTCCTCGTTGTTGTAGCAATTGGTGGCGGCTGGGGTGGCTGGTACCTGTATAAAAAACAAAGTAATCAAAACGATAAAGGCATTCCAAAGTAATACGGAATGCCTTCTTTTTATTGCCGTCTATAATAAATAATGAAATTCAAACCGCTAATACAAACTATCCCAATAAACATATCAAACGACACCGAATCTCCACCTAAATTATACTCATCAACAATAAACCCAGTCATAAACAACGTGATCGCTGAAACACCGATACATAATATCGAAATGAACCAAAGAGAAAATTCATTAATTAGCTCTTTCTTCTGTGTTGAAACAATTAGCATAACAAGAATAACTGCTGCTAAAATACTTTTAAAAACCGGTCTTAAAAATACGAACTCCTCCATCTATTTCTTCTTTTCCGAAAACATTATATCTCAACATTAACATATTTAACCAAATTAAAAACACATGTCTTTTCAAGATAAAATGACATGTGTTTCCAAAAATCTCTATAGAATTGTATTATGATAACTGCTTCCACTTCGTTCCTAAAACAGGACGTTCATAGTTTTGGATCTCATGAATTAGTTTATCTGCCGTCTCAGCTGAAACGATCAATTCTTTATTCGACGGATTCATAAACCCTTCTTCCGCTGCGCGTTCAACCATTTGCAGAATTGGTCCGTAAAAGTCTTTTATATTCAATAAACCAACCGGCTTATTATGTATACCAATTTGTGACCAACATACTACTTCAAATAGCTCTTCAAACGTTCCGTATCCGCCTGGCAGTGCGATAAAAGCATCCGCAAGTTCTGCCATTTTCGCCTTGCGCTCGTGCATCGTTTCTACTTCAATTAGTTCTGTTAATCCTGTATGCACAATTTCTCCTCGGAATAAACCACGCGGCATAACACCTGTTACACGCCCGCCTAAACGAAGAACTTCATTTGCTACTTCTCCCATTAGTCCAACGCAAGAACCACCGTATACAAGCTCATAATCGTTTTCAACAAACATTTTCCCTAATGCTATTGCCTGCTCTTTAAATTCTGGTCTCTCCCCTAAATTGGAACCTGCAAACACACAAATCTTTCTCATCCCTACACCCCAAGACTATATATTGTTATGATACAATAAATATTGTACAACATATTGAAGGGATGAGGAAGAAATGGATATCGTCGCATTTCAAAGATGGGTGGAGGAATTTTACGAAAAACGAAGCTGGTCACAGTATAATTCCTTTATTCGCTTAAATTTCTTAACAGAGGAAGTTGGGGAAGTTTCACGCGTTGTTCGTGCCATCGAAATTGGCCGTGATCGTCCTGATGAAGAAGCAAAAACAGAAGAAGAGCTAAAACAAGAACTAAAAGAAGAACTTGGTGATGTACTATCTAATCTTATTATTCTTTCGCAAAAATATGATTTAGACTTACAAGACATTATGGACGCACACGTCACAAAGCTTTCGAAAAGGTTCGAGACATCCAAATGAGAATATTATCAATTATGGTATAATATTCTTGTCACAATACTAAGGGGGATTTTATGTTATCTAAAAAATTGCACGACGCACTAAACGATCAAATGAACTTTGAGTTTTACTCTGCCCACGCTTATATGGCGATGGCTGCTTACTGTACAGCCGAAAGCTACGATGGATTCGCTAACTTTTTCCTTGTACAAGCTGAAGAAGAGCGTTTCCACGCGATGAAGCTTTACAACTATATTAATGACCGCGGTGAGCGCGCTATTATTACTGGATTCGATAATCCGAATAACGAATATGAATCTGTACTGAACGCTTTTGAAGTAGCACTTGAGCACGAGCGTGAAGTAACGAAACGTATTTACAACTTATCTGATATCGCTTGGGATGAGCGTGAACACGCAACAATTACATTCTTAAAATGGTTCGTCGATGAGCAAGTAGAAGAAGAAGCTTCATTCGATAGCATCATCCAAAAATTAAAACGTATTACAAGCGATTCAAACGCATTATTTATGCTAGATGCTGAATTAGAGAAACGTACATTTACGCCTCCAGCTGAGTAGTATTTCAATCACCTTAATGAATGTATTAAGGTGATTTTTTTATTTCTTCTCTCAGCTCAATAACCTTAGCCAAATCCTTCTTATAAAACTTTGAAACCTTTTCAACAAAGTCACTGCTAGTAAAAGTTCCATCCCCCTTCTTCTACTATGCTTAAATATCCATGTATGAATTTCAAAAAGGTTCTAGCATCTTCTCCGGTTAATTGATCAATGTTCTCTATAATCTCATCAAACTTCCTTAAACTATCCGCTTCTTTCAACTTCATTCTCCCTCCCTGTATTATTTATCATACCAAAATAAAAAAGCCGTTCATCTCCTAAATAAGAGACAAACGACTTCTTTACCATTTTATTAAAGCATAACTCCAACGATAACTGCTGATAATATACTTACTAGCGTTGCACCGTATACAAGTTTTAATCCGAATGATGATACAACGTTTGCTTGTTTGCCATCGATACTCTTCGTTGCACCTGCAATAATTCCGATTGATGAGAAGTTCGCAAATGATACAAGGAAGATAGATAAAATACCTACTGTACGAGCTGATAAATCGCCAGCTACTTTTCCAAGGTCAAGCATTGCAACGAATTCGTTCGTTACTAATTTTGTTGCCATAATTTGTCCTGCTGTTAGCATCTCTGATGTTGGAATACCCATTACGAATGCTAATGGTGAGAAAATGTATCCTAAAATGCTTTGGAATGTGATGCCGAAAATTGAATCAAATACACCGTTAATTGCTGTAATTAATGCTACGAAACCGATTAACATCGCCGCTACTGTTACAGCGATTGAGAAACCAAGCATAATATATTCGCCTAACATTTCAAAGAATGTTTGTTTTTTATCTTCTTGTAATTCTAAAATATCGTCTTCTTCTTTCACGTCATATGGATTAATAATATGAACGATAATAAATCCACTAAATAAGTTTAATACAAGTGCCGTTACTACATATTTTGGATCAATCATTTTCATGTAAGAACCGACGATTGACATCGATACTGTTGACATTGAAGATGCACAAAGTGTGTATAAACGATTTTTCGGTAATTTGCTTAGTTGATCTTTTACTGTAATGAATACTTCCCCTTGACCAACGATTGCAGCTGCTACTGCATTATATGATTCTAGTTTTCCTAAGCCGTTAACTTTACTCAATAGGAAACCGACTGCACGAATGATAATCGGTAAAACTTTAATATGTTGCAGGATCCCGATTAGTACCGCTAAGAAAATAATTGGTAATAATACTGTTAAGAAGAATGGTGCTTGTCCATCATTTGCTAGACCACCAAATACGAAATTAACCCCTGCTTCCGCAAATTTTAAAATAGCGCCAAACCCATCTGCAATCCCTTTTACTAATACAAATCCGACCTTTGTATTTAATAAGAAATACGCAAGCACCAATTGAATGACAAGCATAAGTGCAATTGGTTTATATTTAATTTTCTTACGATCTGAACTGATAAGGAAACCTAGTACAAATACTACAAGTAAACCAACTAGAAACATTACGATCTTCATATGTGAATCCTCCACTTCTCCCATGAGTTATTGGTCGTATAACGTATAACGAATGACGTCTGACCATTGACGTTAAAAAAATTTAAAACCCCTAAAACTATTCAACTGTCATCTAAAATCAGTAAGCGTTTACATAAATTGCAATTTATAAAAGGTAGCCTCTTCTCTCCTACCATATTTGAAAGTCTGAAATTGATACCACCTACAAATCAAATTGTAAGCGTTATCTAACTGAAATGCAATATAAATTTTAAAAGATTTTTATATGTTAATATATTCCTAACAAATTGGTTTTTTCATGCAAATTTACCATAAAAAATAGCCCTAGCTATAAGCTAGGACCCTCTTTTTTTATAACATAACACCAACGATAATCGCTGATAGAATACTTACTAATGTCGCACCGTATACAAGGCGTAGGCCGAATGATGATACAACATTTGATTGGTTTTCATCAATACCTTTCGTTGCACCTGCGATAATTCCGATTGATGAGAAGTTTGCAAATGATACAAGGAATACAGAAAGAATACCAACTGTACGAGCTGATAAGTCACCAGCTACTTTTCCAAGATCAAGCATCGCAACAAACTCGTTTGATACTAATTTTGTTGCCATAATTTGTCCCGCTGTTACCATCTCTGCTTGCGGGATACCCATTACGAATGCTAATGGTGAGAAAATGTACCCTAAAATAGCTTGGAATGTAATGCCGAACATGGAATCAAACAAGCTATTGATTGCTGTAATTAATGCTACGAAACCAAGTAACATTGCCGCTACTGTGATCGCGATTGTGAAACCAAGCATAATATATTCGCTTAACATTTCAAAGAATGATTGTTTTTTCTTATTTTCTAATTTCAGTGTATCTTCTTCTTCTGTAATATCGTACGGGTTAATAATATGAATGATAATGAAACCACTAAATAAATTTAATACAAGTGCTGTTACTACATATTTCGGTTCGATCATTTTCATATAAGAACCTACGATTGACATTGATACTGTCGACATGGAAGATGCACATAATGTATATAAACGATGTTTTGGGATTTTACTTAATTGATCTTTTACCGTAATAAATACTTCCGCTTGCCCAACAATGGCAGCTGCTACTGCGTTATATGATTCTAGTTTTCCTAGACCATTTACTTTACTTAACAACGTACCAATAGCACGAATAATTATCGGTAAAATTTTAAAGTGTTGCAGAATTCCGATTAAAACGGCAAAGAATACGATTGGTAATAACGCTGTTAAGAAGAATGAAACCTCTCCTTTATTAACAAGACCGCCAAATACGAAAACGATTCCAGCTTCCGCATATCCAAGAAGCGCGCCAAATCCATCTGAAATTCCTTTTACTAAAATATAACCAACTTGCGTATTTAATAAGAAGTAACTTAACGCTAGCTGAATAACAAGCATGATTGCAATTGGTTTATACTTAATCTTCTTTCGATCGGCACTTATAAGAAAACCGAGTATGAATACAACAAGTAATCCTACAAGAAACATAACAAACTTCATTAATAAAATCCTCCATTTAACTCTTCATTAACGTTGAACGTCTGACCACTAAAAATAAGAAATAATCCGAACTTTCCATTTCTCCTCCAAAACCTTTAATCGGATAGGAAAGATCATAAAACCTCTTGTTTCAAAGGCATTTTCCATTCTAACATAAATCACAACTCATATCCGCACTTTTCTTAAAAAAATACATTTTATTATGAAACATTCATTAATGTTCGTCTTTTACCATCCGCGAATATCCGGATAAAACAAAAAATGAGCATCAAGTTTCACTTGATGCTCATCTCATTATACTGCTTTTTCTTTATCAGCTACCGCTGACTTATCCCAGCACTCTGTATTTTCCAAACCTGGAATAGAATCCGCATAGAATACCGGATCTTTTCCTTGTTTCTTTTGCTTTACGTAATCTGATAATGCCGCAAAAGCATACTTAGAAAGGAATACAATCGCCACTAAGTTAATAACAGCCATAATACCCATGAATAAATCTGCTACATCCCAAACGATTTGAATCGTTGCTACAGAACCTAACATAACCATACCAAGTACAGCAATGCGGTACGCTGTTAATAACACTTTACTTCCATTTAAGAATTCAATATTCGTTTCACCATAGTAGTAGTTACCTACTAATGAGCTGAATGCAAACAAGAAGATTGCAACTGCTACAAATATAGATGCCCATGGTCCGATATGTTGGCTTAATGCTTGTTGCGTTAATTGAATACCATTTAGATCAGCTGCATTATGCACATCTGATAAAAGAATAATAAATGCTGTACAACTACAAATTAATAATGTATCTGTAAATACCCCTAAAGTTTGAATGAAACCTTGTTTAACTGGGTGCGTTACGTTCGCAGTCGCAGCTGCGTTCGGCGCACTACCCATACCTGCTTCATTTGAGAATAATCCGCGTTTTACCCCTAGTAAAATCGCAGCTCCTAATCCTCCACCTACTACCTCTTTTATTCCGAAAGCATGTAAGAAAATTTCTTTAAATACATACGGAATTGCCGTAATGTTTGTTACAACAACGAATAATGCCACTGCTACATAAATAATTGCCATTACTGGAACAATCATTTCAACTGCGCGTGCAATACGTTTTACTCCGCCGAAGATAATAACTGCAAGTAAACCAGCCATTACGAGGCCTACTAATCTACTGTCTGTTTTAAATGCCCCATCAAAAGCAGCAGCTACAGTATTAGACTGTACAGCGTTAAAAATCAATCCGAAACTTACTGTTATTAAAACAGAGAAAATAGCTCCAAGCCAGCGCTTATTTAATCCTTTTTCCATATAATAAGCTGGTCCACCACGGAACGCATTCCCATCTTTCACTTTATAAATTTGCGCTAATGTGCTCTCTACAAATGCAGAAGCACCCCCAATTACCGCGATTAACCACATCCAAAATACCGCTCCTGGTCCACCTGCTGAAATTGCGATAGCTACACCAGCTAAGTTACCAGTACCTACACGAGAAGCTGTACTCATACAAAAAGCCTGGAACGATGATACACCACTCTTCTCTTTTTGTGCTTTCCTCGTTTTCGAACTTGCCCCATCCCCAAGCAATCGAATCATTTCACCGAAGTAACGAACTTGGACAAATTTCACACGAAACGAAAAGTAAAGTCCTAACCCAATTAACATCGCAATAATGACATATGACCAAAGGACATTATTTATATCCCCAATTACCTTAGCTAAAAAATCCATAATTGCATTGCCCCCTCTTCCTAACAATAAGAAAATTATATTCTAAAAACTTTTAGTAATCAAGAACTTTATGTTAGGTTTTATGACATGATCGCGTTAAATGATTTAACATATATGTTTTCCCACGTGAAAACATGACCAGTACGTGCATGTATCCAACACTCAATCACTCATCCCATTCGACCAGTCATACTTTTAAGACAGTGCATTCTCTACAAATAACGAAAATAATGAACACACAAAATTATATTAATAATTCCTTTTCATCATTTACTACAACAAAAAAGACGAGCATCGAATCTATCTCGACGCTCGTCTTTTCATTACACTGCTTTTTCTTTATCCGTTACTACTGGCTTATCCCAACACTCCGTATTTGTTAAACCAGGAATAGAATCTGCACTGAAGACTGGATCTTTTCCTTGTTTCTTTTGCCTTACATAGTCTGCCAAAGCAGCATACGCAAATCGCCCAAGAAGTGTAATCGCAATTAAGTTCGTGATTACCATTAGTCCCATAAATAGATCCGCCATGTTCCATACAACTTGAAGTGTGGCAACAGAACCGAATAATACCATTCCAACTACCGCAATACGGTAAATCGTTAACCAAGTTTTACTTTGTTTAATGAATTCAATATTCGTTTCACCATAATAGTAGTTTCCTAGAAGTGAACTGAAAGCGAATAAGAAAATAATAATCGCTAAGAAGCTACTTGCCCAAGAACCAATTTGTGAACTTAACGCAACTTGCGTTAATTCAATACCTTCTAAATTCGTTGCTTTATACGCACCAGAACATAGTACGATAAATGCTGTTGATGTACATACTAAGAATGTATCTACTAAAACGCCGATTGTTTGAATAAAACCTTGTTTTGCTGGATGCGTTACATCAGCTGTTGCTGCTGCGTTCGGCGCACTACCCATACCTGCTTCGTTCGCAAATAAGCCGCGCTGAATACCATATTTCATCGCAGCACCGATACCACCGCCTACAGCTGAATCTAAACCGAATGCACCTTTAAAGATTTCTGTAAACATATCCGGTATTAAATAATAATTTTTAATAACAACGAAAATCGCTACTGCAATATAAATAAGCGCCATTGGCGGAACGATCATTTCAGACATACGTGCGATACTTTTCACGCCACCAAAAATAATAACCGCAACTAATGCAGCTAATGCAATACCAACAATATAACGCTCTAAACCAAATGCATTTTCAAACGCTAATGTCACTGTGTTTGCTTGTACTGAGTTAAAAATTAAACCATAACTAATTGTAATAAGGATAGAGAACCAAATTCCCATCCAACGTTTATTTAAACCTTTTTCCATATAATAAGCAGGACCACCACGGAAGCCACTGCCATCTTTTACTTTATAAATTTGGGCAAGCGTACTTTCTACGAAACTTGAAGAAGCCCCAATAATCGCAATAACCCACATCCAAAATACAGCTCCAGGTCCTCCCATAGATATAGCTAATGCTACACCAGCTAAGTTACCGATTCCAATACGCGCCGCTGAACTCATACAGAACGCTTGGAAAGAAGATACACTACCTTTTTTACGCGTCTTTCCAGTTAATCCATCACTCATTAGTCGAACCATTTCCCCTAAATGAGTAATTTGTACGAATTTCAATTTAATAGAAAAATAAAGACCTAAACCAATTAACATTGCAATAAGAATATATGACCAAAGAATTGTATTCGTTGATGAAACAAATTGCTCTAAAATATTCATACAATTAACCCCTCCTTTTCTCCATAAAACGAATTATATTTAAAAAACATTCAAAAATCAACATTTTTCGACAATTTACAATTTCCAAATATTAGCCAGGCTCGCAGTAACAATATCTTTATGACTGCCCTCCCTCTAACTGTGCATACTAAAACAAACAATAAATTCACAAACAACCCCATTGACAAAAATACCAACCTGTAACTATAATGATTACAACGGGTTGTAACAAACCTAATTACAATACATTCATTTACTTTCAGATATACACTTTAACAAAACATTTTGGAGGGATTTATTATGAAAATCGGAATTATCGGAGCAAATGGTAAAGCAGGAAGTCGTATTTTAAAAGAAGCATTAGATCGCGGACATGAAGTAACTGCAATCGTAAGAAATGCTGCAAAAATTACAGAAGAAAACGTAAAAGTTTTAGAGAAAGATGTATTCTCTCTTACATCTAATGACCTGCAGGCATTTGACGTAGTTGTAAATGCATTCGGCGCTCCAGCAGGCGAAGAACACCTTCACGTAGATGCAGGAAACGTACTTATTGAAGCTATGAAAGGTGCACCTAACACAAAATTACTTGTAGTTGGCGGCGCTGGAAGCTTATTTGTAGACGAAGAGAAAACAACACGTGTATTTGAGACGCCAGGTTTCCCGGGCGAATACCTTGCAACAGCTCAAAACCAAGGTAAAAACTTAGAAATCCTGCAACAAACTAACGATATTACTTGGACATTCATCAGTCCTTCTGCACTATTCGCATTAGGAAAACGTACTGGTTCTTACAAAGCTGGAAAAGATAATCTTCTTGTTAACTCAAAAGGTGATAGCTACGTAAGTTACGAAGACTTCGCAGTAGCAGCACTTGATGAAATCGAAAATCCAAAACATGTAAACGAACGCTTCACAGTAGTATCTGAAGCTGAGTAATAAAAAAAGCTCGTAAAACGTTATGTTTTACGAGCTTTTTTTATTATTATATTTGCTCTAAACCATTCGGAGTAATCTTGAAGGAAATTTCTTTAAACTTTTTCTTATCTCCTTTTCCAACGAACTCTCTATTTTTGTACCAGCTTAAACGATCTGATTCGGCATGATACACTTTTACTACATCTCCATACTCGAACATCATACCATTTACTTGTTCTGCAAAATTCTTTGAAGTCTCTTGCCCTTCTGCCGTTACATGCTTTTTCTCATTATTATTTTGATCATATAACGTAATTCCCATATATAATTCATTGTTAAAGTAACTATGAATTTGTTCATTTGTATACGTTACATGTAGTTTCTTATCATCATGATTTGACGTTACAATAGAACGAACAACATTACTAAGCCCTTGGTATACAATGCTATCTCCATATGTTACTTCTACTGGTACTTCCGTCACTTTCTTATTCCCAAAACGATCTTTCGTTTCTACTTTTACTGTTTGTTTACTGATTTTTGTTGTATTCAGCTTTTCTACAAAACCTACTACTTCTCCATCTTTCACTTGAACGAAGTCTTTTGCATTTAATTTTTCAGTATCTGTTCCAATTACTACTTTTTGCGGTACTGGTGTTACTTCTTGCTGAGCTTCCATTTTCTCAAAGCCTTTTTCTGTAACTTTAAACATCACTTCATGAACACTGTATTCCGTATCTACTAGTTCATTCTTTTTATACACTTTAAATCTATCAAACTCTCTTTGGTACACCTTTACTACATCACCGTATTCAAAGGTCATTCCATTAAATTGTTCTGCAAATACTTTCGTATTCTCCGATGCTCTTACTGATAAAACTTTCTTCTCTTTTCCATCTTTATCATATACAGTCATCCCCATATACTTCTCATCTGCAAATGAAGTATGCATTGGACCTTCTGAATCTGTTATACTAAATTTCTTTTCTTCATGATTTAATGTAACAATCGATTTAATATTCGTTCCGCCGTGCCATGTACCGAAGAACATAATGCTATCTCCGTAAATTACTTCTACAGGAACTTCTGTCACTTTTTTATTTCCAAAGCGATCTTTCGTTTCTACTTTTACTTTTTGTTCACCAATTTTTGTTGTATTTGGCTTTTCTACAAAACCTACTACTTCTCCGTCTTTTATTTCAACAAAGTTTTTCGCATCTAACTTTTCTACATCCGTTCCAACTATTACTTGTTGAGGCTTCACTGTTACTTCTTGCAACATATCCATTCTCTCGAAACCTTTATCTGTCAATTTGAAGAATAGTTCTTTTGCCCCTTTTTTCTCACCTTGACCAGTAAGATTATTATTTTGATACCATTTCAAACGGTCTGGTTCTGCATGAAATACTCTCACTACATCTCCATACTCAAACTGCATTCCATTTACTTGCTTCGCAAAGTTCTTTGAAGTTTCTTGTCCTTCTGCTGTTACATGTTTTTTCTCTTTTCCTTTTCCATCATATAACGTGATACCCATGTATAACTCGTTATTAAAATACGTATGGATTTGGCTATTCATATCAGTCACTTGGAATTTCTTCTCATCATGCTTTAACGTTACCACTGAAGCAATTTCATTGTCATATCCTACATATGCTATACTATCTCCATACGTTACTTCCAATGGTACTTCCGTCACTTTCTTATTTCCGAAACGATCTTTCGTTTCTACTTTTACTTTTTGTTCACCCATTTTTGTTGTATTTAGTTTTTCTACAAAGCCAATTACTTCTCCATCTTTTACTTGGACAAAGTTTTTCGCATCTAGCTTTTCAACTTCTGTCCCGACTACTACTGTTTGTGATTTTGCCGTCACTTCTTGCTGAGCTTCCAATTTTTCAAATCCATTTTCAGTAATTTTGAAGACTAGTTCCTTTAACTCTTTACTTTTCCCTTCTCCTGCGTATACACCTTTTTGATACCAATGTAATCGAGAAGATTCTGCATGGTATACTTTCACCACATCCCCATACTCAAATGCAAGTCCATTTACTTCCCCAGCAAAAGCTTTCGTATTCTCCAAACCTTTTACCGCTATATTTTTCTTCTCTCTTCCATCTTTATCGTACAGTGTAAATTCAAAATACTTCTCATCTTTAAAATAATCGTGAATTAAATTCTTTGTATCTGTCGCACTAAATTTTTTCGTATCATGATGCAAAGTCACAATCGACTTCAAGTCTCCATCTCTATAGCCCAACCCATATACAAGTAGGCTATCACCATAACCAATATTTACTACAACAGGAATTAAATTCTTATTCCCTTTTTCATCTATAATTTCTACTTTTACAGTTTTTTCTCCAACTTCAGGCTTATCTTGTATAATCACACCTGTTGTTTTTACGCCTTCTCCTAAATTCCGTACAAGTTCTTTTGCTTTTTTCTCATCGTATGTAGTACCGATTACTACATTTTGTACTTTTTCATTATTTGGCTCGCCATATGGAACTTCATATAACTCAGTTTGTTTTTCACGAATTGGATTACTATCTGTAGATAACCATATTTCTTTTTCTAATTTTGGTAAATTTAATTTTTCAATCTTTTCTCTCGTAGCATCATTTGCAAATAATCCCCATTTATCAAAGAAAGGAATTAAATTTTGTCCTGCCACTTTTGACGTCATATAAATAAACATCTGCTTTTTCTCTTCATCAGATTTAGGCAGTTCTGTATCATGTAACAAACGATACATTTGATGTAAATTCGGATAGAATTGATCCCCATAAGCTAAATGTAACTGCCAAAACATAACTAATTTCTCAAATACATTCATCTTCTCTTGTGCATCCGGTTTACCTAAATAAGCAAATGCAGCTTCATAGCGCCTCTCTTGCTCTAACCTTGTTTTATGCCCGAATGTAGTTTGAACTGCCAAAGAATAAATATTAACTGTTACTTCTCCAAGTCCATCCCATAACCAAGTGTCCTGTTGATGTTGATGTCCCACTTCATGCCAAGGCCCCCATCCATCATTAGTTAACTCTTCTAGGTTTAGTACTGACTCTAAATTCCCTTTACTATAAGCTGTTCGATAATACGTTGCATACATATAATTGTCCGTATACCAGTCTTCAACAAAATGAATAGAATGTTTACCTTGATTCGCAACACCCACACCATCTTTTGATAATCCTGATATTTTATGCTCAATGTTAATTATTTCATCGTGTTTCTTTAATAACGCAGCTGGATCTTCTTGCTTCAAATGTTCCGCTACAGTTTCAGGATGCATAGTTAATAAACTATTTTCTCCCTTCATTTCTATTGCATATGGATCAGGATTCTCTGCCAACATACGCTTCCAATCTTTTGTCGTATGCTTTCCTAAAATAAATAAAGGATTTGGTGTACCACCTTTTTTCACTTTAGCGACTACTTCTCCTGTGTTGTGATAATTATAAAAGTATAATAGTCCCCCATTTGGAGAAGAAATTTTATTCTCACCAGGATTTAAATTGAATTGTTTAGGTTCTTCTTTTTCATAAGAATATGTACCAATATAAGCTTTAATCTGTTGAGTCCCTTCTACTTGAATAACTACTTCTTCATCTGGCTTTACATAAATGCCCGTTGGTTCATAAGGAGAAAAACTCATTCGACGCTGATGCAACTCACGCATCCCTTCTACATCACCTTTTGGCAGCAATTGATACACTCGCTCTTCTTGCTGTTTCTCCTTATCTTCAACTGTCATCTCTGCATATACCTTAGGTACTTCAAGGCCATATGGACTTAATAATGTAGCTAAACAAACTCCAGCTACCAATACCCTACTCTTTTTCTTCTTTGACATAATCTGTGTCCCCTGTTCCTTTATTTAGAGAAACCATCCTATATATATATATTCATTTAATAAGTAATCCTATTATTTTTATAAAAACATGTAACAAATAGACGAACACCTCGCGCACCCGTATGTATTACTACCGCATTCCCCTCCATGTATTCGCTTTCTTACATTGTAAAATTTTTATGTAATATGCCCTCCTCACTTCTCTCTATTTGTGATGAGTTCTCTTCGTACATAAAAAGAGAATAGTAAAAGATATAATTTAGTATTGTCATCTATACATCTAAAAATAAAAATAGCAATAGATTCTTACATTTTCTTCATATATGACCATCAATAGGTAGTTTTTCCAACTGAATTCTACACGCTTTCTACTTTGTTTGATAGCCTTTTCAATCAGAATAATGTTACAATTTTGCGAATGCAATCCATTAATTGTAACGTTTGGATTTTAATATTTTTATATTATTTCAAAATAAAGTTCAAACTGTATAAACAGCGCTTTTATTCTACATATAATTTTCCTGATATAATTTTAAAATTCATATAAAAAAGCACTGGCACAAGCCAATGCTTTTTCGTTATCTCTTTTGATTCGGTTTATGCGGTTCGTTTGGAGTATGTGGTTTATTATTATCATGACCATTTGTTGTTTTCCAACTTACCGATAACTCCGGACTTGTTTTTTCTTCACTACGCTCAAGTAATACGACTGCATTTTGAATTGTTGGTGTCCCTTTATGTGCAATCCCTTGTAACTTTGTTAAATTCCCTAATACTTTAAAGCTAAATCCACCAGCTGGTGTTTGTTTCGGAATTAAGATACGGAACTTTTCTCCTACATTAAATTCCGTTTTTGCTTCGCCCTTTTCATTCACAAACTTCGCGCCCGCAGGTGCACCTGTTGCTTGTACTTTATACGTCCCGCTTTTTGCATTTGTTTCTACTGTATATAAGCCTGTTTCAAAGAAATCATTTTTCAATACTGCTTCTTGTTCTTCTGTAGGAGTTACACTCATCGTAATTTCTTGTAACTCTTCACTAGCGCTTGCTTTTGCAACGATATCTTTCGTTACCTTTTCTACATTTTTATTACGGAAATCTAAATCATTAATATCGATTTGTTTTAACGCATTCCACACTGCCAGCTGCGTTGCATAATGCGCTTCTCTCCAATCAGAAACACCTAATTCTTGTGGACTCTTTTGTGGATATCCATTCAATAATACACGGTATACGTTAATATCCACTTTCCCCATTTCCGGTAAATCTTGACCGCTCGGAGATTTCAAATCTACATTTAAGCAAAATGCAATTTTTCCATCTGCCGTTTTAATAAGCTCTGTTCGGATTGGTTTCTTCTTGGACTTACTATAACTCCAATCCATTTGATACTTTGTATGGTCCATAACTTCTGCAAATGCTTTTTGAAGTGGGAATAACACAAATAAAACACTTAAAAAAACAGCTAAAAGTTTGAACGATTGCTTTATATTCATGTTTACAGCCCCTTATAACAAACTTAATACTAAGTAGTATTTAATTAGAAAATATTTTTATACACAAAAAAAGAGTGCATAAAAGCACTCTTTTTTCTTTCTTACTTTAATCTTAGAAATCGAAGTTATCAGGATCTGGACCAACGCGGTGATTTTGATTTAATGCATCGATTTTCTCCATATCTTCTTTCGTTAATTCAAAGTTAAATACATCAGCGTTTGCAATAATACGGTGTTCTTTCGTTGATTTTGGAATTGTAATTACTCCATTTTGAAGATCCCAACGTAAAATAACTTGCGCTGTTGTTTTGCCGTGTTTCTCAGCAATTGCTTGTAATGTTTCGTTATCTAATAATTGACCTTGCATTAATGGTGACCATGCTTCCATTTGAATACCTTGTTCTTTACAGAAAGCTTGTAATTCTTTTTGTGTCAAACGAGGGTGGTATTCTACTTGGTTAATCATTGGCTTGATTTCTGCATCTTTCATTACATCTTGTAAGTGATGGATTTGGAAGTTACTTACACCAATTGCACGTACGCGCTCTTCTTTATAAAGTGTTTCTAGCGCTCTCCATGTATCTTTATATTTTCCTTCTACAGGCCAGTGAACAAGGAATAAATCTAAATAATCTAGTTCTAATTTCTTTAAGCTCTCTTCGTATGCAGCAATTGTTTCTTCATATCCTTGATCTGCATTCCACACTTTTGAAGTGATGAATAAATCTTCTCTTGAAATACCAGTTGCTTCGATACCTGCACGAATTCCTTCACCTACAGCTTTTTCATTTCCGTAAATTGCAGCTGTATCAATGCTGCGGTATCCTGCTTTAATCGCTGATTTTACAGCTTCTACAAGTTCTGGTCCTTCTTCTACTTTAAATACACCTAAACCGAACCAAGGCATTTCTACACCATTATTTAATACTGCTTTACTTTGTAAGTTTTTCATTTTATTTTCTCTCCTTTTATTTTGCTTGATCTCTTTTTTCTAATGTCATGCTCCACGCTGTTAAAATAACAGCAGCTACTACCATAATGCCGCCTACCCAAGCAGTATGGATTAACCCTAATGAATTCGTTACAAGGCCACCTATATAAGAACCTAAAGCGATTCCTCCGTTAAATGCGGCAATATTTATTGCTGAAGCAACATCAACCGCACTCGGAACAAAGCGCTCTGCCAATATAACTACATATACTTGCAGCCCCGGAACATTCATAAATGCGAATAGTCCCATGAAAATAATTGTGATTAATCCAGCTACTTTAAATGGCGCTGTAAATGTTAAAACAAATAATATAATCGCTTGAATCAAGAACATGTAAAATAGCGCTCGAATCGGATTATGATTCGATAACTTTCCGCCGACCATATTCCCTATCGCAATGGCAATTCCATACACTAATAAAATGATAGTAACAGTACTTGCTTCAAATCCTGTTACTTCTTGTAATAGGGGTGATAAATACGTAAATGTTACGAATGTACCGCCGTATCCAAGTGCAGTAATAATGAAAACAAGTAATAGTCTTCCATTTTTAATTAGTTTGAATTGATCACGAAACGATACAGGTACACCATTTTTTAAATTGGATGGGACCAGTATGCTATTCGCAATAAAAGCAATAATTCCAATTACGACAATCGCCATAAACGACGCTCTCCAGCCAAATTGTTGACCGATAAACGTTCCAATTGGCACACCTGTAATAGTCGCAACTGTTAATCCAGTAAACATAATCGCAATGGCGCTAGCACGTTTATTCTCTGGTACAATTGCAGCCGCAATTGTAGATCCTATCGACATAAACACACCATGTGCAAACGCAGATACAATCCTTGCAATAATTAATATAGTGAAGCTTGTTGCTAATGCCGCAATACCATTACCAATAATGAAAATAACCATAATCCACATTAATAATGTCTTTCTCGACATACTAGCCGTTAACGCTGTTAAAACAGGAGCTCCTACCGCTGCCCCTAACGCATATAGGGAAACAGTTAAACCAGCTGTTGTAACCGAAACATTTAAATCTTTTGAAATAGATGGTAATAAACCGACACTAATAAACTCGGTTGTCCCAATTCCAAACGCACTAATTGCTAGTGCTAATAAAGCAAACATACTTCTTCGATTCGTCTGAACTTCCGAAGATGGTACTGTATATGAACTCAATTGAATTCCTCCTTATTACAAGAAATCCAATCATAATAGTGCGATAAAAAGGCCCTTTTATCTTCTAAAAAATATATTTAATCTCTACAAATGCTATTATGAATGGTTTCATTCTTTTTTTGAAGAACGCACTTTAAAGTACTATAGGCACCAAAAAGTAACATAGTCACTTTTCAGTACCGTACTACTCATTTGCCTCTTACATGTGCTATTATGAAACATATTTAACATGATAAAAAGTACGTACTTTAAAGTGCTATAGGTACTAAAAAGTAACATTTGTATGATTTAACTTATTTTACTCACAAAGGGAGGGTTTCATATGAAGAAATACAATATTCCTGTAGAGGCGACTTTAGAAGTTATCGGCGGAAAATGGAAAGTTGTTATTCTTTGCCACCTAACGAAAGGTACAAAGAGAACGAGTGAATTAAAACGTCTCATGCCTGGTATTACACAAAAAATGTTAACGCAGCAATTACGCGAGTTAGAAGAAGATGGAGTTATTCAAAGAAAGGTATACAACCAAGTACCACCGAAAGTAGAATATTCCCTTACAGACTACGGTTGGTCTTTAGAATCCATTCTTGACTCTCTTTGTACTTGGGGCGAATGCCATCTTGAAAAAAGCGGTAACACATCGATGCTAATTACAGAAGGTGAATAGTAAAAAAAGGAAAAAACGAACATAAATTTGTCCATTTTTTCCTTTTTTTATTTATGTATACGTACATTTCTAAGCTTAACAAAATAATTTATGCGCTTTCATGCCTTGTCAGTACTACGTTATACGCCTAATATCAAATAATTAGGAATCATTTTTATGTTAACATAGGTGCATATAGTATATAATATAGGATATATATTATATACACTTTCCGATAAAGGAACTTTCCATTATGCGGACAAGCCATGTATCGGACAGTTCATAAATAATAGGTAGGACATATGGTTTTGGATTTATGATTTCAGCTTACCTGCTGGCATAAATTTAAAGGCATTTTATTGTGCTTTGTGAAACTTTGTATAAAGTTTCGCAAGCGTTTACTATCTTACCTATCAAAAATAAGAGTATTGCTATCGTAAAGGAGAATTGGAGATGCCAGAAACTATGACTCAAACAAAGCCAGAACAAGAAACTGTACAAATTTCTGCTAGCCAAGGACAACTTGATGTACTTGATCAGTTGTTAAAACCTGAGGTACAAGAATCATTAACAACACTAGTAGAACAGCTTCCAAAATTAACTGAGCTTGTTAACATTTTAACTAAGTCTTATGACTTCGCTCAAACTGTTGCTACTGATGAAGTATTAAAAAGCGACACTGTAGGTGCAATCACAGAGCTTGTAGAACCTGTAAAAGATACAGTGAAAAGCATGGCTGCAACTGCTATCGAAGCGAAAGATCGTGCTGACGAAAGCAACGAAGTTATCGGCTTATTCGGTCTATTAAAATTACTAAAAGACCCACAAGCACAAAAAATGTTCCGCTTTGTGAACGCATACCTTCAAATTAGTGCAGAACGTAACAATAAATAATTTAACTTATAACAACAATTAGTAAAGACGGGGGATATCATACTATGTCAAAACAAATTGTCATCTTAGGCGCTGGTTATGGCGGTCTTCTTGCCGCTTTAAACGTACGTAAATATTACAGCAAATCAGAAGCACAAGTTACAGTGATCAACCAATACCCAACGCACCAAATTATCACTGAACTACACCGCCTTGCAGCAGGTAACGTGTCTGAGCAAGCAATTGCAATGCCACTTACAAAGCTTTTCAAAGGTAAAGATATCGATCTTAAAATCGCAACAGTTGAGTCATTCTCAGTTGATAGCAAAGAAATCAAACTAGCTGGTGGCACTACTTTATCTTACGATGCACTTGTAGTTGCTTTAGGAAGTAAAACTGCTTACTTCGGTATTCCAGGACTAGAAGAAAACAGCATGGTATTAAAATCTGCTGCTGATGCAAACAAAATCTACAAACACGTTGAAGACCGTATTCGTGAATACGCGAAAACGAAAAACGAAGCTGATGCTACAATCGTAATCGGTGGTGGCGGATTAACTGGCGTTGAGCTAGTTGGTGAGCTTGCTGACATTATGCCTAAACTTGCAAAAAGCCACGGCGTAAATCCAAAAGAAGTTAAACTTCTTCTTGTTGAAGCAGGTCCAAAAATCCTTCCAGTATTACCAGACCACTTAATCGAACGTGCAACTACTAGCCTAGAAGCACGCGGCGTTACATTCTTAACTGGTCTTCCTGTAACAAACGTTGCTGGCAACGAAATCGACTTAAAAGACGGTCAAAAACTTGTTGCTAACACATTCGTTTGGACAGGCGGCGTACAAGGTAACCCACTAATCGGTGAATCAGGTCTTGAAGTAAACCGTGGTCGTGCAACAGTTGATGCATACCTACAATCTACTTCTCACAAAGACGTATTCGTTGCTGGAGACAGCGCTGTTGTCTTCGCTCCAGACGGACGTCCATACCCACCAACTGCACAAATCGCTTGGCAAATGGGTGAGTTAATTGGATACAACTTATACGCAGCACTAGAAGGCAAAGCGTTCGAAGAGTTCGCACCTGTAAACTCTGGAACACTTGCTAGTCTAGGACGTAAAGATGCTGTTGCTACAATCGGAGCAAGCAATACTCCACTTAAAGGCTTACCAGCATCATTAATGAAAGAAGCAAGTAACGTTCGTTACTTATCACACATTAAAGGTCTATTCAGCTTAGCTTACTAATCTGAATATAAGCCCGAATCATGCCCTGCATGGTTCGGGCTATTTTAGTCCGTAATTTCCTCTAACTTATTTATTCGGCAGAAGAATCATATAACCCTTTTAATTATCGAAATTTACTGATTATTTTATGTCTAAATTGTGTATATGAAAGGATGGAAGTATTCTTTCTACTCCCATCCTTTCACACAAATTATTCTCCTAACTTCACTAAACTGTAGTTCTTCTTCCCTTTACGAATAATAATAAATCGTCCATCAAATGAATTTTCTACAGTCACATCCGTACCTACATCCGTTACTTTTTCACCATTCATAGAAATAGCTCCGTTATTAATATCCTCACGTGCTTGTCGTCTAGATGGTTCAATTCCTAAATCGACTAGCCATTCTACGATATTTTTCGTCTCTTTTGAAGACTGGAATGTTGGCATTTCTTTAAAGCCTTGCTCAATTTCATCGGCTGTTAACGATTTAATATCTCCGCTAAATAACGCTGCGGTAATTTTCACAGCTTGCAGGAATGCCTCTTCTCCATGAACAAATTTCGTCATTTCTTCCGCTAATACTTTTTGCGCTTCACGTTTATGAGGCTCTGTTTCTACCTTCACTGCCAATTCATCGATGCGCTCTTTCGTTAAGAACGTAAAGTATTTCAAGTATTTAACGACATCACGGTCATCTGTATTTACCCAGAACTGGTAAAATTCAAACGGTGTTGTTTTTTCAGGATCAAGCCAAACCGCACCACCTGCTGATTTACCAAACTTCGTACCATCTGATTTCAATAATAACGGAATCGTTAATCCGAATACCTTCGCTTCGTGCCCTTCTAACTTACGAATTAAATCTAACCCACTCGTAATATTTCCCCATTGGTCACTACCACCAATTTGCAGTTGAACATCTTCTTTCGTGTATAAATGATGGAAGTCCATCGCTTGCAAGATTTGGTACGTAAATTCTGTGAAAGAAATACCTGTATCTAAACGACTTGCTACAATATCCTTCGCTAACATGCTATTAATGCTAAAGTTTTTCCCGTAATCACGTAAAAACTCGATAATATTTATTTCATGCGTCCAGTCGTAGTTATTTACCATCTTCACTTCGCTATTGCCACCAAAATCAAATAGCTTTTTCATTTGCGCTGTTAACGCATCCACATTATGCTGCACGACATCTAACGTTTGAAGTTGTCGTTCTGATTGACGTCCGCTCGGATCACCAATTGTTCCTGTTGCCCCACCAATTAAAATAACCGGATGATGACCAGCTAGCTGAAATCTCTTCATCATCATAAATGGAATCAAATGTCCGATATGCATGCTATCACCAGTCGGATCAACTCCGCAGTATAGTGAAATCTTTTTCTCTTCTACTAGCTTACGTAAACCTTCTTCGTCCGTTTGTTGATTAATGGCGCCACGCCATTCTAATTCATCAATAATATTCATCTTTTGTCATCCCCTCTATTTTTTTGAAAACAAAAAGTCCCTATGTCTATGACATAGGGACGATTATTCACCGTGTTACCACCCAGTTTGTATAAATAGCATAACTACTCATACCACTCTTAGCAATAATATCGATTGCCAATCCGCTTAGCATTACCTAAGATACTCCAGAGTGTAATTCGCAAGTTTGTTTGTGCTAGGTTCCAGCAACCCCTAGCTCTCTCGTTAACAGTGACAAACTGCTACTGGGCTCTTTCAACGTATGTTATTTGTTAAATTATTAGCCATTATATTGAATTGAAAACAAATTGTCAACAATACCCAAATGTTATTTTAAAATAATTCGTAGTTTCATACATATGTTTATTCTTTATCTTCTCCAATAATCCTTACTTCTCGCTCTAACTTCACGCCAAATTTCTCTTCAACAGTCTTTTGTACGAAATGAATTAAATCAATGTAATCTTGTGCTGTTCCGTTATCAACATTCACCATAAATCCAGCATGTTTTAGAGAAACTTCCACTCCGCCAATTCGCTTACCTTGTAGTCCAGATTCTTGGATTAATTTACCAGCAAAGTTATTTGGTGGGCGCTTAAATACGCTACCACATGAAGGATATTCTAGAGGCTGTTTTGACTCACGTTTGAACGTTAAATCATCCATTTTTGCTTTAATTTCTTCA
This sequence comes from Bacillus albus, assembly GCF_001884185.1. Lineage (GTDB taxonomy): Bacteria > Bacillota > Bacilli > Bacillales > Bacillaceae_G > Bacillus_A > Bacillus_A albus. The sequence goes on from NZ_MAOE01000094.1 coordinate 66,082, forward strand.
CGTACACCTTCTTCAAGTTCAAATCTCGCTTCAAGAATAATGTAATGGTTGTTCGCAAATACACTCTTACGATATCCAAATTCAAATGCTTCTTTCGTCAAAGTACGTAGCTCTCCATCACCTGTCATTACGACAGCTTCTGTTAATACAAACGAAATTTCACCACCGTAAGCACCAGCATTCATATATAATGCTCCGCCAACTGAACCTGGAATACCACAAGCAAATTCAAGACCCGTTAAATTATGATTTAATGCAATACGTGATACATCAATAATTGCCGCACCGCACTGTGCTACAATCGTCGTTCCTGTTACAGTAACACCTGTAATGTGAATTAAACTTACTGTAATTCCGCGAATTCCACCATCTTTAATAATGACATTTGATCCATTTCCTAAAAACGTAACTGGAATATTATATTCGTTAGCATATTTAATAACTTTTTGAATTTCATCATAATTTGTCGGTGCAACGAACACATCTGCTTTTCCACCAACTTTAATATGCGTATGATTCTTTAACATTTCATCTTGTTTCACATGACCTTCAGGCAATACCGTACTTAAATATTCATAAACCTCTTGCATATTCATTTTACGATTCCTCTATTTCTATATTCTTTTTATCCCGTTATACGGGCCCATAATATCCCCACATACATGAAATGAACCTAAAGTGGTGGATACAGTGTACCCAAAATCAATTCGAGACACCTATAAACCTCTTAATTTATAAGAGGTGCCACTCATATTAAAATATATATTGCATAATAAAGCAACCCAAATGGGCTACTAAACTTGACATGTCATCAGAAAGACAACAATTTGTAAAATATATTACTTTTTCAGCACACTATCCTTCAGTATCTTACTATACCATACGAAAAGAAAGTGGTATTTTTTTGTAATCTTTACTTTATTTTCATTACTAAAAAGGGATGCTTTTACCTATGTAAAAGCATCCCTTTCATCACTTATTTTAATTTACTTTTCGTTCTCTTCTTTTTCCTTATCAAACCATAATAGCTCATCGTCATCAACTTCACCATTATAATTGATTAGAATCTCTTCTCCCGCTTTTATATCTTTGTAAGCAAAGAAGTTAAACGTATGATTTTCGAAGACAATCTCATACGTTGCATTCGGATTATATGCATGATTAAATAACATACCGTATCCTAACAGGAATGCCGTATGATTTACCCCATACTCAAATGCGTAGTCAGCAAGTAACGTTTTCTCAATGTGTTCGTGCTGTTCATTCGGATAAGAGATAACTGGTGCTGAGTGAATCAGCTCACCCTTTTTAATATCACGAGTTGCAAATACACCTCTATTAAATTCCCCATCACTAAGTTCAGAAGTCTTAACTTCGATCATATGCGTCACCTATATAATTCTTTCTTTGAAGTATTTTATCTCGCTATTCGCGAGGTTCAACTAATAATGAGTAGGTATTAGTCTCACTTTATCTCCTTAAGCTTGGCAGAAAACGCGCAGAAAAGCAATTAAATTCCGATTAAGTATTCGTTTAAATGAAAAAAGAGCACACATCATGTGCCCTTTAAAGCGATATTACTTTTCTAAAATATTTTCTAGCAACTTCACTTGCTCACTAACAGTATGTAACGTCTTCACTGATATATCATTTCGATGTTTTTCTTCTTCCACACTCGCTAACACTTCTTCCGTAGCCGCAGAAGTTTGCTGAATTACGTTAGAAGCATGTGTAACATCCTTTACGATATTCGTCGTTTTAACTTGGAAACTTTCTTGATGACCCACAATCTCTCGCATTACATCATTAATTGCATCAATAAACTTTCCTAAATCTGTTACATTTATTAAAACGCTTGCTAACATTTCGTTACATTCTTCTTGTACTCTTTCTGATTTCTCTACCTGCACTTCCACCTTACTTGCTTGATTACTAAACTCCTTCAAAATACTTTGAATTCTCCCCGCAGAACGATTCGATTCTTCCGCAAGCTTTAATACTTCATTCGCTACAATAGCAAATCCTTTTCCATGCTCGCCTGCTCTTGCTGCTTCAATATTTGCATTTAAAGCTAGCAAACTCGTCTGACTTGAAATATTCGTTATTACATCTACAATTTCATTAATTTGCTTCGACTGCATCATTAAATCTCTAAATATAATTCCTGATTGTGAAACAACATCATTTAAACTTCTCATATTCGCTTCAAAATTTCGTAAAGTATGTACACTACCCTTTGAAATTTCTAAACTTTCATCAACACGAATCGAAGCATTTCTTACTTGAGAAATGATTTGTTCAATATTCCCCTCCATCTCATTCAATACTTCTACTGAACGATGCATCATCTCTGATTGTGATTGAGTGCCAACTGCCACCTCTTCAAAAGCGAAATTAATTTCACCCATCGACTCCATAGATGTATTTATACTTTGTCTTAAATGATTGAAATTACTATCTAACTTTACAACCGTTTCCTCAATAAGTCTTTGCGTTTCTTCTAACTCCTGAGCTTTCCTCATTACTTCTTGCTTCTCATCACTTAAACGAGCTAGCAGATTAGAGCCAATCTTCGTTACGCCCCACATCGCAATCGTTACAATCGCTAACAAGCTTGCGAAGTTTGCAGCTTCAGATGCTGCTGTATAAGCAAAAAATTGCTCTGGCCAATAACTACAAAGAATAAATGTGATCACAACCGCTACTCCGCCAAGAATGATAACGAGACGTTCACTTAAATAAATGAGTGAAACTGCTAATGTAAAATAGACCATTTGAAATACAGCCGGACTTTCATTAAAAGCTTGTACCATAATGAAAGACATAATAAGCAGCATAAATGTCATGATATATTTATACATCGCTTCCATGCTTTCTATAAAAGTAAACAGCGTTCCAAATACAACAACAGAAATACCACAAACCCAAAAAGCTATTGCTCTCTCTGTAAAAATATATCCATAATATCCAATCGCGATTATTCCAAGGAAGAAACTGCAAATCGTGATAAACAGCAATAAATGATTTTTCTGTGATTCTTTCTCAAGGTTAGAAAAACAAGTCTTCTTTAACCACTCCATATATAAAGTCCCGCCTTCCACACTTAATTACTTCAGCTTAAATACCGCACTCACTGGATTATGATCGCTATTTTCAAACTTTAAATCTTTCCCTTGTACATTTACAATCTCCACATTCGGTGAAACGATAAAGCCATCAATAATCGTGACGAAGTTTTCACCCTCCACATATTTCTTCACATCATCTCTTACAGTCATAACAGACGGATCTACAGCCCACTTAAAGCCACCATCAGTAAAGTCCTTTGGTAACTCTACTAACCATTCTGGACGCTCTTTCACAAACTTCGGATCACTTAACTGAACATCAGAAAGTAACTGATTCCAATCTCCGCCCATTATTACGTAATCACCATTTTTATAATGCTTGTTCATATATTCTTTTAAATACTCTACTTGCTGCTTTCTAATTTTCCCGCCTTCATCATAAGCAGACAAATGTAGATTGACGAGTCTAACAAACTTCCCATTACTAACAGGAATTTTATGTTCAACAATCGCTCGATCTAAATCAAACAAACGCTTCGGCCAAGGCTCCATTCCAGGAAGCTGAAACCTCTCAGCTGTTTGAACTGTATATTTAGAAAATGTACTTAATCCAGCCTCCGCATATCCCATTGGACTTGTAATTGGAACGGGAACCCATTTTGTATCGTAGTTCTTCCCGAACGACGAAGCATAATCAGGTAATCCCTTTTTCAAAAATTCATGCCCATTTACATCAAAAGATCTCATTGATTTTATATCAACTTCTTGTAACAACGCAAAATCACTATTCTCATTTTGTAAAAACGAAAGCATATTCTTTAAATTTGTTTCCGTTTGCTCTTTACTACTTGAACCAGACCCCTTCCCGCCATCCATAAAGAAATCTTGATCCTTATCTAATCCACCATATCCAACATTAAATGTTGTCACTTTAAACTCATTGTCAGGCGCTATTACGCGCTCCTTATTATTTTCCACCTTCAAGCTTATAACATCAGCAGGCTGTTCTTTTGTAAGTGTAATATAAGCTAAAAAACCACCTACAACTCCCACCCCTACTAAAATACATATAAGTACTATTTTTAATAATTTCTTCAAATAAACGCCCCTTTTCTAAAACACACAGTCTAATTATCTTTATTTTCAGTTAACTGAAACCGAATGACAGACATACAAAACATTTTATCATATCAAAAACCTTATATCACTATATTTAGTTTATAAGTGTATTTTCACTATCTTAAACCATCACACACATACAGCATGGCTCCACTTCTTCACTGGAAATTCAATGCGTTTTTTAGTACACTATATGTAATAATCATAGGCGATGGAGTTCGCCATAACTGCTGCTAAGCTAATGACTCCTACCAGTATAACTACTGGTAGGAGTCTATTTTTTTGAGCAAGCTATTTTTAAAGAGGTGAAGATATTGATTTATATTATTGTTGGCATTTCCGGTATATTAGGAGCCCTCTCTCGTTATTATTTAGGTCTTACTATTCATACTTCATGGCATCATTCATTTCCATTAGCTACATTACTTATTAACTTAGCCGGCTGCTTCTTATTAGCGTGGCTAACTACGTATGTCGCTCAAAGAAATATCTTGCCCTCAGAGATTATTACAGGCATTGGAACTGGATTCATCGGTTCCTTTACGACGTTTTCGACATTCAGTGTAGAAACTGTGCAATTAATTAATCACTCTGAATGGAGTACGGCTTTCTTATATGTATCATGCAGCATACTTGGTGGTCTCATTATGTCTGCTCTTGGCTATACACTAGGTGATTTCTTAATTAAGAAACACCTTACAGAAGGTGATCACTTATGATAGAAGCTTTATTAGTAGCAACAGGCGGTTTTTTCGGTGCTATTACAAGATTTGCAATTAGCAATTGGTTTAAAAAAAGAAATAAAACTTCCTTTCCAATCGCAACATTTCTCATTAATATAACAGGTGCATTTTTACTCGGATATATAATTGGCGACGGGGTCTCTACAAGTTGGCAATTATTATTAGGGACTGGATTTATGGGTGCCTTCACGACATTTTCGACGTTTAAATTAGAAACTATTCAGCTTTTCAATCTTAAACAATTTAGCACGCTCCTTTTATACGTAAGCACTACTTACATAATCGGTATCCTCTTCGCATTCCTTGGAATGCAGCTAGGCGGAATATAAAGAAAGAAAGCGACTCTAATCAGTCGCTTTCTTTCATAAGAAATATGTCCCGCCATATGGGATGGAAAATAAACCTGCTGGATGCACATCATAATGTACAACTTGCATCGGAGGCTGTGAGTATGACATATACTGCCCTTGCATCATTTGTGCAAAATATGCTTGTTGCTGCATTTGAATCGCTTGATTCACAGCATGAATTGTCCCCTGTGCTCCTGCCAGTGTAATAGCTGCTCCCACTTGTCTACCACTATAAAAATAATGATTCATCATGATTCAGCTCACTTATTATTTTTCTTTCATATCGTATGTCTCTATTTCATAGTGAGTGTTTTGTCCCGATTAATGGATCTCTCACTACTTAGACTTCATTTCATCTATTGCTTTTTTTCAGCTTTGAAGTAATAAATCCAAATAGTAATACACCAATACCACTCAAGAACAATACATAACTTATCGGTACTAGGAAAAAGAAAGGTTCTTCAAGGAATCCATTCGCCCCCACTTTACTATTTGAAGCATGTATAGTTAAAGAAATGATCGCTAAAACCATGAAAGAAATAGATACTATGTATTTATTTATCATTTCATATTCTCCTCCATTCATATAATTATCCTTAGATTATTAACATCATATTACCTAAAAACACATTAAAATACAACAATTATTTATCGTTTTACAATAAATATGTTAACTGAATTTAAAACAAAAAGGTTTACGAAGCATCTTGCATTGCCTCACAAACCTTTTCAAATGTACATATTTACACTTCAAATCTCTTACTTACTACAACATATATCGCACACAATAGCACGAATATCCCAGCATAAATTAACAAAATTTCTACACGAAACATATCAGCCAACGGGCCAAATATTATCATTCCTAAAGGAAGGGCGCATGAATTAGCGATTTGTACAAGACTAAACATTCGTCCGTGCATGGAAGGTTCTACTTTTTCCTGCAATAACACGTTAACTGGTGTATTGAAGCACGGCATTGTTATACCAATTAAAAAGTTAAATACTAAATACATAATAAATACCGGAGCGATCCCTAGTCCAATCATAAGCAGTCCATACAACGCACAAGCTAGCGCTGTTGTATGCATACGATTACGGAAACCACCCCACGCTGCAATCAATATGCCACCAGCTGCCGCTCCCGCACTAAAAGTCATCTCGCTAGCAGTAAGTCTCCACATTTCTGCACCGAAAGAACGAGTTACCATTAAAGGTGTTAAAAAGGCAGCTGGACTTATTAAAATCATGACAATACTTAATAAAACGAGTAACCTTTTAATAAATACATTTTCTTTTAAATAAGCAAAGCCTTCTTTTATGCCTTGTAGATTAGATTTTTGCTTACTCTCTGCATTCACATGTCTCTCCACTTGAATGATAAACATAATACTAATTCCGATCATAGCCGTAATAACATCAATAAAAAATGTCGTTTCAATGCTAGCAATAGAAAGAATTGCAGCACTTGCTGCTGGAGAAAGAAACATAATTAAAGATGTAATACTGCTATTCATCCCATTTACTTTCATAAGATAATCTTTTGGCACGATTTGTGGGATTAACGCATTCACAGCTGGCGTCTGTATCCCTGTCCCAGCTGAACGAATGAGTAGTACTATAAAAAGTAACCAAATACTTTTATATCCTGTTAAAAATAGAACTGCTAAAATTAATGTAGCAATTGCTATAACCCCGTCCGATAACATAATCATCTTTTTACGGTCGTAACGATCAATCCAAACACCCGCAAATAAAGAAATCGCAATTTGTGGTAAGAAACCGGAAACGGTTGAAATGGTCAACATTAACCCTGACGATGTCGTTAAGGTGATATACCATATAATCGCGTACTGTACGAGAGATGAACCGAATAACGAAATCGTTTGAGCAGTCAAAAATAATATAATTTTCGTTTTCCAATTGTTTTCACTCATATGTTTCACACCCCCTTAACTAATCCTGTCTCTATATCAAAGGTGCTATCTGCCCAATCAAGATAAAAACTTGCTTCGTGAGATACGAGTATAATGCTGCCCTTAAACTTAATTAGCGCCTTTTGCAAAGCTTCCTTCGCTTCTGCATCTAAATGATTTGTCGGCTCATCTAAAATTAAGAAGTTACAAGGTGATAGTAATAATCCGCACAGTTTCACCTTCGATTGTTCACCACCACTTAACGTACGAATTTCTTGCGAAACGTGCGTATCCTTCACACCACATGCAGCTAAATGATGGCGTATTTCCTTCATATTCAGTTTAGGAAACTGTTCTGAAATAATTTGAAGCGGCGTTAAACAATCATTGCTCCAATTTAAATCTTGCTCATAATATCCAATCTTTATTTGCTCTGAAAATTGAAACTCTCCAGAAATACTAGCAATATTTCCAACGATTGTTTTTAACAAAGTAGATTTCCCTACTCCATTGAAACCTGTAATAACAAGTTTTTGTCCACCCATTACTGAAAATTTCAACTTTGGTAAGAGAGCAAAATCGTAACCAACTTCAAGATTATTTACTTCAAGAACTATCTGAACTGAAATGGGAAGTTCCCGAAAATGAATAGACGGTTTATGAGTAAAACTTGGCGGCGCAATTCTTTCCATACGCTCCAATTGTTTTCTACGTCCCTGTGCTATTTTTGAATTCACCCCAGCAATATTTCTACGAATATACTCTTCCGTTTTTTCAATTTTCTTTTGCTGTGCATAATATTGGCGCATATAATCTTTTCGCAAATGCTCCTTTTGTCTTACAAAATCTGAGTATTTTCCGTAATACTTCTTCACCGTTCCAAATTCTACATCACATATGCAAGAAGTCACTTTTTCTAGAAAATCAAAATCATGAGACACGACAATAAACGCCCCTTCAAAATTCATTAAATAATTAGCAAGCCACTCCACATGCTCTTTATCAAGAAAGTTTGTCGGTTCATCTAGTAATAAAATATTAGGCTCCTCTAATAAAAGCTTCGCTAAAATTACCTTTGCACGCTGCCCTCCGCTTAATTCACAAATAACACGATCCATCCCAATCGCATCAATACCTAAACCGGCTGCTACCTTATTTATTACGCTTTCTACTGAATAAAAATCACGAGCTTCCAGCTGCTCTTGTATTTCAGCTGCTTTCAATAGTTGATTCTCATCTCCAGTCATCGCACTTTCTACATATAACTTATTCATTCTCTTTTCCATTTCAAACAAATCATAAAAGGCTCGTTTTAAATATTGTGAAATAGTATAGCTCCCATCAATTTCTGCATATTGATCAAGATGTCCAATTTGAATATTCGGTTGCCACTTAACGATCCCCTTATCAGAAATAATTTCCTCCACCAATATTTTCATTAACGTACTTTTTCCTGCACCATTCTGTCCAACAATCCCCATATGCTCCCCTTTATGCAAATCAAAAGAAGCATTTTCGTATAATACTTTATCTATAAAACGATGTGATAAACTTTCAACTTTAAGTAAACTCATTTCTATTCCTCTTTTCCTGAAATTAAAAAAAGCAGAGAGATAGCGTCATTCGACACTAGCCCTCTGCTTCGTGGTTTTTCCTATACTACTCCAATTTACAGTAAAGACTCATCGGAATAATATACACAAAGGGCCATAGACAAAGCATTGTCTATGGCCCCTTAATCTATTTTATACACCAGCTGAAAAACCATAACGAAATAAGCATAGGTAAACTATACTTTTTTCGAAAAGTTATTCAGCCGATGAATATAGGGGATTTATACCCCTTGATTAAGCTCCGTACAACGCTTCACCGTATACATTTGTGCGGAGCAAAGTTTTCTAATGAGTTTTACAAATTTTATATAAAGCATGTTCTGCACCTTCCTTAATACTTAAAAGGGATTTTAGCACACGGTTTTATGAAGCGTCAACATTACTTCCAAATCATTCAACTACTTATTTTTAAAATATTCCTTTTGAAACATACACATTCTTATCGCATTATGATAATTACCATCAACGAAAAACTCGTCTAAAAGCTCGCCTTCCACTATAAATCCAACCTTTTTATACACATGGACTGCTTTCTCATTTTCTTTATCCACAACTAAATAAATCTTATGCATATTTAATACAGAAAAAGCGTAATCCATCGCTAAACGCGTCGCCTCTGCTGCATAACCATATCCTTGATAATTTGGATCAATAATAATTTGGAATTCTGTTCTACGGTGAATATAATCGATTTCCACTAACTCGACCAATCCAACCATCTCATTATCTTTCTCCACGATAAATCGGCGTTCACTTTGATCATGTATATGTTTATCGTATAAATCCTGCAGCTCCACAAATGCCTCATACGGCTCTTCAAACCAATATGACATAATATGTGCATTATTATTTAGTTCGTGTACAAATTTTAAATCTTCCCGTTCTAAAGGACGTAACTTCAATTCCTGACTCATTGCTATAACCTCCAAGTAAAAGAAACCTCTTCACTTAATTTCTCAATTTTTTTCAATTTCAAACGCCCTATTTACATTGTAAACTTTCAAGCAACTTGAAGGTCAAGATATAAAAAAGTAGTGCAGAATCATGTCTGCACTACTACTCTTTTCTCAAATCTCTCATATTTGATATGTATAAAGCAATGACTAAAACGAGAATGGATCCCGCATACAACAACGTCTCCATCGGTTCCTCATGAGATACAATAATTAAACGAATTAACGCCGTAATTCCGATATAAATAAAATAACGTAACGGGAAATGATAATTCGACTTAAAATACTTAATAATCAATGCGATGAACTCGAAGTATAAGAAATAGACGATGATACTTTCAACCAATTTATAAGACGTATACTCCTTTGTTGAAAATATGTATTGAATAAAAGTAATCGTCTCGTTAATTAAAAAGATTGATAAAACAATGGATAATATAATTAACGCTATATTCAATATCCACTGTAAAACGCTAGCTATGTAATGATCGATATTAAACTTCATTTCACACTCTCCTTCACGTAAATACTTATTTATTATAGCAAAATTATAATTGGAGGTGGGTTAAATCATATTTCCGGCCTTTGTTGGTGCCAGTGTAGGGGATGTTCATTGTTTGGAGGAGTCTTTTGACAGTCGCACTCGATTGAACGTTAAGAAATTTCTTCAACTGCATATTTGTACAAGTGTCACCAATAAGAAGTGCGTAATCTTTTAAAGCAAATTCATGCGCCACTTTAGAGATAGCTTTACAGTTCGAACAATACCAGCCTTTTTTCAATTTAAACATTGGTAGTACAGAACATACCTCACATTGTACACCGTGTAACAACTCTTCTTTTTTAATTTTAAATTGTTCAAGAATATTTTGCCGTAATGGAGCGTGGTTAGCTACTATTTGACGAATAAGAATATCTACATTTTTTATAGCTTTTTTCTTATATTTACTCTCAAACCATTTGATTTTATTAGGTAAATTTGCACTGTGGATAATTGTATTAAGGAGATTATCATCTGAAGCTTTAATAATAGTTCGGGGATTACTAATCACAACAAGCGATTCAATTGGAAAACGAGAAAATCCATTTAGACTTAACCATTTCCTAAGCTGTTGCTCTTGCCTTTTCACTTGTAAAATTGGGTCTGGAAATCCTTCTGAATTCCCCTCTGATATTCTAATAAGCTGATTAAACTTTGAATCAAATAATAATGTACCTGCTATATTTTTTATTTCGAGGAAAAGAAGAAAATAGGCGGAAATGATAATCGTATCAATTTGGAAATGGTAATTTTGGTCGAACAACCTTATATCGTGCAAAATACGATATTTCTCCTCCGACAGGAAACTTAGTGGATAATTAATAGCTTGTTCGCCTTTATAACCAGCCTTATGCTTCGCTAAACTTTCTACAATCATATCTCGTTTCGGATGATGAGCGGGTAATCGCCTAAATAACGCTTCTAATTGCCGTAAATAGATCAGCATTTGTCGCTCTTTTACAATCATTTTTAGCCCTCCCCAGAATATATCAACGATTTTTCAAATATATCGACGATAACTCACAATATATCAACGATTTTTTCAATATATCGACGATTCGACAGAGAATATCGACTTACCGACAAAAACCGACACAGCAAACACTCATAAACAGTATATCACTACATGTAAAATCGCACTGTAAGCATAATGTTACTTCTCCCCTTTTGATTACGACATTTTAAAAATGTGAGAATAACATTCACGATATGTAAAAGAGCTTTTTTATACATGCAACCTCATAGGCAATCACACAAAAAAGCTGCTGCCTATAAAATATAGACAGCAGCTTTTTGGCATACTCATTTTTTAATTAATAAACAGCAATCGGCCCATAAGGACCATTAATAATCTCTATTTTTGTTTCAAATATATCTGTCAAAAGTGTTGAGTCCATAACCTCTTCTACTGTTCCAAAAGCAGCAATTTGTCCATCTTTCATCGCACAAATTTTATCAGAGTATTTAGCTGCAAAATTTATGTCATGCATAACAGTCAAAATTGTTCTTCCAAACTCATTAGCCGCACGTCTTAAATGCTCCATCATTTGAACAGAACGCGCAACATCAAGATTGTTCAGAGGCTCGTCCAACAGCACATATTCAGTCTCTTGGCACAATACCATGGCTACATATGCCCTTTGTCTTTGACCACCAGAAAGCTCATCTAAATATCTATTCTCTAAATTAGTTAAATCTAAGAAATCGATATATTTAGAAATGATAACCTCATCTTCTTTCGTTAATCTTCCCTTCGAATACGGAAAGCGCCCAAATCCAACTAATTGTCTAACAGTAAGTCTCGTTACAAAATGATTTTCTTGTCGCAATATAGTTAAAACTTTTGCTAAGTCTTTTGATTTGGATTCAGAAACATCCATATTCGCTACTTGAATTTGACCTTCATCCATATCCAAAAGTCTTCCAATCATCAAAAGTGTCGTAGACTTTCCAGCACCATTTGGCCCAATTAAAGAAGTAAAGCCCGCTTTTGGTATTTCAATATCTAAAGGTCCTATTTTTACCTTATCAGTATAGAACTTTTTAACATTATCGATTTTTATCATAAAGCCCTCTTCCTTAAAACTATAGTTAAGAATATGATTCCACCAAATAATTCAATAATAACTGAAACTACACCTTGAGCATGGAATACATGATACATTAAAAAGTATGCACTCGTCATTATTAAAAATCCTATAGCAAAAGCCATTGGGAAAATATATCTATGATCATACGTTGACGCCGCCTGATAACTCAAAGTTGCTACTAAAAAGCCGTAGAACGTAAGTGGCCCAATTAGAGCTGTTGAGATAGACATTAAAATAGCTACTAACACAAGCGTATAAATTACACTAGGTTGATATTTAACCCCAAAAGAAGTAGCAACATCCTTTCCTAGTGACAAAACATTCAATTTCTTAGAATGAGTAAAAATTAATAACGCTACAATTATGATCATTGGAATTACAACAGGAAAATATGCAGGGTCTGCATGATTAACAGAACCAAATAATCTCGCTTGTAAAATATCAAATTCTGAAGGCGCAAGTAGTTTTCTCATGAAAGTTGACACAGAATTTAGCCCGGTACCAATAATAATTCCAACTAAAAGCATAAGTTGTAAATTCCCGTATTTACCGGAAAGTAACCATCCATAAAGTATCAAACTCATGAAGACCATCACAACAACTTGAAATAAAAACGATCCAATTCCATTAAAGTTTATTAATGCACTAGCACCAAAGAAGAATATTGTACTCGTTTGAATTGCCGAATAAAGTGATTCGAAACCTAAAAGTGAAGGAGTAATAATCTTATTATTCGTAATAGACTGGAAAGCAACTGTCGATAAGCTATGGCAAACTGCAGCAATAATCATTGCAACAATAGCTACTATCCTTCTCTTAACAACTGGGATAAAAGAAGGTGAATCTATCGGAACTGGATTGTTATAAACTAAAAGTCCATATGAAGAAAGGAGACCTAAAGCAATCAATGCTATGAGTAAAATCCAATAACGTCTTGCTTCCTTCTTAGAACGAAAAGCACTAGCTGATCTACTTTCATTATGAAGGCTAGAATCGACTTCGACATTTTCTTTATTTCTATAATCTAATGTGATCATCGCAGCCTCCTTGGTTTTCTTTGTCTCAATAGAATAGTAATAAACACGACCGCTCCCACTGTTGCAAGTATTAAAGAAACAGGTAATTCAAACGGCTTTATAATTGTTCGAGAAATGATGTCACAGGCAGTAATTGCCCCCATTCCGATCACACATACCCAAGGTAAATTACTTCTAAGATCATCACCTCTAAACATGGAAACAATATTTGGCACAATTAATCCCAAGAAAGGTAAGTGTCCAATAACAGCTGCAACAATTCCAACTGCCACAGAGATAAGAGCAGTCCCAAAAAGAACAATTCTATTGTAATTAACGCCAAGGCTTGTTGCGACATCTTCTCCTAGTCCAGCTAAAGTCAATCTATTCGCATACATAAAAATAAGCAAAGTAATGATAACAATCAGCCATAAATATTCATATCTTCCCACCTGAATGTTAGCAAATGAACCTACGAACCAAGTTTCAATGCTTTGCGTCATTTGAAAAAGAAGTCCCATAAAAGTAGACACTGCAGAAATAACTGCTCCAAGCATCAATCCAATAATCGGGACAATTAAAGACGAACGAAGCTTAACTCTTCTTAAAAATAGAAAGAAAATCATAGTTCCTATAAAAGAAAAAATGATTGCACCAGTCATTCTTTGAACTAAAGTCGGGGCAGGAAATAATAAATACACAAAAAGCAGGCCTAAGCCTGACCATTCAATCGTCCCCGTTGTAGTAGGTTCAACAAAGCGATTCTGTGTAATGAGTTGCATTACGAGTCCTGCCATCGCCATTGCAGCTCCAGTAAGCATTAATGCAACTGTTCTTGGAACACGAGTGATGAAAAACATCTCCATTCCGTCCTCTTGTCCACGTATATCATAAACTCCAGTAAACAGTGATATAATCCCTAAAATTATAACAACTATAACCGCTATTATAAAAGGTTTTGTCCATATCTTATTGTGATTATAAAACTGGGGTTGAGAAATATTCTCAACCCTAGAAATCATATTTTTTGACACTGTTTCGTACCCCTTTACACTACTTAGCTAAAGTTTTTGCAAGATTTCCAAATAACTCTACATAAGTCTGAATTGATTCATTTGTGTAAGTATCTTCTGGTGCATAAACAACTTGTTGTTTAGAAACAGCAGTTGTGTTTTGAAGAGCTGGTGATTTAGAAATAACATCCTTAGCAGGTGTTGACTTAGCTGCATCAGATGTTGCAGCATCACGATCTAATACGAAAAGCCAATCAGGATTCGTTTGTGCGATCGCTTCAACAGAAACGTCATCACCTTTATGACCTGCAGTAGAATTCGAAACTTCTAATGCTGGAGTCCAACCGAAAATTTCATACATAGGTCCCCAAACGCGACCAGAGTGCGGCGCAGCAAAGCCAATATTTCCACCAGTAACAATAACACTCATAACTTTATCTTTTCCGTTATAAGCAGATTTTGCTTTTTCAATAGATTTATCGAAATCAGCTATTAATTGTTTAGCTTCTTTATCTTTAGCAAAGATTTTGCCTAAAGTAGTTGTAGAATCTTTAAGTCCTTTTACTAAGTTTTCTCCAGGCTTAGTAGCCTTCTCAGAAACATCAAAATTAAGATCAATAACAGCTGCATTTGGCACTAATTTTTTGATTTCTTCGTAATGATCAGCAAATCTTTGACCAACGATTACAAGGTCAGGGTTTGCCGCTGCAATAATTTCAAGATTTGGTTCGCGGTGATTCCCGATATTTTTAACTGAATCATCTTTTTTATATGCTGAATCCGCAGGCATGATATCCTTTGGAGCAGCCGCTAATTTAATTCCCCAATCAGCTAAAGTTTCAAACGTTCTATTATCTAAAGCAACTACATTCTTTGGATTTACAGGGACTTTAACAGTTCCATGAGCATCAGTGATTTCAACCGTTTTTGGCTTATCACTACTATCACCTTTATTAGCTTTCGAAGTTTCCTTACTTGAATCTGAGCAAGCTACTAACATTAAAGTAAAAATCGCTAGAATACTTACTAATTTTAAAAGCATAGTTTTTTTCATACGTATACTCCTTATTATGTAATTTAGTTCGAAAATGATGACATCGATAGATTAAATTAAACAGTAACTTTTATGTACCCAAACTGCTATTGATAATCATTTTCATTTGAACATCCTGTAAATAAGTATAGTCATTAATTCTGTGAAAATCTTGTGAATGGTGTGAATTCATAAAATCAAGCATAAAAAGTAATATGTGCGGTCAGGACTGTTGATTAACCTTCATTAAATACTGTCTCAACGAATACGAGACAGAGACCTTCCCTTACAAAATACGCGCAGTAATAGCTAATATTTCACAGAAACTACTTTATTATCTTATTTTTATCATTCAACCATTGAATAGCCTCTGCCATGTATCGTTTGAATATATCTGTCTTTCTTCTCGCACTTTAGCTTTTTTCTTACATACCCAATATATAAGTCTACTACATTCGGATTTACTACTACGTCATATCCCCAAACCTGGTTCAAAAGCATTTCACGGCTTAATATTGTATTTTTATTCTTAATTAAAAATACAAGTAAATCATACTCACGCTTCGTAAGCGAGAGATTTTTGCCACCTTTTTTCACAATATTGCTAGATGCATCAACAAAGAGATCTTTAAACTGAAAAAAGTTTGTCTCATTTTGCTGGTTATATTCACTTCTTCTTAAAATAGCTTGAACTCTTGCTACTAATTCTTCCTTCACAAATGGTTTTCTAATATAATCATCTGCTCCTGCTTGTAACCCTGCTATGCAATCCTCGCTTGAAATATTGTTGGTCACAATAATGATTGGTGTCTTTTTAACAAGTCGTATTTGTCTACAAATTTCTGGTCCCGATATACTTAATGAATCCCAATCCAATATGATAATATCCCAATCTTGTTCATATGCTATATTTAAACCTTGGTTTTCATTGTGAAGTTTTAAAATGAAATGGCCCTCTTGCGTTAAACCGCTTACGATTTTCTTTGCTAAAGACCGTTCATTCTTAATTACTAACACCTGTCTCACCGATGGTTCACCTCTACTTCAATATAACTTAGTTAGATAAAAATTATCTCAAAAAATAACTCGAGATTTATAAATACTAAATTCCTAAAAAAGCCATTATAACAGCTTATTAGGAGAACTCTATATAATCTTACAATAGATACGGATAAAAACACAAAGGATATGAAGATTCAAATACATATTATGTAATCATTAAAGGTAGCTATAGTATCTATCTGCTTATCATCAATAACTATTCATTCAGTTTCTGCTTCAAGAGTACTGTCCACAACTTGAGTATTTTATAGAACTACAAAACAAAAAGAACCATACCCTCGCCAATCTGGCAAAGTTATGGTTCATATCATAAAAAATAAAAAACCACCAAACAGTTATGTATTGGTGGAGACGGTGGGAGTCGAACCCACGTCCAAAAATATCGGCACTTAAGCTTCTACGAGTGTAGTCGATATATTAGCATTTCGCGAACTCTTCAGCCTATCGACAGGCTTCCAAGTTGCTAGTCTGATTGTTCTCTTCCTTCGCCCTCAGACGGCGAACTCCGGCGTAGTCCACTTAGTTTGAGTCCCTTACCCTACCACATGGACGATGGAGGGAGGAACCTTTAGTGCAATTAAGCAGCTAAAGAAAGATTGTTTTGTTTGCCAATTATAGGCTTTGACGTTTTAACGAGGCCGATCCCCTCGACTCGCAACCTAAGCTCGAACTATCCCTGTCGAATCCGTAACGTCCCCATGATAAAAATGGAGCATACGAAGAAATTTCGTGATAGCTACTAAGAGCTGTTTTTCAATGTGCAACAATCTTACATAAGTTATTATATCATACGCGCGCCGTTTTACAAATGTAAATATCTGTATTACATCTTTTGACGATCACGGAACGCGCGTGCAATTTCACGTTTAGCTTCTTTCTCTTTTAAATCGTGACGCTTATCATATTGTTTCTTACCTTTTGCTAAACCAAGTGCCATTTTCGCGAATCCATTTTTCAAATAGATTCTAACTGGAACTAATGCATAGCCTGTTTCTTTTGAAGCACCTGTTAACTTCTCAATTTCTTTTTTATGAAGAAGTAACTTTCTCGTGCGAAGCGGATCATGGTTGAAACGATTCCCTTGTTCGTACGTACTAATATGCATATTATGAACCCATACTTCACCATTATGTACACGTGCAAACGCATCTTTCAAGTTCACGCGTCCAGCGCGAATCGACTTAATTTCCGTTCCTTGAAGGACAAGCCCTGCTTCGTATGTTTCTTCGATGAAATAATCATGAAAAGCTTTCTTATTTTGTGCAATAACCTTACCTGTACCCTTTGGCATATAACGTCCCTCCTCTATTTTTACTATTGTAACAAATGTTACTAAAAAGCGAAAGTGGCTCGCTCAGAATGTGAGGTGGATGGAGCTTCTGACCTTGAGGCGCTTTTTG
>NZ_MAOE01000095.1 GCF_001884185.1 Bacillus albus
GAAAAAGCCTCGCTTTTCATCAAAGCGAAGCCATCCTTTTCTTACTTACGCTTTTTCTTTTTCTTCTTGAATCCTGGTACGTTTTCGAAGAATGCTTTTTTCTTCTTGCCGTTACCATCTTTTTTCCCTGGTTGGCTAGCGGATGCTGACGCGGAAGCGGATCCTCTTCCTTTACCTTTGCCACCACGGTCAAATTTTCTACCTGTGCCACGTTCGCCGCCGCGCTCATTACTGCGCTCGCTACGTCCACCGCGTTTCTTTCTGCCTGTTCTTGGCTGTTCGATCACGACTGGACGATCTTTGAACTTACGACGAGGCGTACCTTTCATGCCAACGATTTCAAAGTCGATTGCACGCTCGTCTTTGTTTACGTTAATAACGCGAATTGTAATTTCGTCACCGATGCGGAATACGTTACCTGTACGTTCACCGATCATTGCGAAATGCTGCTCGTCATAACGGTAGTAATCATCCGTTAAGTAGCTAACGTGCACAAGACCTTCAATTGTATTTGGAAGCTCTACGAATAAACCGAAGTTTGTTACAGAGCTAATCATACCGTCATACTCTTCACCGATCTTATCAACCATATACTCTGCTTTTTTCATTTCGTCTGTTTCACGTTCTGCTTCAACAGCACGGCGTTCCATATTAGAAGAATGATCTGCAATCTCAGGTAATTTTTCACGCCATTTTGCTTGTGTTTCACTGTCGACTTTACCGTTAATGATGTATTCACGAATTAATCTATGAACAATCGTATCTGGGTAACGACGAATTGGTGATGTGAAATGCGTGTAGAACTCAGTTGATAAACCAAAATGTCCTAAGCTATCCGCATCGTAACGCGCTTGCTTCATGGAACGAAGCATAACCGTTGAAATAACTACTTCTTCAGGCTGTCCTTGCACCATTTCAAGAATTTGTTGAAGCGCACGAGGATGTACTTCATTTGCACGTCCTTTTACCGCATATCCGAAGTTCGTTACAAATTCGAAGAAACGCTCTAGTTTATCTTCTTTCGGATCTTCATGGACACGGTACATGAATGGTACGTTCATCCAGTGGAAATGCTCTGCTACTGTTTCGTTCGCAACAAGCATAAATTCTTCAATTAATTTCTCTGATACAGAACGATCACGCATAACAACGTCTGTCGGTTTTCCTTCTTCATCTACTAATACTTTCGCTTCTTTAAAGTCAAAGTCGATTGCACCGCGGCGCATACGTTTTTCACGTAGGATTTGTGCTAATTGCCCCATCTCTTTAAACATCGGTACAAGCGGCTCATAGCGCTTAATTAATTCTTCATCCTCATCTTCTAAAATGCTTCTTACGTCAGCATACGTCATACGCTCTGTCGTTTTAATTACACTTTGGAAAATCTCGTGTTTTACAACATCACCTAAGTTGTTGATTTCCATTTCACAAGATAACGTCAGACGGTCTACTTTCGGATTTAATGAACAAATACCGTTAGATAGACGATGTGGAATCATCGGAATTACACGGTCAACAAGATAGACACTCGTCGCTCTCTCCGCTGCTTCTACATCAATTGGAGAACCTTCTTGAACGTAATGACTTACATCCGCAATATGAACGCCAAGCTTGTAGTTACCGTTTTCAAGCTTCGTTACTGTAACAGCGTCATCTAAATCTTTCGCATCTGCACCGTCAATTGTTACGATCATTTGGTCACGCAAGTCACGACGATCTTTTAAATCTTCTTCTGAAATCGTTTCTGGTACACTGTTTGCATGCTCCATTACTTCTTCAGGGAACGCTAAAGGTAAATGATGTTTATGAATAACAGATAAAATATCTACTCCTGGATCATTTTTATGACCTAGAATTTGAATAACTTCACCTTCTGCACTTAAACGATTCTCTGGATAACTCGTAATTTTCACAACTACTTTATGACCTTCTACAGCACCCATTGATGCACTTTTCAAGATAAAGATATCACTCGTCCAGCGCTTATTGTCCGGTATAACAAATCCAAAGTTTTTCGATTCTGTATATGTACCAACTAGTTCTTTCGTGCCGCGTTCTAAAATGCGTACAATTGAACCTTCTTGACGCGAACCGCTCGATTGGGAACTAAGGCGCGCTAATACTGTATCGCCATGAAGTGCACCGTTTAACTCTGTAGGCGGGATGAAAAGATCATCGTCTCCTGTTTTCTTCTCGTCTGGTACAACGAATGCAAAGCCACGTGCATGTCCAATTAACTTACCACGTACTAAATTCATTTTTTCAGGAAGACCGTAACGATTGCTACGCGTACGAATAACAAGTCCCTTCTCTTCCATCATTACAAGTGCCTTTACAAAATCTTTAAAGCCCTCAGAACCTTCAATTCCAAATGCCTCTTCTAACTCTTGTATCGTTAACGGTTTATACGCTTCTTCTCTCATAAATAATAACAACTTATCAATATGTTCTTGTGTGATTTCTTCCAAGCAAAAATACCTCCTTTAAAACCTTATATTATTTAGTGTATCCGAAAGATAGGGGATGTATAAAGCGAAACTTCAATACTCCCCTTATGATTTTTACAGTTTTCACAAAAAATTCCTTATGAAAAAAAGAGGCAACTAGATCTTACCAATCTAGTTGCTCCAAGAAGTTATATACATCCTCATGTAGCTCGTCACGCTGTTTATCAAGTGTAATGACATGCGTAGAGTCTTCATACCATTTAATGTCTTTTAACGTTGATTCTACACCGTTATAAATAATGTTAGCACTATCTGTATTAATCATTTCATCATGACGTGCCTGTACAACAAATGTTGGGGCATAAATCATGTCCACATTGTTACGTACGTCAGCAATTAATTGTTGTAATGCTTTTAATGTATTCATTGGTGTCTTTTGGAATTCCAACATTTCTTGCTCAATTTGCTCTGGTGATTTTTGCTCACGCTTTTTATATTCGCGGGCGTATGCCAATATACCTTGGTACATTGTTTCTTCACTCTTAATATACATTGGTGCACACATTGGTACTACACCTAAAACCGGTACTGTATAACCTAATTTTAAAGAAAATACGCCGCCAAGTGACAATCCAACGACAGCAATTTTCTCAAAGCCTTTATCTTTTAAAAGCTGATATGCCTCTGTTACATCTTGCCACCAGTCTTCAGGACCTGTATGAACAAGCTCTTCTGGTGGTACACCGTGTCCTTTATAAATTGGCGCATGACAAGTGTAGCCTTTCTTCTCTAAGAAACGCCCTAACATACGTACATCAGCTGAGTTTCCTGTGAAACCATGTAGTAATAAAACAGCGCGGTCTCCACCCTCAAATGTAAATGGTTTCGGAGATGCTAATTTCATCATGTACTTCTCCTCTTTCTCTTCTGTAATCTAGTCGTATTCTTTCTATATCTTAGTGTACCATATTTATATTTCTATAATCTAATTAGAAACATCTTTCAAATGGCAAAATAAAAAAAGAAGAACCATTAGTACAACTTACTAACGCTTCTTCTTTCAATTCTATAAATTTAAGTACGTAACAGCAATTGTTAATACGAAGAATAAAACCGCTAAAACAATTGTAATACGGTTTAATACCGCTTCAATTCCACGTGCTTTTTGCTTACCAAATAATTGCTCTGCACCGCCTGAAATTGCACCTGAAAGGCCTGAGCTATTACTAGACTGCATAAGTACCATAACAATCATTAAAATCGATACAATAATAAGTAAAACGGATAATAACGTATGCACTTGGCGTACCTCCTACAAAGATTCAGTTATTTTAACTGTAGCATAAATTCTATAGAAAAGCGAGAGCTATAGAGTCGCTCTCGCTTTTCTTCTATTACATAAACATCATTGCAAATAACGGTCCGAGCAAACATGTCAAAATTGCTGTTAGTGTCATTGTTACCGATCCAATAACACCTTCATGTTCATTATTTTTCATCGCTCTCATGACGCCCATAATATGAGAAGCACATCCAAATCCGATACCTTTACCAACTGAATTTGTAACACGGCTCCATTTTAATAAAAGCGGGCCGGTAATCGTTCCAGTAATACCCGCAATAACAACGAAAGCTGCTGTTAATGACGGTACACCACCAACTTGCTCTGAAACACTCATCGCAACTGGCATTGTTACCGATTTTGGTAAAGAAGATAAAATTAAGCTTTTATCCGTTCCCATAAGTGATGCAATAGCAAAATCACTCGCAATGGCAACTGTTGTACCTACTAATACGCCACCAGCAATTGGTACAATATATTTTTGTAGAACGTGACGTTGTTTATAAAGAGGAATTGCAAATGCTACAACACCGGGTCCGAGCAGTTTTGCAATCCAGCCGCCACCACTTTCCATATAATGTTGATATGGTATATCAAGCATGATAAATAAGAAAGCCATTAATCCTGTTGCTACAAGCATTGGAATGGTGAATGGTGTTGGAAATAATTTATAGATTTTTTTAGATAATTGGTATAATAGCACCGTAAAAAGAACCCAGCCAATTCCGATTAATATTTGACTCATCGCGACTCTCTTTCCTTTCTATTCGCAAGATATTGTCCTGTATGTCCTGCGACAATAATAATTAAAAATGTACTCGCTACAATTGTAATGAAAAGAGAAATTCCTTTACTCATAAAAAAAGCACCGTAATTCATTAGGCCAAGCGTTGGCGGAATTAATAAAAACGGCATAATAGCAACGAGTGTTTCTGCTCCTAAATCGAACCATTTCACTGGAAGAACTTTTAGGCTAAGTAAAACAAGTAAGAGGAACATCCCAATCAAACTTCCTGGAATCGGAATATTTAACATTTCTTGCACCCAAGTTCCAACCATATAAAAAACGTAAAGAGCAGCAATTTGGACAAGAATCTTTGTAAATTTCATGTTCATCATCCCTCATGTTTATACGATCTTCTGTTAATATCTTTATCATAGTATAAATTGTAAAAAGCTGCAATTTATCAACTTGACAGCAAAAACAGCCTATGCTATACGCTTACAACCTTGATATGACTGGATTTTCGCGCTGAAATTAAGTCAAAAACCTTGACCTAATATAAAAAGTTTTTATTTTCTGAATTTATGAGGTTGTTATTTCAATAAAATAATATTTTTATCCTTACGCTTACATATACATAAATAAGATAGGTGGTGAACATATGCCCAAAAAAGTTCTTATTTTTTGTGATCCTGGAATCGATGATGCGATGGCTCTCCTCTTAGCATTCTTTATCGATGAAATAGAAATCATCGGCATTGTTGCTGATTATGGCAATGTTTCAAAAGAAATGGCCGTACAAAATGCTCATTTTCTTAAGCACGAAACAAAAAATAGAAATATTAAGGTATTTGGTGGTTCAGAACAACCGCTTACTGGTGCCCCTCCTGCTTTCTTTACGAATGTACACGGGAAACAAGGACTCGGGCCAATTATTCCAAAAGAAAATGTAACTAACGGAGAGATGGAGAATTTCTTTGAAGTTATTCCTCTTATTGAGCAGTATAAAGATGAATTAATCATCGTAAGTTTAGGAAGACTTACCTCCCTAGCAATTTTATTCATCTTATGTAAACAGCTAATGAAGCAAATTAAATCTTACTACGTAATGGGCGGTGCCTTTTTACACCCTGGTAATGTTACCCCTATTTCAGAAGCGAACTTTTATGGCGATCCTACTGCCGCTAATATAGTCCTTCAATCCACACCTAACATGTACATCTATCCATTAAACGTCACCCAGTATTCCATCATTACACCAGAAATGGCTGAATACATTGAAGCAAAGGGAAAAGCCTCACTCGTCAAACCGTTATTTGATCATTATTACTACGGATATTATAAAGACGCCCTACCGCATTTAAAGGGAAGCCCCTTTCATGACACAATGCCAATACTCGCTTTACTTGATAACTCTATGTTTACGTATCACAAATCGCCTATCGTTGTCATGACAGAATCTTATGCACAAGGAGCAAGCATTGGAGAATTCCGCTCTTTAGAAGAATCTAAACCATTTATTGATCGGCCGATTCATCAAATCGCAATTGATTTTGATTATAACCGCTTCTTTAAACATTTCATGTCAATTATGACGGATGAGCAATTTTAACATAAAGTCAAACTTTAATCAGTGGGGGTTTTCTTCATCCCCCACTGATTATTAGCCCTCACCAATCGGACTTTAATGGGCAGTCGATCCCCCACCTAACTTCTTTGCTTTCGCTGAATTTTGAGGTGGGGGTCTTACTGCCCATTAAAGCGGGATAAAAAAACAGACCGTGATTTCTCACGGTCTGTCGTTATTTTCTACAATTATCGTTTGATGTTGTAGAAAGATTTGATACCATCGTAAACAGCGATTTCGCCTAGTTCGTCTTCGATGCGTAATAATTGGTTGTACTTAGCAATACGGTCAGTACGGCTCATAGAACCAGTTTTGATTTGGCCAGCGTTAGTTGCAACTGCGATGTCAGCGATTGTAGCATCTTCAGTTTCACCAGAACGGTGAGATACAACTGCTGTGTAACCAGCACGTTTAGCCATTTCGATAGCTTCGAAAGTCTCAGTTAAAGTACCGATTTGGTTAACTTTAATTAAGATTGAGTTAGAGATACCTTTTTCGATACCTTCAGCAAGTTTTTGAGTGTTAGTTACGAATAAATCGTCACCAACTAATTGTACTTTATCACCGATACGCTCAGTTAATAATTTGTGACCATCCCAGTCGTTTTCGTCTAAACCATCTTCGATAGAGATGATTGGGAAGTCTTTGCAAAGCTCTTCGTAGAAATCAACCATTTCTGCAGAAGTTAAGCCAGTACGGCCTTCGCCTGCAAGGTCATATTTACCAGTTTCTTTGTTGTAGAACTCAGAAGAAGCAACGTCCATTCCTAAGAATACGTTCTCGCCAGCTTTGTAACCAGCTTTTTCGATAGCTTCGATGATTACTTCTAATGCTTCACGGTTAGAACCAAGGTTTGGAGCGAATCCACCTTCGTCACCTACTGCAGTGTTAAGACCTTTGTCATGTAATACAGCTTTAAGTGCATGGAATACTTCAGCACCCATACGGATTGATTCTTTGAATGTTGGAGCACCAACTGGTAAGATCATGAACTCTTGGAAGTCTACGTTGTTATCAGCGTGAGAACCACCGTTGATGATGTTCATCATTGGAGTTGGTAATTGTTTTGCATTGAATCCACCAAGGTAACGGTATAATGGAAGACCTACGAAGTCAGCTGCTGCGTGAGCTACTGCCATAGATACACCAAGGATAGCGTTAGCGCCTAGTTTACCTTTGTTTGGAGTGCCATCTAATTCGATCATAGCACGGTCGATACCAGCTTGGTCAGTTACGTCGAAACCAACGATTTCTGGAGCGATTGCTTCGTTAACGTTGTTTACTGCGTTCATAACACCTTTACCAAGGTAACGAGATTTGTCACCGTCACGTAATTCTACTGCTTCGTGTTCACCAGTAGATGCACCACTTGGTACGATAGCGCGTCCGAAAGCGCCGCTTTCTGTGTAAACTTCTACTTCTACAGTTGGGTTACCACGAGAGTCAAGGACTTCGCGAGCATAAACATCAATAATTGTTGACATAATAAATTCTCTCCTTTTTATATAAGCAAATTATTTAATAATTGTTTTACCTGTCATTTCTTTCGGTTGTTCCACATTTAAAAGTGTAAGCATTGTTGGGGCGATATCTCCTAAAATACCACCTTCACGAAGCTCTACGTCATTTTTTGTAACGATGAAAGGAACCGGGTTAGTTGTATGAGCTGTCATTGGCTCGCCATCAGCAGTTAACTCCTGATCAGCATTACCATGGTCAGCAGTAATAAGTGCTACACCATCTTTTGCAAGAATCGCTTCTACAACTTTTCCTAAACATTCGTCAGTTGCTTCTACTGCTTTAATTGTTGGTTCCATCATCCCAGAATGGCCAACCATATCACAGTTCGCAAAGTTAAGAATGATAACATCATGTTTATCATTTTCGATTTCATTTACTAAAGCGTCCGTTACTTCGTAAATGCTCATTTCAGGTTTCAAGTCATATGTTGCAACCTTCGGTGAGTTAATTAAGATACGCTCTTCTCCTGGGAATTCAGCCTCACGACCACCGCTAAAGAAGAAAGTAACGTGCGGATACTTTTCAGTTTCCGCGATGCGAAGTTGCTTTAATCCCGCTTGCGCAACAACTTCACCTAATGTGTTATCAAGGTTCATTGGCTTAAATGCCACGTAACCATCTACAGTTTCACTGAAATGTGTCATACAAACGAATTCAGGAATGTGAGGTACTTTTTCACCACGATCGAACTCACGGAAGTCTTCGTTTGTAAATACACGAGCAATTTGAATTGCACGGTCTGGACGGAAGTTATAGAAGATAACTGCATCATCATCATTGATTGTTGCAACTGGCGTGTCATCTTCGTTAACAATTACAGACGGCAATACGAATTCATCGTAGATACCATTCGCATAAGAGTCTTCTACACACTCTTCTGCTGATTTATAAGTAGGGCCTTCACCATTCACCATAGCACGGTAACATTTTTCTACGCGATCCCAACGCTTGTCACGGTCCATGGAGTAATAACGACCAGAGATAGTCGCGAATTGTCCTACTCCTGTTTCTTTAATTACTTCATTTGTTGCATCGATATAACCTTGTGCTGTTTTTGGTCCAACATCGCGGCCATCTAAGAATGCATGAATGTATACTTTCTCAACGCCTTCTTTAGCTGCTAAGCGAAGAAGAGCAAACATGTGGTTCATGTGACTGTGCACACCACCGTCAGAAAGTAAACCGAATAAATGAAGTGCAGTACCTTTTTCTTTTACGCTTTTAATTGCATTTTGGAACGTTTCGTTCTGATCGAACTCGCCTTCACGAATTGCAACGTTTACGCGTGTTAAGCTTTGATATACTACGCGGCCAGCACCGATATTTAAGTGACCAACCTCAGAGTTACCCATTTGACCTTCTGGAAGACCTACTGCCTCACCACAAGCTGTAAGCGTTGTGTGAGGGAATTTGTTCCAGTAACCATCAAAATTAGGTTTCTTAGCTTGTGCTACAGCATTCCCATGAGTTTCTTCACGTAGTCCGAAACCATCAAGAATGATTAAAGCTGTTGGCTTTCTCATTTTACCGCCCCCAGAAGACCTAAGAACGAAGCAGGCTCTAAGCTAGCACCGCCAACTAAAGCGCCGTCGATGTCAGATTGTGCCATATACTCTTTAATGTTTTCTGGTTTTACGCTACCGCCGTATTGAATACGAACAGCTTCTGCAGCTTCTGGAGAAACAGCTTCTGCAACAACTTTACGGATATGCGCACATACTTCGTTTGCATCTGCAGAAGAAGAAGATTTACCTGTACCGATAGCCCAGATTGGCTCATAAGCGATAACAGTTGCTTTAACTTGCTCTTCTGTTAAACCTGCAAGTGCTTTTGTCACTTGACCTGCTACTAGATCAAATGTTTTTCCGCTTTCGCGCTCTTCTAAAGTCTCACCACAACATACGATTGGTGTTAAACCATGTTCAAATGCTGCGATAGTCTTTTTGTTTACTGACTCATCTGTTTCAGCAAACATTTCACGA
The DNA here is from genome assembly GCF_001884185.1 of Bacillus albus. Taxonomy (GTDB): domain Bacteria; phylum Bacillota; class Bacilli; order Bacillales; family Bacillaceae_G; genus Bacillus_A; species Bacillus_A albus. Next base: position 9,644 of record NZ_MAOE01000095.1, read on the forward strand.
CGCTCAGAGTGGCCAAGTACTACATAGCCAACTTTTAAGTCGCTAAGTGCTACTGGGCTAATTTCGCCAGTGAATGCACCATTTTTTTCGAAGTGCATGTTTTGTGCACCTACTTGTAAGTCAGTTCCTTCAGTTGCTGCTACAAGGCGCTCTAAGAATAGAGCTGGAGAGCAAACTACTGCATCAACAGCTGAAGCTGCTGGGATTTGACCTTTAACTTCCTCTACGAAGCTAACTGCTTCTGATAGAGTTTTATTCATTTTCCAGTTACCTGCGATAATTGGTTTACGCATGCTTTGCACCGTCCTTTTTCTTTGGCTGCTACTTATTTGTCGTTAAGACAAACTACACCTGGAAGCTCTTTACCTTCCATGAATTCTAATGACGCACCGCCGCCAGTAGAAATGTGGCTCATTTTATCAGCCATACCGAATTTTTCAACAGCTGCTGCAGAGTCACCACCGCCGATAACAGAGTATGTATCTTCTGCATCTGCTAATGCTTGTCCTACTGCTTTTGTACCTTCTGCGAATGGAGTCATTTCGAATACACCCATTGGTCCATTCCATACAACAAGCTTAGAATTTTTAATTACATCTGCATAAATTTCACGTGTTTTAGGACCGATGTCCACGCCTTCCCAGTTAGAAGGGATAGAGTCGATACCAACGATTTTAGTTGTTGCAGTTTCAGAGAATTCCTCAGTGATTACAACATCAACTGGCATGTAGAAGTTTACGCCTTTTTCTTTTGCAAGTTGCATAAATTCTTTAGCTAGTTCGATCTTGTCGTCTTCACATAGAGATAGACCAATTTCATGACCTAAAGCTTTAACGAATGTGTAAGCAAGTCCACCACCGATGATTAAGTTATCTACTTTGTCTAATAGATGACGAATTACACCGATTTTATCTTTTACTTTCGCACCACCGATAATAGCTGTAAATGGACGTTCTGGGTTAGAAAGTGCTTTACCAAGTACATCTAACTCTTTTTCCATTAATAGACCAGATACTGCTGGTAGGTAGTCTGCGATACCTGCTGTAGAAGCGTGAGCACGGTGAGCTGCACCGAATGCATCGTTTACGAAGATGTCAGCAAGTGCTGCAAATTCTTTCGCAAGTTCTGCATCGTTCTTTTCTTCGCCCGCATAGAAACGTACGTTTTCAAGAACTAATACGTCGCCTTCGTTCATTGCTGCAACCATTTCTTGTGCAACTGGTCCGAATGCTTCGTCCGCTTTTTTAACGTCTTTACCAAGAAGCTCACCTAAACGTGCTGCTACTGGAGTTAAACGCATTTCTTCTACTACTTGACCTTTTGGACGGCCTAAGTGACTTGCTAAAATAACTTTCGCACCTTGCTCTACTAAATATTGAATTGTAGGAAGAGCTGCACGGATACGAGTTTCATCTGTAATTTTGCCTTCTTTCATAGGTACGTTGAAATCAACGCGGCAAAATACACGCTTACCTTTTAAATCTACGTCACGAATTGATTTTTTGTTCATTGGATTTCCCTCCGACTACTAGTTAGGATTGACAAAACCCACTCAAAAGCTTAACACATTTGCTTTTAAAACGAAAGAAGAGAGAGAGGGAACAAACCCTCTCCCTCGTTTTGTCATTGATAACTTATATAATTAAGAATTAAAGACCTTTTGAAGTCATGTAAGCTGCTAGGTCTACTACGCGGTTAGAGTAACCAGTTTCGTTATCGTACCAAGAAAGTACTTTAACCATGTTACCTTCCATTACCATTGTAGATAATGCATCGATTGTAGAAGAAGCTGTACATCCGTTATAGTCGATAGATACTAATGGCTCTTCGCTGTATCCAAGGATACCTTTTAATTCGCCTTCAGCTGCTGCTTTGAATGCTGCATTTACTTCTTCAACTGTTACTTCTTTGTCAAGTTCAACAACTAGGTCAACTAGAGAAACGTTAGCAGTTGGAACACGTACAGCGCCACCGTTTAATTTACCTTTAAGTTCTGGTAATACTAATGCTACAGCTTTAGCTGCACCAGTAGATGTTGGGATCATGTTTTCAGCTGCTGCACGAGCACGACGTAAATCTTTGTGTGGTAAGTCTAAGATTTGTTGGTCGTTAGTGTAAGAGTGAATTGTTGTCATCATTCCGCGTTTTACGCCGAATTTTTCGTTTAATACTTTAGCGAATGGAGCTAGACAGTTTGTAGTACAAGAAGCGTTAGATACTACGTTGTGGTTAGCTGCATCGTATTGTTCGTGGTTAACACCCATAACTACAGTGATATCTTCGTCAGAAGCTGGAGCTGAGATGATAACTTTCTTAACTGATCCACCTAAGTGTTTCTCAGCGTCTGATTTTTTAGTGAAACGGCCAGTAGATTCTACTACTACTTCTACTCCGTAGTCGCTCCATGGTAATTGAGCTGGGTCACGCTCAGCGATAACTTTAATTTCTTTACCGTTAACAACGATGCTGTTTTCGTTAGCAGATACTTCTGCATTTAAAGTTCCGTGAACTGTGTCATATTTTAAAAGGTGAGCTAATGTTTTAGCATCTGTTAAGTCGTTGATTGCTACTACTTCTACCTCAGAGTTGTTAAGAGCTGCGCGGAATACGTTACGTCCGATACGTCCAAATCCATTAATACCAATTTTAGTCATTTGAATTTCCTCCTTGGGGGATTATATTAAAGGGTAAAACCCTTTGTTAACTGTTTTGCTGCACCTTCATCTGTAATTAGAATTGAAGTGTGCCCTTGCTTTATTACAGCCTGTATTGCTTTTGCCTTTGAAGAACCTCCAGCGACTGCAACAACGTGAGATACATTTTGTAAATCCTCTAGTTGCATACCAACTGTTCTTACTTTATGAACAACATTTCCTTCTTCATTAAAGTAGTAACCGAAAGCTTCGCCAACTGCTTCGCTTGCCTGAATCTTTAACCAATCTGCTTCTGAAGTACTTCTGCGACGTGCCATTGTTAACGCATCACCTATTCCATGAATGACGATATTGGAAGATCGAATCAACTCAAGAACTTCTTTCACGGAAGGCTCTGTCACAATAGACGCATATGCTTCGCTACTAACATGGTCTGGAACATACAATAAGCGATAATTACTCATCGTATTTTGCGCCATCTTGGCACAAATGGTATTGGCTTCTAATTCGACGCCTTCTCCAATTCCACCACGTGCTGGGACAAATAGCATATGTAAATCTTTGCAATCAAGTTGCATCATGTCCGCAGCAGCAGCTAGCGTAGTTCCTCCAGCCACAGCAACGATATTATTCGCTGTCAGACGGTCTTTTATACAAGTCACACAAGCACGGCCCATCTCCAGTTTGACCCAAGGTGATTCATCACTATCACCAGGGACAACGAAAACTTCATCCAAGTCTAATGTTTCCTTAAGTTGCTTTTCTAAAACCTTTAACCCGGAAATTTCTTTCATAAAGTCTTCCAAAGCAAGAACTAAAGCTGTTCCTTCTTCTGTCAAAGTCATTCCAGAAGAAGCGACGTGAACTAAGTTTTGTTCTTTCAAAACTTGAACTTCACTTCGCAATACTCGTTCTGTCATACCGAGACTTGCTGATAAGTTTCTTCTTCCAATCGGCTGCATGAGCCTAATGTATTGAAGAATTTGCATTCTCGTTTGCATAACAGGTAGCAGATCAGGTAATAATTTTTTTGTGTTCTGAATCCATGAGCGCATATCTTTTCTCCTCACTACATCGGTTCATTTTCCCTTCGTGGTCACTTTACGTCCCGTAGTGACATTTTGTGTCCCACATAGGTTAAAAAAATAATCCCTGCTACGTGTATTATTGTAACAGGAGATAGAAACTTATTCAACTCTTAACTGCATTCTTTATATAGTTTATTATGACACCTTTGTGAATGTTACCATATTCTACTTGTTTTCCGTCCATTTCTACAACCGGAATCATTAAGTGATATTTTTCTAAAAGGTCATTATCTTCATATATATCTATTTCCTCGATTTGAAAAGAATATTCACATTGTACTTCCTTTAAAACTTGTTTCGCCTTCACGCAAAGGCCACACTCTTTTTTAGTATACAGTACAACTTTCATCTTCTTCACCTATCCGATCGTTTTTCGTAATGACGAAGCTGGGATATGCATTTGTTCTCTATACTTCGCCACTGTTCTTCGAGAAATAACAATTTCATGCTCTTCTTCTAATAATTTTGAAATCTTTTGATCTGAAAGTGGCTTTTTCTTATCCTCTGCCCCAATTAGCGTTTGAATAAATTGTTTTACACGTTTTGTAGAAACTGCTTCATCTTCAGTCGTCGAAACGGCATTGCTAAAGAACGATTTCATCTCAAATAAACCGTGTGGTGTTTGAACATATTTATTTCGCGTCGCACGACTAATTGTCGATTCGTGCACACTTAACTCTTCCGCTACCTCTTTTAAAGCGAGAGGTCTTAAATACTCTGGACCTTTCCAGAAGAAATCACGTTGTTTTTCCATAATAATAGTCATTACTTGCAGCAGCGTCTGTTTTCTCTGCTTCAAACTGCGCATAATCCACTGCACATGCTGATACTTTTCTGATACGTAAGATGCTACTTCACTTTCACTATTATTAAGAAGCGCACTATATTCAGAATGAATTTCAATTCTCGGCATATTTCTCTCATTCATTTGTAAAACGAGGCGATCGCCATCTTTTTTCACCGCCATATCAGGCACAATATAAAGTGGTTTATCTGAAGAAAACGCAAGACCTGGTTTTGGTTGTAATGACGTTATACAATTTACCGCACTCTGTAATTCCTCATTACTACATTTCAACACTTGAACGAGCTTTCGCCAATCTTTCTTCACAAAATAAGCGAAATGATCTTCTACAACCTCTTCTGCTAATCCATCCCGTCTTTGTAAGCGCTTCAATTGCAAGGTTAAACATTCCTGAATATTACGCGCCCCTACCCCTGCTGGTTCCAGTGATTGGACAAGCTCTACAGAGCGGTCGACTACATGAATATGCGCAGAAAGGAGCTCTGCTAACTCTTCATTCGTTTCTTGTAAATATCCATTTCCATCCATGTTCATAATAATGAAAGAAGCTACTTTTCGCTCTTCTTCATCTATTTTATAATACTGTATTTGATTTAATAAATGTTGCTGAATCGTTGTAGAATCCACACTGTAGATCTCCATCTGATTCTCGACTTGTTTGCTGGTACTTTTACTGTTGTTAGAGCTCTTTTTCTTCTCCCTCTCAAAACCACCTAACTCAATAAGGGGATTCTCTAACGATTGCTCATACAAAAACTCCGATAATTCTTGTACATTATACTGGAGCATTGTAATCGCTTGCCTTAACTCTTGTGTCATTGCCAAACGTAAGCTTTGTTCTTGTAAAAGACTTGCCTTCAAACTAATCTCCCCCTTGTTTCTATTGTACAATAAGTTTGGTAAAAGGAGAATCCTCACGCAGACACCCATTCCAAAATATTATTAATTTATATGTATTAATGAGATTTACAACTTACAACCTAAATTTGAATAATATTGAAAGAAAATAATAAAGTTAAAAATTATTACCAAGTACTAATATTAATTCTTATTACTAGATATAACAAGAGGGAAATAAAAAAAGTCCTAACCTACAAAACGTAAGTTAGGACTTTTTGACGCGCCCAGAGGGATTCGAACCCCCGGCAGACGTGGTACCGGAAACCACCGCTCTATCCGACTGAGCTATGGGCGCATGATTATAGAAAACACTTCATTTTCTTCTCATAATAATAGCAATAAAATCCATCTAAATCAATAAAAATATCCCCATAACACCTTATGCATCTTAGCTAAAAGCATATAAAATCTATTTCACCCCTAAATTTTCCAATCATAAATTCACCCCAACTCACAAATTATAATCTTTGAATTGATATTCCAAAGGGGGCTTCATTCAATGACTGTAATTACAAAATTAAAACAAACTGTTTCTGGATTAAAAAGTGCACAAGCTAGCTTAGAGGGATTCGCTCTTGATACGGATAACCAACAAGCGAAGCAACTTTTCCAAACAGCTGCGCAGCAAACACAAACGATTATCGATTCTTTAAACCCACGCGTTGAAGAAGTCCAACAAGAAGAACCACAATACTCACAGCAATAACGAATCAGTCTTGCTGTGAAATAGAAAAAGGATGATATGCAGTCATCCTTTTTCTATCACATTACATATTGCAATAGAAATGGAATGATAATTATGCGAAAACTCGGCCTCATAACCGCATTATTTGCACTTCTATTTAGCTCTTTTACCGGATGTGATAATAGTCCTTTAGATAAAAAAGTGAAAGAAGAAGCAAAACGAACGGAGAAAGAAAAAGGTCCAAAGTTAACAAAGACGAGTACGGAATCCTTTAATCAATCTATATCACAAGGAGCGAAGAAAAGAGCTCTCGCTATGGATGAAATTATAAAAAGCACAGCAGTGAATTCAAATTTAGATCTCTACATAGCAGTTATACCGGAGCATCACGAAAGGTTTGGATTAAAACCTCTTCGTAAAAAGCTTCAAAAGCAGCTAAGTGATGAGCATCCTACTTTCGATGTTCGTGTCAGTACAGATAAAAAAATCTTTATGTTACTCGAAAAACTCGAAAGAAAAATTAAGGAAAAAGAAGTATCTAAAGATGAAATTAATAAACAATTAAAATTCATTGGTAAAAAAATGGAGTCTAACACTTAACGCTTTTTAAAAGAAAAGGAAGGATTGCAATGGCTAGTAAAGATAAAAACTTAACCCCTGTACAACAGGAGTATAAAAAATTCGAACAAGAACGCGAACCGAAACGACCTGTCTTAAAAAATTGTATAAAAGCCTTTTTCGTCGGTGGTTTTATTTGCTTCATCGGACAACTCATTTCTACTTTTTACATCACATATTTTGATTTCACTGAACGCTCAGCAGGCAATCCAACAGTCGCAACTCTCATTTTCATCTCCATGTTGCTAACTGGATTTGGTATATACGATCGTTTTGGACAGTTTGCCGGAGCAGGTACAGCTGTACCTGTTACTGGATTTGGTAACTCTGTTATTGCCGCATGTATTGAGCATCGAACGGAAGGATTTGTCCTTGGCGTTGGCGGCAATATGTTTAAACTAGCTGGTTCTGTTATTTTATTTGGTGTATTTTCCGCTTTCGTCATCGCACTTATTAAAACTATTCTCGTTCAATGGGGAGGGCTATAAATGTTACAAGGACACCGAACGTGGGTATTTGAAAACAAACCAGTCATTATCTCAACAGGGGTTGTCGGTGGACCATTTGAAGCAAAGGGGAACATCCCAGAAGACTTCGATATCCTTCATGAAGATTTATGGCTTGGACAAGATTCCTATGAAAAAGCACATAAAATTTTATTCGAAGAAGCTTGTAGCCGCGCTACTGAAAAAGCAGAACTTCGTAAAGACGATATTCAATTCGTACTCGCAGGAGATTTAATTAATCAAATCACTCCAACAAGCTTTGCTTGCCGCACACTTGGCACTCCTTATCTCGGACTATTCGGGGCTTGCTCTACTTCTATGGAAGGTTTAGCACTTGGGGCAAGTATCGTAAATGCAAAAGGTGCAAAATATTTATTAACTGGAGCTTCAAGCCATAATACTGCTGTAGAAAAACAATTCCGCTACCCTACCGAATACGGTGGACAAAAGCCGCCTACTGCACAGTGGACAGTAACCGGAGCAGGAGCCGCTATTTTAAGCGATACTGGACACGGTCCAAGAGTAACCTCTGCAACAATCGGACGAGTGATTGATATGGGATTAACGGATCCGTTTAATATGGGAGGCGCAATGGCTCCAGCTGCAGTTGATACAATTGAAGCCCATTTACGTGAACGCCAAATTGATGCCTCTTACTACGATTTAATCGTAACAGGCGATCTCGGACATGTAGGACGCGAAATTGCTTATGACTTACTACATAAACACGGAACGAAAGTAACGAGCGAACAATTTCAAGATTGCGGAATTATCATTTATAGAGAAGGACAACCTGTCATAGCCGGTGCTAGCGGGCCTGGATGTTCTGCAACGGTCGTATACGGTCATTTATTAAACCGAATGAAAAGAGGAGAATTCAAAAAAATACTTGTCGTTGCGACAGGCGCTTTACTATCTCCACTTACATTCCAACAAGAAGAAACGATTCCGTGTATCGCTCACGCCGTTTCGATTGAATTTGGAGGTGCAACGCAATGATTTTTTTCTGGGCTTTCGTCATTGGCGGACTTATATGTGTAATCGGCCAACTTATGTTTGATGTCGGTAAGCTAACACCAGCTCATACAATGGCAACACTCGTTGTTGCGGGAGCTATATTAGATGGATTCAATTTGTATGAACCATTAATTGATTTTGCTGGAGCCGGGGCAACTGTACCTATTACAAGTTTCGGTAATGCCCTCGTTCATGGCGCAATGGAAGAAGCTGCAAAACATGGCATCGTTGGCGTTATTACCGGCATGTTTAAAGTAACGAGCGCCGGTGTGTCCGCAGCTATTATTTTCGGTTTCATCGGAGCATTGCTATTCAAACCGAAAGGATAAGGAGTGTTCGTATGACTGTTATTGCTAGCGTTAAAACTTGCCTTGCTAGTGTAAGGGGAGCTCAAGCAAGCTTAAGTTCCCTTTCGCTAAATTCTACAGACAATGAAGCAAAACGCGTATTTCATGAATGTATGTTAGAAATGGATAGCATCATCGCTGATTTACAAAATAGAGTTTCCGTATTAGAACGTGAAGAACCTCAATATAAAGGGTTTTAAGTAGACTGGAGGAAATGACTATGTCTCACCTGCCGGAATGGACACTGGTCATTCTTCGCTCTGTATTCATATTAATCATTTTATTCACTATTACAAAGTGCTTAGGAAAAAGGCAAATTTCTCAGCTTTCCTTTTTTGAATACATAGCAGGAATGACAATCGGTGATATCGCCGCTCAAATAGCTACAGGGCTTGATCAAAAGTTTTTCCATGGCGTCTTCGCTATACTTATTTTTGCCTCGGTACCTTTTTTCGTTGGCATAATTTCCTTGAAAAACAAAACTGCTAGAGACTTTTTTGAAGGAAAATCAACCGTGTTAATAAAAGACGGAAAAGTACTTGAGGATAATTTAAAACAAGAAAAATATACAAGTGATGAGTTACTTGAACTTCTTAGAGGAAATGGTGCATTCAGTATAGCTGAAGTCGAATTTGCTGTCTTAGAACCGAGCGGAGAATTAAATGTATTATTAAAGAAAGATGCCCAGCCACTTACTGCAAAAGATCTCGGTTTAAAAGTGCCGAATGAAAAAGAACCACAAACCGTTATTATGGATGGGAATGTACTAGATGGCCCCCTTTCAGCAAGCGGGCATAACCGTGCTTGGTTACATTCTGAACTAGAAAAGCTCGGTGTTGTTATTGAAAATGTCTTTCTCGGTCAAGTGGATTCATACGGACAACTTACTATCGACATTTATAATGACAAACTACAAATGCCTTCTCCTCAAAACAAGCCTTTATTATTAGCATCTTTAAAAAAATGTCATGCTGATCTTGAACTATTTTCCCTAGAAACAAAGTCGAAATCAGCAAGCGAAATGTATAGTAAAAACGCGAAACAAATCGAAAAGATTTTAAATAAAGTAACCTATCTTTTAAAAGAATAGATATCGAAAGAACGCTTCAGTAAAAAGGCGTTCTTTTCTTTTTTTGTACAGTTTTTATAACGTTTAAATTTATGTAATTCGGTTATGATGTTGAAGATACATAAGCAGGGAATTTCAAAAACATAGCGAATATTTCATGTTACAACTACATATTTTTTTGATTTAAAGTGGTTTCGTTTGACCTTTATTGACCATAATTGTATTATAAGACTAAGAAAGCTTTAGAAGGAGGAAATAACAGATGAATTTAATTCCTACAGTAATTGAACAAACAAATCGTGGAGAACGCGCTTACGATATTTACTCTCGACTATTAAAAGACCGCATCATTATGCTTGGTAGTGCAATTGATGACAACGTAGCTAACTCAATCGTTTCCCAGCTTTTATTCTTGGAATCTCAAGATCCAGAAAAAGATATTCACATCTACATCAACAGCCCTGGTGGTTCTATCACAGCAGGTATGGCAATTTACGATACAATGCAGTTTATTAAACCACAAGTATCAACAATCTGTATCGGTATGGCTGCATCTATGGGTGCATTCTTACTTGCAGCAGGTGAAAAAGGAAAACGTTATGCACTTCCAAACAGTGAAGTAATGATTCACCAACCACTTGGTGGCGCACAAGGTCAAGCGACTGAAATCGAAATCGCTGCTAAACGTATCCTATTCTTACGTGAAAAACTAAATCAAATTCTTGCTGACCGCACAGGTCAACCACTTGAAGTACTACAACGCGACACAGACCGCGATAACTTCATGACAGCAGAAAAAGCTTTAGAATACGGTTTAATCGATAAGATCTTTACAAATCGTTAATACTGAAAAGCGAAAGCGGCTCGTTTAGAATCGCAGGAGCTAGATACAACTATAAAAAAGCGCCCTATTACAGGGCGCTTTTTTATAGTTAAATCTCCGCACGAACATACCCCATTCAGTATCCACCTAAATATATCAGCGATTTTTCAAATATATCGACCGTAACGCCAATTATATCGGCGATTATTTTCATATATCGACGTTTCGACACAACTTATCGACTTACCGACAATTCTCGACAAGCACGCCCCCCTACATACCCTCACCAACAAACAACAAGCCCAAAACAACAAAAAAGCTATCGCACATGCGCGATAGCTTTTTATTGTACATATGCAGCTAATGCTTCTAAAGCCTCTTCTGCATCTGAACCTTCTGTTGTAATTGTTATCATGCTCCCAGTTCCAATTGCTAAGCTCATAATCCCCATTATGCTCTTTGCATTCACTGTCTTTCCATCTTTCTCGATGAAGATATCCGCATGAAAGCGATTTGCCTCTTGTACAAACAACGCAGCCGGACGTGCTTGTAAACCGTTTTTTAATGAAACCTGAACTCTTTTTTGAACCACAGCTCCATTTCCCCTTTAACCTCTTATTTTTTTGCTACCGTTTCCCCCGCGCGTAATTTCTCTGCAATCTCATCGATTTTACGCAAACGATGATTAATACCCGATTTACTAATTTTCCCCCCGGATACCATCTCACCTAATTCTTTCAATGTTACATCTTGATAATCTCTTCGTAGTTGTGCAATTTCTCGTAGTTTATCTGGCAATATATCAAGACCGACCGTTTCATCAATATAGCGAATATTTTCAATCTGCCTTAGCGCTGCACCAATTGTTTTATTTAAATTAGCTGTTTCGCAGTTCACTAAACGATTTACTGAATTACGCATATCACGTACGATTCGAATGTCTTCAAATCTTAAAAGTGCATTATGAGCACCTATAATATTTAAAAACTCTGTAATTTTTTCTGCTTCTTTCAAGTACGTAATGTACCCTTTTCTTCTTTCCAACGTCTTACTATTTAAATCAAATCCGTTCATCAGTTCACATATAGCATCATTATGTTCCTTATATAACGAAAAGATCTCTAAATGATAAGATGATGTTTCTGGGTTATTTACTGAACCACCTGCTAAAAATGCGCCGCGTAAATACGATCGTTTACAACATTTCTTCTCAATCAATTCTTGTGATATATTTCGAATAAATGAAAAGTCGTCTCGGACGATATGAAGATCAGCTAATATTTCGCGAGACTTCTCAACAAGCCGTACGATATATACATTATTTTTCTTCAATCGCATTTTTTTACGAACAAGTAATTCTACCGTCACGTCATATCCTTTTTTCAAAAGCGTATAAATCCTTCTTGCAATTGCCGCATTTTCTGTTTGAATATCGATAGATAGACGACGATTTGAAAAAGAAAGCGATCCGTTCATGCGAAGTAACGCTGATAATTCTGCTTTCTCACAGCATTCCTTCATCTCAAGATTCGTCAACTCTTTCTTTGTTTCTGATGCAAATGACACAGTCAACACCTCCTTATACGATTATTGTGGAACAAAAATCTTGTCCTATATGAAATGATGAGCGTTACCTCAAACGAGGCAACGCACATCTACAACAGTGAATATAAAATAGAAGCTAATTTTAATGTATCATGCCTTACAACATGATCATCATACTTCGCTAATTGATCTTGAATGACATCAATATTATTTTCGGTAAAACGCTCTTCATCTACTACAACTGGTGCCGACATTTCTTCCTCATATAACTGACGTAATTCACAAGGAATATCACGGTTATTTACAATTGCAGTATCGATAAATGGCTTACCTAAATGATCATGTAACGCCTGCACATGGTCAAACGCAGTATATCCCATCGTTTCACCAGCTTGCGTCATAACATTACACACATATACCTTCTTCGCTTTTGCAGCAAGAACAGCGTCCCCAATTTTGTTAACAACTAAATTCGGTAATATACTCGTATACAAACTTCCTGGACCGAAAACGAGTAAATCAGCTCGTTTAATCTCAGTCAACGTTTCATGTAACGGCTCTACATCTTCTGGAGTTAAAAAGACACGGTTAATCTTCTTTCCGTAATAAGGAATCTTTGATTCACCTGTTACAATTTCTCCATCTTCTAGTTCCGCATGAAGTACCGCGCTTTGGTTCGCTGCCGGTAACACACGCCCTCTGACATTTAATACTTTACTCGTTTCCGTAATCGCATGGAAAAAGTCTCCTGTAATCGAGGTCATACCCGCCAATAATAAATTTCCTAACGCATGACCTTTCAGCCCGTCTCCCGTTGTGAAACGATGCTGGAATAAAGCTTCCACCAGCGGCTCTACATCTGATAACGCAACGAGTACGTTACGAATGTCACCTGGGGGTGGAATTTCTAGCTCATCACGTAATCTACCTGAACTGCCACCATCATCAGCGATTGTAACAACTGCTGTAATATCAACTGGATATTGTTTTAATCCTCGTAATAATACAGAGAGTCCAGTACCGCCTCCCATGATGACAATTTTAGGTTTTCTCTCTTTTTTCATCCCTTAATGGCCCTTTCTCTTCTCCACATCACGATGAGATACATGAACGCTATACTCTGGTTTCAAATGTTTCCCAAGGTATTCTGTAAGCGTAACAGAACGATGCTGTCCACCTGTACATCCAATTGCAATTACAAGTTGACTCTTGCCTTCTCTTTTATAATGAGGCAGCATGAAAGTAATAAGATCCGTCAATTTCTCTAAAAACTTATGCGTCTCATTAAATTTCAGCACATACGATGAAACTTCTTCATCTAGTCCTGTTAATGGCTTCATATGTGGAATGTAATATGGATTTGGTAAAAAACGAACATCAAATACTAAATCTGCATCAATTGGAATGCCGTACTTAAATCCAAATGACATAACATTTACACGAAATGCTTGCTCCGTTTCAGTTGAAAACAGATGAACAATTTTTTCACGTAATTCTTTCGGTTTTAAATCTGATGTATCAAGCACAATATTCGCTCGTGCCTTCATATCAGTTAATAAGCTACGCTCCATCTCGATTCCCTTTAAAGGCAAACCAGTTGGTGCAAGTGGATGCGAACGTCTCGTTTCTTTATAACGAGTTACAAGCGTGCCATCTTTCGCATCTAAGAATAAAATATGAGGGATAATCCATGTACGTTCTGATAAATCATCAAGTGCTCCCCATAAATGTTCGAAAAACTCTCGGCCACGTAAATCAACGCCAAGTGCTACTTTGTTCATTTTTCCTTTTGAATCCGCCATAAGCTCAATAAACTTCGGCAACAACATCGGTGGTAAATTATCTACACAGAAATATCCTAAATCTTCAAAACTTTGTAAAGCTACTGTCTTTCCTGCTCCAGACATTCCTGTAATAATTACCATTTTTATATCATTATTCTCTGTCATTGTATCCTCTCCTTGACGGTTTAACTCGGATCTAATCGATATGAAAGCAACTCAAAATCTGGGGTATATACAAATGTACCGTAGATTATGCCATTTCCTTTAATTAAATAATCAATAATGTGATAATCTCCTGGCGCCATTGCTAAATCATCAATTTTATCAAATGTATGCCAACCAATGATGCCTTCTTCGCTCTCTAGTTTGTTTTCTCCTGCAAAATCTGTCGCTAAAAAGGAGAACATCATCCATTCAGAGACAACTTTATCACCTTCTTGGATGACAAAGGTGAAGACCCCCTTTAACGCTGGGTTCTTTAAATAAATACCTGTTTCTTCACGATACTCGCGAACAACGGAATCTCTTACAGTCTCACCACGCTCCATTTTCCCGCCTGGTGCAACCCACCAATTTCGACGAGGTTTTTGGAGTAAGAGTACTTCATTATCTCTAATTAACACACAGTTTGTCACTCTTTGCATGTTTCTTCACCTCAGCTACTTGCAGTAAATTTCTCACTGCATACTCATTTCATTATACTATCAAAAACAGTTTGCTACAACGAAGGAGCCAGTCTCCTTTCGCTAAGCATATACTACTCAACAATTTTAAAAAAGCTTTCTATAACAAGCAATGTAAATGCTTAGAAATTCAATAAATAGCATGAAAAATCCCCTTAACGATTTTTATCGCCAAGGGGATTACAGCCCTTACTTCTTACCGAAATAAGTAACAATCGCAAATCCTAAAATAAAGGTAATAATTGAACTTATAATTGAAAATCCACCAGTCGGAATACCAGGGAACACAATCACAATCGAGCCGATAACAAGTCCAATAATTGCCGCAAATGTCATACTTTTATAACGTTCTAATAAGAAACTAATTCCTTTACTACTTACAACAAACCCTACCATAACACCGGCACCGATAACTACGATTAATGGTAAGTTCAATGTAGTTAAAGCATTGATTGCTGTCGGATACACACCAATAATTAATAAAATAAATGATCCGCTAATTCCAGGAAGCAACATAGCCATACTAGCCATCCATCCTGCGAAAAATAAACCAATTGCATTTAAAATTGTTAACGTCGTAATTGGATCTGCTGCCTTATCTGGTTTAAAGAAAGCTGTGATTGCTACAAGGATTGCTGCAACTATTAATAAAACAATGTGCTTACCTTTAAACGACGACTTTGCATCAGCTTCTCTCATTAACATCGGTAATATGCTAATAATTAAACCGAGAAAGAAAAATTGAGTCGGTTCATAATGATTTGCAAGTAAATATTTAATAACGTGGCTTAACGTTAAAAACGCTGCTGCCACACCAGCTGCAAGAGGAATTAAAAATCCTAAATGTTTTTTCCAGTCACGACTAAAGAATCCACTAATTGCCGCAAGTAATTGTTCATAAATCCCTAACACAACAGCGATTGTACCGCCGCTCACACCAGGAATTAAATCACTAACACCCATACAAAATCCACGATATATATTACGCCATTCCATACTGAATAAATTCCTCATTTCTTATAGTGATTTTTCCGTAAAGTCCAGTATATCAATAAGAAAGCGTATAATCCTAATATTTTTTGACAAAACTTTGACATTTTCACACAAAAAAAGAAGAAAGCTCCTATCTGTAGCTTTCTTCTCAAAAGGTATGTTATCCCTTATTTTTCTGATACAGTTTTTAGTTCTTCTAATAATTCTTCTACGTAATGTTGTGCACTTTGTGCTGCAATACTACCATCACCTGTTGCAGTTACAATTTGACGTAGCATTTTTTCACGAACATCTCCAGCTGCGAAAATACCAGGAACTTTCGTTTCCATACGCTCATTTGTTTCAAGGTAACCATTTTCATTTGTAATACCTAGTTCAACAAATGGTTTTGATAATGGTAACATGCCAATGTATACGAATACGCCATCAGTTTTGACTTCTTTCTCTTCTCCACTGTTTACGTCTACAAGTGTTACACTGCCAACTTTACCACTTGCTTCGTTAATTTCTTTAATCGTGTGATTCCAAATGAAATCTACTTTCTCATTTTGGAAAGCACGATCTTGTAAAATTTTCTGTGCACGAAGCGTGTCACGACGGTGAACAATCGTTACCTTTGATGCGAAGCGTGTTAAGAACACACCCTCTTCAACAGCAGAATCTCCTCCGCCAATAACTACAAGTTCTTTTCCTTTAAAGAATGCTCCGTCACATACTGCACAATATGATACACCACGGCCGCCAAGTTCAGCTTCGCCTGGCACACCAATTTTTTTATATTCTGCACCGCTTGCAACGATAATTGCACGTGCTTTATATTCTTTTTTACCCGCAATAATTGTTTTGTATTCTTTACCATCGATGACTGCTTTCACATCACCGTATGCATATTCAGCACCAAATTTCTTCGCATGCTCGAACATTTTATTTGATAAGTCTGGTCCTAAAATAGACTCATAACCAGGGTAGTTTTCCACATCTTCCGTGTTTGCCATTTGGCCACCTGGAATACCACGCTCAAGCATTAATGTGCTTAAGTTCGCACGAGAAGTATATACCGCAGCTGTCATACCAGCTGGTCCTGCACCAATAATAATGACATCATAAATTTTTTCTTCTGACACACCATTCAACTCCTATTCATTCCTACACAATTAAGTTACCCTCATTATACTGTTAGCATCATCTTTTTCCCAATGATTTGCTTACCTTATTTATGCGTACGTTTCACAGCCTGCACATACTTTCGAACAGTCGCTACAGATACATTATATACATCTCCAAGCTCCGACTGTGTCATCTTATTTCCATGTTCACTGCGTACGATATATTCAATCGCAGCTGACCAGCCGTATACATTTGTGAAGACTGCCCCAGATGTATATAAACGTATAAACGTACAAAACCAAAATTGTAAACACTCTTCGATTAATTCATCATCTTTTTTCGTATAATTATATAAGGCATCCGCAATTCGCGCGCACTGTTCGAACTGTTGTAAATCAGCTGGAATGCTCTTATGGCTATTAAGTAAAAAGAAATACTTTGCAAGTTGCGATACGATTGGAACACCGTTCTTCGCCTGCGTTACATCAAAGAAGAATCCCACCTTCTCTGGCGTCGACAATTCATTCATTAAATATAAAGCTAGCATTTGTTCCTCTAGCGTCGCACTTTGCTGAAATGATTTTCGTAATTCTTCAAATAACACGTTTTGTCCTTCATCCGCTAAATTTAGCGCATTCCACGGCTCTTTCCCCTTTTTATCAGGGTGCAATTCTACAACATGTTGCCACATTTTTTCCGCTACTTGCTGATCTTTCACCATATAAGCAGAATATGCAAACCAATAATAGAAACTAACGTCTCCCTCGTATCCTTGACGCTTTAATACTTTGAACCATTTATATGCATGCTCGAAATGACCAATTGTTGCAAGTGTCGTTCCTAGTTTCAAACGATGTTCAAATGAAATTGGATATACTGCAACTAACTGAGCAGCTAACGCTTCTACTTGTTTATGCTCTCCAATTGAATATAGAAAAATAAGCGTATTACAGAGCGCATGTATATTACCAGGATTTTTCTCTAAAATCATTTCCGTTAACTTTAGTGCCTTATCTACATTGCCAGATTGAAAATGCGCAATGGCTAAATTATTATGCCCCGACCAAAATTCCGGATAATCTTTCGTAACAATTTCTAATGTAGTAATTGCTTCTTCCAATTGTCCGTTACGAATATAACGATTCGCTTCTTCTTGCATAACAATTAGATCATCTTCATCCTCAATCTCTTCTGCACCCATCGCTTCTTCTTCCATAATTTCAAGTAATTCTAATGTATCTTCAACGAATTCCTTCTCTTCCGCCACTTCTAAATAACGATCCGCATATTTTTTGGCCTGCTGAAATAGCCCCATATATGCATAGTTATTTGCAATAAAATAATAGCATTGTTCAAGTTCAGGGTTAGATCTAACTAACTTTAAGAAGGTTTGATTCGACTCTTGATATTCACCAGCCTCAGATAATACTGTTGCTAATTGGCATAAAATAAACGGCTCCTTCTCGCTTTGTGCCGCTCTTCGAAAATATTTAATTGCATCTTGCAATTTTTGTCCTTTGTAAGCCCTCATCCCTTTTTTATAAAAGAAGTCCGCTAATTGATTAAAAGAGATAACTTGTCCGTTCTCCTTATATATTCTTTGATTTTTCCCCATATATCCTCCAGTTTTTTGTTTTCTTCGTTCACACATTCTTCTATCTATAAGTATAAACGATTCCGTAAAAAACAAAACAGTATATTATACTCAATTATTTCCTTTTTATTCATTAAAAAAGAAGAGAAATGTTACATTTTTAGCATCAACCTTCTCTAGCATCCATTTCTTCTTTCGTATAAATAATTCGCATTGGATTTCCACCCACGAAAGCGCCACTTGGTACGTCTCTATGAACGAGTGTGCCAGCTGAAACGATCGCGCCATCTCCAATTTTCACACCTGGTAATATCGTTGTATTTGCCCCAATCATCACTTCATTTCCTATGACGATCTCTCCAAGTCGATATTCTCGAATTAAATATTCATGTGCTAAAAGCGTTGTATTATATCCAACAATTGAATTTTCTCCCACAGTTATCTTTTCTGGGAACATAATGTCCGGCATGACCATAAGCGCGAACGATGTTTTCTTTCCTACCTTCATCCGTAAAAATGTTCGGTACAGCCAATTCTTGACGGATAAAAATGGTGTATAACGAGCAATCTGGATAATAATAAAATTCTTCATTACCTTCCAAAAGGACACTGTTTTATACACATTCCATAATGAATTTTCTCCCGAAACAGGATAGCGCGTTGTCCGTCGCACTTAGCTCGCTCCTCTACTAACTTACTTAGGCCTTTATGAACGGTTCATATTAGACAAAATTGGTAGTAAATCACTCATTTTATCTAGCATAAAGTCCGGCTTGTAAGCCTCTAAATAAGCTCTACCTTTCAGTGTCCATGAAACAGCAGCTGTTTTCGTACCTGCATTTTGTCCACCAACAACATCATGATGGTTATCCCCAACCATTAATGCTTCTTCCGGTTTCGCATCTAATAACTGAAGTGCTTTTTGAAGTGGCTCTGGATGTGGTTTCACATGCTCCACATCATCAATTGTCACGACAACATCAAAAAATTCATCAAGCTTTGACAACTTTAATCCCATTTCAACAGTTTGTCTCGCTTTCGTTGTAACAATCCCAACTTTATAGCCTTGCTTCTTCAACTCTTGAACTGTTTCATATACAGTTTCATATTCTTCTACTAATTCATCATGATGATCATGGTTAAATTGACGGTAACATGTGATCATCTCTTCAACCTTGTTTTCATCAATCTTGCTGAAAGTGTCATGTAAAGACGGGCCGATGAATGGCAATACATCTTCACGCTTATATTGATTTGGATAATATGTATGTAACACATGTAAAAAAGAAGAAATAATAAGTTCGTTTGTATTAATTAAAGTTCCATCTAAATCAAATAACACTGTATTTATTCTCATTGCCTTAGTCCTTTCTCTTTCCTGAATATGAAAGAAGCAGCATCTCATAATAAGATGCTACTTTTCTCTAATTTTCCGAATATCTTTTATCAGCTTGCCCCATTTTTCGTCTCACAATAATGAAAATAATAGAAATAACAACAAGTCCAATTGACATTACTTGTGCGATACGAAGTGGTCCTAGCATTAAACTATCTGTACGTAAGCCTTCTACGAAGAAGCGCCCTACTGAATACCAAATTAAATATGTGAAGAATAATTCCCCACGTCGTAAGTTCACTTTTCGTAATGCAAGTAATAAAATGACACCTGCAAAATTCCATAATGATTCATATAAAAACGTCGGGTGGTAGTACACACCATCAATGTACATTTGATTAATAATGAAATCAGGTAAATGAAGACCTTCTAAAAACTGTCTCGTTACTTCATCACCATGTGCCTCTTGGTTCATAAAGTTTCCCCATCGACCAATTGCTTGTCCTAGTAAAATACTTGGCGCAGCAATATCAGCCAACTTCCAGAATGAAACCCCTCGGCGTTTCGCAAAAAGAATCCCTGTAATAACAGCCCCGATTAAACCACCATGAATCGCCAATCCACCTTGACGAATATTAATAATTTGACTCGGGTTT
The DNA here is from genome assembly GCF_001884185.1 of Bacillus albus. Taxonomy (GTDB): domain Bacteria; phylum Bacillota; class Bacilli; order Bacillales; family Bacillaceae_G; genus Bacillus_A; species Bacillus_A albus. Next base: position 29,854 of record NZ_MAOE01000095.1, read on the forward strand.
TGCGCGTAATATTCCCATTCAAAAATAACATAGTACATTCTCGCAAATAGAATAGCGATCGGTACTGCAATTAATACAAGGTCAACAAATGTATCTTTTGGAATACCTAGCCTTTCTCCCTCACGAGTTGCTAGCCAAAGACCTAATAGCACACCTGTACCGATAATAATCCCGTACCAATAAACAGGAAACGGCCCAAGTTGGACAGCTACGCGGTCAAGCTGTGGTACAGAACCTAACAGCATATGTATGACCTCCTTCTCCAAAGTTTACTCCTGATTTCCTAATTCAATCGCACTCATTAATCGTTCAGAGAACTGCTGTGCTGCATTGACTCCCATACGTTTTAAACGGAAGTTCATCGCTGCCACTTCAATAATAACAGCCAAGTTTCGACCAGGGCGAACTGGAAGTGTAATCTTCGTAAGTTCTGTATCAATAATCTTCATCTTCTCTTCATCAAGACCTAAGCGATCATAATTTTTCTTTTGATCCCAAATTTCAAGATTAATAACAAGTGTAATACGCTTATAATTTCGCACTGCCCCTGCACCGAATAACGTCATAACGTTAATGATACCTAGACCACGAATTTCTAATAAATGCTCAATTAAATCTGGTGAGCTTCCTACTAACGTGTCTTCATCTTCTTGGCGAATTTCTACACTATCATCCGCAACAAGACGGTGACCACGTTTTACAAGCTCAAGAGCTGTCTCACTTTTACCGACACCACTTTGACCTGTAATTAAAACACCAACGCCATAAATATCTACTAACACACCATGTACAGCTGTTGTAGGTGCTAACTTACCTTCTAAATAATTTGTTAAACGACTTGATAATCTTGTTGTCGTTTGAGCAGAACGTAATAAAGGCATGCCTGATTCACGTGATGCTTGCAATAACTCATCTGGTACATCTTGATTACGAGTTACAATAATACATGGCGTCTCCTCAGTACAAAGCGCTTTCATTCTCTCTTGTTTTTGCTCTGTCGTTAACGTGTCAAAGAACGTAAGCTCTGTCTTTCCAAGAAGTTGCACGCGATCAGCTGGATAATATGTAAAAAATCCTGCCATTTCAATTCCAGGTCGTGATAAATCACTCGTATCAATTGGACGATGAATTCCTTCTTCACCACTTATTAACTCCAATTGAAATTGTTCAATTAAATCTTTTGTCCTTACTTTCGGCATATGTATAAACCTCCACTCCGCTGCGGGTTCAGTCTCATTTGATGTAAAATTCCATTCTACCGGATATTGTACCATTTTTTTCTGGAAACAAGAAATACGGTTTCTAATAAATAGAAAAAAACATTTCATACACATCATGAAATGTTTTTCTTTTTGTCATTTTCTCTTTTTTTCATATAAAGGTTCCACAATTGCCTTTTCAATAATCATATTAAAAATTGAAATACAAATTGCTGCAACGATCGCTACACCAAATCCTGATATATTAAATGCATCTCCTAATAATGAATCTGCTATTTTTAACGTAATCGCATTAATAACAATTAAGAAGAACCCGAAAGTTACAACAGTAATTGGTAACGTAATTAAAATTAAAAACGGTTTTACGAACACATTTAAAACAGCCAAAATAATACTCGCAATAATTGCAGTTTGTATATTTGCTACGTAAAACGCGTCTGGTGCAATCCCTTTTAAAAGTCCCGATACAGCGATTAACACAACGCTATTTACAAGAAGTGATACAATCCATCTCATTTTCTTACACATCCTTTTGACATATATATTTCATCATACGCTAATAGATAAGAAACGCAAGTATCATACAAACACTTATATCAACTTATTCTACTCTTCCTGCTTGTATACCTACTAACATTCCTTTGTGAAGTAGGGACCACACCACCTGTGCTCGTGAGTTTTCACAAAAGTCCAAGTGAACTCTTTATCTACAATATAGATATCACCTTTATACATATCGTCCCTCTCACACAATATATCATCCATATGTAATGAACTCGCATCCTTTATTAGCAGTACATCATCACAATGTTGATAGAATATGTAGCAATCCTTTTTCACTTCATTATGAAACGCACTCTCTGCTTCCGCCCCTTCTAAACAATTCTTTTTCTCATAACTAAATATGTGCCATAGATACCCACATCCATACTTATCTCCGTAAAGAAAAATGTCTTCTTTTTCCTCATCACTTAAATGATTTGCAAAATGATCCTCCCAGCGCTTCCGAAAATATACACCCCAACTTTGAAACTCTCTTACCCTCATGTTTTTCTTTCTTAAAACATCTGTAAACTCCATCTTCTCCCCCTATGAACGAAAAACCGAGTGGCATTTCCACTCGGTTTTTATTAATACACTTATTGAGATAACTCTACTTCTTTTATCTTCTCTTTCATTCTTGCTTTATCACGATTTAAAATCTCTTTTAAATACTTACCTGTATATGAACGCTCTTCTTTCACTACTTGCTCTGGCGTTCCGGAAGCAACGATTTGTCCACCCTTGTCCCCACCCTCTGGGCCAAGGTCAACGATATAATCAGCTGTTTTAATTACATCTAAATTATGTTCAATTACAAGTACGGTTTCACCACTCTCAACAAGACGTTGCAGCACTTCTAGAAGACGTGCGATATCATGCGCATGCAAACCAGTCGTTGGCTCGTCTAAAATGTATAACGTACGTCCTGTAGAACGACGATGTAATTCAGAAGCTAATTTCACACGCTGCGCTTCTCCACCAGATAACGTCGTAGCTGGTTGCCCTAATTTCATATAACCAAGCCCTACGTCTACAAGTGTTTGAAGTTTACGCTTAATTTTTGGGATATTAGCGAAGAATTCTACTCCATCTTCAATTGTCATCCCTAACACTTCAGAAATGTTTTTATCTTTATATTTCACTTCTAACGTTTCACGGTTGTAACGTTTACCGTGACAAACTTCACACGGAACGTATACGTCTGGTAAGAAGTGCATTTCGATTTTAATAATTCCATCACCACGGCACGCTTCACAACGTCCACCTTTTACATTAAAACTGAAACGTCCTTTTTGATATCCGCGCACTTTCGCTTCATTCGTTTGTGCAAACACATCACGAATATCATCGAATACCCCTGTATACGTCGCTGGATTAGAACGTGGTGTACGACCGATTGGCGATTGATCAATATCGATTACTTTATCTAAGTGCTCAAGACCTTTAATTTCTTTATGCGTACCCGGCTTCGCTTTCGCTTTATATAACTTTTGCGCTAACGATTTATATAGTACTTCATTAATCATCGTACTTTTACCTGATCCAGATACACCTGTTACCGCTACAAACGTACCAAGCGGGAATGACATCTTCGCATTCTTTAAGTTATTCTCTTTTGCACCGACAATTTCCACTTTACGTCCGTCACCTTTACGTCTTTCAAGTGGAACCGGAATAAACTCTTTACCGCTTAAATACTTACCTGTTAGCGAATTATCGTCTTGCATCACTTCAGCTGGTGTACCTGCTGACACAACTTGACCACCATGAATACCTGCACCAGGCCCGATATCAAGTAAATAGTCAGCTGCCATCATCGTATCTTCATCATGTTCAACGACAATTAACGTATTACCTAAATCGCGCATTTCTTGCAATGTACGAATAAGACGATCGTTATCACGCTGATGCAAACCGATAGAAGGTTCATCAAGAATGTAAAGTACGCCAGTAAGACGAGAACCAATTTGCGTCGCTAAACGAATACGCTGCGCCTCACCACCTGATAAAGTTCCTGCGGCACGACTTAACGTTAAATAGTCTAAACCGACGTTTACTAAGAACCCAACGCGCTCTTGGATTTCTCTTAAAATTAAATGAGCAATTTTTTGTTGTTTCTCCGTTAGTTCCACATTTGAGAAGAATTCCTGTACTTCTTGAACAGAATACTTCGTTACGTCAGCAATCGTTTTCCCGCCAACGAAAACAGCTAAACTCTCAGGCTTTAAGCGCCCGCCTTTACACTTCGGACAAGCTTGTTCTGCCATATACTTTTCCATTTGCTCACGAACATAATCAGAACTCGTCTCACGATAACGACGTTCAATATTTGGAATAACACCTTCAAATAAAATCTCATTTTCCTTTACTTGACCAAATTCATTTACATAGCGGAAATAAACTTTCTCTTCACCGCTTCCGTACAACACTTTATCAAATAAATCTTTCGGTATATTTTTCACAGGCACATCCATATCAACGCCGTAATGATTACATACAGATTGTAAAAGCTGCGGGTAATATTGTGAGCTTGTCGGTTCCCAAGGAGCAATCGCATGTTCATTTAATGATAAATCCCAGTTCGGAATAACGAGTTCTAAATCTACCTCTAGCTTTGAACCAAGTCCATCACAAGAAGGACATGCCCCGAATGGACTGTTGAATGAGAACATACGTGGCTCTAATTCTCCGATTGAAAAACCACAATGCGGACAAGCATGATGTTCACTAAATAGAAGTTCCTCTTCTCCCATTACATCTATTAACACTCGGCCCCCGCCAAGCTTTAATGCACTTTCAAGTGAATCCGCAAGACGGCTTGCGATTCCTTCTTTTACAACAATACGGTCAATGACAACTTCAATAGAATGTTTCTTATTTTTATCTAACGTAATCTCTTCAGATACATCCAACATTTCACCGTCAACACGTACACGAACATATCCTTGCTTCTTAATATCTTCAAGCACTTTCACATGCGCACCTTTACGTCCAGAAACGATAGGAGCTAACACTTGTAATTTCGTACGTTCAGGATATTCAAGAACACGGTCTACCATTTGCTCTACTGTTTGTGATGTAATTTCAATGCCGTGATTCGGACAAATTGGCGTACCAATTCGCGCAAATAATAAACGTAAATAATCATAAATCTCCGTTACCGTTCCGACAGTTGAACGTGGATTACGACTCGTTGTTTTTTGATCGATTGAAATCGCTGGTGACAACCCTTCAATCGTATCTACATCCGGCTTATCCATTTGTCCTAAAAACTGACGCGCATACGCAGATAACGATTCTACGTATCTGCGCTGCCCTTCTGCATAAATCGTATCAAACGCTAATGATGATTTCCCTGAACCAGACAATCCTGTCACAACAACAAGCTGATTTCTCGGAATGGTTACATCAATATTTTTTAAGTTATGTGCTCTAGCACCTTTTACAACAATAAAATCCTTGCTCATGCTCACTCTGTTCACCCTTCCGCTTTTAATTCTAATAGTAAATCTCTCAATTCAGCTGCACGCTCGAAATCTAACGCTTTTGCTGCTTCTTTCATCTCTGCTTCCATCTTCGCAATTGTCTTTTCACGCTCTTTTTTCGTCATCTTCTTGGCTGGCGCTGCTTCATACGTTTCTGTTTCTTCAGCAGCTGTCGTTGCACGTATCACATCACGCACGCCTTTTTGAATCGTTTTCGGCGTAATACCATGCTCTTTATTGTAAGCTTCTTGTATAGTACGACGACGTTGCGTTTCTTCAATCGCAATTCCCATCGATCTTGTTATACGATCTGCGTACATAATTACGCGGCCGTTTTCATTACGTGCCGCACGACCGATTGTTTGAATTAATGAACGCTCTGAGCGCAAGAATCCTTCCTTATCAGCATCTAAAATAGCGACAAGTGATACTTCTGGAATATCTAATCCTTCTCGTAATAAGTTAATACCGACAAGTACATCAAACTTACCAAGGCGAAGGTCACGGATAATTTCAATACGTTCTAACGTTTTAATTTCAGAGTGAAGATAGTTCACTTTAATTCCTACATCTTTTAAGTAATCCGTTAAATCCTCTGACATCTTCTTCGTTAAAGTCGTAATTAATACACGTTCATTTTTTGCAATGCGATCTTGAATTTCTCCTAATAAATCATCAATTTGACCTTCGATTGGTCGTATATCAATTGGTGGATCTAAAAGCCCTGTTGGACGAATAATTTGTTCGATTACTTCTGGTGACTGCTCTAACTCGTACGGTCCTGGCGTTGCTGAAACGTAAATAACTTGATTCGTTTTCTCTTCAAACTCATCAAATGTGAGCGGTCTATTATCTAAAGCTGATGGCAAACGGAATCCATGATCTACAAGCACTTGTTTACGTGCTTGGTCCCCGTTATACATCGCTCTTACTTGTGGCACGGATACGTGTGACTCATCCATAACGATTAAGAAATCTTTCGGGAAATAGTCTAATAGCGTATACGGCGTTGCACCTGCCGGACGAAGTGTTAAATGACGGGAATAGTTTTCAATACCTGAACAAAAGCCCATCTCGCGCATCATTTCTAAATCATAACGTGTACGTTGTTCTATACGCTGCGCTTCTAACAGCTTGCCATTATCATTTAATTCCTTTAAACGCTCTTCTAATTCTTTTTCGATATTTTCAATAGCGACCTTCATTTTTTCCTCACGTGTAACGAAGTGAGATGCCGGGAAGATTGCTACATGATCACGTTCTGCTAATACTTCACCTGTTAACGCATTTACTTCACGAATACGATCGATTTCATCACCGAAAAACTCAATTCGAATACAATGCTCGTCAAGTGATGCCGGGAAAATTTCAACTACATCTCCACGCACACGGAATGTACCACGCTTGAAATCAATATCATTACGTCCATACTGCACATCAACAAGCTCACGAAGCAATTGATTGCGGTCCTTTTCCATACCAACTCGAAGTGAAACAACTAACTCGCGGTATTCTTCTGGAGAACCTAAACCATATATACACGAAACACTCGCAACGATAATTACATCGTCCCGTTCAAATAATTCGGACGTTGCTGAGTGACGCAATTTATCAATTTCATCATTAATTTGCGCATCTTTTTCAATAAACGTATCTGTTTGCGGCACATACGCTTCTGGCTGATAATAATCGTAATAACTAACAAAATATTCAACTGCATTATTCGGGAAAAAATCTTTCAGCTCACTATATAACTGTCCTGCTAACGTTTTATTATGAGCCATGACAAGTGTTGGCTTCTGCACTTCTTTAATGACATTTGAAATCGTAAATGTCTTACCCGTTCCTGTCGCTCCAAGCAACACTTGCTTTTTCTTTCCACTATTAATTCCCTCTACAAGCTTCTCTATAGCTACCGGCTGATCACCTTGCGGGGAATACGCTGAGACAATTTCAAATTGACGTTCCAAGAAAATCCGACCTCCTCATAAAAAATCTGTATTATCATTTTACCACGAATGCCCATAAAAAACCTAAAAAAACGAACAGATATTCGGTAAAGTTTTCGACAATATATACATAGAAAAAGGAAGGAGAGCACACTTCCTTCCTTATCAAACCTTCTCCCACATGAACAGAAAGTAAACAACACACTAATTAAAAACCTAATTCATTTCAAATAGACATATAAAACTAGCTCTTTTTCCTACTGTCATCCTCTCCTATACAAACTATTGGTATACTAAAAAAGCTACTTCCCTCTATGAAAGTAGCTTCTCTTTTCCTTTTTCCTTCTTCGGGAAAAGAACATATGAAAATGAAATAACTGTATCCACTAAAAATATAATCGCCCAAACTTGGCTAACACGACTTGCTTTTTCATTTAAAACAATCCCCGTTTCCAACCAATTATGCCATTGTTCAAACGGGACAAAACCGTACAGAAAGAAAAAGAAAATATGCACAACAACGAATAAAACAAGATGCAATACCCAATTTTTTATTTCCTGCTTCGCATAAGCCATACCTGTTAATTCTACGTGCTCTTCCATAATTGGCGCTGGTTCATTCCGCCATTTCGCAACTAGCTTTTGCGCAAATATATCAAGCTTCTTCAAATCCTTTTTCCCGTAAAAAACTGCATACAATAAAATAATTACTGTAATGATTTGAAAGTTAGAGAACTTTCCTGTTTGGTGATAATCCACTACTCCTAAGGTTAAAATGAACACTTCATTTACGAGGAGTACAATCCCCATAATAAAGCTTGCCTTCTTCAAACGGAATCCGTAACGGAGTAAAAAGAAACCGATAGCCGATAACCAAAATACAATCTCTGCCCCAATTAAAAAATACCAACGATATTCTGCAAGTATACTCATTTATCCTTCTCCTTTTCATCATATATACGAAAAGCTTCATCCATATATAATAAAAGTTCTTCTTCAATTGGATACATGCTCATTTTCTGTGAATCTTCCTTCGATTTTCTAACTTCCCATAACTTATCTAAAAATGCTTCATCACCATTGGCCATTTCTAAACACTTCTGCATTAATCTCTTCGTTGCCTCTTGTACCTCATCACTCACGACTTCTTTGCCCTCTTTCATAAAAGTGCGAAATTGCTTTAATAAATCTACCCACTCTAAAACATTCGGATCTTCTTCACTCATATTTGGCAAATTATGAAGCAATTTTTGTTCTTCCTTTGAAAATACTTCATTTTGAAATATTTCACGTATACGAGATGACTGTTTCGAAAGCTGAATCAGCTCGAACATAACTTTCCAATCAAGTTCTCCCTCTACATCTACCGAATAAACAACTGCTTGTAAAACACGCTCCATTCGATTAAATTTCTTTTGTTCTTCCTGTACAAACCGAAGTTGTTTTTCAAGCGAATTTTTTAAATCCAGCTCACCTTTTACTAACATATTCGCAGCTTCTTTTAATGAAAATCCCATTTCTTTTAAAAATAAAATTTGTTGCAAACGAATAACGTCATTTTCACTATATAACCGATGTCCACCCTCTGTTTTTCCGCTCGGCTTTAATAAATCTATTTGATCATAATAACGTAGTGTACGTACTGTAACCCCTGTTTCTCTCGTCAATTCTTGTATTGAAATCACTACCATCACCTCTTCTCTTTCATTATAAAAGATGACGTTACGTAACTTTCAAGCGTTTTGTAAAAAAAATACAAAAAGCTGTTTATACAAAATGTATAAACAGCTTTTATGGAAATAACCCCTTTTGTATGGCGCGCCCACAAAATAAAATAAGTGCTCCAACAACAACGCTCGTTGCCGTTTTATGATAATGGGCTAATAATAATAAATAATACGATAAACCTACAGTACCAATCATAATACAAATGCTCGGCACTGGATTACGAGAAAAGTTTTGCATTCCCCAAAGAAGCGAAAATATAGCTGTAGCGACACATAACACTGGTAATCCCATCCCAGTTCCCCTTTTTCTATCTATTATTCCTTGTTGCTAACACGCTCGTTGATGCGATACTAATTAATAAATCAAAACCAATCCTTATATATTTAAACGTTTACTCTAATTGAAATCTCTCAAGCTTATCATTTATTTTCTTTCTCCTTACTCCAGCGTAAAGATTTCCTCCACCTTCACTCCAAAATATTTGGCAATTTTTAAAGATAACTCTAGACTCGGATTGTAATGATGATTTTCAATCGCCACTATCGTCTGCCGCGTCACTTGCATCGCCTTTGCCATTTCAACTTGCGTTATATGATTTTGCTTTCTTAACTCTTTTATTTTATTTTTCACACCCATAGGATCCACCTTCAAAAGTAAAGATATCTTTACTTTAATTATAAATATTTTCCAGTTATAAGTAAAGATATCTTTACAAATTTTAGAAAAATGTTTCATTGAACACCTACTCTAACAAAGTACAAGAGTAATTCAATTTATATCAGCGATTCCCCAAATATATCAGCGCAACTCCATTTATATCGGCGATTTTCCAAATATATCAGCGCAACTCCATTTATATCAGCGATTTTTCAAATTTATCGACTTACCGACAAATATCGACATCCGTAGCGCTACTATAATCATAAGAAAAAGCTGTCCCCAAATACCTTCGGGAACAGCTTTCTCCTCTACTACATAAATCCTAACGCATATACAAGAACGTATCCAAGAATAGAAAGGCAAATCGAACCAATTAGCCCTGCCACGAACGCTTTACTTCCTAACTTACGAAACGTTTTAAACTCTACATTTAAACCAAGCCCCGCCATCGCCATTGCGATAAGCATGTAAGCAATGACAACAATGTATCCGGCAACAACTTCTGGTATAACCCCGAGCGAATGTACCGCACTCATCGCTAAAAATCCGAAGATGAACCACGGAATTGGAAGATCGCGCCACGATCTTTTTTCCTCGCTACCTTCGCTCTTACCAAACCATAATCCAATTAAAATCGCTACTGGCACAAGCATTGCAACGCGCGTTAACTTCACGATAACTGCGATATCTACAGCCGTACTTCCTCCTGGCGCCGCAGCTGCGATAACATGGGCGATCTCATGCAGCGTCGCACCTGAGAATACACCGTAACCGTACGGAGAAAAGCCGAGAACTGGGTATAATAACGTATAAATAAGTGTAAATATCGTACCTAAAATTGCAATAATTGCTGCGCCGACTGCCGTTTCTTCATCCTTCGCTTTCACTTGCGGTGCAATTGCCACGACCGCAGCCGCGCCGCAAATTGCCGTCCCGCATGCTGTTAAAATTCCAAGTTTCTTTTCTACTTTAAATACTTTCGTTAGTCCATATACAACGAAAATCGTAAATGTAATAACAACCGCTGCGATGACCAATACTTTCGGCCCCGCCTTCGCGATATCAACAAGATTTAATCGCATTCCAAGTAAGATGATCCCGAAGCGAAGCAACTTCTTACTCGCAAAGTTCGTCCCTGCAATCGCATCATGAGGAACTCCAATTGCCGCACGCCAAACCATCCCAATTAGAATAGCAATTACTAATTGTCCCATAATATTTAAAAACGGAAGCTCTGCTAAATATTTCGCAGCAATTGCGATTAATAATGTAATCCCAATCCCTTGCGAAAATCCAAAACGCTTCTTCTTTTGTATAACAAGTGTTTGTTCCACTTTGAACCACTCCAATAATCGTATTGGAACATGCATGTTCTTTCTACTTACATTATAAAAGAGTTTCTATAATAAGTTTAATACCAATACCAAATCTCTATCATCAGAAATACTTATGATAAGATGATAGAAAAAGAAAGGAGCTCATTATATGAACGTAGACATTTTAAAAATTTTTGTTACTGTCGTTGAACAGAAACACTTCTCCCGTGCAGCAGAATTATTAAACCTTTCACAGCCTGGAGTAAGTATGCATATACGCAACTTAGAAAATGAATTTGGAACTACACTTATTCAGCGATCCCCCAAACATGTCCAAGTTACGGACGCTGGAAATATTCTATACATACATGCAAAGCAAATGCTCTCTCTTTATGAAGATGCCAAACAAGAAATTAATGAACTACATAACGTTGTAACAGGAACGCTTCGCATCGGTGCTAGTTTTACAATTGGCGAATACTTACTTCCAAAAATACTCGCTAATTATGCCAATGAAAATCCACGCGTCGAAGTTCATACCTTTATTTCAAATACAGAAGACGTTTTGCAAAGCCTTCGCTCTAATCAAATTGATATCGGCTTAGTAGAAGGTCAAGTTGTATACGCTGACGTTGACGTTGAAACGTTTATGCAAGATGAAATGAAACTCGTCGTCCCGCCAAACCATCCATTACTCCGCACAAATGAAATAAATGAAAGTACACTCCAAGATCAAGTATGGGTATTAAGAGAAAGTGGTTCTGGTACACGCGCCTATAGTGACCGCTTTATTCATCAACACCATTTAAAAATGAAACGATTCTTTACATTCAGTAGTATCCAAAGCGTAAAGGAAGCTGTTAGTGCCGGGCTTGGCATCGCTATTCTTTCTGATTGGACTGTACGGAAAGAGCTATTAGCAAAAGAACTATTCCACGTCGAAGTTCCAAATGAACAACTAATCCGTCCGTTCTCCATCGTGCGCGGTAAATATTTCATTCCATCTAAAGCCATTCAAGTGTTCTTAAATCATGTAGATTCTTTTGCGAAAAAACAGAGTTGACCTTCACATTAGTGTGAAGGTTTACAATACATGTAAAAGGAGTGAAATACATTGCGAATTGGAGAATTATCAAAAGAAACTGGCGTTAGTGAAAGATCACTAAGACATTATGAAGAAAAGGGATTACTCCCTTCTAAGCGCCTCGCAAATGGCTACCGTGATTTTGATGAAAGTGCCATCGAAAAAGTGGAGCTTATTCAAATGTACTTACAAATTGGCTTAAATTTAGAAGAGACGGCAAGGATGCTGCGCTGCCTTGAAATTGAACCGCACCTGTACGACAATCCGTGCAGCAGTATCCTTACGCTTTACGAAGATAAACTCAATGAAGTAACAAAACAAATCTCATTGCTTTCCAACATCCAAACGAATTTGCAAAAACACGTTTCACTCCTAAAACAAGCAAAAGAAAAGGGATGATTACATGTTTGTTATACATGGCAGTTCCAGACAAAACGGAAATACAGAAGCTTTAACACATATGATGATAGAGGGCATTAAAACAGAACAAATTTATTTGCATGATCATACCGTCTATCCTATTACAGACCAACGTCATGATGCGGAAGGATTCCAACCCGTAAATGATGACTATGAGCAGTTAACGAAACGCATGCTAGAGCACGACACGATTATCTTTGCTACACCATTATATTGGTATGGAATGAGTGGACATATGAAAAACTTTGTTGATCGCTGGTCACAAAGCTTGCGCGATACATCTCTTCATTTCAAAGAAAAAATGAAAGGCAAAAAAATGTATGTTGTCATCGTTGGTGGGGACAACCCAAAGCTAAAAGCATTACCGCTTATTGCTCAATTCCAATATATCTTTGATTTTGTTGGTTCTTCATTTGAAGGTTATGTTATTGGTGATGCGAATGGACTGGATGAAATTAAAAATGACGCTGATGCGCTGGCAAAAGCACAATTGTATAATAATAAATTCAAAAATAGCGAACAGAAATAAGTTTGACAAACCCTTTTGTATGCGCATACAATAAAAGTAATATTATGAAAGGAAGGTACTTTGACCAATGAAGTTCTAATTCTCTTATTTATTTCATCCATCACAAATAGTGAACAAAAATGATGAAAACTAGCAGGGGATTAGTCTGTCCATTTGTCGATACTTTCTTTCGAAACGATCATGTAAAAAATCGTTTATTTATGTACGATTTTTTACATACAAGGGCGACTTTTATCCTCTCTAGTGAAACTAGGGAGGTTTTTTTATGACTATTTTATTCGCAAGTAATATTGAAAAAAGCTTTGGTGATCGCACACTATTTACATTACCATCACTGGAAATTCAAGCACAGGATCGCATAGCAATTGTCGGAGTCAACGGAGCTGGTAAATCTACGCTATTACAAATATTAAGTAAAGAAATAGAAGCTGACAGCGGCATAGTAACTCATCATAGTTCTATCAGCATCATTCCGCAGCTTAGCGAAGAACTACCGGAAACCGCTTCTTCTCTGGCAAAAGGAAAATGGAGTATTCCAAACGTTACCGACGCAATGAGCGGCGGTGAACGAATGCGGTTAAAGATTGCTCATGCTCTCGAACAAAATGCAGGCATTTTATTCGCTGATGAACCAACAAGCCACTTAGATATGGTCGGTACAGAGCAATTAGAAAAGGCACTTTTATCCTATAAAGGGGCACTTGTTTTAATATCACATGATCGTGATTTTCTAGATAATATATGTACCAAAATTATTGAAATTGAAGATGGTACTATTCAAGAGTATAAAGGGAATTATTCCAACTATCGAAAACAAAAAGAACGTGAACGAATACAAAAACAAGCAGAATACGAGCAATATATACAAGAAAAAAATCGTTTAGAGCAATCCATTTTACAAAGAAAACAACGTGCTTCTAACATGACAAAAATTCCAACACGATTCAGTTCATCTGAATCTAAACTGTATAAATTAAGTGGGGCTCATGGGCAAGAAAAGGTTAGCAAAGCAGCAAAAGCATTAGAAACACGTCTCGAAAAACTAGAAAAGAAAGAAAAACCAAAGGATTTTTCTCAGACTCAGTTTGACGTACAATACCATGCACCCATTCATAGTAAAGTAGCAGTACAGTTCAATAAAGCAACAAAGAAAATAGGCGACCGTACACTATTTAAAAATATGAATGGAACTATTGCCCCTGGCGCAAAGCTTGCTATTTTAGGGGCAAACGGAAGCGGCAAAACAACTTTGTTCAACATGCTTCTTGCAAATGAGCGTGGCATGCAGCTTTCGAAAAGTTGTAAAATTGGATACTTCGAACAAACATTATCAATTTTACAAACAGATAAAACGATTTTAGAAAACGTTCTAGAAGAAACAAATTATACAGAAGCATTCGTTCGCACAATACTTGCACGACTTCTATTCCGCCGTGAGGATGTTCATAAACCTGTGCACGTTCTAAGCGGAGGTGAACGAATGAAGGTTGCACTCGCAAAAGTATTTTTAGGAAACTATAATATGCTTCTGCTAGATGAACCGACAAACTATTTAGACTTAGCAACGCAAGAAGAATTAGAAACCATGTTACAAGAATATCCTGGCACAATACTTTTCATTAGCCATGACCGTGCCTTTATTCGCTCTGTTGCAGACCATATTCTACAAGTAGATGAGAGTGAACCAAGAATCTTCCACGGTAATTACGAGCAATACACAAAAAGAACAACCGGAGATTCTGTAAACGTTACTGAGCAAGAGTTGTTACGATTACAAACAAAATTAACAGAAGTCATCGGCCGGATTTCCATTCCAAATCATCACGATGACATCACATTTCTCGAACAAGAATACGCAAAATTATTAACTCAAATTCAAAAATGTAAAGAAGCACTCTAATGTCTTCCCTATATATCGACGGAGCCTTCCACATTTCCCAAGAAATATTGAAACTTCGACATATAAAGTAAAAAGCCGTGCATCAGCACGGCTTTTACTTTAAATACGAACAGCAGTCCCGCTTACTGCAACCATTAGCATTCCTTCGCGAACTACTTCGTAATCCACGTCGATACCAACAATTGCATTCGCATTTTTTTGTCTTGCGAAAGTTTTCATCTCTTCCATTGCGATGTCACGTGCTTCTTTCAATTTACTTTCATAAGCACCCGCACGACCGCCGACAACGTCACGGACAGAGGCGAAGAGGTCACGAACGATATTCGCGCCCATAATCGCTTCTCCATTCACGATATCGATATACTCAATAATTTCTTTTCCTTGAATTGTAGACGTTGTTGTTACAATCATATTTTATAGCCTCCCATATGAGATTTTCATCTACTTATATGATGTGCTAATTCAGTAGAAATTATATTTACGAACTAAACTGCGCTTCGTATAACCTGCTGTATCCTCCGCCTTGTTCAATCAATTCATCATGTGAACCTTGTTCTGCAATACCATCTTTATTTACAACGACGATACGATCTGCATTTTTAATCGTTGCAAGTCTGTGAGCGATAACTAACGTTGTACGACCAACTGCTAATTCAGCAAGTGATTTTTGAATCGCTAGTTCCGTCTCTGTATCTAATGCAGAAGTCGCTTCATCTAATATTAAAATTGGCGGGTTTTTCAAGAACATACGAGCAATCGCTAGACGCTGCTTCTGTCCTCCTGAAAGTTTCACGCCGCGCTCACCGATAACAGTATCTAAACCGTCTGGTTGTGAGTAAATTAAGTCTTCTAACTGCGCTCGTTTTACTGCCTGCCAAATGTCAGCCTCTGACGCCTTTAAATTTCCGTAAGCAATATTTTCACGAATCGTTCCAGAGAATAAGAACACATCTTGCTGCACAATTCCGATTTGCTTACGAAGTGAAGATAACGTCATATCTTTCGTATCAATACCATCAATTTGAATCGAACCAGACGATTGCTCATAAAAACGTGGGAGTAAACTACATAACGTTGTTTTCCCTGCTCCTGATGGTCCAACGAATGCAACTGTTTCGCCTGCATGTATTTTCAAGCTAATGTCATTTAAAATCGGTTCTTTATTTTCATATCCGAACGTAATGTTGTTATATTGAATATCGCCGTGTACATGTTTAACTTCAATCGCATCTTTAGCGTCTACAATATCTGGCTCTGTCTCAAGAAGCTCTACATATCTCTTAAAACCAGCAATCCCTTTCGGATAACTTTCGATTACCGCATTAATTTTTTCAATTGGGCGGAAGAAAATATTCGTTAATAGAACGAATCCGATAAATCCACCGTACGTTAATTCACCTTGCAGAACAAACCATGTACCGCATATTAAAACGAAGAGCGTTACGAGACGCATGAGCATATAACTAATCGACGAATTTAACGCCATAATTTTATACGCCATTAATTTCGTTGTACGGAAACGAGCGTTGTTAACAGCAAATTGCTCTTTCTCAAACTTTTCATTTCCGAATGCTTGTACAACACGAATACCCCCGACATTGTTCTCAATACATGCATTGAAATCAGCAACATCAGAGAATAAACGTCTAAATGTACCTGTCATTTTTTTATTGAAGTATAGCGCTAACCATAATAAGAATGGAATAACGAAGAATGTTAATAATGCTAATTTCCAGTTGATCATCATCATAAATGAGAATGCCCCAACTAAAGTCATAACGGCGATAAATAAATCTTCTGGCCCGTGGTGAGCAATTTCTCCAATTTCCATTAAGTCGTTTGTAAGACGCGAAATTAAATGACCTGTTTTATTATTGTCAAAAAATCTGAATGATAACTTTTGAATGTGATCAAATAATTTCTGCCTCATATCCGTTTCAATGTTAACGCCAAGCATATGCCCCCAATATGTAACGACGTATTGTAAGCCTGCGTTTAACATATACACTGCAAGTAAACCGAAACAAGCCCATAAAATAAGCGTCCAGTTTTGCCCTGGCAATAACTTATCAATAAATTGATTTACGATAAGCGGGAAGCCAAGTTCTAATAACCCTGCGACAACCGCGCAAGAAAAGTCGAGTATAAATAAACCTTTATACGGTTTATAGTAAGAAAAAAATTTACGTAGCATATCTTCCCTCCATTTTCCAAAATTAAAAAGACTCCCTAAATGATAACCATTATCAAATAATTATTCAAGTTATCCGTCTATGAAACTTCAAAAGAAGGTTTGCGATAGTTTTCGTTTTTTGCCGGAAAGTCGATATATTTGAATAATCGCTGATATATTTCGAGTTGCGCTGATATATTTGCAAAATCGCCGATATATTTCAAGTTGCGCTGATATATTTGCAAAATCGCCGATATATTTCAAGTTGCGCTGATATATTCGGAAAATCGCCGATATAAATTTCATTTACTAACTACTCTCCCCCCAAAAAACAAAAAAGGTACCACCACAAGGTGATACCATTCCTTCTATTACATCGCTTCCGAATCCCACTCATGCTCCTGTTCAACGAATACAATACCTAATTCGTGATGTCCACCAGCATATAATGCAGTTTGTGCAAGACGAAGCTCACCATTTGTATCTAATACTTCTAATTTACAAAATGCTCCTGTCGTCTTCGTTTGAAGCGCATCATAAAATTCCTCGGCGCTTTTTGGAATGACTCCATTTACTTTCGTAATAATTTCTCCAGGCAGTAATTTCAGCTCTGCTCCAATTGTATTTGGAATTGTATCTAGTACAACGAGCCCATCATTGCGTGCAGCAAAATACGCTGGTCTTGTTTCATCGGCAATTTTTTCTTGCATCGAAATTGTGAAACGCCCAAGCATAGCGACTCCCATCGCGATAATTGCAAGTACGTGCCACCAGTAACTTGCGATTCCTAAAACGAGCACAAGTCCTGCTAACCCATAAACACGTCTTCCTGTAAATAATAAAGCTTCCGTCGGCTCATAACTTTTAATCTTTCTCATAAATCCAATTAAAAATGGAACGAGGAATAGAGAATATGTATTTGAACCTATTGAAACGACAGGCCACCATGAAATAAACTGCGTTACCGCGTCACCTGGTACAAGAATAAAAATAGGAACGATCCATAAACGCTTTGATTCGTGTAAGCCGACCTTTAATCCACGCTTACCCTTCCTCATCCTCGGCGTCGAATAGCCTACTGCATTTTTAGAAATCAATAAGCCCTCTACAACGAGCATGACGCCTAGCAAAATAGCAAGAGATACAATCGTACTCTCTTCACCTTCTCGAAGCTGTAAAAAGGAAACTGGTAGCTTAGAAGATAATAGAACACATACAATCGCAATGCTAAATGTATAAGCCGCCGATAAATATCGATACATAGCCGTTAATCCAAATAGTAACGTCCAAATTAAAATGGCCCATAAGCTTGCTTTAGAAACAACAAGTCCAAGCCCAATCGTAATAATAGATACTACTAATCCGTATCCAATCCCTGCAAATAGAGAGGTTCGCAGTTCAAACCAAATATCATAAACTTTAAAAGAAAAATCTTTTCGTTCTCTTAACATACGTAAGTATCCAACGAAGATACTACTTATTACAAATATATAGACAGCAGGGTGTAAGAAAAAACGTCCAACTGCCCGCATTATTTCAAAAATCCATGCCTCCATGAACCCATTCACCACCATTTATATCATTCTTTCTTTTTATATTATCATAACTGGACAAACGTTTGTTTAACACAAAAAAATACAGGCAGCAAACTGCCTGTATTTCTTTTTATTTCGCTATTAATTTTAATGCTGATTGTAATTGTAGATCATTTTCTCCAGAACGGATTTTTTCAATAATTTTCGTTTGAATCGCTTCAGCTGTCTTTTTATCAAGCTGTCCTGTCGCATCCATTTTATTCGCATTTTGGAATGCTTTCAGCGCTGATTCTGTCTCTTTACTAAAGTATCCATCTTCACGCCCTGTTACATATCCTAAACTCTTAAGCATTTCTTGCGCGTGTTTTACTTGTACATCATTTGAATTGTATGAAAGTGTCTTTTCAATTTGAATTGGCGTCGCATGATAATAATCTGGTTGCTTCACTTCTACTGTTGGCGCGATTCCTTTTTTATGAATCCAGTTTCCATCCGGCGTTAACCATTTAAACATCGTTAATTTAATGTTGCTTCCATCTTTAAATGGAACGGCTTGCTGAACAGTGCCTTTACCAAACGTTTTTTCACCAACTAAATCATATCCTTCTCCCTCTTTTAGCGCACCCGCTAAAATCTCTGAAGCAGAAGCACTTCCGTTATCAATTAATACTGAAATTGGATATGGCTTTCTTTGTTTCAGTTCCGTAGAGAACTTCTTCTTCTCACCATTTCGCTCTTCTACTTGTAACATCGGCTTTTTATCCGTCATAATTTCCCCTAGTATCTCTTCTACACTATTTAAGTAGCCACCAGGATTACCACGTACGTCAATAACTAAGCCTTTTATGTTTTTCTTCTCTAACTCTTTTAACTGATCCTTAAATTCTTTCGCTGTATTTTCAGCAAAGGAAGTGATTTGCATATAACCGATATCTTTTCCGCTCTCTTGTTTCACAGAGCTAAACACTGTGAAAATCGGAATTTTTTCACGTTTAATTTTAAATACAATCGGATCAGCTACTCCTGCACGCTTAATTTCAATCGCAACAGTCGTTCCTTTTTTACCACGAATCTTTAATACTGCTTCTTCACGTGATAAATCTTTCACACTATTTCCATCTACAGATAAAATTTGGTCATTCGGTTTAATTCCAATCTTTTCTGCCGGTGAGCCTTTAATTGGAGATACGATAATAAGTTTACCGTCCGTCTTGTTCACCTCAGCCCCAATCCCCTCTAGCTCAGGATCGAGTGATTCGCTAAACTGTTTAGCCGTTTCTTTATCCATATACGTGGAATAAGGGTCCTTCAGCGTAGACAACATTCCTTGTATTGCACCTTCGACTAATTTTTCATCCTTCACGTCTTCCACATAACGTGAATCAATTAGTGCATACGCCTCATTAATTTTTGCCAAATTCCCTTGCGCAGTGCTAGCGTTTCCACTCGAAATTGTTTGCGTTACTTCTGCTAGGTTTACCCCAAATAAAGACATACCTGCAAACATTCCGCCAGCACCAATTAAAAATGCAACAACCATTCCAATAATTGCAACTCTACGTTTCAATGCGGAATTCCCCTTTCCAAAACACACAGGTGGTGTAGCAAAAGGCATCACACAGTGTGTGATGCCTTTACCTATTTCTACTATATGATAAGCTTGTACGAATTATGTTTGCAACTTTTTATACTTTTAAGAAGCGACGAATTGACATTACACTTCCCCACATACCGATTAAAGCACCGATTAACACTAGTAAACCAGCTAATTGGAATACGAATGGGCTGTATGGTAGAAGTTCGAAAATTGTTCCGCCAAGTTTCTCGTTAAACACACTTTGTAGTGAGTTATACGTAACTAGAATTAAGCCAATTGGAATAATTGATCCTAATACTCCTAAGAATAATCCTTCTAATAAGAACGGCCAACGAATAAACCAGTTTGTCGCACCTACAAGTTTCATAATTTCGATTTCTGTACTACGAGCATAAATTGTAATTTTAATTGTATTAGAGATTAAGAACATTGCTGTGAATAAAAGACCAGCAATTAACACAATCCCGATATTACGACCAGTTTTTACAGTATCAAATAATCGTTCAACTTGACCTTTTCCGTACTGAACATTACTTACAAACTGCATTTTTTCAATCTTTTTCGCGATTGTCGCTGTATCTGTTGGTTCTTTTGCTTTTACAACGAATACGTTTTTAAGTGGGTTATCTTGTTCAAATAACTCAAACGTTTTTCCGCTATCGCCTAAGCTTTTAATTAAACGTTTTAACTCTTCTTCTTTAGAAGAATATTTAATAGAGTCTACTTTTGCAATCTTACTCATATCATCTTCTAATTTCTTTTGATCAGCTTCTTTTGCTGCTGGATCAATGTGTACACGAATCTCTACATCTTGCTCTACTTTCGTCGCAAAATGGTTCATATTCATAATCGCTGTTAAGAAGACACCTACAAGTAATAATGTAACTGTTACTGCACTAACAGAAGCAAACGTCATCCATCCGTTACGTGATAGATTCTTTACACCTTCTCGCAAATGTCGACTAAGGGTCTTAGCCTTCATATCCGTATCCTCCCTCAATCTCATCTCGAACAATTTTTCCGCCCTCAATCGCGATTACACGATGACGGATTGTATTTACGATATCTGCGTTATGTGTTGCCATAACAATCGTTGTACCACGCTCATTAATACGCGTGAAAATCTTCATAATATCAAGAGCTGTTTCAATATCTAAGTTACCTGTTGGCTCATCGGCAATTACAACCTTTGGTCTATTAACAATTGCTCTCGCAATCGCAACACGTTGCTGCTCTCCGCCTGAAAGTTCGCTTGGAAGTGCATCTGCACGATCTTCAAGACCTACAAGACCTAAAACTTCTGTTACACGCTCAAGAATTGCTTCTTTTTCTTCTTCAATTACCTCTAAGGCAAACGCAACATTCTCATATACCGTTAACTTAGGTAATAATTTAAAATCTTGGAAAATTACGCCTAATTGACGACGGAAATATGGAACATCTCTTTCCGCTAATGTTTCGATAACAAGTCCATTTACATTAATTGATCCTGTAGATGGCTTCTCTTCACGATACATCATTTTAATAAATGTAGATTTCCCGGCTCCACTCGGTCCAACTACGTATACAAACTCACCTTGTTTAATGTTAACTGTGAGACCAGCAATGGCTTTCATACCATTCGGGTACTCCTTATAAACATTCGTCATTTTTATCATTATTTATCACCCAATACTTAATGATTTTTTTCGAAATACTTTTCTGTACATCTGAAAATAAAAACTTTATTCTCACTTAACCACTCTTGTTGAAGGTAGCTTCCATTCATGCTTTTTATTAGCAGCGCTACTCTATGTAATATATTTCAGCAAAATTCTACAAACCTCATTGTAACATCAAACGGTTTCCAATTCGGATACATTTTTGTTACAGTTATGTTACATTCCACAAAAAGGAAAACGAGTTGGCAATATAACCAACTCGTCTATTTTACTCTCTTTATTTATGGTCAGCTAACCACTCAGCTACTTTTTTCGCATCCTCACCTTGAATAATTCCTGGTGACATGGAGCCGCGACCTTTTTCAATAATTTTTTCGATGTCTGCTGCATCATACTTCTGTCCCACTTTTCGTAAATCCGGTCCAGTCGCTCCTGATAAATCTTTCGCGTGACAGCCTATACAACTTTTTTGATAAATTTGCTCTGCGCTATCTGTGCTTGCAGATTGTTTTGAGGGCTTACTCTCTTCTTTATTTCCACACGCTCCTAAAGCAAAAACGACTGATGTTCCTAGCGCAATAGCCAACAATTTCTTTTTCACTTCTATCGCTCCCCATTGTTGATATTCTTTTCATTCCTAACACACTCATTTTCATTATAAGCATTATCTTTATATAGAAAAACTAAGGTATATTTCATATTCTTCAAAAATACAGCGAAAACCCTAATAGTATAAAGCTTTTATAAGTTGTTTCAATTCTGTGAACAACATAAAAACTTCTATAAAGTATCCTTTTTGAACGGGAAATTAAAAAAGTTCTTTATAAAGTCTTACTCTATTGCCACTCTGTTTTACTATTCTCTACTTTTTACAAAACAATATACAACATTGTATGCTACATATAATCCCATCAAAAAGAGAAGTTGTCGTTTCCAACTTCTCTTCCTCTGTAGTCCATCCTATAGATAAAATAATACTCTTTATATCCTCTATATCCTCAACATGCGCCAACAATTTTGTTGGCTTTTTTTCAATTAGCTTATTAGATGCGAGAACGTAAGTAAGCATCAATAAATGGATCAATTTCTCCATCCATTACCGCCTGCACGTTACCAACCTCTGTGTTTGTACGGTGGTCTTTCACAAGAGAATACGGGTGGAATACGTAAGAACGAATTTGGCTACCCCATCCGATTTCTTTTTGCTCACCGCGAATTTCATCTAACTCCGCTTGTTGTTCTTCTAATTTCTTTTGATATAATTTCGCTTTTAACATTTTCATCGCATGCTCACGGTTTTTAATTTGTGAACGCTCTGACTGACATGTTACAACTGTGTTTGTCGGTGTATGTGTAATACGAACTGCTGAGTCTGTCGTATTAATATGCTGTCCACCTGCACCACTTGCACGGTACGTATCAATTTTTAAGTCTTCTGAACGTATTTCGATTTCAACTTCATCATTGAACTCAGGAACAACTTCACAAGATACGAACGATGTATGACGGCGACCTGAAGAATCGAATGGTGAAATACGCACTAGACGATGTACACCTTTCTCTGCCTTTAAATAACCGTAAGCGTTATGACCTTTAATTAATAAAGTAACACTCTTAATACCAGCTTCATCACCTGGTAAATAGTCAACTGTTTCTACTTTAAATCCACGTTTTTCAGCCCAACGTGTGTACATACGTAATAACATAGAACCCCAGTCTTGTGACTCTGTTCCACCAGCACCTGGGTGTAATTCTAAAATAGCGTTATTTTTATCATAAGGATCGCTTAGTAGTAACTGAAGTTCATACTCATTCATTTCTTGAATTAAACCTTTTACTTCTGATTCAAGCTCCTCATGTAAATCTTCATCATACTCTTCTTTTAAAAGCTCATGCGTAATTTCTAAATTTTCGAATGTCTCATCTAACTGACGGAACTTTCCAACCATATCTTTCAGTGCATTCGCTTCATTAATTACAGCTTGCGCGCCTTGTTGGTCATCCCAAAATCCTGCGCCCATCATTTTCTCTTCTAATTCTGCAATTTGTTTCTCCTTAGTAGGAAGGTCAAAGAGACCCCCTAAAAGCCGCTAATCTCTTAGCCATTTTCTCTAATTCCTGTCTAATTTCTACTAATTCCATTTCCTTCACCTCTATGTAATTGCTGTTACTTTCGTATGAAAACAAGGGAAACTCTCTCCACTTATGACGGAGAGAGTTTAATCCTTCTTAATTATACATTTTTGATGTAAAAGTTTGCAAAGTAGCCTAAGCTACCGACCTGTATTACTTCCCAATGCCGCAGCAGTTTTTATATTTTTTACCGCTACCACATTTACATACATCATTGCGGCCCACTTGGTCACCTTTTACAACTGGCTTTTTCTTCGCTTCTTCACCATCGCTAGATGGGTGAACAGCTTCACCTTGAACAACTTCTTGACGCTCTAGGTTTTGTTCAATTTCAGCTTTCATAATGTAACGAGAAATTTCTTCTTCAATAGAAGCAATCATTGATTCGAACATTGCGAATCCTTCCATTTGATACTCACGAAGTGGATCAATTTGACCGTAAGCACGTAAATGAATACCTTCACGAAGGTGATCCATCGCATCGATATGCTCTGTCCATTTCGTATCTACAACACGGAATACAACAACCTTTTCGAACTCACGCATTTGCTCTTCTGGCATAAGCTTTTCTTTGTCATTGTAACGCTCTATTAATTTCGCGATAATTGGCTCGCTCATTTCCTCTGGAGCAAGGCGACGTAATTCTTCTTCTTTTACATCTCCTTCTTGCAGAAGGTTTGTATTTAAATAGTCAACAAGACCTTTAATGTTCCAATCTTCTTCAATTTCCTCTTGTGTATGAAGTGCAACCGCACGCTCTACTGTAGATTTCATCATACCTTCAATAATGCCGCGTAAGTTCGCAGACTCCATTACCTCTTGACGCTGTTTGTAAATAACTTCACGTTGCTGACGAAGTACATCATCGTATTGTAGTAACTGCTTACGTGCATCATAGTTATTTCCTTCTACACGTTTTTGCGCAGATTCTACCGCACGAGAAACCATTTTACTTTCGATTGGCTGAGAATCATCCATACCAAGGCGATCCATCATTGCTTTCATATTGTCAGAACCGAAGCGGCGCATTAGTTCATCTTCCATTGATAAGTAGAACTGCGTAACACCAGGGTCTCCTTGACGACCAGCACGACCACGTAACTGATTATCAATACGACGACTTTCGTGACGCTCTGTACCGATAACTGCTAAACCAACATTTTTAATATCGTCTCCAAGCTTAATATCCGTACCACGACCCGCCATGTTCGTCGCAATCGTTACCGCACCTTTCATACCAGCTTCTGCAATGATATCTGCTTCACGCGCATGGTTTTTCGCGTTTAAAATGTTATGACGTACGCCTTTACGCGTTAACATTTTTGAAATAAGTTCTGACGTTTCAATCGCAACTGTACCAACAAGAACAGGTTGTCCTTGTTTATGACGATTTACAATATCCTCAACAACAGCATTAAACTTGCCTTCCATTGATTTGAAGATTAAATCAGCACGGTCATCACGAACAATCGGTTTGTTTGTTGGAATTACGATAACATTCATATTGTAAATGTTACGGAATTCCTCTTCCTCTGTTTTCGCTGTACCAGTCATACCAGATAACTTTTCGTACATACGGAAGTAGTTCTGGAATGTAATTGTCGCAAGCGTCATACTTTCATTTTGAATTTCTACGCCTTCTTTTGCCTCGATAGCTTGGTGTAAACCTTCGCTATAACGACGACCTTTCATAAGACGACCAGTAAATTGGTCTACAATTACGATTTCGCCTTCTTGTACAACATAATCTGTATCACGGTGCATAACAACGTGCGCACGAAGTGCCTGATTAATATGATGAAGAAGTGCTACATGTTTTAAATCGAATAAGTTTTCAATGTGGAAAGCTTTCTCGGCTTTCGTAATACCATCTTCTGTTAACATTACATTTTTCGTCTTCACATCAAATGAATATTCTTTTTCATTTTCTAACGTACGAACGAATGCATTTGCAAACATGTATAGCTCTGTTGATTTTTGAGCTTGTCCAGAAATAATAAGCGGCGTACGCGCTTCATCGACTAAGATAGAATCGACCTCATCGATAATAGCAAAGTGAAGTGGGCGTTGAACGCACTGCTCTTTATATAAAACCATGTTGTCACGTAAGTAATCGAATCCAAGCTCATTATTTGTGCTATACGTAATATCAGCAGCATAAGCTTCTTGTTTTTCTTCGCGTGACATACTGTTTAAGTTAATTCCTACTGTTAAGCCTAAGAACTCATGAAGTTGTCCCATTTCGTTCGCATCACGTTGTGCTAAATATTCATTGACTGTAACAACGTGAACACCTTTTCCTGTTAAAGCATTTAAATATACAGGTAATGTAGATGTTAACGTTTTACCTTCACCCGTTTTCATCTCAGAGATATTTCCTTCATGTAAGGCGATACCACCCATTAACTGTACGCCATACGGACGCATTCCAAGAACACGAGTCGCAGCTTCACGAACAACCGCAAAAGCTTCAGGTAGTAGATCATCTACTGTTTCACCTTTTGTTAGACGTTCTTTAAATTCAAGCGTCTTTCCTTTTAATTGTTCATCAGTTAAAGGCTTAATAGATGACTCTAATGCATCAATTTGCTCAACTGTCTTCTGCATACGTTTAATTTGGCGTTGATTTACATCAAACACCTTTTTTAAAATACCGATCATAGGAAATACGCTCCTCTTTTTATTAAAATAAAACTTCCGATTGTTTTTTCTTTTTCTCTATTACAATCAGTCGTTATAAAAATCAAATGTATGTTATGCCAATTTTTCTCCTAATTAAAAAACTAAAATGTATATACCTAATGATAATTGTAACACTTGTCTTATAACTATGACAACAATCGGCCGAATGTCAGGTCTTATATTCAGAAAAAGTTTTCATTTCATTTGTTATGTTTCTTTTCTCTGTATGATTATTTCAAGTTCACGTTACAAATTTCGTATTAAATCTAAATCGATAATTACAAAAAGCCGGAGATTTCGTCAGTGCAGCATCCATAGATACTTACACCAGCGCAAAACCTCCGACTTTAAAAGATAATATTATGTTGCAAAATCTACTCAACCACAGCACTCCAAAAGCACACTTAAAATATATCTGTATCAATCACGCATTAATTTATTGGTATTTCTAATTCATGATATTTCCCTTTCTTATCCTTCATAAAAGAAATGAATTTCACTTTAGTTGATTCATTTGAAAAGTTTTTATAATTTTTATAAAGGTCATCTCCTATAAAATAATTTGTCCCTATATATCCTCGCACTGTTTTACCAGCAGGTATTACAGGATCAAACTGATATTTTTTAGGTAATTCTATTGAATACGGGATTGCATTATAAAACTCGCCTATTTTAGAATAAAACATTGTATTGGAAATAGACTGATTACTAAGCAAATTAATATCCTGATTTGTTGTATTTGTAATATCTAAAGGTAAAACATATGTCATTACTTCACGGTCTTCATAAGGATCATATGTTTTTATTGGTTCAAGAGGATCAAGCGGATGAAACGTAACTCCTTTTCTATCTTCAAAAGTGCTATTAGATAAAAACTCATCGTTTACCACTTTATAAGATTCATTATTTTGATTTAATATTTTAAATCTAAATAAACTAGCAAATATACATAACAACACACACAGCCCAATAATTATTAAGATATATTTTCTTGTCACTCTTAATCTACCAACTTTCCATTATTAACATGTACAATACGATCTACTATTTCATTATCTAGAACATGCACACCATGACTGGCTACAATAATAGTCGTTCCTTTAGATTTTTCTACTTTCAAAATATCCAAAACATCTTTTATCCCATCACTATCTAAAGCATTAGTAGGCTCGTCTAATAACAATAATTTTGGTTGTTCCATTAAAGCTTGCGCTATCCCTAAACGTTGTTTCATACCTAAAGAATATCTTTTATACTTTCTCTTATCTGTTTTATCAAGCCCAACTCTTTGAATAATATTATAAATTTCCTCATCAGAAATTTTATTGTTAATTGATGATAAAAATTTCAAGTTCTGAAAACCAGTATACCCTGGAATAAAACTTGGATATTCAATCAATATCCCCATAGAATCAGGGAATTGCTTTTGTTTTCCAATTATTTTATTATCTACATAAACAAATCCAGAATTCAAACGCATTAATCCTGATATAGCGCGTAAAATCATCGTTTTACCAGAACCATTATGCCCCTTCAAAACTAAAAATTCTCCTTTTTTTACTGACGAACTAATATTATCTAACACAATATTTCCTTTTAATCTTTTCGTCATACATTCACATTTAATATAATTGTCCATAAATTATTCACCTATCACATCTAGTTTTTTTAAACAAAAACTACCTAACAAAATCATTACAACAACAATTACTACTCCGATTAAAAGTAACTCATGCCATTGAATAGATTGATTATTACCTAAAGTCAATTGAATTGAACTGTGATCAACAAAATACCAACGATTTGGCATAACAAAAGAGCCTAAAAAATAAATACTATGAAAGAAAATAGACAAAAATAGGTACATCAACATCAGTATAAAAACAATAGTTATCGGTATATAAAGCGTTAAAAACTCAAAAATTAAAGCTAATAAAAAGCTTATAATTATTTGAATTAGCATAGTACCTACTATCTTATAAGAAAATTGACTATATACATTTGAAAAAGAATGCTCGCCAAAAGTAAACAAATAATAAACAGTAAACCAAATCAAATACATAACAACCCAAATAATAATTATGTAAAAAAACAAAGATAGTATTTTCGTTAACCAAAGAAAATACTTCTTCTTAATACGAGGAAACAAATAAACACCATTCTGTTGAATATCCGAAAAAGCAAACTTCCCTACTAGCAACAAAGGAGTAATTTGAAAGAATATCCAATAAAAAGGAATAGAAAACCGCCCCTCCTTATAAAAATAAGATAAATCCACAAAGTCTACTCCACGAAAAAACCGATAAAAGGTAACATCCACTAATACAGGTTCTTTACCATTAATAAGAGACTGATTGTATAAAAAAGTAACTATAATCATAGCGTAAATTAAGAATAAAAAAGCCATTATCTTAATTCCATCTCTAAACCTTACATGTAAATCTCTTTTTAACAAATAATATAAAATCATAATGTAAACTAGATCACCTCTGTCTCATCATTCATAGCAACATAACTTTTTTTAGCTAAAATCCATACACTTATAAAAAAGATAGAAAAACCTCCAAATAAACGTATAAATAAACCAGTCGCATCTTCAAACACATTTATATAAAAAACATTTGTAAATAAAAATCCATGTAATATAAATCTATCTAGTAAAACGGCAGTAATCATACATATTATTACAAGTAAACTAGGTAAAAATAATTGCAACAAAGCACATATCGTACATATAAAAATAGTCGCAAATAATTGAACGCAAAATAATAATGGGTAATTTACAGAAATACTATTTACAGCCATCATGTTTGACATCAAAAATAACTGAAAAATCATACTCCCAGCGAAAAAACAAACAAAAACGAATAGTTTCAAATAATATATAGACACTAATTTCAATGCATTATTCACTCGGTAAACTACATAAATACTAAAAAAATTCGACATAGAATATACAGAAAAAATGATGGTCAAAGGAATAAATATAGTCGACAAATTATAGAAAGACATAACCTTATACAAAGTTTCCAATTCATTCGTTTTTTCTTTTACAATTGCATGTTCAAAATAATTGAACATGCAAACAATGATACTAACATTAAGTAAAAAGAGAATACTGAACCAAATATATTTCATCCTTATAGTTTCTTTCATTACACTATAAAAGAACATGCTTCCTACTCCCCCGTAAATAAAGAACTACAGAACAAAACCAAATACATAACAGCACACTAAAAAAAATTTGTAATTCAAAAAAGCCTAAATCTTTAATTAAATAATCTTTAGGATTAAGAATCCCCTTTCCAATACCAAGCCAAAAAATATGTAAAATAAATGGAACTAAATAAATAAAATAAACTCGTTTTATAAAAAACGAAACTGATAAAGCCAAACTTGAAAAAACCGCACCGTATAAACCATTTAAAAATACATACATAAGAAAATATAAAGTAGGATACTCATAATAAACCGTATTAAATTGAGCTGTTGGTGAAACAGTAGCGGCCATATAATTTAATATTGGATGCGGAGCAACTGTTGGATAAGTCATTACATATAAATAAAAATGAAATAGTAAAGGGGCACTTATAATAAAAAAAGATGCAATAAAATTAATGAAATACAGTAACCTAAAATAATGACGTGTTCCCATTTTAGAAATAACAGGATAAATAAATCCATAATTTTTATCAATTCTATAAATCCCTGCTACAGCCATTGCAGAAATCATCGGAAATATAAGTAGATAAAATTCACTATAAAACGGCAATCTATTAAAATGTAAAATGTTAGATAAATATGGAGATACCTTTATAATCCCATCATCATTAAATCCTTTCGTTGTTACTAGCATAGAAATATATTGAGCAATGACAATTACTAACATAATAAATAAAGATAACCAAAACATCCTACCTTTTAAAATCCGACCTAAAAAGTAACTCATCTATAGCTCCTCCATAAACCATTAATTAAATTTAAACCTTTTTTAATAGGAACAATTGATCCGCAACACCGTAACATTTATTTTCTTTATTTAACCAGATGTAACGAAAAGAAACATTTGCTCTCTCTCCTTCAAATTTCGGAAACTCAACTTCATACTGATAAATATCATTTGTACCTTTTCTTTTTACACTCTTAACTTCTTGTTTCCACTCAATTACTTTTCCATCAGTTTGTTCAATCCGCCCCAAAAGATACGTTGGTTTTTTCTTATTCGTAACACCCGTTAAAAAAACATAATAATTTTCCGGTATAACTCCTGACTTTAACTTTTTATTTGAAAGCTTACTCTCTATTAAACTATCATTTCTATCTATTTGCCCCTGAAAGAAATCATCACCATTTTCATCTCCCCAAAATACTTGTTCAAAAACAGTATTTTTATTAACTTCTTTCAACTGAATACTTTTCAAATTATCTTTTTCTGTTAAAGTATCTTCAATATTTACAATAGGTTCATCTACTTTCTTATGGCAAGAAGCTAATAAACAAATAATCAATATAAAACAACAGAATAAAATATATTTTGAAATAAGCTTCATTACAGCTCCTCCTATTTTAAAAATGAAATAGCAGAAAAAGTCATATAATCCAGATTAAGAACTAGACGACTTTTTCTAACGTTACAAAATAAATAATTTCAATTTATAATTTCTAAATCAATATTCAGTGTAAGGTCCACTAGGTCTTACACTATCAGGACTCCAAGCAGTAGGATAAGCATTATTTTCTCTAGAATAACCACCAAATCTCACAGGTACATTTTTTCCATAGTTTTCATATGAGTAATTTTGGAAAAGATACGTTTTACCTGGTCGCACCGTTCCTTCATGCTTACCTGACTCACCTGGAACATTTACCCAATCTCTCTTATCTCCATTTTTATTTTTATCCGCTTCTGTCCAAACGTTAAAAGAACCTCCGCCCTTCTCACTACTCTTCACACGCATATACATAGAAGTAGGTGTCTCTTTAGGACGTGCGTTAGTAAAATCATATGCACTCCAAAGTCTAAAGGTAAATTCTACATGATCATCCTTTGTATCAGCCTTAGCTGGTTCGGTTAAAGCAAAAGTACTAGCTAAAATACCTAAAGATAAAACAGATCCAAACATAAAAAGACTTTTTTTCTTAATAATCACTAAAAGCACCTCCGATAATTTGTAGCATTATATTGATTTTATTTTTTTCACCGAGGGAATAAATTAAATCTATATAACGATATATAACAATAACTATTCCTCGATGTACTCTCAATAGAATTCAGAAAACTTAATGTTATATTTATAATTGTAAACATTTTGCCAAATCAATAAAAATAATAATACACTCCTAGCAAAGAATTACTTATAGATATAACTACTTACCTATGCCTGTTCCAAATCATAAAGAATAACTCACCTTTCGAATTTTTTATTTCCTCATGCTGTTAGTCTAAAAATCACCTCTTAATGAAATGGGCTACTTACAAAGCTTTTTAACCTTGCTGCGAAAAATAACAATATAAAAAAAGCGCAGCCATTTCGGCTGCGCTTTTGAATTATTATTTAGTTTCGATCAAACCATATTTCCCATCTTTACGGCCATATACAACGTTAGTTTCATTTGTATCAGCATTTGTGAAGACGAAGAAATTATGTCCTAGCATATCCATTTGTAGGATTGCTTCTTCAACGTCCATCGGTTTTAAATCGAATCGTTTTGTACGTACAAGTTCTAGTTCATCCTCTTCTACCTCATCCAGAACAGCTACTGCTTCTGGAAGGATAAAGTTCGCTTTCATAGAACCTTTCTCACGTAACTTACGATTTACCTTTGTTTTATGTTTACGAATTTGTCGCTCAAGTTTATCAACTACTAAATCGATAGCAGCGTACATATCGCTATTAGTTTCTTCTGCACGAAGTAATAAATCAGTAAATGGAATTGTTACCTCGACACGTTGCTTGTCAGAGTATACTTTTAAATTAACTTTAATCTCTGGGAATGTATCAAAATAACGCTCTAACTTACCTAGTTTTTTCTCTACATATTCCTTTAATGCTGGAGTTACTTCAATATTTTCACCACGAATGTTGAATTTCATAGATGAATTCCTCCTTTCAAGCCTATGTACTATAATTTCGACACTGGCTTAAAAACTCCTTCTAACTTTTTTAAAAAAATTAGTGGAATTGCGATTTTTTTATCGTTTTTTGTTGAAATGAAAAGATGCATCGTTTCTATCTTTATTTTATCCTATTAACATCGTGAATAACGAATATAACTGTGGACAATTCGTTACAGAAAAGAAACAACTTTTTGACAACTCCATTCATAACAAAAACCCCTTGCAAAAAACAAGAGGTTCTACCATATATATAACGTTGCCACAAACGCAGCTTTCTCTTCCCAAAAACAATATTCCTACAGTTTTACAACATTAGCTGCTTGTGGCCCACGTGCGCCATCTACAATGTCAAACTCAACTTGTTGCCCTTCTTCTAATGACTTATAACCATCTTGTTGAATCGCAGAAAAATGAACAAATACATCATCACCATCTTCACGCTCAATAAACCCAAATCCCTTTTCTGCATTGAACCATTTCACTCTTCCTTGCATGTTCATTCCATTCCCTTCACTCTAAAAATCAGGGCATTTGCCCCATAATTTGACTATAACGAATGACAACTTACGAAGTCAAAGAAGACTTATCGTCTTTTTATTATCTCTTTCGACAGTTACAGATCAACTTCTACAGAGCGTCAAACTAGAAACTTCTCTTGCTCCTCTATCGTATAAAAGACTTCCAATTTGTCTCACTGTAATTCCTGTCGTATATACATCATCCACGAGTAAAATATGTTGACCATGAAACATCTCTTCTCCTTGAAAATAAAAAGGATTACTTCCCGAAAGCCTTTCTTTACGCGTCTTCTTACTTTGCTTTTCTGTTTCCCTTCTTCTTAATGATGGATGCGAAATGTTGACAGGTAAACAAGTTGCTAATAACTCTGCCTGATTAAAACCGCGTTCATATTCCCGTTCCCTACTAAGCGGAACAACAATAACAGTTGAAACGTTCGTAAAATACTTTTGAAATAGCTCTCGAAAGGATTGATGAAAAATACGAACTAACTCCGCATCTCCTCTAAACTTAAACTGTGCTACTATTTCTTTCATCTCATCATCGTACACATGCAAAGAACGATTTTTAAAAGGACGATACTTCTCCTTATTTATCCATCTTACGCAATCTATACAAATATCATTTTCTTTATATTCGGAAGGCACATCCTCTAAAGGTCTCCCGCACTCCTTGCAAATCTCTCCTATAATATAGGAAAGTTTCCGCTCACATCTATTACATACATATTTTTTATGGGACTTTACAAAGAAGGTGTACCAACTAACTGTTTCCACCATATACTCATCACAAAGCAAACAATGCATTAATCGATTAACCCTTGTTCCTTCGCATTTTTGTTCATACTTAAAATGTGTTTTTTCGCGCGTACCATCGACTCTGTCTTACCGTAATGAAAATACATAACCTCGCCATATGGCTCTTCAAAACTACGACCCCCCCGGCCTGCAATTTGTACGAGCGCACTCTCTGAAAAAATTTCTTCTTCTGCCCCTAGCACCGCCACTTGTAAATTCTTCACAGTTACTCCCCTTTCTAAAATTGTTGTCGTAACTAATAACGGAATTTCTCCCTTTCTGAACGCTGCTACTTTTTCTTTTCTCATCGAATCTTCTGCATGTACACCATCGATTCTATTATCCAATTCTTTCAATAACAGACTTATTTCTTCTATATATCGCACATGAGGAACAAATAAAAAAATAGGATGTTTTTTGTTTACGTATATTTTTAACCATTGTAGTAACACGCGAGGAATTTTTTTATGCTGAAGGCTTTTCTTCCAATTTCCGCACCAGCTAAATAGAGGAACTGGTAACGGATGACGATGGTATCGTCCTGAGACAATGATACCTTTTTGATTCCCCTTTCTGAAATTACGCTTCCACTTTTCATCAGGAGTTGCTGTTAAATAAATACGCGCCGCTTTCTCTTTCATCGCTTGTTGCACCGCATACTGTAACATTTGATCTGCGTGATACGGGAAAGCATCAATTTCATCTACAATCATGACATGAAACGCTCTATAATAACGTAACAATTGATGCGTCGTTGCAACGACTAACGCTGCATCTTTTTCACGATCTGTACTCCCTCCGTATAAAGCAGCTATATTTATATTAGGAAACACTTCTTGTAATCTCGGTGCTAGTTCCAGTACAACGTCTGTTCTTGGCGTTGCGATACAAACTCTTTCTCCTTTTTGAAGTGCCTCTGCAATACCGTAAAATAACATTTCTGTTTTTCCAGCACCGCATACAGCCCAAATAAAGAAAGATTCTTTCTGCTTAATAGCTTCTATAACACCTTGCGCCGCCAACTCCTGACCGGTAGACAAAACCCCTTTCCACTGCAACTGATTTAACTCTCTTTCTTCCTTTCTTTCCTGAATCCCACGAACGAGTACAGTACATTCACTAACTCTCCCCATCGTGATGCACTTCCGGCAATACGTGCATCTTTTACTGCACCTTTTACATAAAAATGATGCAAATAATCGCTGCTCTATATTTCCGCAGCGCTGACATATATATTTAGAAGCCTTCTTTGTTATGCCTTGTACACATGCGACTTCTCCCTTCTTTTTCAAGTCACTTAATTCTTTCCGTAAATCTGAAGAGAGTTCTTCTAATAGCAACTGTTTTCCAGCAAGCATTCATACCACCTCCAGCACTACTATAAACCTTTCTCATAATCTCGTAAAAACTCAAAAAAGCCGATAACCTACTTATAAAATAGTAAGCTATCGACTTTATACACGTTTTTTATTCAATTATAATCCTATAATCTACCGTAACCTAAGAAATGTTTTTGGTTATAAGAACTATTTACACTGCCGTAAGTAACACCCGTTGATTCATCAGCAGCATGGATCATTTGACCGCCACCAATATAAATACCAACGTGAGATACGCCTGCTCTGTAAGTACCTTGTAAGAAGATAAGATCTCCTGGTTTTGCTTCAGATGGGCTAATCTTTTGTACAGAATTCCATAAACCTCTAGTATCTTGACGACCTAAACCGTAAACATAAGAGATTAAACCACTGCAGTCAAATCCACCATTTGAAATTGACGCACTACCCCATACGTATTTTAGACCTACTAAACCTCTAGCTTTTGAGACAACATCTTGTCTACCGCCACCATTGTCAGCTGGTACTGCTGGAGCTGGTGTTGCTTTTTTCTCTTCTTTTTTCTTAGGCTCTTCTTTTTTATCTTGTCCATCATTGTTTGCTGGTTGAGCCTGTGTTTGTGCTGGTTGAGCTGGAGCCTGTGCAGGTTGTGTTGCAGCCTGCGCTTGTTGTGCAGCTTGCTCTGCCTGTTTTTGAGCAGCAGCTTCTTGTGCAGCTTTTTCTTGTGCTTCTCTTTCAGCAATTTGTTGTAATTTTAATGCCTGTTGTTCAAGCTCCTTCAATTGATCTTCCGTACTTGTCATTGAAGTTACAACTGTATCCATTTTACCGCTTAAATCATTTACTGCTGTTGCTTTTTTCGCTTTTTCAGCGTCAAGTTCTTTTTTAGCAGTTTCAATTTGAGCTTGTGCTTCTTTTAATTCTTTTTGTTTTGTTTTTACCGTTTCAACATCTTTTTTCACGTTCGCTTGATCTTCTTGTTGTGTTTTCATAATGTCTTCGTCAGACTCAAGAATTTTAGAAACTGAATTTAAACGATCAACTAAATCTGCAATGTTTTTAGAGTTTACAAGAACTTCTGTTACAACATTTGTGTTTGGTTGTTCTTGAAGTGCAACTAAACGTTTTCTTAATAGCTCTTCACGTTTTGCAATTTTCGTTTGTAATTCTGCAATATCTTTATTTTTCTTTTCGATTAATTGCTCCGTATCAGCAACTTTTTTCATTGTTTCATCAAGCTTTGAAGCATTCTCTTGAACAGACTTATCCAAACCTTGAATTGTTTTGTTTAAATCATTCATTTGTTTTTGCAATTCGTCACGTTCTTGTTGTTGTTTATGTAAAGTATCATTTTGTGTGTTAATTTGTGATTTCACGTCAGCAATTTTATCTTCTGCAAATACATTTGGTGTTAGCCCTGAAAACATTAACCCTGCAACTAATGCGCAAGATGCCATTTTTAGCTTTTTCATTGTATTTTTTACACCGCTTTCTTTTTTTCTTTTTCCGTATATAACCTATAAAATTTATACCATAATTCGGGATTTTTTTTGCGAATGTTACGCTATTGTAAAACAAATGTAACATTATATGTAACTCTATCGCAAAATATGCATATTTTTGTATGTATGTGTAGAATTTTAAACGTTTTTTTATAAGCAAAGAAAAAAACGTAAGGTTTCCCTTACGTTTTATTAAATATACTAATACGAATGCAATCCAAGCGTTATTTCATCCATTTTTCAGCCCAATTTTGGACTTCATCCATAACACTTTCTAATGCTTTCCCTTTGTCAGTTAAGCCGTACTCGATTCGAACTGGTACTTCTGGATAAACATTACGAACTACAATGCCTTCGCTCTCCAATTCCTTCAAACGCTCTGACAACATACGATCGCTCATATTCGGTATAATATCTGCGATTTCTCTAAAACGTTTTGACTCTTCAAGCAAAGATTTAATAATCAAGCCAGTCCATTTTTTACTAAGCAAAGTAAAAGCTGACTCAAACTTTGGACATAAACAAGAATTATGCTCCATATGTTTCACCTCTCTTCTATTATAATATAGTTTCTTGTAAAAAGTAAGTTATAAAA
The DNA here is from genome assembly GCF_001884185.1 of Bacillus albus. Classification (GTDB taxonomy): domain Bacteria; phylum Bacillota; class Bacilli; order Bacillales; family Bacillaceae_G; genus Bacillus_A; species Bacillus_A albus. Next base: position 67,337 of record NZ_MAOE01000095.1, read on the forward strand.
CTTTCCTCATTATTTTATTTTACGTACATTTTACCATTTCCAAATATTAACTTGTCAACTACACGTAAAATATCCGTAAAAAAACCCTCTTAAAAAGAGAGCTTTTTATATCTTTATTACTTCGTATACCATCCAAGACCTAATGCACCTTCACCTAAATGCGTACCAATTACAGCACCAAAATAACCTGTGCGGATTGTGACATGAGGATATTTTGCTTCTAATTCAGCCTTCCATTCATTCGCTTCATCTCCACGTTGTGCATGAATGATAACCGCTTCCATAGGTACACCTTTACTTGCTTGCTCATCAAAAATTTCAACAATTCGTTTTAACGCTTTCTTACGCGTACGAATCTTTTCAAACGGAATAATGATTTTGTCTCTAAAATATAAAACCGGCTTCACTTGTAACAAACTACCAATGAAAGCTTGCGCACTATTTAATCGTCCGCCACGTTGTAAATGATGTAAATCATCCACTACAAAATAAGCGTCCATCGTTTGTTTCATTTCATCAAAACGGGCGATAATCTCTTTCGGATCCTTTCCTTCGCTTGCTAGCCTTGCACCTTCACGCACATAGAATCCTTGTACCTCACAACTAATTTCAGAGTCGTACGTATATACATCAATACCCTCTACCATTTGCCCGGCTGTCGTTGCCGTTTGATATGTACCACTAATCCCACTTGAGAGATGAATGCTAATAACCGCATCATAATCTTTAGATAATTCTTCAAATAACTCAACAAACTTTCCGATTGCTGGTTGAGATGTTTTCGGAAGTTCTTCTTGCTCACGTACTTTTACATAAAAATCATCTGCTGAAATTTCAGCTTCTTCTTGATAAGATTCCGTTCCAAACACAACGTTTAATGGAATCATATATATATTGAGTTCATCACGAATATGCTTCGGTATATATGCTGTACTATCAGTAACAATAGCTGTTTTCATTTTCGTACCTGCCTTATAAAAAAGTTTTTATTTCTTAAGTTTACACGAAAACTAAAAATGGTGCATCCATACATGAAAATGCCGGTTTGAAATTATACTCACCATTTTGACAAATTACAACAAAAAGGTGAAATACTCACCAAAAAATTCAACTTATTTATAAAAAATGTTTGAATATAAAAACGCTCGCTTTTAAAATGTAAAGTACTAGTCCATTTTGATAGATAGGGGCGTATACGAGTGTTATTACAATATTTAACAATCAAAGACTACGGCGAGCATGAAATTGTCATTCAAAAATCAAGATTTATCTGTTACATTAGCCGAGCTACAACCGAAGAAGAAGCGCAAGAATTTATACAAAAAATAAAAAAACAAAATTGGAATGCAACACATAATTGTTCTGCATATTTAATTGGCGAACAAGATCAAATCCAAAAAGCTAATGACGATGGCGAGCCTAGCGGTACAGCTGGCGTACCTATGTTAGAGGTACTAAAAAAACGCGGTTTAAAAGATATCGTCGTTGTCGTTACCCGCTATTTTGGTGGCATTAAACTTGGTGCAGGTGGATTAATTCGCGCATATGGAAAATGTACAAGTGAAGGCATTAATCATGTCGGTGTTGTCGAGCGAAAACTCATGCGTGTTATACAGACCGAAATTGATTACACATTACTTGGCAAAATTGAAAATGAATTACGTAATTCAAAATATGCCATTAAAGATATACATTATCTCGAAAATGTCACATTTGATACGTATGTAGAAGAAGATGGAAAACAACCATTCACAGATTGGATGATTGAATTAACAAATGGGAAATGTACAATTACAGAGGGAGATATGTTGTACTTAGAACAAGATGTTATCTAAGAATAACTATATTATCACCTTTAAAGATTAATGTAGTGAATTACTTCCCTACAAATGAACTAAGGAGATTATATATGGAAGAACGTTATTATCATCTCCAAAATAGCAGAATAAAAAAGAAACGAAGAAGAAAGTTTTTCTACTTCCTTATTTTCTTATTTTTATTTGGTAGTGTAGGACTTTATATATTAAATTCCTACTCTTCTCTCATGGGGATGTATGGTGGTTTTACTCGTGAAAAATCGGATTTGAGAACTGAAGATGTAGAAATTACAAAAGAACCTTTTACGATCCTCATTATGGGTATAGAAGATTATGCGACAGACGGGCAAAATGGTCGTACAGATTCATTAATGTTTGCAACAGTCAATCCGAAAACGAAAAAGATTTCGCTTATGAGTATCCCTCGTGATAGTCGTGTCCCAATTGTCGGAAAGAATAAAGAGGACAAAATTAACGCTGCGCACGCTTATGGTGGAGAAGAAATGGCAATCAAAACAGTCGAAGGTTTTCTAAAAGTGCCTGTAGACCATTATCTTAAAATTGATTTCCAAGGCTTTAAAGGTATTGTTGATGCTGTTGGCGGTGTTACCGTAGATGTTCCCTTCGATTTCTGGGAGCGTTCTGACGAAGATTACTACAAAAAAATCGAATTTAAGCAAGGGCAACAAGAATTAAATGGTGAAGAAGCACTCGCTTACGTTCGTATGCGAAAGCAAGATCCAAACGGTGATTACGGTCGGGCTGCTAGACAAAGACAATTACTAGCTGCTGTTGCTCAAAAGCTAAATTCCACCTCTACCGTATTTAAAATTAAAGATTTAACGACAGTCGTTGGAAAATATATAAAAACTGATATTCCTATTTCAGATGGACTTGCACTTTACAATAAACTATCTGGATTTGATCCTTCTACAATACAAACGTTCAAACTTGAAGGAGAAGATAAAAAAGTAGGTGGTATTTATTACTTCCTTCCTGATCCAATTGGTGTCGAGACAGTGCGTAACGAAATTAAAAAAGAATTAGGCGAAACAGCAAAAACGCAAGACAATTCAACGACAAAAACCGAATCAAATCCTTCTTCAAATGCTAATTCTAACGAAAAAGCGAAGAAAGAAACGAATCAGAACCAAACACCAACTGAACCTCCACCTTCCACAAATGCTCATGCAGAGTGGATTATGAGAAATCAGCAATAACAAAAGAGCCAAATCGCAAATGATTTGGCTCTTTTTTCTTTACTTATTAAAGTGTTTTAAAATCGCTTCTACAATTCGCTCTGATGCACGGCCATCACCGTATGGATTAGATGCTTTCGACATCTTATCATGAGCTTCTTTATCTGATAACAATTCATCAGCAAGACTAAAGATTGTCTCTTCGTCTGTTCCTGCTAATTTTAATGTACCCGCTTCAATACCTTCTGGGCGCTCTGTTGTATCACGAAGAACAAGAACTGGTACACCAAGTGATGGTGCTTCCTCTTGTACTCCACCAGAGTCAGTTAGCATTAAGTATGAACGAGCTGCAACATTATGGAAATCAATTACATCTAACGGCTCAATTAAATGAATGCGGCCATGATCGCCTAAAATATCATTTGCAGTTTCACGAACAACAGGATTCATATGAACAGGATACACAACTTGTACGTCTTCATGCTTATCAACAAGACGTTTAATTGCACGGAACATGTTACGCATTGGCTCTCCTAAGTTTTCACGACGGTGAGCTGTCATAAGTACAAGACGATCACTTCCCAGTTTCTCTAGTACAGGGTGACTATACGTTTCTTTTACAGTCGTTTTTAGCGCGTCAATCGCTGTATTTCCTGTTATGAAAATGCGTGACTCATCTTTATTTTCTTTCTGTAAGTTCGTTGCTGATTTTGCTGTAGGTGAGAAATGAAGATCTGCCATTACGCCTGTTAATTGGCGATTCATCTCTTCTGGGTATGGAGAATACTTATCCCATGTGCGAAGTCCTGCTTCGACATGACCTACTGGAATTTGATTGTAGAAAGCAGCTAAACTTGCAATAAATGTTGTCGTTGTATCACCATGTACAAGTACAATATCCGGCTTTGCTTCTTTCATTACTTTATCCAAACCTTCTAAGCCACGCGTTGTAATATCAATTAAAGTTTGGCGGTCTTTCATAATATTTAAATCGAAATCTGGCGTAATTCCAAAGATACTTAATACTTGGTCTAACATTTGACGATGTTGCGCTGTTACAGTCACAATCGATTCAATTTTGTCTGAATGCTTTTGCAGCTCTAATACAAGAGGTGCCATTTTAATTGCTTCTGGACGTGTCCCGAAAATTGTCATTACTTTTAAACGTTCAGTCATTTCATTGCCTCTTTTCTTTCACTAGTTACAAATTCTATTATGACATATAAGAATATACATGAATACATACCTTTTTAACGAATAACGGAAAAGTCTCTCTTACAAATACTTTCTCTTCCAATCGAATAATAATCTATCCCTTGCTCTTTGACACCTTCAATAGTATAACAATTTCTTCCATCAAATAAAATAGGCTCCCTCATAAGTTGTGCATACTTTTCTAACGGATAAGCTCTGATTGCTTCCCATTCCGTTATGATAAAAGCCGCACTCGCTCCTCTAATCGATTCATCTATACATTCACTATATTGTATAGTCTCCCCAAAGATGTTTTTCATATTGTGAATCGCCTTCGGATCATATAGAACTACATCCGCACCCATATGAATTAATTCTTGTATCATAATAAGGGACGGTGCTTCTCTTATATCATCCGTATTCGGTTTAAATGCCGCTCCCAGTACAGCAATCCGCTTCTTGTTCATATTTATTACTTCCTTCGCTTTCTCAATCAATAACAACTGTTGTTTATTATTCACTTCAATGACTGCTTTTAATAAGCGAAAGTCATGTGCCACATTCCCTGCAATTTGCACAAGTGCTTTCGTATCTTTCGGAAAACAAGATCCGCCGTAACCAATGCCAGCATTTAAAAATGACGCGCCGATTCTCTTATCCATTCCCATCCCTTTTGCAACATCCAATACATTTGCTCCTACCTTCTCACAAATATTTGAAATTTCATTGATAAAACTAATTTTTGTCGCTAAAAAAGCATTCGATGCATATTTAATCATCTCTGCACTTTTTATATCTGTAACATACGTTTTTAAGCGTAATTCACTATACAAATTCTCAACTTTTCGTGCTACTTCCTTATCATCTGCTCCAATTACAATACGATCTCCTTGAAAAAAATCGTAAATACCTGAACCTTCCCGTAAAAATTCTGGATTTGATACGATATGTAATGCATATCTATTTTGTAATTTCTCCTCAATCCATCCCCTCATAACATCATTCGTCCCTACAGGAACCGTACTTTTTGTAACAACAATGACATCGTTAGTCGCATATGTTCCGATATCTTCACAAGCATTTCGAATATATGTTAAATCCGCTGTTCCATCTAATAAAGATGGTGTTCCAACTGCAATGAATATAAATTCTGCATCATTAAATGCTTTTACTCTACTTGCTGTAAAAGTTAAATGATTATTCTCACATGCATCATTTATTAATTCATATAAACCCGCTTCATAAATAGGCAAATCCCCTTGCTTTATCCGTTCAATTTTCTCATCATTCATATCAAAACATGTGACCGAGTGGCCTAACATCGCCAACCCTACTCCTGTAATCAATCCAACATATCCGGTACCTATTATCGTAATTTTCATTTCCTTTTCGCACAGGAATATACAATAGAAAATATACGAATACATAGAATTCTCCCTGTGCTTCCCCCTCTCACATTAAAAATGAGAAAACTCTTTTACTTCTTTATTATATGAATTACTTTTTCCATTCTTTTTTAAGTTTTTGTAAAATTAAATGCACCAATATAAAATGAAATTTTATTCAGTGAAAGAGCATCAATTCTCCGCTCATTATTAGCTAAACCAATCGAGATTTTACAGGAATTAAGGTTCCCACCTCTTTTCTTCAACTTCATTTTGAGGCGTGAACCTTACTGCCCGTTCATGCGAATAAATTCCCACATTTTAACACGGAACTTACTCATTTCTACGTGTAACACTTATAATACTGAAATAAAAGTATTCACTATTAAAGAAAAAGAGAAAATGTCATATTCCAAAGCCTAATACGATTAACCTTCTCAAATGATCCAACATTCTGTATACAATTGTCATATATTCTATCTGCTTCCATTTAACGTAAATAGAAAAAAAGATTGAATTCTAATCTTTTTGTGATACCATATGTTATGAGCCTGTAAATAAACATCATAATTTTCAGATAAATACATTTAAAAAAATTACGTTAGACTATAAAAGGGTGGGGTATTAATGGACTCACAAGTGATTTATGCCATTTTGGCATCTTTCATCACTGTACTCGTCGTTACTCCTTTAGTTATTAAGTTAGCTTTTAAAATAGGAGCAACAGATAAGCCAAACGCTCGTAAAGTGCACCAAAAGATTATGCCTCGTCTTGGCGGGTTAGCGATATTTATTGGTGTAGCTGTAGGATTTGTTGTCGGCGGCTTATATGAACAAAGAATGTTAACGATAACGCTAGGTGCGATTATCATTGTAATCATCGGTATTTTAGATGATATGTACGAGTTATCTGCGAAGGTAAAATTCGGGGGACAACTACTAGTTGCCATTATGATTGTTAAAAGTGGATTATTAGTGCAAGTATTATACATCCCAATCCTCGGGGATACTGAACTTGGATGGCTTGCTTATCCAATTACAGTATTTTGGATTGTAGGTATTACAAATGCAATCAACTTAATTGATGGCTTAGATGGATTATCTGCTGGTATTTCATCTATCGTACTTGCAACGCTAGCATATATGGCTTTCACTAGCCCATGGGGCACTGGAGCTGCTATTATCTTACCACTAGCATTAATCACATTAGCAAGTACAATTGGATTTTTATTCTACAACTTCCATCCAGCAAAAATCTTCATGGGAGATACAGGCGCACTATTTTTAGGATACTGTATTTCTGTTATATCGTTACTTGGGTTATACAAAAGTGTAACGTTATTCAGTTTTATCGTTCCAGTTATCATTTTAGGCGTACCTGTATTTGATACGACATTTGCAATTATTCGTCGTATCGTAAATAAAAAACCTATTTCAGCACCAGATAAATCGCATTTACATCACCGTTTACTTGCAATGGGCTTCTCTCATCGTAAAACGGTACTAATTATATACGCATTCGGTATTTTCTTTAGTGTAAATGCAATTATTTTCTCTAGTGCAACATTATGGTTATCCATTATTCTTCTTTTCGTTTTAATCTTCTTTACAGAGATTATTGCTGAAGTAATCGGGCTTGTACACGAACGTTACAAACCACTTATTTCCTTTTATAAAAAAGTGAAAAAACGCGAAGACTAATTGTAGTATAGCCTTTACAATTATGAAATATTCAAATAGCATCCTCTTACTTATAAGAGGATGCTATTTTTTATTTTTTACTCGTCATTTCATATTTCCAAAATATAGTTTGTTTGAGAGTCACACTATTGGAGAAAGATATACATAATAAGAAAAGGATTATATTTTCTTTTTTACATCTTTGATTGTCAAACTGAGGGTGAATGTTATGATTAAGCGAGTATTCCAATACACTATTTTATTTTTAACGATTACGATGTACGCGTCATCTCATGCAGGAGCAACTACAATTCCCCCTGCTGAACATCATCCCAATACCGAAACTACCTCTTCTACCCAAAAAATCGCGTACTTAACATTTGATGACGGACCAAACAAATATACTACGCAAATTTTAAACATCTTAAAAGAAAAGAACGGAAAAGCAACTTTTTTTGTTATTGGTGGAAAAGTGCCACATTATAAAAAGACAATGCAACGATTAATTAAAGACGGACATTATATCGGACTTCACAGTATGTCACACGACGTAAAACGCCTTTACACTGGTGACCCGTCTGCTTTAATTGCAGAAATGGAACAAACACAAAACATCGTTCAGCAAGTTACAAAATTAAATACACATCTCGTTCGTGTCCCGTACGGTAGCATGCCTTACTTAAAGAAGAATTACCGTGATGCACTTGTATCAGCTAAGTATAAAATGTGGGATTGGACAATCGATACATACGACTGGAAAAGCTATGATAATCCTTCTGCCATACTAGAAAGAGTACGTAATCAGAGTGATGAACAAGTCGAAGTAATTTTAATGCATGATTCGAGTGTAACTGTACAAATACTGCCACAAGTAATTGATTACTTACAGTCACAAGGATACAAAATTCTTCCTTATAATCCATCTTCCCACCTTGAAGTGAACTTTTGGAAAGACACAAGATTGTAACAGCTTTAGTGCCTATATACTAAAGCTGTTTTATTTTTCTCTTCCCACCCTTCCCATTTTTGTGTAAACTTTTAAATAGTGATGAAGTTTCGAGGTGAATAGAAATGAAACGAATAGATCTCATTTTTAACGCAATACAAAAAGGCAATTATACAGAAGGTGTAACCGCATCAGAACTAGCTACCCTGTTGCAACTAGATCGAGCCAATGTAAGTAGCGACTTAAACAAACTTGTAAAAGATAAACGTTTATTAAAAACAAATACGCGTCCTGTTCGTTTTTATATAGAAACGAACGCTTCGTTGGAAACGCATTCAAAAGAAGTGACTTCATTAGATACATTTGCAATTGAAAATACGAGCCTTAAAATCGCAATTGAAAAAGCGAAAGCTTCTATTCTCTATCCTCCAAACGGTATGCATAATTTACTGCTTGGAGAAACAGGAGTCGGAAAGTCTATGTTCGCTTCTTTAATGCACGAATATGCAATTGAAGTTGAACAACTTCCTAAAAATGCACCATTTATCGTCTTTAACTGTGCTGATTACGCAAATAATCCACAGCTACTACTCGGGCAGTTATTTGGGATTAAAAAAGGAGCTTATACAGGGGCAAGTGATCAAAAAGGGTTAATTGAAAAAGCACATGAAGGGATCCTTTTCTTAGATGAAGTACATCGTCTTCCTCCAGAGGGACAAGAAATGCTTTTCACCTTTATTGACCGCGGAGTATACCGCCGCCTTGGAGAAACAGAAAACGAACGTAAAGCACAAGTATTAATCATTACTGCAACAACAGAAGAACCAAATTCATTTTTATTAAAAACATTTACAAGACGTATCCCGATGACTGTTACGCTGCCACCACTTCGTGATCGTACACATAAAGAACGCTTTGCTTTACTACAACTATTTTTCACAAATGAAGCAATTCGCTTGCGAAAAGAAATTCACGTTAGTCCGAATGCAATGCGTGCTTTCGTCTTTTACAATTGTCCCAATAACATTGGTCAATTAAAAACGGATGTACAAATTGCCTGCGCAAAAGCCTATTCTGACTTCGTGACAAAGAAACGTGATTCTGTCTATGTTTCAAGTACAGATTTACCTTGGTATATGAAAGAAGGACTATTCATTGAAAGAAAGAGCCGTCATCTATACCAAATACCGAATGAAACATTTATATTTACAGTTGATGAAGGTTGGAGTAATCATAAAATAGACAATGAAAAACAGTCTTCTATTTACGATTATATTGATTATAAATACGAAGAACTTCAAGCTCGCGGTATTGAAGAGGAAGAATTAGAATTACTGATCGAAAATGATATTCAAAGCTTTTTCGTACAATATTTTAACCAAATGTCAAAAAAGACAAGTCATGAAAATGTTTTTAAAATTGTGGATCGTAATATCGTTTCCGTTTGTGAAAGAATTGCAGAACTTGCTGAAAAGCATTTATCTAAGACGTTTGATGAAAAAGTATTTCTCGCTTTAAGTTTACATGTACAGACAACTCTACAACGTTTGCAAGCTGGGAAACAAATTCATCACCCACAATTAAATCAAATTCGTACGAAATATAAAGAAGCGTTTTCCGTAGCTATGCAATGCATTCAATTACTGGAAGACGAATTACAAATAACAATGCCTATTGATGAAGCGGGCTTTTTAACAATGTTCTTCGTTGTCGATCCAATTCCTGCCTCACAAACAGAAGTAAAGGTATTAATATTAGCGCACGGTAACGGCATCGCAACAGAAATGGCAAACGTCGCAAACGAACTGCTCGGCATTGAGGAAGTAACCGGTATCGATATGCCGTTACATGAATCGCCGAAAGATTTCTTAGAACGTGTGAAAGTGTATATGAAAACACTCCAAAATGTAAACGGGCTTCTCTTACTCGTTGATATGGGATCCCTCGCTTATATTGGTGATATATTAGAAACCGAGTTCAAAATTCCAGTGCGTGTTCTTTCTATGACGAGCACTCCACATGCACTAGAAGCAGCTCGAAAAGCTCAGCTTGGCTACTCGTTAGATGCATTATATGAAACGGTGAAGAACTTAACACCGTTTTACTTAAACGTACAAGAAGAAAAGAAAAAGCCACTATCACCAATGAAATCTGTTATTTTGACAGCTTGTTTAACTGGGGAAGGCAGTGCTTTAGCTATTCAAAAAATGTTAGAGAACTATTTACGATTTGACAAAGACTTAATTGAAATCATTCCGATTAGTATCGTCCATGAAAAAGATTTAACGAAAATGATTGAGAACATAAAAAAAGAGCGGAATATTATTTGTATTGTCACGAATTTCGATGTACAGGTACCGTGCTTAACGTATCATTTCCAAGACATTGTAAACTACACAGCAATACAACCAATTCAAGAATTAATTACGTATGAAGAAACATATGCAAAGATGGCTGATATTCTTGAACAACAAATGCAGCGTAACGACGGAGCCCTACTTATTAAAACAATTCGTTACGCATTAAATACAATTCAAGAATTAATTTCCTTACAGCTAACTCCTGACAGTTTAATGGGTGTTATTCTTCATATGAGTTGTATGGTGGACCGTCTTCAAAAAGGAGAAAGCCTCCTCCCTCATCCAGATAAAGAGAAACGAAGACAAGATGAGTACTGGATGTATATGAAAGTGAAAAAAGCGTTGCAACCGATTGAAAATACATTTGAAATACAAATACCTGATGACGAAGTGTTTTATGTTATGGACTTCTTTATTAAAAATCAGCCTGTAAAAAATTAATCGCGGTAGTTTTTTAGTATATCGGCGTAACTCGGATTATATCAGCGATTTTCAAAATATATCGATTTACCGACAATGACCGATAAAATTTGCACCTTATAGGAAAAAGGCTGTTCCAAAATATGGACAGCCTTTTTTCTACTTCTTTACCTTCCTGATTCTCCCCCTGATTTCACCCTTCTTATTGGACTTCGTATACACATTTACATATACATTCGCCTGCATGATTTCTTGCAGCAAGCTATCAAACGCTCTCCCCTGTAAAGGCCCTTCAAAATCCTCCACATTAATTACACCAGTCACGGCTCCTTCATTCAAACTAATACCTTGCTTTAGCGGACCAAACAAATTCAAAACAACTGGACCAATTTGATCCGATTTCCCTAAATGAATTTGGCATGATGTAACTTTTTCGATGTTTTTCAATATGACCCGATATTGTAATTTCTTTAAATCACCACTAAATATAAACTCTGCTACACCAAAAGCTTCTGTATTTACAGGAGGTATTTCCCTCTTGCCTGTTAACCTCGCAAAGAAATGTGTTGTCATACGGGCATTCTCCTTATATAAATTTCCCAGCACTACTTCTACTACTTTATGGTTTATACATATTCATTTATGACTTTTTCAAGTTTTAATTACGAAGAAAAGATTCACACAATCTTTACATTACAATCGTTCCTTTTGCTTCACTCCCTCTTGTATAATACACTTAGAAAAACATTCTCGGAGGGCATTTTGAAAAATAACAAATACACTTTTCACACATTATTAGAGATTTTTCTCGTCTCATTTAAATTAGGACTGACTTCGTTTGGTGGCCCTGTCGCCCATCTCGGCTATTTCCACCACGAATATGTACAAAAAAGAAAATGGATGGATGAACGAAGCTATGGAGATTTAGTAGCACTCTGTCAATTCCTTCCTGGTCCTGCTAGCAGCCAAGTCGGTATGGGGGTTGGATTATTAAGAGGCGGGTTATTAGGATCTATTATTTCATGGATTGGATTCACTTTACCGTCTGTACTTGTTTTAGTTTTCTTCGCCTCATTCCTTAATCAGTTTGATCTTGGAAATGCTGGCTGGATTCATGGACTAAAACTTGTAGCCGTCGCTATTGTTGCTCATGCCATATGGGGAATGGCACAAAAATTAACGCCAGACCGAAACCGTGCGACGATCGCGATTGTAACTGCCGCAATCGCCTTATTATGGCCAAGCAGCTGGACACAAGTCATCCTCATTATAATATCTGGCTTTATCGGTTGGTTTTTATATCGCAACCAACCAATTAGCCAATCTCAACATATAAAAGTACCTATTTCAAAAAAGATAGCAGTTTCTTGTCTCGTCTTATTTTTTGGACTATTACTGCTGCTACCAATATTAAGACCGTTCTCCTATTACATCGCTTTATTTGATAGTTTCTATCGCTCTGGTGCGCTTGTATTTGGAGGCGGACACGTCGTGCTTCCCCTTCTTGAAGGTGAGTTCGTACAAAACGGAATGATGACGAAAGAACAGTTTCTAGCTGGATACGGATTAACACAAGCCGTACCAGGCCCACTATTTACATTCGCTTCTTATATAGGAGCTGTACTAAACGGGACGCTTGGGGCACTACTCGCAACAATTGCAATCTTTCTTCCTGCTTTCTTGCTCGTTATTGGTGTTTTACCATTTTGGGATAGTGTAAGAAAAATCTCTTTCATACAAGGGGCACTACTTGGGGTCAATGCAGCTGTTGTCGGTATTTTAACTGCCGCTTTTTATGATCCTATTTGGACAAGCACAATTATGAACGCTGTAGATTTCGTTTTTGCGTCTCTTCTATTTTGCTTGCTCGCTTTTTGGAAAACACCACCTTGGGTTATCGTTATACTTGGAGCCTTTGGCGGATATGTTCTATCCATTTTATAAATAAAAAAACGACGGCATGATATAGCCGTCGTTTTTCTATTAAAACTTCACAAGCTCTATTCCTTCAGGCAATTCGCTCTCTGTTAAAATACGCAATTCTTTCACGCGATCCATTACGTAAGAAGAACGCTTCACAAGCTCTGGATCAATATACGCTGGATGAACCATAATTTCTACCGTTTGTTCATCTTGTACCCTTTCTTTTAACTTCACAAAGTAATCTTCCGTCACACCATCTGCGTAAAAGTCACTGTAAAATACGTCAGAAAACGGGCGTACTGCTCGCTCTTTCTCACAACGACGAATCGGAACATTATATGTAGCCGCTAATCTCTCAAGAACATCGTGCAAAATCGGTAAGCCGTGCACATGATGATGACTATCTAAATGAGTTGGTTTTAATCCGTAAGATAGGAATTTCTCAATTTGAGCAGTCCATTCTCGCTCGACTTCTTCTGGGTTTATCTTCCCTTCCCATACGACGCTTTGTTTATGAAACAACCCATCGCTACTTACAAGTGATGGCACGTCTCCAAGAAGTGGTTTCCCTGCTGTTAATACGAGATGTACGCCTACTCCTAGCGTGTTATGCTCTTTCGCTAAGCGTACCGCATGCTCTGTTCCTGGCATATTCATCATCATCGTCGTTGAATTTACAAGTCCATTTATATGCCCATCAATAATGCCGTAATTTGTACCTTCTGTAAGACCGAAATCATCTGCATTTACAATTAACTTAATCATCGTCATACCTCCTAATAGAATAAAAAAAGCGGGCTAAATAGCGCCGCTTTTATTTCTCTACCTTTTTAAAGAACTGTGGAAGATATTCTTTATGTGCTTCCAACATTTCATCTAAAATTTGTTTTGCCACTTTATCTGATGGTACAAGTGGATTAATTGTCATAGCAAGCAGCGCTTTATGATAATCCCCTGTAACAGCAGCTTCAATTGTTGTGCGCTCAAATGATTTAATTTGCTGTACTAAACCGCGAACCGGTACCGGAAGATCTCCAACTGCAATTGGTTTTGGACCTTCTTTCGTAATAATACAGTTTACTTCAACAGCCGAATCATGTGGCAAGCTTGCAATTGTTCCGTTGTTTCGTGTATTAACAGGCTGGATATCACCTTTATTATTGTAAATAGACGTAATTAAGCTACATGCTGCGTCACTATAATAAGCGCCGCCACGTTTTTCTAATTGTGGTGGTTTAATATCTAAGTTCGGGTCTTTATATAACTCGAATAAATCATCTTCTAATTGTTTTACTACTTCTGCACGTGTACCTTTTTCAACTGAAGCTTCTTTCTCTTCTTCTAACATTTCACGTGTTTTGTAGTAGTAACGATGGTATGGACATGGAATTGCACGAAGGCCTCGAATAAAGTCTGACTCCCAGTTAAGCGCTGCAATATTTTCCATCGTAATTTGCTTTTCTGGATCTGTTACAAGCTCTAACACACGATCCATTACACTTACGCCATCTAAATATACGTCTAATCCGTATACCATGTGATTTAAACCTGCAAAATCAACGTGGACACGACTTGCATCTACTTCAAGTAACCTTGCAAGACCCATACGAATTCCGATTGGAACGTTACATAGACCAACTACTCTTTGAATATTTGTATAACGAAGGACAGCTTCTGTTACCATACCAGCTGGGTTCGCGAAGTTAATTAACCATGCATTTGGACAAAGCTCCTCCATATCCTTACAAATATCTAAAATAACAGGAATCGTTCTCAATGCTTTGAATAAACCACCAGGACCATTTGTTTCCTGACCGATTACATCATATTTTAATGGGATTGCTTCATCTTTTGCACGAGCTTCTAATAAACCTACGCGAAGCTGCGTTGTTACGAAATCAGCATCTTTTAATGCTTCGCGGCGATCAAGCGTTAAGTGTACCTCGATTGGTAGACCAGATTTTTTCACCATACGTTTCGCTAAGTTACCAACGATTTCTAACTTTTCTTTTCCAGCCTCAATATCTACTAACCAAATTTCACGAACAGGAAGCTCATCATAACGTTTAATAAATCCTTCAATTAACTCTGGTGTATAACTAGATCCACCGCCGATTGTAGCAATTTTAATTCCAGTCATGCTTTATTCCCCTTTCGCTTCTAACTTTTTATAAAGGTCAATAAATTCTGTTGCTAATTCTTTTACTGTAATCGCATTCATTAAATGATCTTGTGCGTGTATTAAAAGAACACTAATCTCTGTTTTTTCTCCTCTTGCTTCTGATTGTATGAGCTCTGTTTGGAAATGATGCGCTTCATTAATCGCTTCTTTCGCCTTTACCATCGCTTCATCAGCCTCTGCCATTTTCCCCTGTTTGGCAAATTGAAGTGCCTCCATTGCAAAGCTTCGTGCATTACCACTATTTAAAATTAATTGGAATGGAATTTGTTCTGCTGTAGTCATCATAATTACCGCCCTCTCTATAAGGTTCAACCGATTTAAATACCCCTTCAGTTTGAACATTTCTATTACATTATTATTTTATAAATGATAGTTTGGTGTTCTTGTAGATGGGTTTCATCTTTTGGAACATGATATAAAAGTTAGTTGTTCTGACGAGCTATAAAAACTCGTCAGAACAATACTTTTTAAAGTGATACTGAATTGTCATTTCCTTTTGTTTCAGCTTTTGCAGCTTGTACGTAAGTACGGTCACACATTAATACGAATGGATAGTAAATTACTACCGCAATTGCAAAGTTTACTACTTGTAATGCTGCACCAGCGATGCTTCCGCCTGCTACAAGATAACCACTAAAGATTGGTGGCATTGTCCATGGAACTAAAGCAACTGTTTTTGGTACCCATCCTAAAGAGATCGCTGTATAAGAAGTAATAACTAATACAACTGGTGTCAGTACAAATGGGATAATTAATGCTGGATTTAATACAATTGGTGTACCGAAAATAACTGGTTCGTTAATATTGAAGAAACCAGGACCGATAGATACACGGCCTACACCGCGAAGCTGTGCACTTTTTGCAACAAGCATTACTGCAACTAAGAATGCTAACGTTGCACCAGATCCACCGATGTATACATATACATCAAAGAATGGTTTTGTGAAAATGTGCGGTACATCATATGCAGACATACCATCGTTAAATAATTTAATATTCTTTTCTAATGCCGGTAAATAAATTGGGTCAATAATACCACCAACGATATTAGGACCATGTAATCCGAAGAACCATAATACGTGAATAAGTAACGCTACAATAATTGCACTTGGTAATGTACCCGCTAAACCTTGTAGTGGTACTTGAATTGTTTCAAATACGATTTTATGAATACTTGTTCCTGCTAATTTCACTGCTAATTGAATACTTGCTGTTACGATTAAAATAACAAATGCTGGAACTAATGCTGCGAATGATTTCATTACTGCTGGTGGAACACCATCTGGCATTTTAATTGTAATATCTCTTTGAACAAAGAATCTAAATGCCTCTGTTACAAGAAGAGCTACAATTATAGAAACGAATAAACCTTGTGATCCTGTCCATGCTAAATCAATACCGCCTTCTTTTGGCGTTGTCGGAGAAATAATAATTAATGCACCGAATGTAATAATTGCTGCTGACAACGCGTCAACGCCGTAAGATTTCGCTAAATTATAACTTATCCCTACTGCGACTATGAGAGCGAGTATAGCGAAGGAACCTGCCCACATACCACCGCCGATATCTTTCCAAACTTCCCCGAATGCACCTTTCATAAATTTTTGGAATGCATCCACTGGTAAGTTATTAATAAGTATTGCAAATGATCCAACTAAAATAAGAGGCATAACTGCGATAAATCCATCACGGATCGCAACTAAGTGGCGCTGCGATCCAATTCTACCTGCGATTGGAACTAAATATTTCTCCATAAATGCAATAAACTTTTGCATTTCGCTTCCCCCCTAATTATTTTTTTAGTGTTAACGCATGATCTAAAACTGCTTCTCCATTCATCATGCCGTAGTGCATTGGATTGATAACGTCGATTCCAACGTTTTTCTCATCAGCAAGCGTTTTCATTGAAGAAAGCATGTAACGAACTTGTGGTCCTAATAATAATACATCTGCTTGATCGATATTGTTTTTTACTGCATCCCCAGATACAGCCCAAATCTTTCCTTCTAGACCGCGAGCTTTTGCAGCCGCTTCCATTTTTGTAACTAGTAAACTTGTAGACATCCCTGCTGAGCAACATAATAAAATATTCATTTGAAAATCCCCCTTGTGTAGTATAAAAAATTTATGTTTTATTTATTTTTCTTTACGCTATTTATTAATGCAATTAGCGTGCCAACTTTTTAAAACCACTAAAATCAGTGCTTTTTCGAGCATTTTCTTTGTGTGTTAACGCTTTCAATTAGTGTGTCACTCAAAAAACACACAGTGTGTTATAAAACAACACGCTTTTAACACATAACTGTATGAAAATAGATTAGTGTTTAGTTGTCTAGTTGTATTTAAAAGAAAAAAACACTAAAAAAAATTTATTAACATGAAAATCTAGTGAAAAATAAACCTCTCTTAAACACACTCTTCTATCTATTGTCCAAGCAAATTCTACTAGATTACATAGAATAGAGTAAAATAACACAATTCGAAAGGGGATTCCTATGCCAAAACATAGAAAACAGAACAAAATAAAGATTTATAGAATAACTAGCTATAAAAAAGACAAGCGCTCTGAATTAGACTCTGACAAATTTGAACTAGAACAAGAGGAAATAGAGATTAAGCAGGACAAGCAGGATAGACAGGACAAACACGATAAACAAGACAAACAGGACAAACAAGGCAAGCAAGACAAACAGGACAAACAGGACAAACAGGACAAACAGGACAAACAGGACAAACAGGACAAACAGGACAAACAGGACAAACAGGAACAATTGGAACCTATAATAGAAACAAGTTCACACAACTTAGATGTATGGGATGCAATTTCTCTACAACAGATAGAAAATGGCGAGCATACAAGTTTATTTGCAGAACAAAGTAATTATCAAAATATTACTTTGTTACAAGTAAGCGATGTTCGTTTATATTTGGACAAGCAACTACAATTTAGTTCCGTCGATGAGCAAATTTATCATGAAGCACTCGTTCATCCAATTATGTCAAAAGTAATTGATCCAAAACGTGTTCTTATATTAGGTGGTGGCGATGGCCTTGCTTTACGAGAAGTTTTGAAATATGAAACTGTGCTACATGTAGACCTTGTTGATTTAGATGGATCGATGATTGATATGGCTCGTAACGTTCCTGAATTAGTTTCTTTGAACAAAAGCGCATTTTTTGATAATCGTGTGAATGCACACGTATGCGATGCAAAGGAATTTTTGAATTCTCCTTCCGCTTTATACGATGTAATCATTATTGATTTTCCAGACCCCGCGACAGAGTTGTTAAGTACTTTATATACAAGTGAACTTTTCGCTCGTATCGCTACGTTTTTAACAGAAGGTGGCGCGTTCGTCTGTCAATCTAATTCACCTGCTGATGCACCCCTAGTATACTGGAGCATTGGTAACACAATTGAACATGCTGGATTAACTGTGAAAAGTTATCATACAATCGTACCTTCTTTCGGAACTGACTGGGGCTTTCATATTGCAGCTAATTCTGACTATGTACTCGATCAAATTGAACAATTATACGTTGTACCAACTCCTCAAACATTGCCTTCTCTTCTTTCTCCCTTATTTCAATTTAAAGAAGAACATCTCGAACAGCGTAACCTTGCCCTTTTAAATTCAGAATCAAACCTTATCCTACATGAGTGTTATAAAAAAGAAATGGAGTTTTAACGATATTATAGTGAGGAGTGCTACCTTATGGAATACTCTACTTTCGGTAAGCATATAATAGTAGATTTATGGGGAGTGGATTTTTCCCTATTAGATGATGTTCACTTTTTAGAATATCATTTAGTTACCGCTGCGGATCGCTCTGGCGCACATATTTTAAACGTAAGTGCAAAAGAATTCGAACCGCACGGTGTTACTGTCTTAGTTTTACTATCTGAAAGCCACCTTTCTATTCACACTTATCCAGAAAAAAGCTTTGCAGCCATTGACTGTTACACGTGCGGTACGACCGTCGAACCGCAAATAGCAATTGATTATATCGTAAGTATATTAAAACCAAATGAGATAAATATAAAAAAACTAATTCGTGGTATAGGAGAGATTGTAAATACTGATTAAATATCACTCTTATTCATTTGTTAAAAAGGAGGATTGCAAATACCATCAGTGGAACAAACATTCCACTGATGGTACAGAAACATACATAAAAAAACCTTGCATAAGCAAGGTTCATTCAGCCACTGACATCTTCCTATATAATTCTACAAATTCACTCGCTAATTCCTTCACCGTAATTGCATTCATTAAATGATCTTGTGCGTGCACCATTAGAAGGGTAACTTCGGTCTTTTCACCACCAGCTTCTTTCTGTATGAGATCCGTCTGTACACGGTGCGCCTCTTTTAATTCCTCTAACGCTTCTTGTAATTTACCTTCTGCTTCTGTAAACTCTCCACGCTTTGCACAATCAATTGCTTCCATTGAACAACTTCTCGCATTTCCCCCATGCAAAATTAAATGAAAAGCTTTCGTTTCTATCGTATCCATTTTAGTTCTTTACTCCCCCTTTTCTTCCGCTACTTTTTGTTTATCCCATATTTTTAAGAACGGTAAATAAATGAAGAATGCAAGCGCAAAGTTAACAAGTTGTAAAACAACACCTGAAAGTTTCCCGCCCGATCCTAAATATCCACTAAAAAGAATCGGTGTCGTCCAAGGTACAGCAGCTCCGCTCGGACGAGCAACTAATCCCCATTCCATTGCAAAGTAAGAAACAATTGTTAACACAACTGGAACCAATATAAATGGAATTAATAAAATTGGATTCATGACAATCGGCATCCCAAAAGTTACCATCTCATTAATATTAAATATACCAGGCGCAATTGACAATCGGCCTATACTTTTTAATTGCTGACTTCGGGCAAATAATAACATTCCTACAACTAAAGCAAGCGTTGCACCGGAACCGCCCATATAAATCCATAAATCAAAAAACTGTGCAGTAATCGTATTTGGTATATCTTGCCCTGCTTGGTAAGCAACTCGGTTTTGATCCATTAACGACAACCAAACGGGACTCATTACACCACCAACAATAGTAGCTCCATGAATTCCACATGACCAAAGAACATGAACGAGAATAACAGCTATTATTGCGCCCCAAAGGCTAGCACCAAGTACACTAAGTGGTTCCTGTAAAATTTGCCCTACAATATTATGGATACTGCCAAAAGAAGTATTTTCTATAATTAAACGTAAAATCCAAATAACCGTTACAACAATAAATCCTGGAACAAGTGCGGCAAATGAACGTGTCACAGCTGGCGGAACTGTCTCTGGCATCTTTATAATTATCTTTTTTTGTACAATAAACCGATAAAGTTCAGTAGATATAAGTGCAATAATCATTGCTACAAATAACCCTTGGCTTCCCATTAATGCAGCTGGGATAGCACCTTCTACAAGTACACTCTCTTTTGTACTTGGTATAATATATGCAACTTGAAATGGCGTCGCAAGTAAAAATGTCACAAGCGACAATGCCCCGGATGCTAAAGCATCCACTTTATAATATTCTCCAAGTCTGTAAGCGATTCCAAAAACAGCTATTAAAGCCATTATATTAAAAGTTGCACTAACTGGATACCCCAAAGCCCTCTGCCAATTCTCCCCAAACAAACCGGCCATAAAATCATTATAGCCTGGTATTGGTAAAGCACTAATGATGAGGAAAAATGATCCTATAATTAAGAAAGGCATCGTCAATACAAGTCCATCACGAATCGCTAGCAAGTGCCTCTGCTCTGCAACCTTCCCTGCTACTGGCATTACATATTTCTCTAAAAACCGTATCATCTATCCCACTCTCCTCATGGTTTCATTGACAAAGCTGCTTGTAAGATAGCTTCTCCATTACAAAGTCCATAATGGACGGACTGAATGACATCAACAGGTATCCCTTTCCCTTTACATAACTCTTTCATTTTCGGTAATAAATAACGTACTTGTGGTCCAAGTAAAAGTACATCCGCTTCATCTATGTGACTATTTACTTCAGAACCTGATACTGCCCAAATGTTTACCTCTATCCCTCTTGCCTCTGCTGCTTTCTCCATTTTCGTAACAATTAAACTGGAAGACATTCCCGCTGCACAGCAAAGTAAAATATTCATCCCTTTTCCCTCCCCCTTTTTCCAAACCTAAGTTACGGTGCATTCCTTGCCGTCACTAGGTTACAAATATATATGTCTAGATTTCCTGCTGTATGCCGAGCTTAAAAACAAAAATTTCTCGGTTTTCACGCTATTCCATCTATCCGTATTTTCCTAGTAAAGAGGGCTCTAACTCGCTATAATAATTCAGTATGATTTTTTTAATTGATAGGAGGATATATTTATGAAGGCATATCGCTTTCCGCTTATTTTATTATCTTCTATCCTAATTGGTGGTTTCATTGGTTATTTCATGGGTGCCGATGCAGTTGCTTTAAAGCCGCTTGGTGACATTTTCTTAAACTTAATGTTTACGATTGTTGTACCGTTAGTGTTCTTTAGCATCGCGTCATCTATTGCTAATATGGATGGATTAAAACGTTTTGGTAAAATTATGTCTAGCATGGCTGGGACTTTCTTATTTACGAGTATTTTAGCTGCTATTTTTATGATTATTGTCGTGAAAGTATTCCCGCCAGCACAAGGTGTTGTATTAGAACTAACGCAGCCTGATAAAGCTGAAAAGGCAGTTAGTGTTGCAGATCAAATCGTCGGTATTCTAACAGTATCTGATTTTTCAAAGTTACTATCTCGAGAAAATATGTTAGCACTTATTTTCTTCTCTATTTTAATGGGGGTTGCAACTTCAGCAGTTGGTGAAAAAGGAAAACCATTCGCTACATTCTTACAAGCTGGTGCAGAAATTTCAATGAAAGTTGTATCTTTCATTATGTACTACGCTCCAATCGGACTTGCTGCTTACTTCGCAGCATTAGTTGGTGAATTTGGACCACAACTTCTTGGAACTTACTTCCGAGCAGCAATGGTATACTATCCAGCGTCTCTCATTTACTTCTTTGTATTCTTCACGTTCTATGCATACCTTGCAGGTCGCAAACAAGGTGTACAAGTATTTTGGAAGAACATGGTCTCTCCTACAGTTACATCTCTTGCAACTTGTAGTAGTGCTGCTAGTATTCCAGCGAACTTGGAAGCAACGAAGAAAATGGGTATCTCGTCTGACGTTCGTGAAACAGTTGTCCTTCTTGGATCTACACTTCATAAAGATGGTTCTGTTTTAGGTGGCGTATTAAAAATTGCTTTCTTATTCGGTATTTTCAACATGGAATTCGAAGGACCGAAAACATTAGCAATCGCACTTGTTGTTTCTCTATTAGTAGGAACAGTAATGGGCGCTATTCCAGGCGGCGGTATGATTGGTGAAATGTTAATCGTTTCTTTATATGGCTTCCCGCCAGAAGCATTGCCAATTATCGCAGCAATCAGTACAATCATTGATCCTCCTGCAACGATGTTAAACGTAACAGCAGATAACGCTTGTGCCGTAATGACAGCTCGCCTTGTAGAAGGTAAGAACTGGATCAAAAACAAATTTGCTTAATAAATAGAAAGAGGATGCTCCAAATGAGCATCCTCTTTTTTTGTTGTGAATCCATTCCGCCACAAATTTGTTATAATCTTCACAAATATTCCACATCCATTATCCATTCTCCGTACTATAATCATGTATGGAAAAGGAGATGGACACGATGACTCAAAGCGCACCTGAATTTAAAGTTTTGCAAAGCATTGCATTTCTCGCTGTCGTTTTGCAAAGTTCGTTATTATATACAATGAATCAAGGAAATGTTTTACTTGAGCAATCCCTCATTATGGGCATGCTATTTAATCTTGCAAAATTTTCAGCACCTGCATTCATATTTATCGTTGGCTTTCACTTAATTCGGCAATATACGAAGCAACTAGTATATAAAGAATATATTTCTGAAAAAGCGACACACTTACTCATTCCTTATTTCTTTTGGTCTATTCTTTATTTATTAACAACAAACGACCTTATTACATTACAAAGCGGAATAAAAAGTTTATTACTCGGAACAGCCGCGCCCCATCTTTGGTACGTTATTATGATGTTCCAAATTCATTTGTTGTTCCCTTTGCTGTGCACACTATTTTATTGGTTTCAAAAACGAACAGAAAATAAAAAAGACATATATAAATATATGACCATCTTTGCTTCTCTATATTTCCTCTTAATGTGGTATTCTTCTCACTACATTTTTAATGGAGAGAAATTGACTAGCTCAACCATTTTACATTATACAGACCGTTCCTTCTTCTTCTACTCATTCTATTTCGTCATGGGAGGAATCGCTGCTGTCGCACTAAAAACGTGGCGTACATTTGTCATGAAACATATCCCGCTTATTACAATACTATTTTTCATCTTATTTTTATTCATCAATTATGAGCTATTTAGTTTTTACGGAGCAAATTCGATTCATTTAACCGTTTCGACTTATTTAAAACCGTCTATGTTTTTATATATCGTATGCGAAATTATCATACTGTATGTGTTATCTATTATGATAGTACAGCGTCGTGGTTTCTTATATAAAACGTTACGTTTCATTGGAAATTACACGTATGGTGCTTATTTAGCTCATTTATTCTTCTTGCAACTATGCACAAAACTTCTTTCCTTATTCACACTGCAAGAAAATACTATATTATATAGCTTATTACTATTTGTATTAACGGCCATTACCTCTATTTCAACAATGGTCATTTGTAGCACAATACCATTTCACACTTGGATTACAGGTCCTTCTCCTACAACAAAGATGAAATGGACGAAGGTTGTATTCCGAAAAAATCATAGAAAACTATTCAAACCATATATTTGATATAATAATACGCATATAAAAAAGAAAGCGAGAGACACCTATGATTAATCAAGTTGGACAAATTATGCTATATGTAAATAACCAAGACGAAACAGTACAATTTTGGACAGAAAAAGTAGGATTCCAAATCATTGCGGAAGAAAATAACGGAAACGGATTCCGCTGGATTGAAATTGCACCGGCGAAAGATGCAGGAACAAGCATCGTCCTTCACGATAAAGCGTTAATTGCGAAGATGCAACCTGAATTAAACTTAGGTACTCCTTCACTTATGTTCTTCTCTAATAACTTAGATCAACTATATAAAGATCTTTCTGAGAAAAACGTTACAGTTGGACAAGTTGTAGATTTACCTACTGGCAGAGCATTTAACTTTGCTGATAATGAAAATAATTACTTTGCGGTAATGGAACGCAAATAAAAAAGAAGCTATCCGAAAAAACGGATAGCTTCTTTCATTTTAAGAAACTTGTTCTGCATTCGTTTCCCTATGTTGTATATGACTCGTGATCCAAGCAACTCCGCCGGCAACAACGAGATAACATAACAATATTAAAATTTGCATTTGTAATTGCGACCAATCTCCTAAAGAAATAACATCTTGTAATCCTCTAAGAGAATGAGACATTGGGAGAAACTGTCCAATTTTGCTAAGAACAGCTATGTTTAATTCTCCTGGGAAAGTACCCCCGCTCGTCGCTAATTGCAGGACAAGAAGCGTTACTGCTAAAAACTTTCCAACAAGACCAAATACTGTGACTAACATAAGAATAAATGTCATGAACGTAAAGGAAATAACAATACTTGATAAAATAAAAAGTGGCACACTTGCGACTTCTAATTTCATAACTCCTAGCACAACTACATCTACAAGTAATGCTTGAATCAGTCCAATTAAGTATACCAATCCTAATTTATTAATAAAGTGTACCGTTCCGCTTACCTTCATATTTTGTCTACGACCAAGCGGTAAAATATTCGATGCCATAATTCCGCCAACATAAAATGCAAGTGATAAGAAATATGGTGCAATACCTGAACCGTAATTCGGCACATCAGAAACTGTCGACTTCACTAATTGAACCGGCTCTGAGAACATCGTATTACGTGCATCATCATTGCGAACATCCGCTATCTTCTCTGCACCCTCTCCCAATTTCGTAGAAAGTTCTTTTGCGCCATCGTCAAGTTTAACAAGTCCGTTCGTTAACTGATCAGCACCGTGATTTAGCTCTGTTCCACCACTCGCAAGATGATTTACACCTTCTTGTAATGAAGTAAACCCACTTCCCCACTTCGTAAATCCATTAGCCAAATTCGATGCACCATCTGCAATCTTTTTCGTTCCAGTAGTAGCCTCATTTAACTTAACTCCAAATGTATTCATGCCCTCTTCAACCTTATGCTGACCATCCGCAAGCTTCTGCGCACCTTGTGTCAATTGTTGTTGGCTATTATTTAAAGTACTTGTTGCTTTAGCTAGTCCATTAGACGTAGCAACAATTTTTTGAAAAGTGGGATCTTGCTGCATTTCTGGATGACTTTTCACGTACTCTTCTAATTGTTGTTTTATACTATTAGCTGCACCATCCACTTTTACTTGGCCTTCAGCAAGCTTCTCACTGCCGCTCACCCATTCATTTGTACCAGCACTTAATTCACTAACTCCTGATTGTAACGTTTTTTCACCTTGCGTCAATAACTCCATCCCACTATGAAGTGATGTCGCTCCTTGGCTCAGCTCATTTGCTCCGCCAGTTAAGGCTGATTTGCTAGCAGCAAGTTTTTCACTTCCGTCTTTCACTTTTGATGCCCCGTCGCTTAAACGATGAATACCATCTGCAAGCTGATTTGCCCCATTTCTTGCAGATGTCGTTCCTTCATGTAACTTCTCGGCACCACTACTTGCATCACTCAATCCTTGCGCTAAGTCTTGAAACTTTGAAAAGACACCTTCTGTATAAGATTTCGTAATACTATTTGAAATTTTTGTTTTCATATTTTCAACAGCTGTCGTTCCAATTTGAGCTGCTACAAAGTTTTTGCCCGGATTTACTTTGTACTGAAGCTGCGCTGGCTCTGGTTTCTCATCCATAAGTGTACTTACCTTTTTAGAGAAATCCTCTGGAATTGTAACAACCATATAATACTTATCTTCTTTTAACCCCTCATCAGCATTTTTTTTTGATACGAAATGAAAAGCTAGTTCCTTATTCTCTTTTAAATTTTCTACAAAATCGTCTCCTGCATGAATTGGTTTTTCATCCATCGCAGCACCCTTATCTAAATTTACAATCGCAACAGGTAATTTATCTAATTTCCCATACGGATCCCAGTATCCAGCTAAAAAGAATCCTGAATAAATTAAAGGAACGATTAATAAAAAAATTAAAGCGATACGTCCATGTTTATGGTGCCACATCGCTTTCCAATCTTTAAATATAAGTTGAATTCCATTCATGAAACATACTCCTTCTCCTAATTTCACAACATTACAATGGTTTAACAGATTTACTATACACGCCACTTTTCATACTGTATAATACATCTTTAATTATCAATTCATTCCTTTTGGTCTATAGAAAGGAGAGTCAAAATGGAACTTCTTCAACTAAAATACTTTCAGACAGTCGCACGATTAGAACATATGACAAAAGCAGCTGAGGAATTGCATATCGCACAACCTTCGCTCAGCAAAACAATCGCTAGATTAGAAAAAGACTTAGGCGTCCCGCTATTTGATCGCCAAGGTCGACAGATTACATTAAACTCTTTTGGGAAAGTATTTTTAAAACGAGTAGAGCGCATTTTTCATGAATTAAGTGAAGGGGAACGAGAAATTAAAGATTTAGCTGAATTACAACAAAGCTCTATTACACTGGCAGTTTCTATTCCGAGGATATTACCAGAACTACTCGGTTCTTTTTTACTAGAACATCCTAACGTTCGATTCCAACAGTTTCTCGCATCTACCCCTTCTATGAAACGACAACTAGATAATATAGAAATTGATTTTTGTATTTCTTCTGTGCCAATTGAAGGCGAGGAAATTATGTGGGAACCACTTATTACAGAAGAAATTTTCTTAGTCGTCCCTTCAGGTCATCGTTTATCAAGACGCAGCAGTATCCATCTGCATGAAGTAAAAGACGAACCGTTTATTAGTATGAACACCGGTTACGGATTTCGGCACTTAACAGATGAATTTTGCAAGAAAGCTGGCTTCACTCCGCATATCGCTTTTGAAGTAGATGAACCAACCGTAATTAGTGACCTAATTAAACAAGGTCTCGGCATCGCTTTCGTCCCAAGTTTAACTTTATTAAAAAACTCTACTTTAGCATTAAATAAGTTACGTATTATTGAACCGAATTGCGAGCGAACTATTGGCTTAAGTTGGTCGAAAAAACGCTATTTATCGAAAACTGCTCAGCAATTTCGTGAATTCGTGATTAACTACTTCTCTAATATTAAGACGTAAAATTATATCGATAAATAACGATACAAATAGAAGGTGCCTCCTCAAAAGGATAGCACCTTCTATTTCTTACTCTTCTCCAATTCCATTTCCGCTAAAAGTGGCAATACGTTATCAAAAATATGCGTATTATTATTTTCGCCTGTTACGTACCCACCATAATATCTACTAAATATATTGTCATTGCGGAATGTGACCATATGATCATATAATTCCTTTGCAAACTTTGTATCGCCTGTTTGTAGTACGTACATAATCGTTAAACCGTAAGCGGCTGGTGATTCATAATTCACAGTTTGTTTTCCCGTTTCTAAATTGTAACGACCGTATAGCTTTCCATCCTCTTGGAATTTCTTCTTTATAAATTCCAAATAAGCATCTGATGAAAGCCCACCTAAACTCCGGTGATAGGCAACGTATGATTGGTCGATTATATTCACTTCTTTGTCGTATGTAAATGTACCATCTGCTTTATACTCTTTCGGGAATGCCCAGCCATGCCTTGGGTAATCCGCTAAAAATTGAACGACTTCCTGATAGTGCTGATCAGAAACTTTGCCGTACTTCTTCATATAAGAGAATGCGTGCGGATTTAAGTATGATGTCGTTGCAAAATTATTTTGTTTTCCTGCATCTGCATCATAATAATCAACGTAATAATTATCTTTCTTATTATAACGAATTACAGCATCACTCAATTGATCTGCCAAGTTTTTATAACGCTCTTCCTTATACATTTCATAAGCACGATATAATTGCTCTATCATACGAAGATCATCTATAAGCGCATTGGTAGCCGACTGTATTTCTCCCTTTTCAGAGATTTTCCATACAACGATTTGATCCTTATGTACAAAGTTATTTTGAATAACCTTAACTTGTTCATCGAATAACGCTTGATCGTCTTTATCGAGTGTATATTGTAGCCATAATCCTGCTGATTCTGATAAAGCTTCACGGCCCTTCGCTTCACCCGTTCCTGCCTTTGTATCCGCTAAACGATATGTGGCAAGCGTCCCATTTTCATTCACCATATGTCTCAAAATAAAATGTTCTGTACGGTTTCCTTGTATAGCTGACCAAAATACAATTCCGCCTAAAGCGATTAAGAGAACAACTCCAACCCCTATATATAAACGTTTCCGCAATCCTTTCACCTCCCTATTAAGGCTAACCTTAATTTTACCAGAACATACACAAATTTAAAAAAGACAATCTATTAGATTGTCTCCCGTTCCTCTATCCCTCACAAGCCTCTTTAGAAGGTCTATATAGCGATGCCACAAGTCGATCATATTCACGACGCGTAATCTCTTTATTATACAGCTTCAATAATAAATCTCTATGCTCTTTTGAAAATGCCATCTTTTTAATGACTTCAGGATACATAAAACATCCTCTCCATTTCACATAAACTTCTTCACCCTGGAAAAACAGAACTTATGTTCGCATAAAAGATTATAAAATATTCCTTCCTAAAAAACAAACAAAATATTATTAAACATTAACTTCTTTCTATTCATAATATTCAAACATTATATTACCATATCCACTTTTTAAATACACATATATTTTTGGTAGTTTTTTGAATAAATCTTCCAATTCAATCAGAAAATAATGGCAAAAAGAAGAGGAGTTTACATATGGATACGGTAACATTAGCAAGAGCATTTTTCGGTTCTTCATTAGCATTCCACATTATCTTTGCAACACTTGGTGTGGGACTTTCATTAATGATTTTTATAAGTGAAATACTCTATCACTGGAAGAAAGATTCCGACTACGCCATTATGGCGAAAAGATGGACGAAAGCGTTCGCCATCCTTCTCGGTGTAGCAATTCCAACTGGAACAATCGTTGGTGTACAAATCTCACTTCTTTGGCCTGGTTTTGCCAAAATTGTTGGACAGGTTATCTCTGTTCCCTTTCAAATTGAGATTTTCGCCTTCTTTTTAGAGGCTTTGTTCATGTCCATTTATGTATATGCTGCTGACAAACTACCTCCATTCATGAGATTAATCTCGCTATTCTTCGTCATGATTGGTGCCACTGCATCTGCCGTGCTTATTACATCAGCAAATACATGGATGAATACACCCGCGGGCTTTTCAATGGGGCCAGATGGATCAGTTTTTAACGTTGATCCGTGGAAGGCTTTCTTTAATCCCAGTTTTGGCACAAGCGCATTCCACGTTGTCATTACAGCCTATGCAACTGGAGCTGCCGTCATTGCCTCTATCGCCGGATTTAAATTATTAAAGAAGAATTTAAGTGAACGTGAAATGGCGTACCATAAAAAGGGGCTGCTGTTAGGACTCGTCGTGACATTTATTACAGGTGCTACGATGTGGCTTTCGGGACACGAATCGGCAATTGCCTTACATAAGCATTCCCCGGAAAAACTTGCATCTGCTGAAGCTTTATTTGAAACGACATCACATGCACCGTTATCGATTGGCGGCGTTGTGGATCCTAACACACTTGAACTAAACTATGCACTAGAAATTCCGAACATGCTTAGCCTACTAGTGGGACTAGACCCTAGCACCGTCGTAAAGGGACTAAATGAATTCCCACAAGAAACATGGCCACCATTTTACACTCATACACTATTCAACTTAATGGTCGGCACCGCTGCCTTCACCTTTGCAGTTGCAGCAATTGCTCTCTTATATTGGTACTTTGTTTACCGAAAAAAAGGAACAGAATTACCGAAGTGGCTTCTTTGGGGAGCGGCCGCATGTGGACCAATTATGATGCTCGGCATTGAATTTGGATGGATTTTTAGCTGTAGCGGTCGTCAACCGTGGACCATTTATGGTATGCAACGTACAGTCGACGCTTCTACACGCGCTGACTTTGTCGGTCCTTTATTTATTCTATTCATCATCTTATATATTGGACTCGGTATTTTAACTGTTTTTGTACTGCGGACATTCTTTAAGAGACATCCGCTTACAAATGATTTACATCACGAAGGAGGCGATTCTCGTGCATGAGGAAAGTATTGCAATCATCATCTTGTGGGCTCTTATTTTCGTATACAGCATATTAGGGTCTATCGATTTTGGAGCAGGTTTTTGGGGCATGGTATACGCAAAACATCCAACAATCGCTGCCAAGCTTGCCAACCGATACTTATCACCAACTTGGGAAGTAACAAATACATTTCTCGTCTTTGTCGTTGTCGCTTTTCTCGGTTTCTTCCCAAAAGCCGCTTTCACCCTTGCGACAGTAATGTTTGTACCAGTTATGTTAATTTTGATACTTATTGCAATTCGCAGTACATTCATGGTATTTGCTTACTCTGTGCCAAAATATCAGTACCTTCTTCGGGTTATTTCAGGTATTACTGGGCTCTTAATCCCAGCCTTATTAATTACCGTTTTACCTGTTACAGAGGGAGCTTATATTACAATGTCTGAAGGAAAAGAAGTACTACTGTATGGGAAACTTCTTTCTAGCCGGGTTATTTATTGCTATATGCTCTTCGGACTAACTTCGGAACTATTTCTCTCTTCTCTCTTTCTTGCTGACTTTGCAAGAGAACAAGGTTCAGAAGATTCGTATAGAGTTTATCGAAGAAACGCCATCATCCTTGGTCCTGCAACACTCGTTACTGCGATTATCGCCCTCGTTGTAATGGACCCGGAAACACACTGGCTTATGCAAGGACTCATAAAGCAATTCCCATGGTTTACAGTTTCTATCGCTTTATTCGTGATCGGATATTCATCTCTTTGGTGGACAAACAAGAAGTATGACTCACTAGGATACCCTCGCATTGCCGTTTTAGCAGTCGTCGCTCAATATGCATTTGCAAGTTACGCTTACGGTGTCGCTCATTTACCGTATATTATTTATCCTGATGTAACTGTATTTACAAGCTTTACAACGCCAGAAACATTCTATGCATTACTTATTCTATATGCAATTGGGATTGCAATTTTATTACCAGGATTTATTTTCTTCTGGAATTTATTCTTGAAAGATCGAACTTTTTTGAAGGAAAAATAATATAACCTTGGAGTCTGTTCCAAAAGGTATTTTGGGATGGGCTCCTTTTGTCATGTTTTGTCGATAAGTCGATATATTTTAAAAATCGCTGATATATTTTAAGTTGCGTCGATATATTTCAATAATCGCTGATATATTTTAAGTTGCGCCGATATATTTCAATAATCGCTGATATATTTTAAGTTACACCGATATATCTCCATAATCGCCCATATAAATTTCATTTACTATCTTACTGTCCCAACTAATTTATAGACTCCTCTCATCATAGTTATTTCACTATTCGTGACAGTTGTCCTTTCGCTTGAAAAACACATATTCACTTTATTCCATTATATGTCTAGTTCTTCCTATTTTTTGTTGAATATACTATCAATATAAACTTGAGACAAGCTACATTTATTCAAGGGAAAATAGAAAGGTAGGCAAAATATGAGCATTGAAATATGGATTACTATTATTGTATTCTTCTTTACGATGATTGTTATCTTTTGGCGGCCTCGTGGTTTAAATGAGGCATGGCCAGCAGCAATTGGCGCTGGCATTATCCTGATTACTGGACTTGTATCAAGACCAGACGTCATGGACATTATTAGTAAAATTGGCGGTGCCTCTATAACAATATTAGCGACCATCGTTATGGCAGTTATATTAGAAAGCTTCGGTTTCTTCCACTGGTCCGCGGCGAAACTTGCAAACTTAGCAAAAGGCTCTGGTCGCCGTTTATACTGGTATATTCAGTTATTATGTTTTCTTATGACTCTTTTATTTAATAACGACGGTAGTATTTTAATTACAACTCCAATTTTAATTCTTCTTCTAAAAAACCTTCAATTAAAACCGCATCAACAAATTCCTTATTTATTAAGCGGTGCCTTAATTGCTACTGCTTCTAGTGCACCAATTGGTGTAAGTAATATCGTAAACTTAATCGCATTAAATATTGTGAATATGACTCTTTATATGCATACAGCTATGATGTTTGTACCTGCAACATTAGGACTATTGTTTATGTCATGGCTTATGTATACAGTTTTAAAGAAAAAGCTACCAGAAAGATTACCTGTTTCTTCATATGATATCGAAGAAATTTTCTTCACGAAAAACTTCCATCCGTTAAAAGGAAAAAATTCAGTTGATACGAAACAAAAACGTACAAAATTCATGTTAAAAGTATTAGGCTTCGTCTTCCTTATGCGCTGTCTTCTATTCGTTGCATCCTTCTTATCAATTCCAATTGAAATTGTTGCTGTACTCGGTTCACTCGTTCTTCTCATCTGGAGATGGTACTACTTACGAACAAACCCAGTCGATATTTTGAAAAAGACACCATGGCACATTTTAATTTTTGCTTTCTCTATGTATGTCATTATTTACGGGCTTCATAACGCAGGATTAACAGCAGCGCTTGTAAATTGGCTTGAGCCATTAGTAAGTCAACATCTACTCTATGCTAGCTTTGCAATGGGCGGACTCGTCTCTCTCCTCTCTAACGTCTTCAATAACCACCCTGCACTTATGATTGGTACAATCACATTAACTGAAATGGGACTTGACCCAGTCACATTAAAAACTATCTATCTCGCAAATATTATTGGTAGTGACATCGGTTCACTATTATTACCAATCGGTACGCTAGCTTCCCTCATTTGGATGTATATACTGAAACAAAACAAAATTAAAGTAAAATGGAAAGACTATTTAAGTGTATCCCTTATCGTTATTCCTCTCACAACAGTCGTCACATTATTCCTCTTATACTACTGGGTACACCTCTTCTTCGCCTTATAAACGACAGAAGCCCCTTTTGCTACCGTCTTAGCAAAGGGGGCTTCTTCTATATTTAAGTTAGGTACTACAGTGTGATCAATCAAGTAAAGAGGTGTAACGTGTTATTGGTATAAATGACTACCAGTGTCTTTAAATTCTTTCGCTTTCTCTTTCATCCCTTTTTCAATTGCTTCTGTCGTTTCTAAATCATTTTCTTTCGCGTATTCACGAATATCATGTGAAATTCTCATACTACAAAACTTCGGTCCACACATGGAACAGAAATGAGCCGTTTTCGCGCCTTCTGCTGGCAATGTTTCATCATGGTACTCCATCGCGCGCTCAGGATCTAAAGATAAATTAAATTGATCGCGCCAACGGAACTCGAAGCGTGCTTTTGAAAGTGCATCATCACGCTGATGAGCCGTTTTGTGCCCTTTCGCAAGATCAGCCGCATGCGCAGCGATTTTGTACGTAATAACCCCCGTGCGAACATCATCTTTATTCGGTAAGCCTAAATGTTCTTTCGGCGTTACATAACAAAGCATCGCCGTTCCAAACCAACCAATCATCGCAGCTCCAATTGCCGATGTAATATGGTCATAACCTGGTGCAATATCTGTCGTTAACGGCCCAAGTGTATAGAACGGCGCGCCCTGACAAATATCAAGCTCTTTCTCCATATTCTCTTTAATTAAATGCATCGGTACATGCCCTGGTCCTTCAATCATCACTTGCACATCATGTTTCCAAGCAATTTTCGTTAATTCACCAAGTGTTTCAAGCTCAGAGAATTGTGCCTCGTCATTTGCATCTGCAATCGAACCTGGACGTAATCCATCTCCGAGAGAGAACGAAACATCATACTGCTTCATAATTTCACAAATCTCTTCAAAATGAGTGTATAGGAAGTTTTCTTTATGGTGGAATAAACACCACTGCGCCATAATTGAACCACCGCGGGAAACGATACCTGTCGTACGTTTTGCCGTAATTGGAATGTAACGAAGTAATACTCCGGCATGAATCGTAAAGTAATCCACGCCTTGCTCTGCTTGCTCAATTAACGTATCACGATACACTTCCCACGTTAAATCTTCTGCAATTCCGTTTACTTTTTCCAGCGCTTGATAGATTGGTACAGTTCCAACTGGTACAGGGGCGTTACGAATAATCCACTCACGCGTCGTATGAATATTTTTACCTGTAGATAAATCCATAATCGTATCTGCACCCCAGCGCGTTGCCCACGTCATCTTCTCTACTTCTTCTGCAATAGAAGAAGATACAGCAGAGTTTCCGATATTTGCATTAACCTTCACGTGGAAATTACGTCCAATAATCATCGGCTCTGCTTCCGGATGGTTAATATTCGCTGGTAAAATGGCACGACCTTCCGCAATTTCCTTACGAACAAACTCAGGCTCTACGCCTTCACGAATCGCAACGTATTCCATCTCAGACGTAATGATACCGTTACGTGCATAATGCATTTGCGTAACATTTGCACCTTGCTTCGCTCTAAGCGGCTGGCGATCCATTTGCGGGAAAATAGGTGTATGTTTCGAAGCCACTTTCACACCGTCATCCTCTGGTTTCACCTCGCGCCCTTCATATGCCTCTACATCCCCGCGCTCTAGAATCCAAGAGTGGCGCGGCGTTGGAATCCCCTTTTCCAGCTCCACTTTATACGCCGGATCCGTATAAGGACCGCTCGTATCATACACACGGATTGGCGGATTTGAGACGCCGTTCGTTTCGCTTTGTTCAATCTCACGCATCGGCACTTTCATACCTGCGCGTGGTCCATCTACATATACTTTCTTACTCCCTGGTAAACTCGATTTCAATTCAATTTGCTCAGCTGAAACAGATTGTTTCATAACCTTTGTTGCCTCCCCTGTTCGTGACAAGGACGAGATATGGCCAGCGTATGCCAAAATAAAAAGAGCCAGGTCCATAAAAAAATA
>NZ_MAOE01000096.1 GCF_001884185.1 Bacillus albus
CCTGGCTCATAAAAGACATCATTATGTAAAGCCGTTAACTTCCCTACGCTGGTACGAGCCAGATCAGGTCCAAAGGGTTAAGAAGATCACGCGCTTCTCTCTCAGCCTACGCATACGTTAGGCACCCCTAGTTTATCACTGATTTAATTTTCAATACTTTCCCATCATACACGATAATCTGAAAAATGCAAAGTTTATTTCTTTTGTTACTTATGGAATCATCCACGTTAAATAATATGCCTGGACATACGTCATAATACCAACAATAATTACGAAAAATAAACTATGCTTCACTGTAAAGCGGAATAAATCTGATTCTTTTCCAGCAAGTCCAACTGCCGCACAAGCAATTGCAATCGATTGCGGAGAAATCATTTTCCCTGTTACACCACCCGTTGTATTTGCTGCAACGAGAAGTACTTCAGATACACCAACTTGTTGTGCTGTAATTGCTTGTAAATTTGAGAACAGTGCATTCGCTGACGTATCAGACCCTGTTAAGAATACCCCGATCCAGCCCAGGAATGGTGAGAAGAACGGGAATAGTCCGCCAGTTCCTGCAAGTGCTAACGCTAATGTAGAAGATAAGCCCGAATAGTTTGCGATAAATGCGAATCCTAGTACGAATCCGATAGATAGAATTGGCATTTTAAGTTCATTTAACGTTTCTTTAAATGTCGCTACTGCATCTTTTGCACTCATTTTCAAAATAAAAATAGAAATGATACAAGCAATTAAGATTGCTGTTCCTGTTGCTGATAATACATCAAACTTCAAAATTGCCTCGTAAGGCGTCGGTTTATTTACAATTGGTTCTGCTTTCATCACTAAATTGTGTAAACCTGGAATTTCAAACTTAAACACGAGGCTCTCTAGTGCGCCACCTGGAGCAAATAACGCTTTAAAGAAGCTTTGACTCCAAATGACTACCATCACAGTTAAAATAATAAATGGAGACCATGCTTTTACAACTTTTCCTACTGTTAGTTTCGGCATAGATGTTGCCGTCGTTGTCGCAGCTACTTCACTATTTGCTTGTTTAGACTGATAAATTTCTTTCGGCTGCCAAACTTTTAAGAATAGCGATAAACTCACTAAACTTACTAGTGCTGACGTAATATCCGGAAGTTCTGGTCCTAAGAATGTCGCTGTAATGAACTGCGTAATTGCAAATGAGCTACCCGCTACAAATAAAGCAGGCCATGTTTGTCTTACCCCTTTAAATCCATCCATTAAAAATACGATAAAGAACGGAACAAATAATGATAAGAACGGTAATTGATGTCCAGCCATTTGTCCAATTTTATGTGGATCAATACCTGTTACTTGTCCAGCGACCGTAATGGGAATTCCCATCGCTCCGAACGCTACCGGTGCCGTATTTGCGATTAAGCAAAGACCCGCTGCATATAAAGGATTTAACCCAAGACCTGCAAGAAGCGCTGCCGTAATCGCTACTGGTGCACCAAATCCTGCTGCTCCTTCTAAAAATGCTCCGAATGAAAAACCGATTAAAATAACGAGTAAACGATGGTCATTCGTAATGGACAATACAGATGCACGAATGACATCAAATTGACCTGTTTTCACAGAGATTTTATATAAAAATACCGACATAATGATAATCCAAGCAATTGGCCATAGTCCGTATAAGAAACCATATCCGGTCGCTGCCATCGCCATTGTGAACGGCATCTTATAAGCGAATAACGCCACTAAAATTGTAAGTACAACTGTAATAAATCCTGCCACATACCCCTTCATGCGGAAAACTGCTAAAGCTAAGAAAAAAAAGATAATCGGAATAAGTGCGACCGCTGCCGAAATCCAAATGTTTCCGAACGGATCATAAACTTGTGTCCATGTGTTCATTGTTCTCTCCCCCTAAAGAATCCCCTTTTAAATAGAATAACCTCATCAATAGACTATCAGGTCATCATACCTTTAAGTCTAAAATAAAAAACGTCTAAGAAAACGTTTTCATTAATTCTATCACAACAATTTCCATTACGGAATATTTTTTTGAAAATTTCATTTTTAATCTAAAAATCTTACAAAATCGTCACGTTCTTGTAATGTTCATCGATAGTAAGCTTGCCAAAACTATTGCATAATAATAGTATAACAACGGACATTATTTATGAGGTGATATATATGAACGGAAACAAAATATTAGCAGCTTTATCTTACTTTAGTGTATTATTTGCCCCTATCTTATTCCCTATTATTGTGTGGATTGTAGGCGATGCTGAAACAAAACCACATGCAAAACGTGCTCTATGGACACACATAATTCCAAGTATCGCTACATTCATTGGCGTAACTATTTTAGGAATTATGGGTCTTGGATCTGATCAACCAGACGTAACACTTGGAATCGGTACAATGATTGTCTTATGTATTTGCGGAATCATTAGCTTATACTACTTCATTTGGAACATCGTAAAAGGCATTAAAGTACTGAAAGCTTAATTTCTTTTTTAAACAAACGTTTGATTAATAAGAAAAAACCATCCCAAAATACCTTTTGGGATGGTTTTTTTATCTTCTGCGTTTCTTCTTTTTTCTCATCATCTTCTTGCGGCGCGTATTCACTTTATCCGCTATAATGTGAAGCGTACTTGCCACAACAATTCCCATTACGAACGTTACAATTTCAACCTCATGTTTCTTCGCAATTTCTATTAAATTCCCGTCAAGTGCGATTACATTTAATAGGAATAAAAACGGAGAAAACACAATTAACATGTATGCAATACGAATTACATCACCAAGTATAATTGTATGTGTAAAGAAGGAGCGATGCGGCATGACCTTCTTATACGGATACCAAAATATACGCAGGAATCCCCATTTATTATACGCATTACTATACGTATCTAAATCCGGCGTTAAAAATGAAGTCCCTACTAAAAAGCCAATTGCAAAAGTTAATAAAAAATCAAAATTTGTTAATCCATACGAAAAGAGCAGAAACAAAACAACCGGAAGGGATATTAAGTTTATTTTCGTATGCGTTCTTCCTGATGGCATAATGCACTTCCTCGCTTACGTTCACCCTGTCACCATATGACAGTTCTCACCTATTGATCTAATTTCTGATCGATAAAGGATGTGTCTATATCCGAACCAAACCATTCTGCCAACTTCACTCGTGCCTTATCTTTCACATCTTCATTGACGTATAACGACGCCTGTAATAGTGCAGCCATTAACGCCCCTAAATCATCCGTATAACCAATTCCAGCAACGAAATCTGGAATCGCATCAATCGGTGCAATAAAATAAGCAAGCGCTCCAATTACAATAATTTTCACTCGTTTTGGAACATCCGGTTTCTGCAAAACGTAAAACAATAATAAACTTGCATAAATGACCGACTGCCCTGCTTGCTTTGCAACATGTTTTGCTTTCTTCCAAAACGCTTCAACTGAAAATTTTTGTTCCATGTAAAAGCCTCCCTATTTTTTAAAAGAAATAAGCTACAATATGTTATCAGTAAAAGTTCATCAAAATTACACATAATCTATCAATGAACTTTCATTGTAACAAACAAATCAAAAAAGAACAAGTGTTCGTTAATTTTTGCATACTTCCCTTCATATAATAGGTTTCTAGATAACCACTTACCCATTGTCATTTCTTATTTCTCAACAAAGAAAATTTTCACTTTCACTTAACATTCTGCTCTACCTTTGTTATATTTTCTAGTTGACGGACATATAAACGAATGTTAAAGTTTTCTCTGGTAGTGACAAATCTTATACAAAAAATGTAAAATGTTATAGTGTTTCTCAGAAATGAATTTTGTTGTATAATACAGAAATGACGTTATGCTTATGAGCAACACAAGAAACTAAAAGGGTATGCATAGTTATAGTCGTATATGGGTGAATATAGAACCTCTAATTATGGCCAAGAAAACTATGTATTTTTTATTTTAGCATTTTTCGCTCCAAAATCGACCAAGCCTGATAGAGAAAGGGTGGAAATGAATGAAAGAAACCTTGAAATCACAATTTCAAAATGTGCGTTTCACTGTATTCGTAGCTTTAGCCGTATGGTTGAAGACATATCTTATTACTCGCACAAGCTTTGATTTAAAACTTGAATCTTTCATGCAAGAATTCATTTTATTCCTTAGCCCATTAGCAGCATCATTACTGCTTGTTGGTCTTGCATTATTTGCAAAAGGGAAAAAACGTAACTATATAGCACTTGGAATTAATTTTGTTTTAACAATCATTCTTGTTGGTAACGTAATGTTCTACGGATTCTACAATGACTTCGTTACTTTACCTGTACTAGGACAAACATCTAACTTTGGAAGTTTAGGTTCTAGTGTGAAAGAATTATTTAACTACAAAATCATCCTTGCATTTGCTGATATTATCGTATTCTTCATTTTATTGAAGAAGATGAAAAACTTTGCACCGACAGAACGTGTAGCACGCCCAATGCGTTCCCTATACTTCGTGTCAACAATTGCTATTTTCTTCGCAAACTTAGGACTGGCAGAAGCCGAGCGTCCAGAACTATTAACACGTTCATTCGACCGCGTTATGCTTGTTAAAAACTTAGGTTTATATGTACACCAAGTGTATGATCTTGGCTTACAAGCAAAATCAAGTTCACAAAAGGCCTTTGCAGATGGTAGTAAATTACAGGAAACAGAAAACTACGTAAAAACAACGCAAAGCAAGCCAGATCCAAATATGTTTGGTACTGCAAAAGGGAAAAACGTAATTGTTGTCTCTCTTGAGTCATTACAAACATTCTTAATTGGTGCAACAGTTAACGGACAAGAAGTTACACCGTTCTTAAACCAATTTACGAAAGAAAGTTATTACTTTGATAACTTCTTCCATCAAACTGGGCAAGGAAAAACATCTGATGCTGAATTCTTAGTAGATACTTCAATGTATCCACTAGACCGTGGTGCTGTATTCTTCACACACGGTAATAACGAATATACAGCAACTCCAGAAATTTTACGTGAGCAAGGATACCACACATCAGTATTCCACGCTAACAACGCAACATTCTGGAACCGTAACATTATGTATCCAGCACTTGGTTATGATCGTTACTACAACGAGCTTGACTATAAGATTACACCAGAAACGAAATTAAATTGGGGATTAAAAGATATCGAATACTTCGATCAATCTATCGATATGTTAAAAGAAGTGAAGCAACCGTTCTATACTCGCTTCCTTACTTTAACAAACCATTACCCATTCACTTATGATGACAGCACGAAATTAATCGATGAATACAATTCTGGTGATGGCGTATTTGACCGTTACATGGTAACTGCTCGCTATTTAGACGAAGCAATGAAACATTTTATTGAGCGTCTAAAAGCAGAAGGTATTTACGACAACTCAGTTATCGTATTCTACGGTGATCACTACGGTATTTCTGAAAACCATAACCGTGCAATGGCACAGTTCTTAGGAAAAGAAGAAATCACTGCATTTGACCATATGAACTTACAAAAAACACCGATGTTTATTCACGTTCCAGGTCAAAAAGAAGGTAAAACAATTTCAAAACCAACTGGTGAAATTGACATTAAACCAACAATTCTAAACTTACTTGGTGTAGATTCTACGAATCAAATTCAATTTGGTCACGATGTATTCTCACCTGATAATAAAGGATTCGTTGTTCTTCGTGACGGTAGCTTCATTACAGATAAGTACATGTACACAAACAGTACATTCTACGACCGTGCTACTGGCGAAGTTGTACAATTACCAAAAGAAGAATCTCAACCACTCATTGATCGTGCTCAAAATGAATTGAACATGTCTGACAAAATCATTGAAGGTGACTTACTTCGCTTCTCTGAAAGTAACAAGACCAAAACTGGTGAAGTAAAGACAGCTATTAAAGAAGAAAAGAAGAGCGCTGAGTAATCTCAGCCTCTTTTTTTTATATTTCTCCATACAATTACTTATATTCATTAACTTTAACATTACATAACCTTTACCAAATATTCACATAGGAT
The DNA here is from genome assembly GCF_001884185.1 of Bacillus albus. Taxonomy (GTDB): domain Bacteria; phylum Bacillota; class Bacilli; order Bacillales; family Bacillaceae_G; genus Bacillus_A; species Bacillus_A albus. Next base: position 6,017 of record NZ_MAOE01000096.1, read on the forward strand.
TAATGAAGCATCTCTATAATAAAATATGTAAGCAAGGTTCTATATATTTCTCATCTGTAGTAAGATCCCTTACAGAAATATATGAATCGTTTATTTCTACTTTCTTATAATTGTCTTTCAATATGTTTTGTTTCCATACACAAAACATTCAATAAGACGATGTCCCTATGAAAGATAGCTACCCTCCTTGTGCAGCATTCCATAAGAATGTTGCTTTTTTTTATGTAAAAGCAGGATTCTTATTTCTCATTTTCGAATTTGTATATACAAAATGCTGTAAATCACCACTACTTCTCTACCATTTACAAATACATATACGTCATATGTAAAGAAATACTCACATAAAAATTACTATAGTGATTTTTATTCCAAATGAATGAAAGTTTCACTTACTTATGCACTTACGAAAGGATGGGACGAAAATTGGCATATGAAAGATTTGTACTTTGGAATGATGCAGTTATTGATACAACGAAACAAAAAACGTACATAGAACTTGAAGAAAGAGGCTTACAGTTTGGAGATGGCGTCTACGAGGTTATTCGCCTATATAAAGGGAACTTTCACTTATTAGATCCGCATATCACAAGATTATATCGCTCCATGGAAGAAATAGAATTATCACTCCCTTTCTCAAAAGCAGAACTGATTATCCTACTTTACAAACTAATTGAAAATAATAATTTCCACGAAGACGGAACGATTTATTTACAAGTATCTCGTGGTGTACAAGCTCGTACCCACACATTCTCATATGACCTCCCTCCGACAATCTATGCCTATATTACGAAGAAAGAAAGACCCGCGTTATGGATTGAATATGGTGTACGTGCTATATCAGAACCAGATACGCGCTGGCTACGCTGTGATATCAAATCATTAAATTTATTGCCAAATGTATTAGCTGCTACGAAAGCTGAGCGCAAAGGTTGTAAAGAGGCACTTTTCGTACGAAATGGTACTGTAACTGAGGGAAGCTGTTCTAACTTCTTTTTAATCAAAAATGGAACTCTTTACACACATCCAGCCAATCACCTTATTTTAAATGGAATCATTCGTCAATATGTCCTTTCTTTAGCAAAAACCCTTCGTATTCCGGTACAAGAAGAACTTTTCAGCATTCGCGATGTTTATCAAGCAGATGAATGTTTCTTTACAGGAACGACGATTGAAATTTTGCCGATGACTCACCTTGATGGAACTGCAATTCAAGATGGTCAAGTTGGCCCTATCACAAAAATGCTACAAAGATCATTTTCTCAAAGCTTGTTACAATCCAACATGTCATCTTCTTAAACACGAATCATTTCTATCCTTTCTACATTCAATATATGTATTTAAATGGAAATCACGGTATAGATTTATGCCTTGATTTTTTTTTGTAATCTTTTTGTCATATTCAGATTACCGCATAAGTCTTGACAGTAATCGACATGCTCTTTAGAATTTTTAACAGTTGGTAAATATTTCTTCACTACATTACAGACAGAAAGGAATCGACAAATTATGAAAAAATACCTTGCCGGTCTTGCGGCAGTGTCTGTAGCAGGAGGAGCAGCACCTACACTTGATAGTGTTCAAGCTGCCCCTGAACAAAATACACAAAAAGCTGCTACACAAACTGTCCAAGCTTCCGCATCAAACAGCTCATCTTATACGGTGAATACTAGCGTACTACATGTTCGTGCAGGATCAAGTACTTCTCACGACATCATCTCTCGTGTTTATAACGGTCAATCATTAAACGTGATTGGCGAAGAAAATGGTTGGTTCAAAATTAACATTAATGGTAAAACAGGCTTTGTTAGTGGCGAATTTGTATCAAAAAATGGAGCAAGCAATTCTAATGTAAGTACAACAGGTGGAAAGAATAAAGTTACTGCTGATGTATTACGTGTACGTACAGCTCCTAACACTTCTAGTTCTGTTTCAGGACGTGTATATGAAGGACAAACATTAAACGTAATTGGCCAAGAAAACGGTTGGGTGAAAATCAACCATAATGGACAAGTAGGTTATGTAAGTGGTGAATTTGTATCTGGCGTTTCTGCTAATGCAGGTTCTTCAAACAACAATACGAATAATAACAACCAAGAATCTGTAAAACCAGCAAGCGGAAACTATACAGTAAATGTATCTTCCCTTCGTGTTCGTACAGGTCCTAGCACTTCTCACACAACTGTAGGTTCTGTTACAAAAGGACAAGTCGTACAAGTTGTTGGCGAAGTTCAAGATTGGTTCAAAATCAATTATGCAGGACAAACAGCTTACGTAAGCAAAGACTACGTAACAAAAGGTGGTTCTAGCGATAACGTTACACAAGGAAACAACCAAAATAATAATCAAAACAATAATGTAACTGTTCAAACTGGCGGTACTTACGTTGTTAACGCAACATCTCTACGCGTTCGTACAGGCCCTGCTGCTTACCATAGTGTAATTGGTGGCGTGTTAAATGGGACTACATTAAACGTAGTTGGATCTGAAAACGGTTGGTTTAAAGTAAACTATCAAGGAAAAACAGGCTTCGTTAGTAGCGAGTTTGTAAAATTCGTTAAAGGTGGCACTGCTACTCCTGAACAACCAAAGCAACCTGAACAGCCAAAACAACCTGATCAAGGTGCAATTGGTGACTACTACATTAATGCTTCTGCATTAAACGTACGTAGCGGCGAAGGTACAAATTATAGAATCATAGGCGCACTTCCACAGGGACAGAAGGTTCAAGTAATCTCTGAAAACTCTGGATGGAGTAAAATTAACTACAACGGCCAAAATGGTTATATCGGAACACGTTACCTTTCTAAAACACCAGTTGGAGGCGCAGTAGATAATAAGCCTAACAACAACCAAAATAACAATCAAAACAATAACAACAATAATACAGGTAATAATAGCGGCAACAGTTCTTCCATACTTGCATATGCAAAAGGAATGCAAGGCGTACCATACGTTTGGGGCGGAACTTCTGCTACTGGTGTTGACTGCAGTGGTTACATCTACCACGTATTTAAGAAATTTGGTCATAACATTAGCCGACAAAGTGTTGCGGGATATTGGGGTAGCCTACCACAAACTTCAAATCCACAACCAGGCGACTTAATTTATTTCCAAAACACTTATAAATCGGGTCCTTCCCACATGGGTATTTATCTTGGGGGCGGATCATTTATCCAAGCTGGAGATAAAGGTGTCGCAATCGCTTCATTAAGTAACTCTTATTGGAAGAGCCATTTCTTAGGATACACAAAAGCACCTTAATTTATATTTTTAGAGCCTTCTAGATTACTAGAAGGCTCTTTTTAATGTGTATAACCTATATCCCCGAAAAAATAATGTATCTATTTTTCTATTTCATACACCATATTCTACAATAATGATCCATAACGTTATCATAATGCATATTTTTACATAAAAAACATAACCTATTTCATGTCTATTCATTTTATATGTGTTTTTTTAAGGAATTTTCTTTTTATTTAAACTTTTCGTTAGATGTTTGACCTCTGATGTCCATTATGATAAGTTACTTAAGATGTTATATTCGTAAACGTATAGACAACTGGTTTATACACTTTTTTTACTATGAGGAAGGAGCATACACTGCATGAATCTTTTATGGGGAATTGGCGGCGTGATTGGAGTATTAGCAATCGCTTTCTTACTATCTTCCAACCGCAAAGCTATTAATTGGCGCACAATTTTAATCGCGCTAGCATTACAAATGTCATTTTCATTTATCGTATTACGATGGGATGCCGGAAAAGCAGGTTTAAAATACGCTGCAGATGGCGTTCAAGGATTAATTAATTTTTCTTACGAGGGAATTAAGTTCGTTGCTGGGGATTTAGTCAACGCAAAAGGCCCTTGGGGATTTGTATTCTTTATTCAAGCACTACTTCCAATTGTATTTATTAGTTCATTAGTAGCAATTTTATATCATTTCGGTATTATGCAAAGATTTGTTAGTGTCGTTGGTGGCGCATTAAGTAAACTTCTTGGAACTTCTAAAGCTGAAAGTTTAAACTCAGTAACAACTGTATTTTTAGGACAAACTGAAGCTCCAATCTTAATCAAGCCTTACTTAGCACGTTTAACAAATAGTGAATTCTTCACTATTATGGTAAGCGGTATGACAGCTGTTGCTGGATCAGTTCTTGTCGGTTATGCAGCAATGGGTATTCCGTTAGAACACTTATTAGCAGCAGCAATTATGGCGGCTCCATCAAGTCTATTAATTGCGAAACTAATTATGCCTGAGACAGAAAAAGTAGATAATAACGTTGAGCTTTCTACAGAACGTGAAGACGCAAACGTTATCGATGCAGCGGCACGTGGTGCATCTGAAGGTATGCAACTTGTTATTAACGTAGCAGCAATGTTAATGGCTTTCATCGCATTAATCGCTTTATTAAATGGCTTATTAGGATGGGTTGGTTCTTGGTTTGATATTAAACTTAGCCTTGATTTAATCTTCGGTTACTTACTATCACCATTTGCAATCTTAATCGGGGTTTCTCCTGGTGAAGCTATACAAGCAGCAAGCTTTATCGGTCAAAAACTTGCAATCAACGAATTCGTTGCATACGCAAACTTAGGACCACACATGGCAGAGTTCTCTGACAAAACAAATTTAATTTTAACATTTGCAATCTGTGGATTCGCAAACTTCTCTTCTATCGCAATTCAGTTAGGTGTAACAGGAACATTAGCTCCTACTCGCCGTAAACAAATTGCACAATTAGGGATTAAAGCAGTTATCGCTGGTACATTAGCGAACTTCTTAAATGCAGCAGTTGCGGGTATGATGTTCTTATAAAGTGAAACTTTAATCAGTGGGGGGTTCTTCATCCCTCACTGATTATTAGTTGAACCAATCGGACTTTTATGGGCAGTTGATCCCCCACCTAAATTCTTTGCTTTCGCTGAATTTTGAGGTGGGGATCTTACTGCCCATTAAAGTGGGATAAAATGATGTAAAGTCTCCTCTTTCTAAAGAGGGGGCTTTTTATTATGTTATATATATATTTAATACTTTATGCTGAAATATTAAAACATTATGATACAATAATTAGTAAGTCTGTTTATTTTTTCTTGCAAAAGAGGGATACTACTTGTGGTTGCTCTCCAAAATAACCTAGTTATCCGGTCTATTTCTTAATAATTGCGCATACTACAAGTATCCTTGCATGAACTATCTTTAAGGAGGAAAGTTTTGTGAAAGATAACTTCTATAAAGTCCTCTCTATGTGGATTTTACAAATTTTATTTTATTTTACAACTGTACATGTAACACAATATGAGCATGCTCTCATTTTTACAATTATATATGTAATTGTTAATGTACTATTTCTATTATTGCCTGATAAAACTGCATTTGTTTTCTTTATATTAGGAACCATTATTTCGGTATTCTACCTGTTCTACCAAGCATGGCTTTACTTATGGAGTACATCAGAACAATGGGAATACATTATTACCCACTTCCTAATGGCAGCAAACTTCTTCATTGTATATATCTCAACACATTTATTAAAGAAGGTTATTCATGAAAATAAAGAATTAACCGAACGCGTGAGAATATTAGAACAATACATTGGCGAATCAAAATTATTAACAAGACAAGAATTTGAAAGACGACAAGCATTATTAATAAATGCAATGAATCGTCGTAATGAAACAGGCGTTATGATTCACTTCGACTTCACTTCCTTTAGTAAATATACGAAGGAAAGTGTTATGGACCGCGTAGCTTCATTATTAGTTGAAACGATAAGGAATGACTTTGACCTTGCTGCTGAATACGATAATAATACGCTCGTTATTTTATTACAAAACACAAATGAAGCCGGTGCTGACATTGTAATGAACCGCCTCAAGCCAAAAATGGAGCAATGGCTTGCTGCTGAAGCAATCCAAGATATAAAAATTTCACGCGAGCAAATTGGGAACAAAGGACAGACGTTATTATGATGACACTCGTTATTCTGCTTTTATTCCTTCTATTTTGTGTACTCGTGTTTTGGATTAGCATCACATTTTCGATTAAGTATATACTTATTTTTACTGCCTTTCTATTCTCTGGCTTACTCGTTTACTATTCATTCTTAACACTCGCAGGTTTAGTTCACCGAAATAGTAAACGAAAAGATCGTAAGCTAGAACATTATCCAAGCGTCGACATTTTAATACCTGCCCACAATGAAGGGGTCGTTATTAAAGATACTTTAGAGGCGATGGCGAAGATTGAATATCCAGGTAAACTAACTGTTTATTTATTAAACGATAACTCACAAGATGAAACACCTGAAATTGGTGACGATTTTGACAAAGCTTATGCTCACATTCGTCACATTCGTGTTCCGCCTGGTGAACCAAAAGGGAAATCTCGTGTATTAAACTATGGTCTTAGTATTTCAGATGGTGAATACTTCTGTGTGTATGATGCAGATAACCAGCCTGAACCACATGCACTGCGAATGCTTGTAGAACACGCTGAAACAACCGAGGATGCTGTTGGAGCTGTTGGTCACGTTCGTACTGTAAACGAAAACAGAAACTGGCTAACACGAATGATTTCGTTGGAATTTCAAATCTTCCAGCTCCTTATGCAATCCGGACGCTGGTTACTCTTCCAAACAGGTTCACTAACAGGAACAAATATGCTTCTTCGTCGTTCTGCATTAGAAGAGCTTGGCGGCTATGACCCTTATGCAATTGCAGAAGACGCTGAATTAACATTACGAATTACACAAAAGGGCTATCTCTTACCAATCGTGCCAGAATCGATTACATGGGAACAAGAACCTGAGCATTTAAAAATCCTTATTAAGCAACGTACACGTTGGCTCCAAGGGAACTTGTACATTTTAGAAAAAATGTTTTCTTCATTAAGTTTCTTTAAAGGAAAACTTCTCGTCCATTCCTTACAACAAGTTTTAGTGTATGTTGTATTTTGGTTATTCTTAATCATTTCGAACGTTTGGTTTGTAATTGGGTTACTTGGGATATTCCAAATTCAATATAGCATTCCGCTACTATTTATGTGGTATGTCGCATATATTACATATGTTTCTCAATTATTTAGTGCCCAGAGTGTGGAACGAACCTTTACACCAACTAATATTTTCATTAGTGTAATCATGTACTTTACGTACGCACAGCTCTTTACGTACTTATTCATTCGTAGCTTAATTTTATACTTACGTGCAAAGAGCAAGAAACAAGTCATTGGCTGGGATAAAACAGTTCGATTCAAAAAAGACAAATAAAAATAAGCACAGAGCGCCGTATGCTCTGTGCTTATTTATTGCCGTATAAATTATATATCAGACAATACCCCTTAGCTGAAAGTAATTTCACGTCCATCCCCCAACGAACGATCGACCTTCATTTATATACGAAAAAGTGATTGCTATTTTTGTAGAACCAATTGCTTCTCTTGCTGTTCTTTGCGCGTTTCAGTCTTAGGTTCCGTGCTTTCTTGGACACTACGATGTGCCACACGTTTCAAACAAATATGCTTCCACTTTCTTTCGTAACGTTTCATTATTCTTGATGTCCCCCTTGAATGCGCTTTAAAACTATTTGAAATCGCTTACAGGAAATAATATAGCACATATACATAAACGTGACAACACATTTCCGACAATTTTTTGTCAAAAATACAAATAGAATTCGAAAGATATCGAACATTGTCGAAATGTATCGATTTTTCTTCATATAAAAGGCATACTACTTATATAGTAAAGTATTTTATTTCCCTGACTTGCAATTAAAATTCTTTCTATATAAAAAAGAGCTGATACATAATCAGCTCTTTTTCCTTCTATTATTTATGACGCTTCATACGCCCTTCTTTTTGTAACTCTTTAAACAATGCTGCCATCATAAAGAAAATAACGAAGACGAATGGGAATGCTGCAATGATAGCTGCCGTTTGCAGTGCTTCTAATCCACCTACATATAATAAGATAGAAGCTAACGCTGCTAAAACGATACCCCAAATCATTTTAATACGGTTTGGCGGATTTAAACTACCATGTGTCGTTAACATTCCTAAAACGAATGTCGCAGAATCTGCAGATGTAATAAAGAATGTAGAAATAAGAAGAATAGCTAGAACAGATAAAGCCGATCCAAAGCTTCCCATCTGATCAAACATAGCGAATAATCCTACTTCTGTTCCCATCTCTTTAATTTTTTCAAAGATATGTGCATCACCAAACAGTTCCATATGAATACCAGTCCCGCCGAAAACAGAGAACCAAAGCGCACCAATTACGGTCGGTACAAGTAACACACCGATAACAAACTCACGAATAGTACGTCCTCTTGAAACACGAGCAATAAATGTACCTACGAACGGTGACCATGCGATCCACCATGCCCAATAGAAAATTGTCCACGATTGAATCCATTGATTTCCACCTTCATCTAATGGACTTAAACGGAAACTCATGCTTGGCAATTCCTGAATATAAGAACCGATTGTCGAAGTGAAGTAATTCATAATAAAGTTTGTTGGACCCGCAAATAATACAATGATCATAAGTGCAAATGCAAAAATAATGTTCGTATTACTTAAATATTTAATTCCTTTATCAAGACCTGTTTGCGCGGATAACATAAATAACACTGTTACGATTGCAATAATAACTAACTGCGTCGGTAATGAATTCGGGATAGATGTTAAATAACTAACACCACCTGCAATTTGTTTTGCACCAAGACCTAATGACGTCGCCACGCCAAATACAGTCGCAAAAACAGCTAACACATCAAATGAATGAGCAATACGCCCATGTTCCCCGCCCTTAAATAACGGACCTACTGTCGCACTAATCGTACTCGCTTTTCCTTTTCTAAAAGTAAAGTAAGCAATACATAGCGCTACAAATGCATATAGTCCCCACGGATGTAATCCCCAATGGAAAAATGAAAAGCGGAGTGCAAGACGTGCACTTTCCTCAGTTGCACCTTCTCCAAACGGAGGTGCGTATAAATGGTTTAATGGTTCGGCAACGCCCCAGAAAACTAAACCGATACCCATACCAGCACTAAATAACATAGCAAACCATGTCATATAACTATAATCAGGCTCGTCATCATCTTTACCTAAACGAATAGAACCGTATTTCGAAACAATTAAAAAGATAGACACACCTAAAATAATAGAAACAGAAATAATATAGAACCATCCAAACTTACTAACTAACGCAGTTTGAATTGCGGTTGTTACATTTCCTAAGCTACCTTTTCCGATAATAGATTCGGGAATAATCCCCCAAATTGTAAATGCAATACATAATGTTAATGAAACGATGAATGTTTTTGTCAGTTTCCTCATCAAATCCCCCTTCGTAGGTTTCACTTTTGTAAATAACATAAATTCCGATATGTAAAATCGGATAGAAAACTATAATTTTACGGTGATTTTCTTACTTTCACCTTCACCAACTAGAATTCTTATGGACAGCCTTACCTTCCGTATAACCTTTTCACTCTGCAAGAGCTATAAGATCGAAATACTGCTGTCAAATTGTGCGAGAAAAATGCGGATGGGAATGTGTTTTCCCAAAAAAGGATGTGTTACAGATTTAAAAAAGGGCATTTTTCTTCCTTGCAACCCTTTCTTTTTGTAACAATTATGCGGTTTTTTTGCTAGTATATAGCACGTGTTTATAGTTTCACAAACGAAATGTTTATGTTTATATAACTATATTACCCATAAAACGGTAAAATACTCAAGGAATGTAACTGTTTAGTAAACGTTTTGTAACACTCCTGTAATATTTTTATTTACGCCGAAAACAATATGTTGTATTAAATATTTTGAATATAAGTAGAAACCTACTAATCATATAGAATGAAAAACGTTTTCCTATATTTTTTGTTATATTACAGGATGTTAACGACTTATTACGAATGGTTTGTAATTGTGTGTTTTCCCGAAATCCGAAAAAATCTGTTGCTATAATGAGGACACGAAAACAAACGCAATGGAGGCTATCATGAAAAAATTAATTGGAATAGCAACAGCAGCAGTTTTTGGTCTTGGGATTTTCACATCATCTGCTAATGCAGAAACTGTTGTAACAACAGACGTACTAAATGTACGCGAAAACCCTACTACTGAATCAAAAGTTGTCGGTAAATTACTAAACGGTAATAAAATAGATGTACAAAATACAGAAAACGGATGGTCAAAAATCACTTTAGATGGTAAAGACGCATTCGTAAGTGCAGAGTTCACAAAAAGCATCTACTACGTAACAGCTAACGTATTAAACGTACGTGCTGAAGCGAACACAAACTCAGAAATCCTTGGGACGCTTAAGAAAGACGATATGATCGAAACGACGAACCAAGTACAAAATGAGTGGTTACAATTTGAATATAACGGGAAAACAGCTTATGTTCACGTTCCTTTCTTAACAGGTACAACACCTGTTATTGAGAAACAAGAACAACCTGCTCCTGCTAAAACTGTAGCACCAGCTAAAGCACCTGCAGCACAAGCAAAACCAGCTGCTAAGCCTGCTGTGAAAGCTGCTAACACTAGCGCACCTTCTGGTGGTCGTGAGTTAACAGTTGTAGCTACAGCATATACAGCTCATCCGAGCGAAAACGGTGGCACATACGGTGGCCGTGTATTAACTGCAATGGGTCATGACTTAACAGCGAACCCAAACATGAAAATGATTGCTGTTGACCCGAAAGTAATCCCATTAGGATCTAAAGTATGGGTTGAAGGTTACGGAGAAGCTATCGCTGGAGATACTGGCGGTGCAATTAAAGGTAACCGTATCGACATCCTACTTGGATCAGATAGCGCTGCTCAAAAATGGGGACGCAAAACTGTTAAAGTGAAAATTTTAAAATAACCAATGACTGCTAAGGCCAGTTCTCTTTGTTGAGAGCTGGCTTTTATTTTTTTATAATGACTATAAGGAGGTTATGTCCATGAATGTACAAGCAAAGGTAGACTGGATCGGTACACCAAAACCGTATATATATAAAGATGAAGTAACATACGCTGCTACTTCCATTGACTTTTCACTTGCTGGCGATGACAATCGATATAAATTAATTGTGCTCAGTTCTAAAGAAAATACACATTACAAACTTGTCCAATATGGAATTAAACCCGGCTCACAAAAGCCATTTCCTATCGACATTCCATTTGAACAAAACATGTTACCCATTATAGAACAAATATTACATGATCCATATGTGCAAGCGATATTAAAGGAAACGCGCTCCTAATCGAAAAAAGACTATCTCAATTATATGAGATAGTCTTTTTATTAACGGTTCGGACCAGATACTTCCTCTGACTTAAGCGTATTATTCGCTCCAAGAGAATGGTACAATATCTTTCCATTTCCATTAACAGTAACGATATGTTCATTATTAAAACTTTTGAACTTCACAGATCCATCACCATAACGAATATGGTACTCTTCATATGTCGTTACTTTATATTTCGTATCACTTTGACGCTCTACATTACGAATTTCCATTGTTAATAAATCTTCAGTAATTCCTTTTTTATGTAGATATTGTATATAATCATGGTCTTCCTTATACGATTTCCCGCTCTTATCATAATTATTTTCAATTAAACTAAAATCATTTAATGAAATCGCACGTACATTATCATAAATATGATTTCGTACAAAATCACCCACTGCTGAGCTTGATGTTTCTTTCGGGAATTTTAAGTAATATGTACTTTGGTCTCCAATTTTAACACTTTCAGATTTTATTACACCAAAATCAGTAGTTTTCTCTAAATGTACTTCTACTGTTTCATCTGTGGATACAGGACCCAGTTTATAATTACCATAACTTAATTTCCCACGTTTTTTACCATTTACAAATACGGTTGCATCATTTTCATCAGAAGAAATGCTTACATACTTTCCTTCAAGCGATAAATCTACATTCACTTTCTCGCCCTGTTCATCTGCTAAATCTACTTCTTTCTCTGTTTCTAATTCAGTAAGTTCTGTCTTCGCTGTTGCCTTGACAACATACGTACCTGGGGAGTATGGCCCCAACTCTTTCGAAGTTTTATCACTAGAAAGTTCTGTTTCTTTTTTATCATTCACATATATTTCCGCATTCTTTGCAGTCGTACTAACACTCATATAATAAGATTTCATGCTAAACTTATACTTTGGATATAAGAACCACTCTTTTCCCTCTTCTACAATTTCCCCATCTTTAAAAGAATTTTTATCCTTTGTTAACTTTTGATCTACTGTCTCTTTCTGTAAATAAGACAATAACTGCTTATTGTAAGAAGGGTTCTCTTTTAAGTAACGCATGTAAGCTTTAATATCCTCTGTCTTAATCTTTAAGCTTGAATCATTTGCTTTCACAAACTCATCAATTGCATTAATATCTTTCTTTTGGAATGCTTCAATCATTACATTTATTTGCTTTTCTTTTGAAAACTTATATGCTCCAAATTTATATGCCCCAAATAATAAAATAATAATAATGGCAAAACCAATAATTAAAAATAAATTTTTCTTACTTTTCACTGGTTGTGTATCGCTTTGTACTTCTGTATATGAAGCGGCAGTGTTATCGACGATTACTTCTACTTTACTCCCACACTCAGGACAAAAATTTAAATGGTCTGCAACGTTCTTTTTACATGTTCCACAAAACTTCAACGTGCTCTCCTCCTATTTTTTAGCTAACTTCATTCCAACAAATGCTGCTACATATGTCACAACAAAACTACACATAGTTAAATATACAAATGAATTTTGCATAGATAATACCGTTCCACTTGTTCCAAACAAACTTGTTACAGTCCCTGAAACATCTATTTGGAACTTAGAAATCATATTCATTACAATCATCATAATCGTGTAAGAACCACTGCATACTGCTAATGTAATATATATATTGGCAGTCGATAATTCAGCTAACTTTCTTCCCGCTCTAAACATAAGGAACAACGGAATAATAAGCAGTAATAAACCGTAATGGAATACGTTATTCACTTCATCAAATTCAGCAAGGCTTTCCTGACTTGCTCCTTTTGAAATCATGATATCTCTAACCACTACGCCATTTACAGAGATGCCTGATATAAATGAAAATGATAATGTGCTCTCAGATGATTTTGATTTCTTACCAATTCCAGTAAACTCCTTACTAAGTGCTGGACTTGATACTTCTAACGGAGCAAAATGAGCCATACTCCATAATTGAGGTGTTAACTCTAATGCTAATAATGCACTTTCAGATTTTAAAGTTGTTATTTCTTTTAATGGTTCAATACTGTCTTCCTTATTTACTAACGCCATAATACAAACCACTACTGCTGTTACTAAAAGTCCTTTTATCATGGATGAAATACCGTAATAAACAGACGCTCCATATGGCATTAACTCTTGAAATGCTGCTGCCATATTATTTTTGCTTGTATGAGCAATAAATCCTATTAAGGTAAATAATGTCCCACATACAAAACCACTCAGTAAACTCTTAATCGCTGAATAGCCAACCGTAATCTTACCTGCTTCTGAGAATGGAATTGCGAAAGATTGTGATGCTATAAAACTTATAATGAATAAAAAGACACCATAAATAATACCAACTGTTGCTGCTATAAAGATTTGATCCTTAATCGTTTTTGCAACACGCTGCTTTCCTAACCAAATGCCTGTACCAGAGAAAATTATAAATGGAATGATTAATAGTAATGTAAATGGAGTATGCCAAGATAAAGAAAACATCAATCCACTATCGTCGCTAGCTGTAAAACCAAGTAAATGATAACTTAACATCGTAGAAGTTGCACTCGAATAAAAGCTTGGCAACATTTCTAATTCTTTCGCAAATTTACTAAACATCTCACTTAATATAGAAGCAAATAATACACTACCAATCCAACCAGCAGTTAACATGAGTATACTTGCAACAGCCCCACCAATAAAACCTGTTTTTAAAACGGCTTTATCTGCTGTAAATTTAACTTCAGTAGTACCGTCCATTGTAGGCAATTTAATAGATTGTTCTTTTTTCTTCACAATACATAAAGAATGCCCACACTTTTGGCAATATAAATTTTGCTGAGCATTTTCACTGCCACAACCTTTGCAGTATTTTGCAGTATCTTGTTCTAACGTTACTGCCTCTATAGCTCCTGCAATCTCCATACTTCCTTCGTTAGGGCAATAGTTTACCTCTTCACCATGTTGATTTCCACATGTGCGACAATACATCTAATTCACTCCCCACTTTGCTTAATTCCACAAACCGGACAGTAAGTAGAGTTTTGATCGATATGTTCATTACATGAAATACAATTTGTCGTTTCACCGTCATTTTCTACCGCTAACATTGGGTTTGGATTTCCGCATGAACCACAAAACTTATCATTTATTGATAAAGGTCCACCACATTCACATGTAGCTTTCTCGCCTTGTTGCTTTTGCAGTTCAACAATGCGTTTTCTTGCTTGATAAATAGCTACATCAAATTCTTGAACTGGAGCAATCATCTCTTTTAGGATCGCTTCATCTAATCCGTTTCCTCTTAATTGAACGTAGACTCGTTGTCCAATCTCTAATAGCACCTCTGCCTTTTTCTGCATTTGCACTTGCATTTCTTTTTTCAGTTGAGCGATTTCTTGCGCAACTTGTAACTTTATCTTCCCTTGCTCAATTCCTTCTTGTAACTTATTCATTCCACTGCCTAACTTCGTCTGTAAATCTGACAAACTATTTCTCCTCCTATACATATATGGTAATATACAAAATTAACATTATATATATTACCATGATTTTCAATTTATGTAATCCAAATTTCATTTTTTCTGTTTTGAGCATTTTTTGTTTATAATGGTAGAGGAAAGAAATATGTGTACGGAGGAATATTATGCTGCAACACTCAATTACGAAAGATGAAATTATGATGATTGCGAATGAGTTCGTTCAAGGACTAGATCCACAGCAAACAGCTGATCAGGAACATGTCGCTACAGCTCGGCACCTATATCGTAGTGGTGTTGTCTACAACGTTGACTTTGATGGTTATATGCTATCAGGAACTGTAGACGCTGAAGGCAGCGTATATAGCGTCCATATCCCGATTCGTAACGTCGCTGAAAGCTATTGCGATTGCTTCGCACCAACGCAATGTGAGCATATGCTCGCTGTGTTACTATCTGCAGCGTCTAGTTTCGGGCAAGTAGGAGATGTATTAACTTTATTCAAAAATAATACGAAACCTTCCCTTCCTCCTATTCGAACTGCAAGACAAGTATTGCAATCATCAGCTTTTGAAGACATGGATTATAAAAGTTGGCAATCATATTTTGATAACGAATATGAATCATTAAAAAAAGAACAAGCTCGGCTTACTTATAAACAAATGTATTTTCTTATGAGTATTTTTACGGACTTCTATACGAAACTCGAGCGGAAAGCTCCGCGTATTGTTGCGATACATGAATTGTTCAGATTACATGCAGCGCTTTATTGCTTTCAAAAATTATTAGAAGAAATTCAAGACTTCGAAGCAAATAAAACGTATTCTTATCATCAGCCTGTTAACGTCGTTCGCCTATTTGTAGATAAAGTCGAATCCATCGTTCGGGACTTACAATTAGAAGCGATTCCTTCAGAGTCTGAAGCAATTTTGCAAGAAACAGCTCGTCTCGTTCACGAAGTATTCTTCTCCACCGACGCTTATACGCAAGAGAGATTCTTTATTTATCGTCACATATGGAGTGAACTGTTACACACTAAAGAGCAACTACATGAAGAAGAAAAACGAATTGATACGAAAATCAATCCACTTTCCAAAACATTAGCATCTTCTCATCTACTCTTTTTAAATGACGAAGACCTATTAGCGATGGACTTACTAAAGAAACAACCTGCTTCTGTTGTAAGTCTGTACTTCTATTGGCTAGAAGAGTTGTTAAATGCAATGAAGTGGGATCGTGCGAAAAACTGGCTTTCCTTTACGTATAAACAAGTGAAGAAAACGATACATGAGCACGAAAATACAATTTTCATAAAAGATATCGTTCGCTTATTCGTCATCATGTATGAAACGTATGCAACTCATACAAACGAACAAGCCGGACTCGAAATGATTTTGCAAGAGCTATTACCATATAGTTTCGCAAACTATGAGCAATACGTACTCGCGAAAAAGCAGTATCGAACATGGGCAGAACTTCAGCTCCTACATGGATTTGAAGCAATTGAACTTTTGAAAGAGCCGCTGAAAGATATTGAAAAGGAAGCACCAGAAGCGGCACTTCCTCTGTATCACCTTGCTGCTACCGAGGCCATTGAAGAGCGAAATCGCAAATCATATAGACGTGCAGTTCGTTACTTAAAGAAATTACGTACATTGTATAAACGATTAAAGCGCACCGATGAATTTGATTCATTCATTATTCACATCGCAAACTTACATTCACGTCTGCGTGCACTACAAGAGGAATTACGGAAAGGAAAATTAATCGATGATCAATCAAACTGAAGTAACAATTAGGCTCCAGCATGTTAGTCAAGGTTGGTTCCTTTGGGGAGAAGATGACAGCGGTACTCCATTATCCGTAACAAGTTGGAAACGAAATGCATTTACATGGCACTCCACTTCCTTCTACGGCACGTTTCTAAAAGAAGCAACCTTGGAAGGAAAACAAGGTGTTATGCTAACGAATGCACAAGCATTTGAATACATCGCTAATAAACCGATGAACTCCTTTGCCCATATTCAAATGAACGGCCCTATTACGGCACTTACAGAAGATGCGAGCGAATTATGGGACGCCTTCACAAGCGGTAGCTTCGTACCTGATATGGAGCGTTGGTCTCAGCAACCATCTTGGAAAGTTCAAAATACACCAATCGAAGATGAAACGTTGGCATCTCTTTTCTCGACTGCGGTAAATGAGAGCATACTACAAGATAACCGTTCAAATGACGGATGGGAAGATGCAAAGAGGCTTTATGAACATTATGACTTTACGAAAAGACAATTGGATGCGGCACTACATGAAGAAGATTGGCTTCGAAAAATTGGATACATTGAAGATGACCTTCCTTTCACAATCGGACTACGGCTACAAGAGCCGCAAGAAGAATTTGAAATGTGGAAGCTTGAAACAATTGTTACGCCAAAGCGCGGAGCACATCGCATATATGTATATGAAAACATCGATTCTTTACCAAAACGATGGCACGATTATGAAGAGCGTATTCTTGAAACACAAGAAGGCTTTAGTAAGCTTGTACCATGGTTAAAAGAAGGCGATACATTCCGAAGTGAGCTCTTTGAAACAGAAGCGTGGAACTTCTTAACAGAAGCAAGTAACGAATTACTCGCTGCAGGTATTACGATTTTACTACCATCATGGTGGCAAAATTTAAAAGCGACAAAACCAAAATTACGTGTGCAACTGAAGCAAAATGCAACGCAAACGCAATCTTTCTTCGGTATGAATACACTCGTTAATTTTGATTGGCGCATTTCAACGAACGGCATTGATTTATCAGAAAGCGAATTTTTCGAACTCGTTGAACAAAACAAACGATTATTCAATATAAATGGTCAATGGATGAGACTGGATCCAGCCTTTATTGAAGAAGTACGAAAGCTCATGAATCGTGCTGATAAATATGGACTTGAAATGAAAGATGTCCTTCAGCAACATTTATCAAACACGGCTGAAACAGAAATTGTAGAAGAAGATAGTCCGTTTACCGATATTGAAATTGAACTAGATGGATATTATGAAGAGCTATTCCAAAAACTATTGCACATTGGAGATATTCCAAAAGTAGATGTCCCTTCTTCACTAAACGCAACACTCCGCCCGTATCAACAACATGGCATTGAGTGGTTATTATATTTAAGAAAGCTTGGATTCGGAGCATTATTAGCGGACGACATGGGACTTGGAAAAAGTATTCAAACGATCACTTACTTACTATATATAACAGAGAACAATCTCAAAACCGGCCCGGCCCTAATCGTGGCACCTACATCTGTTCTTGGAAATTGGCAAAAAGAATTTGAGCGTTTCGCACCAAATTTACGTGTTCAGTTACACTATGGAAGTAACCGAGCGAAAGGCGAATCATTTAAAGAGTTCCTTCAATCAGCAGATGTCGTATTAACATCTTATGCATTAGCTCAACTTGATGAAGAAGAACTTAGTACGTTATGCTGGGATGCTGTTATTTTGGATGAAGCACAAAATATTAAAAACCCACATACGAAACAGTCAAAAGCAGTCCGAAACTTGCAAGCGAATCACAAAATTGCTTTAACCGGTACACCGATGGAAAACCGACTTGCCGAGCTTTGGTCTATTTTCGACTTCATTAATCACGGATATCTTGGCAGCTTAGGACAATTCCAGCGCCGCTTCGTCTCACCAATTGAAAAAGACCGTGACGAAGGAAAAATCCAACAAGTTCAACGATTTATCTCGCCGTTTTTACTGCGTCGTACGAAGAAGGATCAAACAGTCGCATTAAACTTACCAGATAAACAAGAACAGAAAGCGTACTGTCCACTTACTGGTGAACAAGCTTCCTTATATGAACAACTTGTTCAAGATACGTTGCAAAATGTAGAAGGATTAAGCGGAATTGAAAGACGCGGATTTATATTACTCATGCTGAATAAACTCAAGCAAATTTGTAATCACCCTGCTCTTTATTTAAAAGAAACAGAACCAAAAGATATCATCGAACGCTCCATGAAAACGAGCACGTTAATGGAACTCATTGAAAATATAAAAGATCAAAATGAAAGTTGTTTAATCTTCACGCAATACATCGGTATGGGCAACATGCTAAAAAATGTGTTAGAAGAACATTTCGGTCAGCGCGTCCTCTTCTTAAACGGTAGTGTACCGAAGAAAGAACGTGACAAAATGATTGAGCAGTTCCAAAACGGAACGTATGACATTTTCATCTTATCGTTAAAAGCAGGTGGAACTGGCTTAAACTTAACCGCTGCCAACCACGTCATTCACTACGACCGTTGGTGGAATCCAGCTGTAGAAAACCAAGCAACAGACCGCGCATATCGTATTGGTCAAAAACGCTTCGTTCACGTTCATAAACTTATTACAACGGGGACACTCGAAGAGAAAATTGATGAAATGTTAGAGAGAAAACAATCATTAAATAACGCCGTCATTACAAGCGATAGTTGGATGACCGAGCTATCTACAGATGAGCTAAAAGAATTACTTGGTGTATAAAGTGAAACTTTAATCAGTGGGGGTTTTGTTCATCCCCACTGATTATTAGCCTTCACCAATCGGACGTTTACGGACAGCCCGACTCCCACCTAACTTCTTTGCTCCAACTGAATTTTGAGGTGGGAGTTTTACTGTCCGTTAACGCGGGATAAACAAAAGGAGCTAATCTCAAAAGATTAGCTCCTTTTTCTATTCCAAAACCAATTACTTATTATAATTCCCGTTAATCCGCCACACGTATCCAATAATGAATCTTGCCACATCGGTGTACGATCTCCCGTAGTCCATTGATGAATTTCATCAAATGTTGCATATCCCGCAACGAAAAGAAGAGCATATATGAAACACCTTTTTCTTGAATAACCCGATCGATGGAAAGCATAATACGTCAATGAACCGAGCATAAAGAACACCATAAAATGAGCACCTTTACGAAGGAAAAACTCAATAAATCCGCCTACACCTTTATTTGCAATGCTAACAGGTGTACCACCGCCGTAATCGATAGATACCCATGAAAAATGCTCTTTCACAAACTCAACATTTACATATTGTTCAATATCCGAGCGCATATCCTGCTTTTTATACGGTTGTGCCGAGGAATAGAAAATCAATCCCATCCATAGTAAAACAGGAATCCAAAATAACCATTTACGATTCATTCTTCCGAAACCCCTCTCTTAGTCTTTTAAGCGTACCAAAAAAAAGAAAAAATTTCACGCCAAAACATGACATTCGCACCCTATTTATAAAGTGAAAGGGGGTGATAAACATGGCAGTCGAAACAATCGTAATGGACTTAACTTTACGTCTTGTCTTAAACAATGGATTGGATAAGAACGGAAAAACAGTTTTCAAGAACAAACAATTTAAGCGCGTTAAACCAAACGCAAACTTAGAGCAAGTACAAAACGTAGCACGTGCTCTTACTTCCTTACAAGCATCACCACTTCACGCTGTGCAACTTGTTAGCACATCAGATCTTTCTAGTCTATAAGGGGAAACTTTAATCAGTGGGGTGTTCATCCCCCGCTGATTATTAGGCAACATCAATCACCTTGCCCGCATATAGCGGAATCAATATAAAGGGGGAAATAACGTATGCAAGTATTAGAATTAATTTTCGCGAAAGAAGATGGAAGAACAGTTGTTTTTTCTATCGAGAAACCTATTACACCTGTCGATGCACAAGTTGTAAATCAAGTAATGGATACCATCCTTACCTCATCTGTATTTTCATCAATTAATGAAAATACTCGAAAAAAAGGAGCCCGTCTCTTAGAAAAGAATGTATCTGAAGTTCCCATTACGTTATAAATAAAAAGACGAATCTGCATCATTTTGCAGATTCGTCTTTTTTCTTCGGCATTTCAATTGGAATAAAGATGTTTGAAAATCCGACGCATACATATTTATAGTGTTCTCCGCCTATATCAAACTCGGTCGTATATGTTGAGAAGAAAATATAATCATTTCGCTTTGTATAATTCTCGATTAATAATCCAACTTGTGGCTCAACATATTTTTTCGCCAACTTCTTACCAGCCGATGCTAGATCGCCAAGGATGCCCTCTTCATTTTCTTTTTGAACTTCATCTAACTTCTTACTTACATCATTACGTTTCATAAACTGCTTTGCTGCCCAGTCTGTATATTCTCCTTTACTCGGATTACTATTTGCTAAATATACTAGAAGAACAACAACTAGAGCCATAATAATATACTTTTTCTTCATACTATCTCACCGCCTACTCTTTTCTATTTTCATATATATGTACAAGCGATGCAAATTAGAAAGACTAACATCTATTGATTGTAAACGAATAGCCAAAATTTACAATATGAAACGGAATATTAACAATTGCTTTACTTAATTCGTATATAATAATATTGATAATGTTATTTTAAAGGGGAGGACTCGAAGTTATGAACAATGAAAATGATATTTTTATTTCTAATGCAACAATGATGTTAGAGCCTTACAAGCACCCTTATTACCAAACAAAAATAATAGAAAGTAGTGGGAACCATCTTTACTCCTGTCAAACTGCTCTCCAGCTCATCAAACAATCTTGTCTAGCCAATGTTCACTCTACTTATCAAGGCAGGCGTAAAGCAGTTCAGACAAACTTTCATTTCAAACAAAATGTCCCAATTCCAATTAATCATCGAGAATATATTTGTGCTTTCCCGACAGAATCTCCTTCTTCTCCAAACTGTATATGGCTGTTTTATAACCATATACATGACATAGAGTTTTTCAAAAAGAGTAAAAAAGCTACCATTTATTTTTCAAATGGCACAACTACAACAATACATATCAGTCCTCATAAGTTAAAACAACAATTATTAAAGTCTGGATACGTATTATCACGTATGAACATGCAAGATTCACTACAATTCAAAAACCTCTTACTACATTTACTACCTTAACAGAATAAATAGAATGGAAAGCAATATCCCTTGCCTTCCATTCTTATGATACTATTTATCCTCTTAAACTATTTCGCATTTTCTCAAGTGCTTGCCGATACACCCATCTCACTTGATAATAAGTCATTTCCATCTCACTAGCGATCTCTCCCATCGTCTTCCCTACAAAAAAGCGTTCAAAAATAATATACTTCTCCTTCTCATCTAACACACTCATAAAATCCTTCGCTCTCATTTCAATATCTTCAAAATGGAAGATATCCTCATACTCTCCTACATATACACACTTTTCTTGCACTGCAAACTCTTTCTTCAATCTTTCCAATATATAACCACGCACCGTTACAACTGCATATGCAGGAAAACTTCCTTTCTCCGCATCATACCTTTCATATGCATACCAAAGACCAATTAAACCACATTGATAATACTCTTCATGATCTTGATAAATACCTAACTTCTTTATTTGATTCACAATCATACCTTCATACAAAACAACTGCCTCTTTAAAAGTTGCTGGTTTCACACAGTACCCACTTCTAAAAGGTATACCTCTTTGTTATTCCGCCGGTACCTCCACAATATAAAAATAAAGAAGTGATTTCACTGTGAGTAATTTTAAATAGTATCGCTGAAATTTGAAATTACATGAAGTAGAATTTGAAGTTTTGCTGGTCGTATTTGAAATAAGGATAAAAATAAAAAAGGTGACTCTCGGGAGAGCCACCTTTTAGTCCCATCATATTATGCACCAAAACCGTTTGCTAAACCTTTTAGGAAACCTAATCCTACAGTTAGAATAAAGAAAATGACAATTAAAATTGTCGCTTGTTTCTTGCTTAAACCGGCCACAATATGTAACCCTAATCCTGTTAAAATTAAACTCCAAATATTAAAAATTTCAATCGAAGATGCAATGCCGTTTAAAACCGTCCCTTTTTCAAATAAAGGGGCTAAACTTGTATAAGCATCCGTTCCATTTCCATCGAAAATCAAACTTAATGCTGCATTTAACAATCCACCAATGTAGAAAACAAGATTAGCATATAAGTAAATAGATAATATCTTCATGTAAGGAGTATCATTTCCCATTAACATCATAATAACTTTATAAAAACCTGCTGCAATAAAGAGCCCGATAGGTGTTCCAATTGCACCCAAAATTGCCCCGCCACCAAGTGCAAACCATTTTATCATCTCCCCATCTTGGCCATTCATTTCTTTTGCCACTTCTGGGGTATTAACCACTGATAAATAAAATACCGCAGCTGTCGTAACCGTCCCAATTAGAACAAATAAAAGGAAAGCTACCCAGACCGGACTTTTCGTCTTCATTCTCTCAAACTGTTCACCTGGAGATGTAATCATCCCTAATAACGATGGCTTTTTCGAACCTACATCTTGCGTATTAATATTTGTTTCCATTATAACGCCTCCTTATTTACACTGGCATATTTGGTAAGAATGCCGCAATTAACATAACAATTGCTGCTAAGAATAACGCTTTAATGATGAATAAAACGATAATTGGAATTGCTGCTTTCACTTTACTTACTCCTGCTGTAATTTGCAGCCCTAACCAAATTAAAACGATATTCCATAAATAGAACACTTCAATTGTATTACCGATTCCATAAGCTAGCGAACCTTGCTCAAATAGTGGTCCTAAACTTGTATATGCATTTGGTGCTTCACCTAAAATTAAAGCTATAATTCCATTAATAAATCCACCAATAATAGCAACAATGTTCGCATATACAATAATCATTACTAGTTTTTTATAAGAGGTATCATTCCCATAGAACATCATAAATATTTTATAAATAGCTGCAACAACGAATGTTACCAGTATACCGCCTATAGTACCCGACACAATGCTGGAAATAACATCAGATGTCAGTGAACTCTGTCCCGCAAATTCACCTAGTTCTTTTTTCATTTTCACCATCTCAGGTGACGTATTCGTAACGTACGTAGTAAAAGCACTTAAAAGCCCTTGTAATAGCGCCATTAAGAAGAACATACCCCAAACTTTCTCGCTCTTCTTCATTCTCTCAAACTGTAAACCAGGAGAAGTAATCATTCCAAACAAAGATGGCTTCTCGCCGCCAGCTTTTTGTGTATTCACATTTGCCTCCATTATAACGCCTCCTTCCATTTATATAACCCGTTCTAACGGGCGGTTCACTTCCTCATATAGAGGCTACGAACCGCCCACTAGAACGGTAGTGTGTAGTTCTACTACACTATTAATTACTCATAACGTAATGCTTCAATTGGATCTAATTTCGCAGCTTTGTTTGCTGGAATTAATCCGAAAATAATACCGAGTGTCATAGAGAATAATACGCCTCCAACGACAACTTCCCATGAAACGAGTGGTGGCCATTTCGCAAATGTGGAAACAATATATGCTCCGCCATATCCAAGACCTATTCCGATTAAACCACCTAGCAGTGTTAACATAACTGCTTCAATTAAAAACTGTAATAAAATTTTACTACGTGTTGCTCCAAGTGCTTTACGTACTCCAATTTCACGCGTACGTTCTGTTACAGATACAAGCATAATGTTCATAACACCAATACCACCAACGACTAATGAAATACCAGCGATACCACCGATAATCATTGTCATAATACCTGTGACTTTAGAAACATTTTCTTGGAATTCTTTTAAGTTCACCAGTTCATATTTACCTGGAATTTCACTTGGCTTACGACTATTTAATACATCAACAGCTTGTTTCCCAGCTGCTTCTAAATCGTCTACATTTTTAGCTTGAATTGCGATATTTTGAATATCATCTGTTCCGAATAAAACAGGCCATAATGTAAGGGGGATTAACGCTTCTTCCATTTCAAATCCCATAAACTCATTATCAGATGTATACACACCAATAATTTGCATTGGCTGCCCCTTCATCTCAATAATTTGTCCAACTGGGTTTACGTCCTTAAATAGCGTCTCCTCTGTTTTTGTACTAATCATCACAACATTATTTGCATGAGAAATATCTGATTCACCTAAAGTACGTCCCTTTACGACCTTTACTTTATTAACTGCAAAATATTCATTATCAAGACCAATAACATTCAGATTTGCTTTTTTATCATTTACATCCAGTATCTCTGTCGTCGAATTTGTCGTAATAACATGTGAAACATCTTTCACTTGTTTTACTTCCATAATATCTTCTTCCGTTAATTTTGGTACTTCAAATCCGCCTATAGCAAACTCATCATTCATATCTGGCTTAAATTGAATTGGCATCAGGTTATTACCACCAGAACCTGCGAATTTCGACTTCAGCATCGCTTCCCCGCCTTGCCCAATCGCAACGACAGTAATAATAGAACCTACCCCGATAATAATACCGAGCATCGTAAGAGCTGAACGCAGTTTATGAGCTAAAATAGAAGATAGGGCAATTTTTATACTATCTAGTAAACTCATACCGCACACCTTCTATCTTCTGTAATTTTCCCATCTCGCAGTACAATGCGGCGGGAAGAATACGCTGCTACTTCCTCTTCATGTGTAACCATAACAATCGTTGTACCTTCTGCATTAAGCTTCGTGAAAATATCCATAACTTGCTCACCAGACTTCGTATCAAGCGCACCAGTCGGCTCATCGGCCATAATGAACGTTGGATTGTTCGCAATCGCTCTTGCAATTGCTACACGCTGCTTCTGTCCACCTGATAATTCATTCGGTAAATGATGCACGCGATCCGCTAATCCAACTTTACCTAACGCCTCTAACGCACGCTTACGACGCTCTGCCTTCTTCACGCCGCCGTATACGAGCGGAAGCTCAACATTTTCCACTGCTGAAAGACGCGGCAGCAAATTAAAGTGCTGAAACACAAAACCAATATATTCATTACGAATTAAAGCAAGCTTTGACTCATCTGCTGTTAAGATATTCACATCATTCAGCATATATCCGCCTTCTGTTGGACGATCTAAACAACCGATAATATTCATAAGCGTTGATTTACCAGAACCAGACGGTCCCATAATCGAAACGAATTCACCGCCCTGAATCGTTAAACTAATACCGTGCAAAATCGGCACTGCCAATTTTCCTTGATAATACGTTTTAGCAATATTATTTAACGTAATCATTTCTCTTTCACTTCCATTCCGTCATACACGTTGTCGGAAGGATTTTTAACCACCTTTTGCCCCACTGTTACGCCTTCTACAACCTCTGTCCAGTCTCCATCAGTAGAACCTTTTTTCACATTTTGTTTATGAAGTTTTCCTTTATCCTCAACATAAACAAATGCATCATCGTCTTTTTCTACAATACTCTTAGTCGGAACAGCAATCATCTTCTTATTCTCTAAATTTACTTGCAGAGAAACGTGATAACCTGGAGATAAACCATCTTGACTATCGAGACTTGCTTTATATGTATATTGAGACATGTTTTGAGTCGCTTCACCCATACCACCAGCTTGAGCCATCTCTGCACTCGTTGGGAATTCACTTACCTCTGTAATCTTACCTGTCCACTTCTTCTTATTATTTGCTTTCGCAGTTACAGTGAATGTTTGATCCTTTTGAATTTGTGACTTTTGAAGTTCAGTTAACGTCCCTTGAATTTGGAACGGATCTTTAGAAGCCACTTGTAAAAATGCTTTCCCTTGACCACCTAAAGCTTGAGATGAACTTTGCGCCGCATCTTTATCTAACTTTTGAATGACACCAGCAAAATTACTATAAATCGTAAGCTCTTTTTGCTTTTTACTTAACTCCTCTTTCTGCAACTTCCCTTTTTCTTTCTCAAGATCAGTTGTCTTTTGAGCTATCTCCAGCTCACTTACTTGCTCTTCCATCGGATCTGTTACTTCTTTCCCAGCTCCGCTATCTTTCGCCTTCTTAATTTCTTTCTTCAGCGAATCAATCTTCTTTTTCCCTTGATCATAACGCATATCAGCCATCTTCTGATCAAGCTCAGCTTGCTTCATTTGCAAATTAATCTCTTCATTATCATAAGAGAATAACTTCGTACCTTTCTCTACCTCTTGTCCTTCTTTTACTTCAATATCTTTCACTTTTCCTTTAGTTGGATCTGCATAAAAACTTTCAATATTTCCAGGCTTCACCTGACCAGAAATCAGCTTCGTATTATTAAGCTTTCGCTCCGTTACCTTCTCAAAACTTACAGCATCAGCCGATGTTGCTGCACCTTTCTTCTTCCCTTGCATTACAAAAATATTAATTGCTGCTACAATAACAATTAGTGCAATAACCCCGATAATAATCCATTTTTTCTTCTTGTTTGGAGTACGAACCGTATTTGGTACCATAGTCTCTCTCCTTTTTTATAACTTAATAGTTTAATATAAAAATTGTATAAAACTTTCTGAAAACAAATTACATATTATTACATTCTTTTTACAAAGTTTTACACATCCATTTATATTGTAACAAAAATTCCAATGATTAGAAATATGACATTATGTCTTTTAAGATAGATTTAAGGAAAGATTATATTAATATAAAAAAAAGCTATCCAAAATGATAATTGGATAGCTTTTTAAACACAATATTACGCTGCGTTAGGAGCTTTTCTCTCATGTCCACGTTGAACGATGAACAAGAAGATTGTTGATAAAATAGCACCTGTTAATAGTAAGATAAAGCAACCGTCCCAGCCAGAACGATCGACAATAATACCGATTGCTGCGTTTGCTACAAGACTTCCGCCTACGTAACCGAACAGACCACACATACCAACTGTCGTACCTACTGCAAATTTCGGTACTAATTCCATCGCACTTAAACCGATTAAGAACTGTGGTACATAAATTAAACAACCGATAATAGAAACAGCAATACTTACAACAAGTATGCTAGTTGCTTGCCAATATACGAACGTACCAATAACAACTCCAACCATACTAATGATACATAATGGCATACGTTTTCCTTTAAATAATTTATCACTTAAAAGACCAACGATTAATGAACTTGGAATTGCCATACCTTCAAAGATTGCGTACGCCGCGTGTGCTTCATTTTTTGAGAAACCTTTAACTGTCGTTAAATAAAGTGGAACCCAGTTAATAACACCGAAGCGAATTAAATAAACAAACGCATTCGCAATACATAAGAACCATACAAATTTATTTTTCACTACATACTTCATTAAAATTTCTTTTGGTGACATCTTGTTAGCATTATCTGCTTTTTCAAGATTTTCATAGTCATTACGATACTCATCAATTGGAGGAAGACCTTCTGATTCTGGTGTATCCTTCGCATTAATCCAAACAAGTACTGCAATTACCATTGCGATAATCGCAGGGAAAATAAACACGCCGCCTTGCCAATGATTTTCACCGAAAATACCTACACCAATTCCGACAAGTGGCGGCACAAGCATTCCGCCAACGTTATGTGAAATATTCCAAAGACCTGTTTTCGTACCACGTTCTTTCTTCGAAAACCATTTCGTCATAACGATACTACAAGGTGGTGCCCCCATACCTTGTACAATACCATTTAGGACAAGTAATGTAACAATCATCCCAAATGACGATGCAAAACCGAAACAAATATTTACAAGCCCTGATAAAAATAAACCGACTGCGATAAAGCGCTGGGCGAAAGCTTTATCTGATAAATTCCCCATAAAGAACTTACTAAATCCATAAACAATTGCCATGATTGAACCTAGCAAACCAATTTGAGCTGTACTAAATCCAAATTCTTCTACTAAATACGTACTTGATAACGTAAAGTTACTACGAACTAAATAATAAGCAGCATATCCAACTGAAATCCCGATTAACACACGAATACGTAGTAATTTATATACACGGTCGATCATATCCGCTGGCAATCTTTCAATTGCAGGTGCTGGCTTGAGCCATTTAAACATATTCTTTCGTCTCCTTTTCTCACTTCTGAGAGAGACGCTGTCCATTCCATATCTCGATTATTCCGCTATTTGATATATTTTGGTTTGTTCTTCTAACCGGCTGTCCTTCTATTTCTTTCTCATTCTTCGCAAACATCGTTGGTACGCCAAACGAAACTTTTTCTAAAATGTGACCCGCTTCTTCTGATAAACAATAATCAATAAATAAATCCGCAATAATACCATTCGGTGCACGTTTTAGTTTCGAAATCGCATTAACAGATAAACCTGTTTGCTCAGGTACAATACTTACAATTGGAAAGCCTTGTTTTTGAAGCATTCTTTGGTCTCCCATGAAATTGATACCTATCATATACTCACCGCTCGCAACAAGTTCTACTGGTATGTAACCATTCACCGTTACTTCACCAACTTGTCCTGCGAGATTCTTCACATATTCCTTCGCTTCCTCTTCACCTACAGTATCAATAAGTGATTGAAAAAACGTATATGCTGTTCCTGATACATTTGGATCTGGCATAACAACCTTTCTCTTATATACTGGATTTAATAAATCTTGCCACCTTGATGGATAAGGAAGTCCGAGCGGTGCTATTTCTTCATTCCACCGCTCTTTATTAATTGCAATTGCCAGTTTCTCCACTTCATAACCGTACCAATAACCGTCTTTATCTTTCACAGTTTTTGAAATACGGTTCGCATGTTGACTCGTAACAGGAATAGATAGATTTTTTTGTTTCATCATTTGATGCGCGTCTACCGTACCACCAATAATAATATCCGCTTTCGGATTTCCAGCTTCCTCTTCTACCCTACGAAGAAGCTCCTCTGTCGAAAGACGAATAAATTCATACGTACAGCCGCGTGTTTTACAAAATGATGAAAGCAAAGCTTCACCAACTTCCTCGCGTGCTGCCACATACGCAACAAGATGACGATCATCCAAAATAGGGAGACCACTTTTATTATATTTAATAGAGGTTGTATCTCGAGAGCAACTAGACATCGCTCCTCCAATTACTAGCAAAAAAAAGAAAAAGGCTATCTTTCTCATGACACATTCTCCTTTACAAATAAATTTGCGAGGGAGCTTTTCATATACATGACATTCCCATTGTTATCACCGAGATATTGCACAACAAAGTACG
Organism: Bacillus albus; assembly: GCF_001884185.1. Classification (GTDB taxonomy): domain Bacteria; phylum Bacillota; class Bacilli; order Bacillales; family Bacillaceae_G; genus Bacillus_A; species Bacillus_A albus. The sequence continues at coordinate 35,765 of NZ_MAOE01000096.1, forward strand.
ACGGATATACAGAAATAGTAAGAATGTCTTCTCGCTCATTCTTTATACGCTTCCCTGTTTTATAAGCGGTAATATAAGCAATCGGTTCATTCTGTGATTGTAATAATTTCTGTATTTCTCCGTAATCTGTAATTTGCTTTGCCTGCCGAATCGAATCGAGTATGTGCGTAACATTCATCGTACGTTCTACATCACCTTGGCGTACTATGACATCCTGTGCTGACGCAAAAAAGTCACGAATACGTTCTGGCGTGTAATACAGGCTTAACAAATACGTTTGGAATGCTGAAATCATTGGATCCGTACCATTCTTTCCGTACATATCAGCCCCGTACTGGAACAAGTCACCTACTGCAAAAGTACGTCTATGTCCATTCAAGTACGTTACTTCTCCAGTAAATACTTGTTCTTGATTCTTAGCTTCTCTCGGTTCTATTTGAATTCGGTCAAAGAATGAAACAATCGTATGCAAACGAACTTCATCCGTTATAACAATTTCTCCCCACTTTTCATGCCTAACCTTCATTTCGGTAGGCAGGGATTCATTCACTCTTTGTAAAACAGTTTGTTTGTCATCCACTATTGTGATTTGATTATATATTTGCTTCTCTATCACATAAAACAAAATAAGAGAAAAGATTATACAAAGGACAAATATAAGAATTTGAAATGATAGCCTTTTCATTTCTGCCTACCTCCAAGATAAAAAAACGTTGTTTCGAAAATACCGCATAATTGTTTCATAAATGTATCATTTAACCGCTTTCAAGTTTTTTATGTCTTCCATCCGTCTCGGAAGCAAAAATGTAATAAATATTGTAGTACCAACCTCTTCACTACTCTCAATTCGCATACTTCCGCCCTGCTTATTCATAATCTCCTGACAAATATACAAACCGTAACCATTCCCGTAACTAGAAGGAAGTACCTTCCCTTCTGGCGATTCATTCCACTCTGCAAGCACACCTTCATCTATACCAATGCCGTCATCATGAACAAAAACCTTTGCCTCACGTTCATTTACAATTACATTCATCCGAATTTGCGTAGCATCGCTATATTTTATCGCATTATCCAGCACGTTTAAGAAGATCTGTTTCGTCTTATCGAAATCCGCAACAACATGTACATCTGTTAACTCATTTATCACTTCAATCTCAAATTTCTGCAAGCGAGGTTTCACAATTGAAACTGCTTCTTCTGCTAATTCCTTTATATTCACAACTGTAGGTGACACTTCAAACGTACTCGTCCCGTACTTTGAAGACTGAAGTAATTCCTCTACAAGTGATAATAAACGCTCACTTTCTACAGATACATAACGTAGGCTCTCCTGTACATCTTCCTTCGCCTTTAACTTCGGAATTAAATCTACATAACCAATAATCGCCGTTAGCGGTGTTTTTAGCTCATGCGTAATACGGTCTAAGAAATCTTTCTGCTTCTCTTTCTCCTCTTTCAATTGCTTAATATGCAATTCAATTCCATCGGCCATCGCATTAAAAGATGCTGAAAGCTGAGCAATTTCTACATATTCATTTAGCTCAATCTTACTTTTATAATCACCATTCGCAAGCCTTTGCGCCATTTGCCTTAACTGATCAATCGGCTTATGAAGAGACTTTGCCAAACGAATTGCAAAGAAAATACCCGCAGCTACTAAGCAAAGAGACGTCATTAAGAACGTCCAACCCACATTTGTTAACACTTCCTTCTCACCCGTTAACTCATTTATAAAACGAACACTACCAATGACATCGTTTCCATAATACACTGGGCTTGAAAACAAAAGAATTGGAGCTGGGTCTCCCTCTTCAAAAACATACGATTTCTTCCCCTTCAAAGAACTCTCAATATCAATATTCCGGTGAAGAAGCGCTCCCTTTTGCGTATCCGCAACCACATCTCCATTCTTCCCGATCATCTGTACACGGACATCCATGCGCTTCGCTAAATACGAAGCAATTAAAAGTGAATTCGGACCGAGCGTCTCAACCTCTGCTTCCTTCTCTAAATAATTCATCGTATAAATTTGTGCTTCTACACTTAACTTTTCCAAAGAATTTGCCGCGTTATGATACATATTCTTTTCTAACGTAATATAAACAACTGCGTACAACAGAACAAAAATCGGGATTAACAGTCCAACTATTCCAAACACCATATTTCTTTTTAAAGACATACCATCACCACTTAACAATCCAGTTTATAGCCAACGCCATAAATTGTCTTAATATATTCCCCGCTATTCCCTAGCTTCTTCCGCAGTCTTTGCACCATAATATCAACTGCTCTCGTATTTCCGATATACTCAAACCCCCATACTTTCTCAAGTAACTCATCTCTCATAAATACACGCTGCGGATTTGAAACAAACAACTGACATAAATTAAACTCTCGGTACGTTAACTGAATTTCTTCTCCACTAACATGTACCTTTCTTTCCTTAGGACAGATCGTTATCTCTCCCGCCCCTATTACTTCATGACTTACCGTTACCTCTTTCTTCTTCACGCGCCGCGTCATATTCTTAACACGAAGAATAAGCTCTGCATAATTAAATGGCTTCGTCACATAATCATCTGCACCAAGCTGCAAGCCAAGCAATTTATCATTCATCTGACTCTTCGCAGTTAACATGAGTACCGGAATATCCCTATTCTTCTCGCGGAACAAACGAAGCAACTCATACCCATCTGTATCTGGAAGCATAACATCCAAAATTAATACATCCGGCCCTTCAATCCATTTCTCTAAAGCTTCTCTCCCGTCAGCCGCCGTGAGCACTTCATACCCTTCCATCTCAAGCTGCATCCGAATCAAATTACGAATACTCGATTCATCATCAACTACAAGTATTTTCATGATTCTCCTCCTTCCATCCGAGATTATAGTACAGTTTAGTATAGCAAAAATCTTATAAAAAAAGAGAGGGTATTGTCGAACATATGTTGAACGACAATACCCCTCTTTCACCCATTATATTTTATTTATCATACCCATTAGGTTTCTTCTGATGCCAATTCCAAGCATGCTCAATGATTGTCTTCACATTTACATACTGAGGATCCCATCCTAACTTCTCTTTCGCTTTCTGAGAAGAAGCAACTAAACGTGCTGGATCTCCCGCACGGCGCGGCGCTACTTCAGCAGGAATTTCATGATTTGTCACTTCACGAACTGCATCAACGATTTCTTTAACGCTGAAACCATTACCATTTCCTAAGTTATAGAAATCACTCTCTCCGCCGTTCTGTAGGTCCTTAAGCCCTAAGAAGTGAGCTGCCACTAAATCTTCAACATGAATATAATCACGGATACAAGTACCATCTGGTGTATTATAGTCATCACCAAACATCATAATCTTCTCACGTTGACCTAACGCCACTTGCAATACAAGAGGAATTAAATGCGTCTCTGGACGGTGATCTTCTCCAATAATACCATTTGGCGTTGCACCAGCCACGTTAAAGTATCTGAAAATCTTATAACGTAAATTAGAAGCTTGGCTATACCAATGAAGCATCTTCTCGATTGCTAACTTCGTTTCTCCATATGTATTCGTTGGATTTGTCATCGTTTCCTCAGTAATAAGATCTACATCTACCTCACCATACGTTGCCGCAGTAGAAGAGAAAATAAACTTATCTACCTTAAACTCATCCATTACCTCTAACAAGCAAAGTGCACCATACACATTGTTATTATAATATTGAAGAGGCTTCTCCATACTCACTCCAACTAAAGAATCAGCTGCGAAATGCATAACAGCCTCAATATTTTCTTGTGTAAAAACATCTCTTAAAAATGCTTTATCACGAAGGTCGCCATTATAAAACTTCGCGCCTTCCGTAATTGCATCTTCATGACCAGTTTGTAAATTATCTACTACTACTACAGATAAACCTTCATCTACTAATTTTTTCACAGCGTGAGAACCGATATAACCAGCTCCGCCGCAGATTAAGATTGAATTCATTGTCTTCCTCCTACATATATTAGGATTTCTTACTCACTTACTTATTATAAAAGGTATACGATTGCTCGTATACCTTTTGTGTACCTTTATTACTTAGCAACGAAATAATCCGTTACATATTGTGCCCAAACTTCGTGGCCTTTAGCACTTTGTCTAAAGAAGTTGGAGCATTACTTAGTTACTTCAAGATGCGATCTTAATTTATTCGTTAAATCTTGTTTTGCTGCATCTGGAACATAGTAATACCAAATGCCATCAGCAGCCTTGTGACCATCACCTGGAATTTGGATATCCTCACTATTTTTCAAGCAATCTTTATAGTTCTTTTGCATATCAAACATCTGATCTTGCGTTAAATTTGTCTTCACATTCTTTTGAATTGCAGCTAATACATCTCCATAACCTGTTAAAGAAGAGAAGCTTGCACCCTTCTTAATAACAGCCTGCATTACTTGACGCTGACGCATTTGACGTCCAAAGTCGCCACGTGGGTCTTCTTTACGCATACGTGTGTATGCTAGAGCTTGGTCACCTGTTAAATGAATATTGCCTTTTTGGAAGTGCTTCCCTTCTAGAGAGAACTCCAAATCATTATTTACATCTACCCCACCGACTGCATCAACGATATCTTTAAAGCCTTCCATATTCACTTCGATATAATAATTAATAGGAACATTCAAGAAGTTTTCTACGGTCGCTACAGACATATCTACTCCGCCGAATGCATAAGCATGATTGATTTTATCGCTTTTACCTTTTCCAACAATTTCTGTATACGTATCACGAGGAATACTTACTGTTTTCATAGAGTTATTTTTAGGATTTAATGTAATTACCATTAAAGAGTCTGAACGCCCTTTATCATTACCGCGCTCATCTGCCCCTAGTAATAAAATTGACACTGGTTCACTCTTGCTAACTTTTTCTTCAACTTTATTGTTGTTTTGATCACGTTTTAAAGGTTGATGAACTTCCTTTAATGTATTAGATACAGAAGAATATACATTATAAGCATAAACTCCCCCGCCTATGATTAGTACCCCAAGAATACCGAGTACCCAAAATAAAATTTTCTTTTTCATTATTGTAACCTTCTTTCTTAAGCCTAACTTACAATACATATAAATTCTATTATACAAAAAAAAAAACTTAATAAAACCAAATAATATAGCAATCCACAAAAAATAGACAAACAACAATTATATATTGTTATTTGTCTATCACATATCTTAATATATTTATTCTTTTTTGTCACCAAGCGCAAACGTGATTTCTGTCTCACAAGCAATTTCACCATCTACAGTAGCAATTGCTTTTCCTTTTCCAATTGCTCCACGTACACGCGTCATTTCAACTTCTAAACGAAGCTGATCACCTGGACGGACTTGTCGTTTAAAACGGCAATTATCGATGCCTGCGAAGAATGCTAAGCGACCACGATTCTCTTCTTTCTTCAACATAGCAACAGCGCCAACTTGTGCTAAAGCCTCCACAATTAAAACACCCGGCATTACAGGATAATCTGGAAAATGTCCATTAAAAAATTCTTCATTAGCTGTAACATTCTTTATCCCAATCGCACGCTTTCCTTCTTCTACTTCTAAAACTTTATCCACTAGTAGAAATGGATAGCGATGAGGAATTATTTCTTTAATTTGTTGAATATCTAGCATACACTTCTCTCCTTACACAAGATTGGTCATACCACCAGAAGTTATACTATCATTATCCCATTTTAACTCTCATTTGTCATTATAAAAAAGATTTTAAAATTTTTCTTCTAAAATAAAAAAATGTATACACTCTTTTCAATATGTATACTGACACGGAGGTTGAAAAGAGTGTATACCCAAGTTAGGGAAAGGCAAATTATATCAAATATATTAAGCCTTAATGTCGTATTCAAGATTCATTATATATGACAAAAATAAGAAATTAAAACCTAATTTTCGACCTTTTTCGTATTAATTCCCTAATTTTACTCATGATTTCTCTATTTTCCTTACATTCTCTTAAATGTGATATTTAGAAATATGAATTTTGATAAAAAATTATTAAAATAAACACAAAAAACACTTGTAATAGAATTTACATACTCATATTATAATAAAATGAATATGGGATTTTAACCTAATTATTCAAATACCTTTATTTGTAGAAAGGAATCCAAAAATGGCAAAAGGTATACATACTATAGAGTTAAATACTTCACCAGATCAAATTTGGAAATTTATTAGTGATATAAACAATTGGGCTCCACTAGTCACAGGCTATGTTAAACATAAAGTTATTGATGACAAACATTCGACTTGGCGTTTGCACGGTGATTTAGGATTTGTTAAACGAGACGTTAGTCTAAATGTTGAAATTATCGAGTGGCAAATGCCTAATAAAATTAGCTTTACAATGGCTTCTCCAACCAAAAAATTAATTGGTAGCGGCTCTTTTCATGCTGAATCAATCTCTCCTTCTACTACAAAAGTAACAAGTCAGTTAGAATTGCGAACAACTGGTAAAGGAGCCTTTGTCTTTAACGGCGCCATAAAACCATTTGTTCCTAAAATGACAAAGCAACTTTCTAAAAAAGTGGCAAATAAATTAATGAAACAATTATAAAAAACCATCTCAGAAATTTATTTTACAATAAATTTCCGGGATAGTTTTTTATGAAAGTTAATTATTAACCATTTCTTTTTGTAATAATTTCTCCATATAGCTTAATAATTCATTCTTTAACCCATCATGCTGTAATGCCATTTCAATTGTTGTTTGAATGAATCCAAGCTTCTCTCCGACGTCGTATCGCTTTCCTTCGAAATCATAAGCAAATACTCTTTGTATCTCATTTAAGCGCTGAATAGCATCCGTCAACTGAATCTCGCCACCCGCTCCTGTTTGTTGATTCTCTAAGAACGTGAAAATCTCAGGCGTTAATATATAGCGCCCCATGATTGCTAAGTTAGATGGTGCTGTTCCTTGGTCTGGTTTTTCTACAAACTGACTAACTTGATAACTACGACCTTTTTGTGCTAGTGGATCAATAATACCATAGCGATGCGTTTCCGTCTCTGGAACAGTTTGAACACCAATTACCGATGATTGTGTTGCCTCATACTGATCCATTAATTGACGTAAGCATGGTGTTTCAGCTTGTACAATATCATCACCAAGTAAAACAGCGAATGGCTCATTACCAATAAACTTACGAGCACACCATACAGCATGACCTAAACCTTTCGGTTCTTTTTGACGAATATAGTGGATATTTATCTTGGAAGACTCTTGCACCTTCTTAAGGATTTCATGCTTACCCTTTTCTAGTAAGTTCTGTTCCAACTCAAAAGAATGATCAAAGTGATCTTCAATAGCACGCTTTCCTTTTCCAGTTACAATAATAATATCTTCAATTCCAGATTGAATCGCTTCTTCTACAATGTATTGAATTGTTGGTTTATCAACAATCGGTAACATTTCCTTTGGCATTGCTTTAGTTGCTGGTAGGAAGCGAGTTCCTAATCCAGCTGCTGGTATAATAGCTTTTTTGACTGTTTTCATCAATAAACCACCTTAACTTATATAATTCAAAAAAATTTTATTTTATCCTCATGACCTACTTAAACGGTCTGAAATAACTAAACTATTTAAGCGATTTAAAAATTCCTTATAATACCCCGATTCGTAGTGCGAAAACGATTTACCAAACGGGTATGTTGCATCTCCAATATAACTTGTATCTGTTAAGTCAATAACCTTCGCTTTCGGTATAAGATGCATAACATAATTATCTAGTTTATCCCAAAAATGATTATTTCTAGAAATTAATTGTGGATCTGAGAATGATTTAACTTCTCTATTTTCATCAAAATAAGTAGGCGTAAATCTACCTTTATTTAAAATAATCTTATCCTCTGGTAATATGCTTTTTAGTTTTTGGATAAAATCCCCAACAGCAACTTTCCAAATCTCAAAATACTCATCATTATTTGTATGATCTATTATTTTACTATTCTTTAATTTTTTTATATATTTGCTATCCTCTAATATATAACTACAACTAATATATCTATCACCATCAATTTTTAATATAGATTTAGATGCATCAGAATAAAGATCCAAAATTAAATATTCGGCCCCTGATTCTTTTAACTTATTAAAGAAACTTTTATCAAAGTCAACTTCAACAAATTTTCTATCACTTTCTTTAATGTTCTCTAATTCTTTAATATCTAATGAAACTGGTTTTGAGACAAGACTAATTAATGACGAATGAAATTGTGTATAAACGCATTCATATATTTTTTTATAATCTGGATTAAAATATTGACTTGAATTAAATGCATTTCGACTAAAGCAGGTTCCCAATACAGCTACTCTGATGGCACATCTATTCTTCCCATCTATAGTATATAAAGAGAGCTGGGAAGATCCATTTATAAATAATTTCCCCTCCATATTTTTATCTTTATAGCATATATCAAAATATGAAAACTTCTTCTTATATTGTTTGGAAATATTCAGTTGCAAATCACTTTTATTATTACCTGACTTTAATCTTATAAAAAAGTCCCATACTTCTTTATCTCTTAAAATATGTTTATGAGATAAACTTTTTTTATTAATTCGAGCTATATATTTATCTCCACTTTCCTCTACATCATATATAAATTCCTCATAATATTCATATCCATTTCCCGTTTTCTCTCTTCTCTTAATAACCAAATTTAAATCATCTATTTTTTGATCATTAAAAATTTCTAGTCCTATATCAATTTTTATAGATTCATTATCCTCTATAATATCTATAGCTCCAACTTTATGAAGCATATTTGATTGATAAATAGCTAATCGATTATCCCCTGTAACATAAGGTTTAATATAGAAAAGATCATTTGTCTTAAGTTGCGTATATCTAAATGCTTGTTTTTTTACTACACTATCAATTTCTAGAGGTAAATTATAGCATTCATTTCCGTCCTTACTACATATATTCACAAAAACATCCCAACATGTTTCTTTATCTTGGTTAATATATGGAATCTCCCCTGCTATATCCATTGTTATATCCATAGATTCCTTTATTATCGGTATGTATGTAGTACTTATACTCGTACCATGAAAAGCCATGTCAACTTGATTTCTTTTTTTAAAAATAAGCTTTATTTTTTTTCCCTTTAGATATTTATTATCCTTTCCAGTTAACAAAATATTTAATAAAAGCTTACCATTCAAATACTCCATTTTTTTAACAAATGGTGCTAATTCTAGCCCTCTTGTATAAAATGCTAAAACTCCATCTTTCGCTATATATGGAATTAACTTAAAAATACTATTTTCACCATAAGAATATTCAAACTTTTCCTCAATGTTTTCTCTAACCTTAACCACATATTCATTTTCCCCAGAAATCATATATATTAACCATACAGCATCATTGTTTAATCCTTGCTTTTCTAAAATAGATTTCAAATTAATATCAATTTGAAATTTTCCCCCTTGTAGTACTTCCCCTAGTTTCACTTCCAAAGGGAACTCAAAATCACGATGATTATTTTTCTTACGTAAAATTAGCCTCCCGCTCCCGGCAGTAGAAGTTCCTATAATCTTCATGTCCCCTTTTTTAAGGTCATATCCTAACTTCTCTATCCTAACATCCATTTATAAACCTCACTCTTTCTCATTAATTATTAGTACACATTTTATAAATAATAAAAATTGCCACTATTTATTTTCAAGCTGTATGCAAGAGCCTTTAAAGGTCTATTGATTTCTAAAATGAGATTTACCTAAACAATCTAGGTAAATCTCAAAATTATTTTCCTTATTCTTTTGACATAATTGTTAATGTTTGAATCTCTTGATGGGTTTTATCAGAGCGTGCTATAACATAAAAACGTTTTGTTTCAAATAAATAATTTTTTTCAAAATCATTATTTATACTTTCCTTGCCCAGAATTTCTTGTAACTTACTGATAGACATTGAGATATCCTGAAAGCTCATTTCTACTACCTTAGACCCTGAAATAACAAACTTGACTTTTCCATCCCTATACTCTGTTTTACCTACTATCGTTTTTGATGAAGTTAGGTTATTAGGATATACGGCTTCAAGCTCACTTAAACTTTTTCCAACATATGTATTCACTGATTTTACAGATAATCCATACACACGATTTAATAATGTTATTATATTATCTAATTTAGTATCTTCTATCATCTTTTCATTGGATAAAAATGGTTTAACATATTCTCCATTTATCCAACCCTTTTCCCCATTTGGCAAAACTATTTGTATCCATCCATTATTAGTTTCATGATTATTCGGTACTTTATATATTTCCCCAAATTGAGTCAATGCTAAACGTTCGCTACTCATACTTGGCTCTTTTCGGATACTAATATCATTACTATTCACCATATATTTTTTATCAATTGGAAGCTCTGCTTTAACCTTTTTCTCTTTAGTAGCATTTTCACTTTGAACGAAACCTTCCTTATTTTTAGTTCCATTCATTATTGAAAGAGTTCCTTTGTAATTTAAACCCGTTACTATTGCAGATGCTAAAATGATAAATATGGTTCCAAATAATATAATACCTTTCTTTTTTGATTTTGACTTCCGCATTTCGCCTCTAGGGGGCACCACTGGATTTTCCTGCAATAAACCATGTTGAAATTGTATTGCTTGTTCTTCACGTAACTTGTTTTTTTCTTCAACACTCATTTGATTATAATTTTTTAAAAAATTATTATAGTAATCTATTACCTCATTTACATTACCATAGTCTTTTATTTTCCCATAATGTAACCAAATTGCTTTAGTACAAAAATTCTTTACTTGTGTAAGAGAATGACTAATGAAAAATATCGTCTTTCCCTGATCCTTAAATTCATTCATTTTATCTAAACATTTTTTAGTAAAAGTTTGATCTCCAACAGATAAAGCCTCATCTATTACCAAAATATCGGGATTAATATGAACTGAAATCGCAAATCCAATTCTTGACTTCATCCCACTTGAATAAGTCTTCACTGGTTGATACATAAATTTTCCTATATCAGCAAACTCAATAACTTTTGGTGTAATCTCTTTAATTTGTGCTTTCGTAAGCCCCATCATTAAGGCTTTTAACTCAATATTTTCAATTCCGGTTAATTGGTTATTTAAACCTGAAGAAATTGCAATCAAGGATGCAGAACCATTAATTGTAACTTTCCCCTTATTTGGAATAGTAACACCCGCAATTAAATTTGATAATGTACTCTTCCCTGAACCATTTAAGCCAACAATTCCAACTATTTCTCCTTCTGGCACTTCAAAACTAACATTATTTAAAGCATAATGATAATCACCATTATCATTTCTAAAAAATAAATCCTTTAGTTTATCTGAAGATTTACTATACATTTTATACTTTTTTGTAACATGTTCAAACTTCACTTTATAACTCATTGGATTATTCACCTTTTATAAGTAATCAACAAATTGCTTGCGGAATCTAATGTGGAACATTGCCCCCATCACAAACAAAATAATTGTTACTCCCCAAAAATATAATGTATACCATGAACCTATAAAATTAATACTTCCGTGTAATAATGAAGATCTGTATCCCTCAACTACATAGTAAAACGGATTTATCTTCATTAAAAATGCAAATATACTATTCATATGCTCACTCGGTTTCCACAAAACTGGTGTCAAATAAAATAACATTCTTGTAATCGATTGAATAAATAAATGTACATCTCTTGAGATTGTAGAGATAGTAGAGGTAATAAAAGCTAAGGCAATTAAAAAACTGAATGTAGAAAGTATACAATAAATCAATCCAACAATACTAAGAATGCTTATACCTTTAATACATATAACAATAAGTATTAAAACTGCTAGTAACACTAAATGCGTATATAATTGCGATAAAATAATATAAGTAGGTATTACACTCAACGGGAAATTCATTTTAGAAACGGTATTTAGTTTGGCATAAATAGAATTTGATCCTTGAATAATTGAGCCATTTATAAAAAACCATGGAATAATACCACAGATCATCCAAACAAAGAACGGAACCCCTTCTACAGGAGCCCCACCTCGAATTCCTAAACCAAATACCAGCCAATATACAAAAATTTGAATTAAAGGGTTTAAAAACACCCATATAATCCCTAATGTACTAGCAGCGTATTGCTGCTTAATTTCATATATAGAAAGCCTTCCCATTAAATATAAGTTATCTAATTGTTCCTTAATAACACTTTTTATAGCTTTCATACAAAAACCTCATCTGATTTTAACATTTCATGAATATTCCCGAAATTAATAATTTTCATTTCACCTTTTTTATTTAAAGGTATACAATTTCGTGCATCGAATAAAATTGGTTGGCGCATTTTCGGAACAAATTGACTGTAATCTATATTTTTAAACTCGTTATGGTCAGCCAATACCAATATTAAATCTGCACCTTCTACAGCTTCTTCTGCAGTCTTCAAATTAAATAACTCACTCTTAACATAAGGATCATGAATCGTCACATTATATCCTTTTTGATATAACTGATCAATGATCTCTAAAGCTGGACTTTCTCTCATATCATCTGTATTTCCTTTATAAGTAATCCCAAATACAGCAATTTTAGGAGAATCAATCCCTTGCAGCAATTGTTCAATATTCTCGCAAACGTACAATGGCATAGAAACATTCACATCACGAGACATCTGAATAATATTCGCTATTTCCGGCGTTTTGGCTACAATAAAATGCGGATCGACTGCTAAGCAATGTCCTCCTACACCGGGACCTGGTTGATGTAAGTTTACACGTGGATGCTTATTAGCCATTTCAATAACATCTAAGACATTTATTTTTAATTTTTTACATATTTTTGCTAATTCGTTTGATAATGCAATATTTACATCCCGAAATGTATTCTCCATCAACTTGGACATTTCTGCTGTTTTAGCATCAGTTTGAATGATTTCACCCTTAACAAATAAACTATACACTTGGGCTGCCATTTTAGAACATGTTGGGGTTACCCCCCCTACAATCCTATTATTAAAAATAATTTCATCCATAATCTTTCCTGGTAAAACTCGCTCTGGGCAATGTACTAAAAACACATCTTTCCCTACTACAAAACCAGCAGCTTCTATTAAAGGTTTAACAAAGTCTTCTATACTCCGAGGCGCAATTGTTGATTCTATAATTATTATATTCCCTTCCTTAATATTAGGAATAACCTCTTTAACAGCTGTTAAAACACCTGTTAAATCACATGATTTATATTCATCATCTTTATTTGGTGTAGGAACGGCAATAATAAAAACATCTGCTTCGACCACTTCAAGGGAAGCAGTTAATTTTCCTTCCCTTACTGTCTCCTGAACAACTTCTCTAAGCCCCGGTTCTTCAATATGGATTTCTCCCTCATTTAACTTCTCTACAACATGTTGATTGATATCTACCCCGACTACTTCAGCCCCATGTTTCGCAAACATGGCAGCTGTTGGGAGACCAATGTATCCTAAACCCACTACACAAATTTCCACTAAATTTCTCATCTCCACACAGTTTATTAATAAAGAAATCTATTTCTCCAAAATAAATTCATATAAAAACTATTTAATGCCTCAATCCGCAATGAAGATTATCTAATAATTATTTCATTTACATACATTAGATAAATTTGCTATTCTAGATTTCTTTCACACCAATAAATAAAAATACTCCAAAACACATTAAATTATTTCTCTACAAATTTATTATTTTTAAGAAGTCTTTTCTTTAATTACTTTATATATTCTCTCAGCATTCTTAGTATCTTTATATTTAAAAATCCTTTTAGAATTCGCTAAATATCTCTTACTAATTTTTAAATTATCATCCATAACTTTATTTATTTGCTTAATTAACGCTTGCTCTTTAGACACAATATAACCTAAGTCACTATATCTAATTTCTTCGCAAGGAGCATGATGATTATTATGCGGATCAAACTGATACATTATAACTGGTTTTTCCATATATAAGAAGTCTGATGACACTGATGAATAATCAGTGATTAATAGTGCACTTTCTTTTAATAATTCCGATACAGTCGCATTACTTTTTACAAGAAATTCCATTTTAGGGTGATTTACTACAAATTCATCCATAAATTTTTGCATTTGACTATGTATATAAAATTTAACATCTATGTTTTTCTTTTCTATTAAATTTAGAAAGTCTTTGTTCTCAATTAAACTTTTATACACTTTATAATAATCGGACTGTAAAAACTGTGCTTTATTTACATTTAATAAGTGTCTACGCCATGTGGGCATAATGAGAATTTGTTTTTTCGTTTTTCTCTCGTGAAGATTATCAAACCTAGCTAATCCAGTTACAGCCACATCCTTGTCAGCATACCCTAATGTCTTCATAATAATCCGCTTTTCATACTCTGAACTTGAAATAATTAAATCTTGTTTATATCTCTCCTTACTTAGATACGGAGCAATATTATGAATGATTACACCATGTTGCAAACAAATATGATTTTTTTTAGAAACTATATTTCCAAACCATTTAATAAATTGTTGTTTCGGCCTAGGATATGAACATTCTTCAAATACCCAAGCACTTATATATGTACTTGCTGCCAACATATAAACCTTATGCTTAAAAGAAGAATGATATATAACATTACCATATTGCTCAACTTTATCTAAATGAGGTGAATCTTCATTAATTACATAATATATTCTTTCTGATGGATATTTTTCGCGACAATACTTGAAAAAGAAGAATCCATTATCTTCAGCCTGATCCTCACGCTCCCCAACTAACCAAATTTCTTTTCCTGCAAAGCGCATCTTTACAAATAAACTCAATAAAAGAATAAGTACTTTATACAATGCGTTTTTAATATATCCAAATATCCTTTGAATTCCTCGGATTGGTTTTGTAATTTTCCAAGATAAAGATTCTTCTAAGAGATATGGATTTTTTTCAAAATATGTTTCATACTTTTGTGATTGATTATACCAGTACCTCTTACTCCTAAATATCACCATGTATTTCATTGCTTCATCATATAAACCTAAAATTATAAGATTTAAAAATCCCTTATATCCTTCATTCCCCTTATAAATACGTTCATCTGAGATAGATAAGAGATCCTTCAACACATTCAATAATGTCTCTTGATGACCTTTTTCTACTTCATTTAAAAAGGTGTTTTTATCCACTAAATTTAATATTTGTTTAAAAAGTATAATTTTTAAATCTTGATTAAATCCTTCTCCATAATCACTTATCAAAGAATCAAAAATATACTGAATGTCTTTTATTGAATTTATTATATACTCTTCATTAAATGGTGTTTTGTTTTTATATTTTATATCGGTTGCAAAATCATAATTTAGGTTTGATAAATACAACTTAATATCCAAATATTTAATGTTTAATTCATTTAATTGAGAGATAAAATTAAATTCCTCCGTTAACAGAACTTCTTTCTTTATCATTTTTAATGCTGTAATTGTAGCAAAATTACTCTGCATTATATTTTTTTTATTTATAATTTTTTTCTCATTTTTTTCTTCTAAACAAGCAGATATAAAATCTAAATCTCTCTTTTGTGCAGCATTATATAAACGTTCGTATACATTTGGTCTAAACTTTGTATAAAAATCAAAGAAAGTAATATACTCCCCTCTTAATCCTTCTACATCAATCTTTCCTTCTTTTAATACTATATTCAGCTTACAGCTTTCTTTTAATTTTTCTACAAATCTAACTATTTCTAAAGAAACATTTTCATAATTATAAAAAATAAGCAATTCAAACTCATTAGCATCGATAGTCTGTTTTTGTAACAATTCAAAAGCCTGTTTAATTACACCTTCATCATGAGCCCGTAATTGTGTTACTACGCTTAGTTTCATTCAAAAATCTCCCTTTGATAATATCTTTTAATTTAAAATTCCTATTTCTAAGAAATTTAGTAATCCTCCAAGAAAAGCTATTACGGATAGCTGTTTGTTTCCTATATCTTTGTTGTAATTCGGTTCCTTGTTTTAACCACCATCTTCTTGAAATTAACATGCTATTATATGCCAATGCTTCATTTATATAATTTTTTTCAATTAGACTTAAGAAAGGTTCTTCCCAAACTAAATATTTCTTCACTATGTCAATATCATAACCATCTACTACTCTTTTCACTAAATTAATTAGTCTCTTCTTCTCTTCAATTGATAGTTTATTAAAATCCGGATCACAAATTTTCCAAAGAATTGACCTTAACGCATTTACCTGAAAATAACTATATTCCTTATCATTTAATTTTGGTTTAATTGCATCTACAGACTGTACATCATTCTCAACAGAAGAAAGAATATCTTGCTGCGTCAACGATAGATTACGATCATCATCACGTGCCCTATAGCTATAAACATTTTGGGGAATATAACTAAACTTTTTAGCTTTTGTAAATAACTGAACATCATAAAATTTATCTTCCCCATTTCTCATTCCCTCGATGAAAGAAATTTTATGTTGTCTAACAAATGCTGTCCTTACTAACTTTAAAGTAATAGCTGTTTTCACCTGTAAAAAGAATGGTGATACCTCTATGTTAGTATTCATATATGGTTTTTGTAAAAGATAGTGTTTAAAAGTTGAATGTTGGAATGTTGATCCATCGCTATCATTAAAACTTTCCATTTTCCCCATAACAAAGTCTGATTTATACTCCTCGGCGATATTAAATAAAGTTTCATATGCATCCGCTGGTATATAATCATCTGGATCCATAAATATTAGATATTTTCCTTTCGCAATATCAATACCAATATTTCTTGGTTTACCAGGTGCGCCACAATTTTTTTCCAAGTGTATAGCTTTAAAATTATTATAGTTCTCAGCATATTGATTTAAAACTTTTCCCGTATTATCTGTAGAACAATCATTCACCATAATAACTTCCAAATTCTCTACACCAATTGTTTGATTCACTAAAGAATTTAAACACTCCTCTATATACATCTCTACATTGTATATAGGCAAAATCACTGAAATTAGTGGCTTTTTCAAATCTCTACACTCCCTTTATATTTTCAAATAACATTTGACAATGTAACCCTTTTGGCTTAATAACGTACTTATTTACCTTCTCTAAATTAAGACTTTGCAATGAACTTTGGAAATCATTTAATAAAAGGTGTATATCTTTTTCACTTTCTACTCTTTTTCCAAACAACTCTGTCCTATGATTAATCGGGCCTTCATTATAGTGTTTAGAATAAAATTCATCATAATCAAACTGAAAAAAAATAACAGGTTTATTTATATAAGCAAAATCAAATGAAACTGTAGAATAGTCTGTAATTAGTAAACGATGCCGCTTTAATAGACTTTGCACTGTTTCTTCACCTTGTTTCATAACCTTGATTCGTTCATGAAATACAGGTGTTTCTGCACCTAATTTTTGAGTCTGATAATGTGGAAAGAAAGTCAATGTCATGTCTTTCTCTTCTAACATCTGATGAAGCTCTTTGCTTTTTAAAAATGACATATATGTCTGCCAATACTTAGATTTCATTAATTGGTCTTTCGTTTTAATCCAACTTCTCCAAGTTGGCATAAGTAAAATTTCATTTCCTTTACTTTCATCCTTTAAGGCATCCCAACGTGCAAGCCCTGTTACGATTACTTCATCTTCCTCATATCCAAATTCTTTGACTATATGTTCCTTTTCAAATTGTGAAGACACAACAAATAGAGAATAGCCTATTCGATTTTTATTTAACACATGATTTACACGACTTACACCTATAACACCATGTTGAATAAATATCCTCTTATTTTGTTGCCATTCGGGATAGTACTTTAAAATGTGTTTATAGTCATCTGTATACATATTGGCTGTTTCTGAATAACTATTAATCGTTTTATCACAAATTAATAAATAAAATGTATGTTTAAAACTTCCGTATTGAATTATATTACCTAATCCTTCAATATTTTTATAATCATTACTTTTCTTATTAATAATATAAAAAACTGGAACATCCGGGTGTTTCTTCCGAATATACGTAAATAAGTGATAGGAATTATCTTGTGCTGTATCTTCTCTTTCACCAATTAACCATATATTCTTTCTACGAAAATATGATCCAAATAATTTATAGAATATAATTGTAAGTAATGCTTTATAATTTTTTCTTTTAAACAACCCTAAATCATAGCGAATTGCTCGCTTAACTTCACTATATGTATTCATCATTCTCTTCATATAGTTAGACTTACGAATTTGAATTGTAGCTTCACTATTTTTATATAGTACCTTAATATCCAATGAATTTTCATTTTGATACTTTGTATTATTGCGTAACTGTGCTAACAGAACCCTTAGCGGTTCTTCAATAACAGTTTTCCCTATGCTGAGGCGTATTGATATTTTCCATTCTCCCTCTTCTAACAAATCTCTTACATTGACTTCTATTGTTTCAAATCCCGCATCATTATAGTCAATGGTATTATTAGAAAATAAGTATGATATATCCGTACGTAAGGAGTTTTTTAGTTGAATTGTTTTAGTGGTTCCATCTTTATAAAATACTAATTCTTTTTTTATTTTTTTAGTTGATAAATTTTCAACAAATGCATATCCACTAATTGTAAGAATCTCTTTACGAAGTTTTATTCCTTCAATTTTATGAACTAGGGCTAAATTATTAACTTGTAATAATTCTTTATATCGAGGGAAAAATCGATAATAAAAATAATAATATTTTTCATTCTCATATACATGTTCTTTTGAAATTAATTCATTCTGAAAGATATTTAATAATTTCTCTAAACCTTTATAATCATTTTCTTTTATCATTTCAGTTATTAATTGGTCCCGCACATTAAAACCTTCTACATGCTCAAAGCTGATTAAGCTTGATAGAAACTCATTTCCTAGTTGAATGACTTCTAAAAGCTTTTCATTTGAAAAATCTTTTCCCTTTAAAACAATGGAATCCACAAAGAATTTCCACTGTCTTGCCTCTATAGTATGGATTAATGCAAGCCTTTTTCTCTCTCTATACATGGCCGTTAATTTCATTTGTAATATAACTAACTGATTAAAAAATGTAATCGTTGTATTTTTAGATAGATTATTGTTACCGTTATCTACTATCCTATAATAAAGCAAGGGTATTTCACGTACGATTACTCTTTCTGCAACCAACAAACATTGTTGAGTAAATAGCAAATCTTCCCCAACCCAAAGATCTTCATCAAAATGAATACCATTAAGGATACACATTTCTCTTTTAAATATCTTATTGCTCGTGGATGGAGTGAGATGTAATTCTAAGTTCTCCGCAATGTTTCTAATTAATGGGAATTCCTTATTAAATAACTTTTTCATATATGAAAGTGGCCAATTTTTATATTCATTAAAACAAATAATATTGGCAATAACCATATCTGCATTATTTCCGCTCGCAACCTCATACATTTTCTCGTATCCAGCTAAATGTACATAATCATCTGCATCTAAAAATGTAACATATTCCCCGTTTGCTTTTTGTAATCCGGCATTACGAGCGGCACTCACACCAGCATTCTGTTGTCTATAAACTTTCAAATTATTATGTTGCTTTTCATACTGCTCCAATACTTTCATACTATTATCGGTTGAGCCATCATCAACAACAATAATTTCAATCCCCTTTAATGTCTGCTCAACAACGGATTGTAAACACTGAACTAAATATTGTTCTTTGTTATAATTTGTAATTACTACACTTAGCTTTACTTTCTTCAAGAAACCCTCATTCCCATCTTTTAGTTCATATGGTAACGTAGAAACCGAAATTCCCCCTCCTATATTATTCCAAATCCTTATATATTTTTATAAAGAGTTCTTTTTCATTTTCCCAATTATAATTATTACGGGCAATGAAGCTATTTTCTCTCATTCTCTCTCTCTCTTCTGGATGTTCTAGTATGTAGTTTACTCCTTCAGCAATGGAAGTCGGATTGTGAGAATCTATACAAATCCCAACATATTCATTTTCCACCACACGTTGTATCTCTGGAAAACTACAAGCAACAACCGGAACCCCGCTCATCATATATTCAAATAGTTTATTAGATGAAGCTGAATAATGGTTAAAACAAACATTATTTAAAACTTGAAAACCTAAATAAGCGTTCTTCGTATAGTGTAATAATTCATTCACAGGTACTTTCGGAATGAATTTCACTTTATTTTCCAAACCTAAATCCAATACCATCTTCTGTAACTCAGGTTTAATACGTCCATCACCAATAAATACAAGCGTGCCCTTTTTAAACATTGGAACTGCTTGTACTAGCTTTTCTAGACCTCTACCCACTTGAATTCCGCCTTGATATAATAAAATAGGTTCTTCCTGTGGAATCTCTAACACTTCATGCAAATTAATCGAATTACTGTCCTCTGGTTGTGTTACAAAAGGATAATTATGAATGACCTTAGGGTAAAAGCCATATAAATCTTCCGCATATTTTGCACGAGTATGATTTTCCATGATCATGACATCTGTATATTTCAGAAAGAATTTCTCCATAATTCCATAAATTTTACTATTGTATCCGGTACGGCTGGTCTGTACCTCATGTGAATCATAGATTAATTTCTTTTTTCTAAATACTTTCGCACAAAGCCATCCTTGTGGTAGTGTATTTAAATCATTGGAATGATAGAAATCATATTCCTTCTTCAAACCAACCTTAACCATTTGAATCAGTATGTAAGAGCGTACAATTAATGTCCGTAGCTTTCCCATAGAAAATAATGCACCAAATAACAATATCAAACATGTTATCATTGGGAATTTCCACAAACAAAGTGCTGCAATTACTCCAAATAAAAACATTGTAACTATATTTTTCGTTATCAATTGCTTTACTCTTTTTGCTGCACCCAATCCTTTTTGTAAAAGAGATAGTCGATTATTTACACGTGTTACTGTAAACCCTTCTTTTCGCATCTCCCACTTAGGTAAATCATTTTGTTTCCAATCATGGATACATATCAGGTCTACTTCATAATCCTCTTCAGCTAAAGCCGTGCATTCTCTTAATACACGAGCATCATTTGTGAAGTGGTTCCATACGAACATACATACTTTCTTCTGTGGCATCGTTTTCCTCCATTAAACTTGTTAATACTTTAATATTATTTTTCCATCTCAAATATTGGAAAGCAAATTCATGCCCATTGTTTCCCATTTTCCTACGTAATATCTCATTTTCAGCTAGTTTAATAATGTGTTCTCCTAATTCTTTAGCTGTTCGATTATTTGAAATTAAACCACATTGAGCTTCATTAATGACTTTTTCGGCATATCCAGACACATCACCAATAATAGGTTTTTTCATACACATATAATCAATAACCTTTCCCGGCAAAACGGTTTGAAATACTTTTTCATCTACTAAACTAACATATGCAATATGTGCCTTTGCAACTTCTTTTAGGGTTTTATTACGACTTTTCGCTTTAATAATTTCTATATTAGAAAGTTTTTTTTCTTTAATAACTTCAGCCACCTGATAACTTTTAAACCCATAGCCAATTATTTTAAATTTAATATTTTCCTTTTCTCGTAGATATTCAGCAACCTCAATCAACTTTAGTACATCTTGAGCTAACCCGATATTTCCTGTATAAATTACTTCAACTGTTTTAGTACTCGAATCAGTGATAGCTTTTTTAGTTTCTATCATATGTAATTCTTCTTCTGTTAAAGAGTTGGGCATAAATGATACTTTTTCACGTCTAACCCCTTTTAACTCCAGGTATGGAATAAACCCTGCGCTATTTACAATAATTTGATCAGCTACACGATATAACATCTTTTCTAAAGCATATGCTATCGATAATACAAACCGATTTGCAAAAACCCCAACTCCTAACAATGATTCTGGCCATAAATCTCGGACATCTAATAATAATTCAGCTTTCAACTTTTTCTTAGCAAAAAAACCTGCTATACCAATAAAAATAGGCGGAGTTGAAACGAATACATAATCATATTTTTTATCCATATGGAATATAGCCATAATAAAAAGCATTGTGATTTCTAAATACAAAAATAATCTCCTTAGCATATTATTTGTGTATTTTTTTACTCTTGGTTTTACTCTTATAACATCTTCGCTATTTATCGATTCTTCATCCCAAAATTCCTTTTTCTTATATAAATTCTCATTTGGATATCTTGGATCAGTAGTCAAGATTGTAACATCGTATCCTCTTTCACTTAATTCCAAATAAATATTCTTTATTCTATTTGCCGCGCTTCCAATTTCCGGATAAAAATTTTGTGCTATTACTAACACCTTCTTCATTTCTCTATGTCCCTTCTTCCTCCCATATCAAATAATACCCCATTCCATTTCACCTAATCACTGTCTATTTTTACTATTTTTTAACAAAGTTCGCTTTAAATTTACAAAGTTCGCTTTAAATTTACAAATACAAGGATATCACTAAATCTGACAAAATTGAACCTTTCTAATTGATAATTTAACTTTTCACTCCTAATATAAATACAATAGAATATATAAATATAAGAAAAAAACGTAAATTTATCAATATTTACTACTAATTGATCCAATACAAATAAACCTTAAACAGTAGATAATAAAGCCAACTGTTTAAGGTTTACAGTATTTCACAACATATTAGTTTAATATTTATCGCAAAGCACGACGTGGTAATTTATCAATATTCTCTAACATGATACCTGTACCAACCGCAACGCAGTGCATTGGGTTTTCAGCAATTAATACTGGTACCTTTAGTTCTTCTGCTAGAAGCATGTCAATGCCGTGTAGTAAAGCTCCACCGCCTGTTAGAATAACACCACGATCGATAATGTCCGCAGATAATTCTGGTGGTGTACGCTCTAGTACGCCTTTTGCAGCTTGTACAATAACAGCTGCATTTTCTTTTAATGCTTCTGTAATTTCTTCAGAGCATACTGTAATTGTACGTGGTAAACCTGTTACCATGTCACGCCCGCGAATTTCAAGTTCTTCGCTACGTGCACCTGGGAATACTGTACCAACTTTAATTTTAATATCTTCTGAAGTACGTTCTCCGATTAATAGCTTATACTTACGTTTAATGTAGTTTAAGATCTCCATATCAAACTTATCGCCAGCCATTTTGATAGAGGAAGAGGTAACAATATCACCCATAGATAGTACAGCGATATCCGTTGTACCTCCACCAATATCAACAACCATGTTACCGCTTGGCTGGAAGATTTCCATACCAGCACCAACTGCGGCTACTTTCGGTTCTTCTTCTAAAAATACTGTTTTACCACCTGAACGTTCAGCAGCCTCACGAATTGCTTTTTGTTCTACTGATGTAATATTTGTTGGACAACAAATTAAAATGCGAGGTTTTGAAAAGAAGCTCTTTACGTCCAATTTATTAATGAAATACTTTAACATTGCTTCTGTAATTTCGAAATCTGCGATTACACCATCTTTTAGTGGACGAATGGCTACAATATTACCAGGCGTACGTCCCACCATACTTCTTGCTTCTTCACCTACTGCTAATACTTTACCTGTGTTACGATCAATAGCAACAACAGATGGCTCATTTAATACAATACCCTTACCTTTAACATGGATCAATACGTTAGCCGTACCTAGGTCAATTCCGATATCTCGCGCAAACATTCCCGTTTTTTCCTCCTCGATATTCAAAATCAGGTTATACCCGAATTCTTTTACACCTAATTTCTGATTTTATCATAAATTTAACAGAAACGTAATATTCGCAAAAAGAATTCTTCTGAAAAATATTACCGAATTGAAACGGAATGTTCACGATTGTACCTTTATTGACGTACCGGCTTTTCTACATCTTCTTTTCTATACTTTTGTTTTGTTGCTTCTCCGCCTCTTAAATGACGAATAGACTTATGATAATCAAGAATTTCTTTCACTTCATTTGCGAGCTCTGGATTAATTTCTGGTAGACGTTCCGTTAAATCTTTATGGACTGTACTCTTTGATACCCCAAATTCCTTTGCAATGACACGCACTGTCTTTCTTGTCTCCACGATATACTTACCAATCTTGATAGTTCTCTCTTTGATGTAATCGTGCACACCACTCGCCTCCCTAAATTGGATGTGAGAAGGGTGAAATGAGCCTCGCTGCATATGACTAAGAAGTAAGTGTGAGTGCTGTTTGTAAGCGTTAAATATTCTTGGATTTATAATAAAATGATTCACGATTTCTCACCTCAAACACTCTCTTTGCTTTGGTTTATACCATTGTATTGCCCGTGCTACTGATATATGCTACATGTTCAATATTTTTACAGAGAAGATGCTACAAATTTAGTATTTTATCTATACATAACCCAATATCAGCACAAAACACCTTAAGATAAAAAAATAAGAGTATGTGGTATTTAATTGAAATCAAATACCACATACTCTTTATCTCGATTATTTATCTTGTTTACCATAATTCCCTTTTACTATTTCAGCGAATGCTTTTATATCTAAATCTGCCTTAATAACAAAACGATTAACTTTTAATATATCACTTTCTTTAGTAGCATAATCAGATGTGTTTACAAATGCCATCTGGAATTTAGAATCCTTTAATTCTTTAACCATCTTATCATTGTATTTTCCAAACGGATAAGAAAGGTAATCTGTCTTTAAAGCGTCTTTACTCTTTAAAATGTCATTTTTAATTTCCGCACTATTCTTATTAAGTACCACAGCTTCTCCTTTTTCTAATTTATGCAGAGAATCAGTATGGCTACCAAATTCAAAAACATCTCGCATTTTATCCATTTCAGATTTACTTAGAGCTTGAATTTTCTTAGGATCAAATTTCTCTTCTTGATTGTTAATTCTTGATGTAACAGCAAAGGAAATTGCATGCATTTTATATTTTTTTAAGATAGGATATGCATAAATATAATTTGACTTTGATGCATCATCAAAAGTAATTAAAACACTTTTTTCTGGAAGATTCTTTTTATTTTTTATAAATCCCTCTAATTCTTTTGCAGTAATTGCTCTATAATTATTATCCGCTAAATATTTTATTTGTTTCTCAAATTGCTCCACCGCTAAAACTGTTCCTTTATTTTTAAAAGCTTCACTATTTTCTTTTTCAGTTCCCTTTAGTAAATGATGATATAATAAAACGGGCACTTTCTCCTGCTTACCTGCAGCATTCATTTTATTAAAAATAAAAAATCCAATCCCAGCAATTAGCGCTACTACAACCGCTATTAAAATAAATAATTTTTTCGAACTTTTGCTTTCTCTTGCTTTCAATTTAAAACTTCCCCCTCAACCACAACAAAAAAACACAGTATTTTAGAGCCCTACTGTATTCAAATATCGTTTTCTTATGTAAAAAAATCACAATTAGTATTATACGACCTAGCTTTAAAAATTCCAATAGGTGTACCAAAAGAAAAAGACACTCTTTCTTAGAGTGTCATTCTTCTCCTTCTAATTCTTCTTCTAACAATTGATGGTGGGGAACCTCTTTCTTACTAGCAATGTAATAATATAACGTGAATAACACAAACAATAAAATAATAGCAGTCGACAGAACAAACAATAATGACACAGTATCCCCTCCCTTTTGTAATATATATTCGAGAATCTCGTCATTTTTCCTTGTTATTGCAACTTTTTTCTCGAAATTGATTATTTTTATATAAAAATAAAAAAATCAGTTCTCCTAGTGAGAACTGATTTTTTCACTTTTTTATTCTTGTGAAGAAGAACTGTTAGATGATTCTGTAGAACCATTTGTTGATTTTTCTTCTTTCTTCGGTTCTTCTTTTTTGTCACTAGTCGAACCGCTAGTTGATTTCTCTTCTTTTTGAGACTTGTCTTCTGTTTTATTTTCTGGTGTCGTGCTCGTTGACTTCTCTTCTTTTTGAGATTTGTCTTCAGCTTTTTTACCAGAAGCATTCGTTGCTTTTGCAGCACCTGCATCAGCTTTAATTTCTGCTACTGACTTATTTAAGTAGCGCTCAGGGTTCACAGCCACATTGTCTTTACGTACTTCAAAGTGAACGTGAGAACCTGCTTCTTTATTCATTGCACTTAGACCGGATTTTCCTAATACTTCACCTTGTACAACTCGTGCACCTTTTTCTACTTTTACACTGCCTAAGCTTTGATAAGAGGCTGCTACACCATTTCCACTATCAACTGTTACAACATAACCAAGAAGTGAATCTTTTTCAGCTTTCGTTACTGTACCACTTAAAGCAGCTGTAACATTGAATTCTTTTCCATTCTTCGCAGCAATGTCAATTCCTTTGTTTGGGGAATATGTGTTGTTATAAAAGACAAGTGCTTTTTCTTGTTCCGCCTCTGTTGCTGCATCTTCATAGAACTTCTTCTGTACGACTACTTCCGCATTAGCAGGAGCTGGCATTTTCACTACTTCTGAAGATTTCGTTACTGGTACTGCTGGATCTTCCGATTGTGTATACGGTGTCGCTTGATCTTGGTTCGGAGTCTTCTTCGGATTAGCTCCTTGGAACCATAGCGCAACCATTAAAATTACCGCTGCACAAGCAATGTATAGTGCCGGAAATACCCATCTTTTTTGAAATAAATGTACTACCTTTTGCGATTTTTTATTATTTCTTCCTCTCATTCCATCATCACCTCAGCAATCATTTTGAACAATATTCACGTATCCTATACAACGTATAACTAATTAATTTTCGACAAAATCTGTAAAAATATGTATAGGAATTGTAAAATTTCCGAGGAAATGATTGAAAAAAGAAAAAACTGAGCGTTTCAGCTCAGTTTTTAGTCCAATTGTTTCTTTTTATATACGATTAAACATGCAATAAGTGAAATAACGAGCCACACTCCAACATTTAGCATATGCCCACTAATACTACTAAACCCAGCACCATCTACTAAGCTTTTAATCGCTTTTTCAAGATGAGATGTTGGAAGATAACTAATCATTGTCTTAATCATTTTATTTTCAACCATTGGTTCAAATTGTACAGCTAAATACATCGTCATTAATATCGGCATTCCAATTAGTGATGTTTGCGGGACAGACTCAGCTAGTAACCCAATCACTGTTCCAATTAAGATAAATAGAATTGTTCCACATAAGAAAAGAAATGCTAGCAATAAGAGATTGCCACTTAATTGATCTAGAATGAATAAGTTTACAATGGAAATACCTAACGTTAAACATGCTGTTAATATACTTTTACCAAGAAGGACTTCAACAGAAGAAGCCGGTGATAGCATTAACACACGTAACGTATGTTTTTCTTTCTCTTCTGCAATTACCATCGATTGAACAAACCCTGCTACAAATAGAAAGGACATTAAAGTAATAATACCAACCCCCATACGCCCTTCTCCAAATCTGCTAAATATAAATGCAAATATAATCGGTAAAGATGCCATTAGCAACACTTGTGAATTCGTCCTAAAATCTTGTACTTCTTTTCTAAAAATAGCTGATACACGTCTCATTGAAAATGTCATTATAATCCCCTCCCAGTAACTTCAATAAAGATATCGCCTAGCGTTGGTTCATGTGAATGAATCGATAGTAATTCACCTTTTTTCATCCATTCTGAAATACGTTTTGCACCTAATTCATCTTTTTGTACCATTTCTTTCTTCTTATCCTTTAACACGACTTGTATTTGATCTTTCGCGTATTGTAAGCGAAGGTTCTCCGGTGTATCAAGCGCTACAATTTCTCCGCCACATAGAAAGGCAATGCGGTTACAAAGCGTTTCTGCTTCATCCATGTTGTGAGTCGTTAAGAAAATTGTCGTTCCTTCTTTATTTAAGTCTTTTAAGATTTTATGAATGTTTTGTACGTTAACTGGGTCAAGTGCCGATGTTGGTTCGTCTAAGAAGAGGATATCTGGTTTATGAAGAATTGCTCTAGCTAATGTAACGCGCTGCTTCATTCCCTTTGATAGTTTCTTTACTAATGTTTTTTTATCATCTAATAAATTTACTTGTGCTAGTACTTCATCAATTCGCTCTTTTTTACAATCATATAAGTCACAAAATAATAGTAAGTTATCATAAATGCTAAGTCTCTCATATAAACCGCTGTTGTCTGTTAAAATACCAATTTGTTTGTAATCGATGCTGCTTGGGCCTGTAATATCTTTTCCTAGTACCCTTACCGTTCCAACGCTATGAAGTAATTGAGAAGTTAAGATCTTTACTGTTGTCGTTTTTCCTGATCCACTCGGTCCGAGGAATCCAAAAATTTCTCCTTGCTTCACTTCAATATTTACATTTCGAAGTGCTGTTTTTTCGTTGAAACTTTTCATTACATCTTTCATTTCAATTGCCAATGTCATCTCGTCATCCCCTTTGTTTTTTCTTTTATAGATGAAAGTCGCTTTAGCGCTTTTCGTTTGTTTGTTTCGCTTTTCTTGACTCAATCATATGAAAAACAAAGAGTTTACGCAGTAAAATACCGGTAAAAGGAGTATTTTTACCGGTGAATGAATCGTATTTTGAGCTTATTGGAGCAATTTTTATAGCCCAATCACACCTTTTAATTCATCCATTCGTCCTTTTGAAAGCGGGATTGAACTTTTTCTTTCGTCATCCAAAATTAAACTAAAACTATTACGAGTCCACGTAATTACTTCTCGTACTCTTTGTAAATTCACAAGGTACGAGCGGTGACATCTAAAGAACCCGAATCCTGTTAATCTCGCTTCTAGTTCGCTTAACGTTAATGCACATACGAAATCACCTTCGCGTACATGAATATGTGTCACTCCGTTTTGCGTTTCAATGAAATGAATTTCCATCGGATCAAGTAAAATGATTTTATCGTTCACTTTCGCCGGAATTCTTTCAAGTTTCATTTGCGGAATCATTTGAACAACCTTTTCTTCATCCACCTCTTCAATTTCTTCTTGTTCGATTTCTACTTTTTTCACACCATCATTGTTTAATATGTATACATCTTCTGTTAACGAAAGGGCGTCCGATAGAAAGGATGACGTAATAAAAATCGCTTTTCCTTGCTCTTTCATTTTCATAATTGATTTCCTAATAATAATCGTGCTCTCTGTATCTACATTTTGCTCCGGCTCTTCCAAAATAACTAAGTCTGGATTATGAATCATAACTCGCCCAATATGAAGACGACGTTTCTCTGAAAATGATAGTTTTTCTATTTTAACGTTTAATTTATCTAAGAGGCCGACATATTGCACGACTTCTTCCGTGCTCATATTTGATTCATAAAGTCCTATTAAGAACTTAAAGTATTCCTTTACCTTCAAACGGTCATATGCTTCATCTTTCAAAAAACAAAAGCCGATGCGAGAATAATTTTTCTTTCCAATCGATTCTCCCTCAAATAGCACGTTGCCAGTTGAAGCTTCTTCCTCACCAATAATAATGCGGTGCAACACTTTCGCTGTATGGTTATTACATTGCAAAACAACACATTGTCCTTGCTCAACCTTCAGTTCAACTGCTGGCAACTGGTTCGTCTTCCCTAATTGTCTCAACTCGAGTAACGCCATTCTGTCTCCCCCAAATGTTTTTATCTTATTATACCAAACAATTAATGGAAAATTATGATATTTAATACAGTATTTTAAGGTATTATAAAACTACGAAAACATAAAAAGGGTGAAAACGAGGTAGCCGCCCCCTATATCTTCTCACCGCTGAACATTGAGGGTTTTCAAATATACTTATCACACTTTAAAATATATCTACGATTCGACAAAAATAACCTACCTACTAACAAAAGAAAAACCGTCCCAACATACCTCTTAGGACGGTTTATTGTGCACCTTACTTCTTCACCATTAACTTTCCTTCATAATCGTTCATCGTCTTTATTTCAACGCCTTTGTAGTAATGAGCAACGATATCTGTATATTTCTTTCCTTCCGCTGCCATGCCATTCGCTCCGTATTGGCTCATGCCGACGCCGTGGCCGAATCCTTTCGTTGTAACGATGATTTTATCTCCCTCTTGCTTCCACGTGAAATCAGAAGAGCGTAACTCTAATTTGTCGCGTACATCTCTTCCTGTTAATGTTTTCCCTTGAAACGCTACGTCTTTTACGCGTTTTCCTTCTGTACGCCCTTTAATATCACCAACTTTTCCGTCTGCTAGCACTTTCACACCGAGACGTTTTTGAAAGTCAGCTACTGTAAAGGTTTGCTCGCTCGTAAATTTCGGAGAAGCTTGATCCCACGGACTATCTACGCTCTTTAAGTACGGATAATCATTTCCCCAGTAATCAGCCGCATTTTCTGTCCGGCCATTACTCGTTGAGAAGAAGGATGCTGAGATTGGTTTTCCATCATACGTTAAAACTTGTCCTGCGGTTTTCGAAACAGCTTCCTCGATTTTCTTCAAATTATTCTCGTAGTTATTGCCCCATTGTTTCTTCAGTTCTTCTTTACTTTTGTACACTTGATCTTTCACCGTATCTGTCACGTCCGCATTGTTTTTCTTACCTCCGCTTAGCATACGCTGTACCACAAATGTTCTCGCTGCTAATGCCTGCGCCTTTAGCGCCTCTATTTCAAAGCTGGCATTCATCTCAGAAGCTACTACACCGGTTACATACTCCTCCATAGGTAATGACTCTACCTTTTTTTGTTTCTCACGATATACAGCAACTTGAACCGCTGTATCCACTTTTCCTGGAGCTGGTATACTTTCTATCGCTGGAGGAGTTTTAGAAGCTGCTTCTTCCCCTACTTTTGCTTTCGCAAACGGAATAACAAGAGCAGCAGGTACAATGATAACGAGCGCTATGAGAAGCGCTACTGTAATACAAAGTGGCTTTGAAAATTTCATCTTAGTTCCCCCAATATAAAAAAGCTTTACTCCATTCATTCTTATGGAACAACTCTTTCTTTTAGAACATACTTAAGGGGACCTGTATAAAATGAAAATTTTCTAAATTTTTTCACTGGTACATGCATAAGTATAGAATTTCTTGACTATAACAGTAATAACCTAAAAAAATAGCCCCTACGTCAAAAGACGTAGAGACTCTTCCAATTAAGCGTGAAGATCAGAAACTTCTTGTTCTTTCACTTCTTCTACTTTTTCGTTTACACGTTCAATAGTTGCACCTAATGCAGCTAATTTCTTATGGAAATCTACATAACCACGGTCAAGATGCTTTAATTCAGTTACACGAGTGTAACCTTCTGATACTAAACCAGCTAAGATTAATGCAGCAGCAGCACGTAAGTCAGTTGCGCCTACTTCAGCACCTTGTAAGCTGTTTGGACCGTTCATAATAACAGAACGACCTTCGATTTTAATATCAGCATTCATACGACGGAATTCTTCAACGTGCATAAAGCGGTTTTCGAATACCGTTTCTGTAATCATACTTGTTCCATCAGCTTGTAGTAATAATGCCATCATTTGTGATTGCATGTCTGTTGGGAAACCTGGGTGAGGCATAGTTTTAATATCAACCGCTTTTAACTTATCTGGGCCGATAACACGTACACCTTCGTTTTCCTCAATAATTTTAACACCCATTTCTTCCATTTTCGCTGTAATTGAGCGTAAATGTTCAGGCACAGCATTTTCAATTAAGATGTCTCCACCAGTAATTGCCGCTGCAACCATGAATGTTCCCGCTTCAATACGGTCAGGAATAATAGAGTGGTTTGCACCATATAATTTATCAACGCCTTCGATACGAATCGTTCCAGTTCCAGCTCCGCGTACTTTCGCTCCCATCGCATTTAAGAAGTTAGCTAAGTCAACGATTTCTGGTTCTTTCGCTGCGTTTTCAAGGATTGTTGTCCCTTTTGCTAATGTAGCTGCAGACATAATGTTTTCTGTCGCGCCCACGCTTGGGAAGTCTAAATAAATTTTAGCTCCTTTTAATTCTCCCTCAACGTATGCCTCAACAAAACCATTACCAACCTGTACTTTTGCTCCCATTGCTTCGAAGCCTTTTAAATGTTGGTCAATTGGACGTGAACCAATTGCACATCCACCAGGAAGTGCAATACGAGCACGACCGTTACGTGCTAATAATGGTCCCATTACTTGAACAGATGCACGCATTTTACGTACATATTCAAATGGTGCTTCAATGTTTAATTCATTAGAAGAATCAATTGTTACTTGATTATTTTCAAATACGACTTCAGCATTTAAATGACGTAATACCTCATTAATTGTGTATACATCAGACAAAACTGGTACTTCAGATAGTACATTCTTTCCATCACTCGCTAATAGGGCTGCAGCGATTATAGGTAATACAGCATTTTTTGCGCCCTCAACACGCACTGTGCCGTTTAACCGCTTTCCGCCACGGACGATGATCTTTTCCAAATTATTCCCCTCCGTGTCCTTTTTTCAGTATCTATTCACTCAATACTCAGAAGTTATGATCGGTGTGCCAACCACAATTGTATCTTTGTTGTCAGTAGAACGTATTGCTATTTGCACATTTATTTTCTCTCTATTTGTTGAAAGAGCGTCATCCCACTTTTTATTGTATGCGGAGACTGACACAAATGCTCTTTCTTCTATCTGCTCGATCGCTCTTGCTGAAAGATCTTTCAAAACCTGATTGGTTTTATTTTGCAAAACACCTTCAATCTTATCATTCAGTACACCTTGAACACAAGTGTAAATTATAGGTTTTCCACTAAAAATTTGATTTGTTTTATGAATGTACTTTGGGTCCCATTTCGCCCCACTCACTTCAAAAATAATGAAAGTGTTTTCTTTATTATTTTCCTTACTCCAAGTTACTACTACTCGTTCTTCATAAGAAGAAAAATTTTTATAGGATGTAGCTTTATATCCATCTGGAGATTGCTCTAATTCCCACTTTTGAATATTCGCCTTGTCCTTCACATCGTTTAACAATTTTTGAAACGTATGTATATTAGAAATTGTTTTTGTTTCTCGCGCTAACCATGACCACTTCTCTACTTTAGCATCATTTTTCTCTAAGGACGTAATCATGCTCTCCATTTTCTGTTCATCGCTGACTGGTTTCATCTCTCTATATCCAACCAAAAATAAAACAACACTAAGTGCAACAATAAGAATGGCTTTAAGCTTCAATTTCATCCCCTCCTATCCCCATTGTTAACGGAGATATGAGGTTCTATACACTTACTTTACTAAATACGTTAAACTCTTTGAATAGCCTAAATAATCAAGGAAAAAGTTACTTACAGATGTCCCAATTGCAATTGTAATTAGGATGAGTAATACTCTCGTCTGCATTACCTTTCCAGGCTTCATTAAACGCTCAATGTGAATACCTTGTAAGGCCCACCACGTAATGGTAATAAACAATAAATGCGAAACGATGGCAATCAGTGCTTGTTGCCCTAAAAGATGTGCCAAAAAATCGACCCCTTTTTACCTAGCTACTACTTATGAAATACTATAAAAACGATACCATAATAAGTAGGAGCCACACTTTTTCAAATACAAATAAGCATCTTACATTTTACATCATAATTTTCTCTTAAAAAACGTATACCTATATGCATTTTCAGTTGTAGTTCACACAAAATAAAAAGCGCAGAGTAACGACTCCACACCTTTTATTTTCACTATTGTACCATGTTCCCTAGAAAGAAGAAATCTTTCATTAATGGAAAATATTCATAAAAGAAATTGTATCCAATCATCGGCATAATCCCTAGTATTACAATCGAAATTGCGCAAAGGCTCATTACAACCTTTATATTGAATGGCAAACGAATCTTCTCTTCTACTTCTCCCGTCCTGAAAAACATTTGCTGTAAAATACGGAAATAATATACGAATGAAATGACTGTCGTCCCCATCATAATAGAAGCTAGTACGTAATGAGCTGGCTCTACATGAAGAGCTCCTAAAAAGATGTTAATTTTTCCGATAAAACCAGCTGTTCCTGGTATCCCGGCTAACGATAAAATAAAAATCGTCATCACGATCGCTGTGAATGGCGACCTTTTATATAATCCAGTGAAAATGGTGATATTTTCTTTGTCGCTTTGTAAGATTAAGCCGTGGATAATTGCAAATGCGCCTATATTCATCAGCATATACGCAAGCATGTAAAACCACATGCTATCCATCGTAAATGGCGATAATGCGACAAGCGGAACGAGTAAATACCCCGCATGTGCGATTCCCGAATAGGCAAATAGGCGTTTTACGTTATATTGCTTTAATGCGACTACGTTTCCGATAATCATCGTAATACTCGCTAGTACTGCAACGTATATGCTCATACGTCCGTATAAAGATTGCATGTCTCCTTGCACCGATACAGTGGCGAAAACCATGAGGAACAGACGAATAATGAGTAGGAAACCTGCCATTTTAGAAATCGTCCCTAGAAAAGCAGTAACAGGTGTAGCCGCTCCCTCATACACATCTGGTGCCCACATGTGAAACGGTACTGTCGCAATTTTAAACGAAAGTCCGACGAGTAATAGTAGAAATGCGAGAGCTAACAATAACTGAATACCACCAGCAAGTTCCCCTGCGAATACTTTTTGCATATCCACGATATTAGTTGATCCTGTAATACCGTATAAATAACTCATTCCAAAGAGCGTAATTGCTGTTCCAATTCCTCCATTAATGACATATTTCATGGCCGCCTCATTTGATGCACGGTTCTTTTTTCGTATTCCTACTAAAATATACGAAGAAAGTGAAAGCAATTCTAAGCCGACGAAAAGTGTAATGAAATCAACGCTAGAAGCCATAAACATAGCTCCAAGAAGCGCCATTAAAAATAAGTAATAATATTCTCCCTTATCTTCAATGGGATTCTTCTTATCATCGCTCATTGCGGTGCATAAAATGAGAGCAGCTCCGCCTAATAACAACGTTTTAAACCCTTTTGAAAACCCATCTAACACAAACGATCCGTTTAAAATATCTCCCGCTGGTTCACCGTATAGCGTAATTAATGAGACGATTGCTAATACGATAGTTGCGATTGCGCTAAGCGCTACATATTTATGGTTCAGCTTAAAAAACAAATCACATATGGAAAGAAGGATGGCAGCTCCGAGAATAATGAATTCTGGCACCATGAGATGCCATGATAGGCTAATTAATGTATTCATATCCATCCTACTTCACCCCCAATGTTTTCAATGTATTTTGAAGCGGATCTCCTAATATTTCTGGCATTACTCCAATTGCAATAATGCAGAAAATAAGCAGCAATATAGGGACGTACTCCCATCCATGTATATCAGCTTTTGCTTCCCACTCTTTCTTACCGAATGTTACTTGCAGTGTTGCTCTTAATACGTACACAGCGGTTAAAATGATGCCAAGTACTCCGGCCGCAGCAATGACCGGCTCTCCTTGGAATAAACCGAGAAAAGCAAGAAACTCACTTACAAATCCAGACATACCCGGCAATCCAAGCGATGCCATTCCTCCTGCTAAGAAGAATCCGCTAAGTATTGGTACACTTTTTGCGAGTCCGCCAAGTGCTGTAATATCCGATGTCCCAAAACGCTGTTCTATAACGCCCAGTAAGAAAAAGAGTAAAGCCGCAATTAAACCGTGCGACACAACTTGGAATAGTGCCCCTTGTGTGCCTGGTGCATTCAACGCCGCAAGCCCCATTAATACAATGCCCATATGCGAAATACTAGAGTAAGCAAGTACCTTCCGGAAGTCCGTTTGGATGAGCGCTAAGAAGGCTCCGTACAATAAATTAATGACTCCTAAAATCGCAATGAGCGTTGCAAACTCTCGAAAGTATTCCGGGAATAACCCCTGTCCGAAGCGAATCATACCGTATGCTCCAATCTTCAGTAAAACACCTGCATGAAGCATAACTACAGCCGGATGTGCTTCAATATGTACATTGACCATCCAGCGATGTAACGGGAAAACTGGTAATTTAATCGCAAAAGCGATCATTATGCTAAGAAACAAGCCGAACTGTAAGCTACTTGAGACAGCCGTCCCTCCCCCAGCACCTACACTCGTTAATATTTCTTTAAGCTCTGTTATATTCGTTGTACCTGTTTTCGCAAATAAAACTGAGAAAACGATGAGCAAAATAGCGGAGCCAATCCCGTTATATATTAAATAACTATAAGCAGCCTTTTCACTCGACAATTTCCCCCACTTCCCAATTAATAAAAACATTGGTGGCAATGTAATTTCAAAGAAGATAAAGAACAACATTAAATTTTGAGCAGCGAAGACACCGAGCATCCCTATTTCTAACATGAGTAACAGCATATAAAATGCTTTCAAATTCTTTTTAATAGTAAATGCTGCAATTACTGCAAGCATCGCTAGAAGAGCCGTCAGCACCATCATAACGAGCGATAAACCATCAATACCAAGCTCGTAATAAATGGAAAACCATCTTTTATCCACCGCTGCAAAATCCCCAAATTTAATCCATTTCACTTTTTCATCAAATAGAGACAAACTCTTTCCAGAAGCGTATGTACAAGCGAGGACGATAGCAATTCCAAATGGAAGCACCGTTCCAAATAAACCGAGCGCTCGCACTGTACGCGATTCTTTTTTCGGTGTTAATGCAAGTAAGAGAATTCCTAAAAGCGGGGAAAAAATGAAGAACGTTAATAACAAATCATTCATCGTAAATCCCCTCCCGTATAGAGCAAAATAATGACGAGTACCGCAAGCGAGACAGCTGTTACAGTCCCGTACACTTGTACATTTCCGTTTTGAAGTCTAGACCCAAGTCCGCTTATCCCTTTAACTACACTCCCTATTAAAACGGCAATTCCTTCGACTACATACATCTCAAACAAGCGAAGCACATGAGCGATTCCTTTCGTAATAGGAAGCACCGTCATATTGTATAGTTCATCCACATAATATTTTTCTTTCAAAAGGTTATAGTGAGGTGCTTTCTCACCCCCAGCCCAATCTCTAGAAATAGATTTCTTGCCATATATGAAGTATGCGAGAGCAATCCCTGCAAATGAAACGAGCGTCGCAACAATCATAATCCAAACCGGTCCGTGTGCTTCTCGCGCTTTAAATGCCACATCTTTCGTAAGCCAATCCCCGAGAAATGTCCCAAACCATGGTGTATTTATATAACCTGCCACTACTGCAAGAACGCCAAGGACAATCATCGGATACGTCATAATGCGGGGCGATTCATGCACATCTTCCTTCGTCTTCGCTTCCCCAGTGAAGACAAGGAAGTATAGCCGGAACATGTAGAATGCTGTTAGGAATGCTGCAATTACTGCTAAAATGAATAAAACGTAATTGCCGTTCATCCAAGTCGCCGCCAGAATTTCATCTTTACTAAAGAAGCCGGAAAGGAGCGGCACACCACTAATTGCAAGCGTACCGATTAAAAATAGTACACCCGTTACTTTCATCTTCTTCTGTAAGCCACCCATTTTATTAATGTTTTGCGTATGCACTGCATGAATGACACTTCCTGCTGCCAAAAATAGTAGTGCTTTAAAAAAGGCATGTGTCGTTAAATGGAAAACACCAGCTACATAACCAGCAGACCCTAGCGCAAGCATCATATACCCGAGCTGGCTAACTGTAGAATAAGCGAGCACTCTCTTTATATCCGTTTGTACAAGACCGATGGAAGCCGCAAAGATTGCAGTGAAGGCGCCAACGATTGCCACCGTCTGCATCGCCACCGCACTTGCTGAAAATAGCGGAAACATCGTTGCCACTAAATATACGCCAGCTGCGACCATTGTCGCCGCGTGAATAAGTGCCGAAACAGGCGTCGGACCTTCCATTGCATCTGGTAACCACGTATGAAGCGGGAACTGACCTGATTTCCCCATTGCACCAATAAAAATTAATATCGCCGTTATTGTAATCATCGTAGGAGTAAGATCCCCAGTATGAATCGCTCTAAAAATTGCATCATATTCAAAACTACCTGCATGCCAGAAAATTAAAATCATCCCAATAAATAAACCGACATCGCCAATACGAGTCATAATAAAAGCTTTTTTCGCAGCAGCCTTCGCTTCTTCTTTAAAGAAGTAAAAACCGATGAGTAAAAATGAACCGAGGCCTACTAACTCCCAAAATATATAAAGCTGTAATAAATTCGGTGATATAACGAGCCCAAGCATCGCAAATGTAAAGAGCCCTAAATAGGCGTAAAAGGTTGGTAATCTTTCCTCACCTTTCATATAACCTTTCGAATACACATGTACAAGTAAACTCACAAGCGTAACGATAAACAGCATTAAAGCTCCTAATGCCGTCACTTCAAAGCCAAATGATATATCAATATCTCCAGCTCTAAGCCATACCCACTTATGCTTCATTGGTACTATCGAAAACCGTTCTATTAATACAAGTACCGCAAATATAAAGGAGAGAAAGACGAAGAAAATACTAAGTACACTGCTTCCTTCTCTAATTTTCTTCCCGAATATAAGTAATAAAAAAAACGAAACAAGCGGGAAAAGCGGTATGAGCCATGCATAATCGATCATTGTTTCCTTCCCCCTTTTCGGTCACAATGTTATCCTTTGAGCGTATCCATTTCATCTACATGAACCGTCGTACGATTACGATACAAAGCAATTAAAATGGCGAGTCCTACCGCCGCCTCCGCTGCCGCTACAGCCATCGTAAACAGAGAGAAAATTTGCCCTGTTAAATTTGGGAACAAACCTAACTTACTAAACGCTACTAAATTTAAATTAGCTGCGTTCAGCATTAATTCAATACAAACTAATACAATCACTGTATTTCGCTTCGTTAAAGCTCCAAACAAACCGATGCAAAACAAAATAATCGCAAGCGTTACATACGCAGAAGCAGGCACGCTACTCATTGGAATCCTCCTCTTTCTCATCCTTCTTCGCAAGAATAATTGCGCCAACAAGTGCTACAAGTAAAATAACTGAGGTTAGCTCAAATGGAATAATATATTCTGAATAGAGAAGTGTACCGATTTGAAGTGTGTTTTTTTCATGGAGAGGTAAACTTCCTTGTGTGCTTTCATTTGCAAAATCAATATTGTTAACAGCGAAATACATAACTGCCCCAAATGCTACAACCGCAAAGAAGATAATCCATTTTCGAAGAGTAAGACGCGATTCATTTTCTGCATTATGTTTCGTTAACATAATGCCAAAAATCATAATAATTGTAATCGCACCCGAGTAAAGCAAAATTTGTGCAACCCCGATAAATTCAGCTGATAAAAGAAAGTACAAACCTGCAATGCTGAGAAAGGTCAGAACGAGAGCTAGCATCATATGCATGACTTTCGTTAAGTTCAACATAAGAACGCCGCCAATAATTGCAGACAAGGATAGTATAAAGAATGCTACAAACTCGCCATTCATGCTTTATTCTCCTTCCTGACGTTTTCGTCGTTTTCGTCAAGCCACTGCAAATTTTTAAATAAATCATCACGTGAGTATTCCGCGAGTTCAAAGTTATTTGTCATAACAATCGCCTCTGTCGGACAAACTTCTGTACATAAATCACAAAGAATACAAATTTCAAAATTTATATCATACGTATCGATAATTTTTCCTTTTTTCGTAGGATCCGGATGTTTTTTCCCTGTTAGCTGAATACAGTCTGTCGGACAAATGTTAGAGCACTGATTACAAACAATACACTTTTCGGGATAAAACTTTTGAATACCTCGAAAGCGGTCTGGCAATGGCAACGGTTGATTTGGATAATCGTACGTCACCTTCTTCTTACTCAAATTGCTTAATGTATATTTTAATCCTTTAAATAGTCCTTTCATCTCTTACTGGCACCCCCCTCATAGATTAGAAGAATAACTCCTTAATCAATGCCGTTAAGAAAATATTCGCAAGTGCAATTGGCAATAATACTTTCCAGCCAAACTCCATTAACTGATCACCTCTTATACGCGGAAACGTAACGCGGAACCAAATTAATAGAAAGACTACACTGCTAAATTTCAAAGCAAACCATACAGCTCCCGGGATAAATCCAAGGAACATG
Source organism: Bacillus albus (assembly GCF_001884185.1). Taxonomy (GTDB): domain Bacteria; phylum Bacillota; class Bacilli; order Bacillales; family Bacillaceae_G; genus Bacillus_A; species Bacillus_A albus. The sequence continues at coordinate 75,786 of NZ_MAOE01000096.1, forward strand.
ACTGGATTCCATCCGCCTAAAAAGAGCACTGTAATTAAAGATGCCATTCCGAAGAAATATACGTACTCTGAAAGCATAAAAAACGCCCAGCGAAACCCTGAGTATTCCGTATGATATCCAGAAACAAGCTCCGACTCGGCTTCTGGTAAATCAAACGGCGTCCTATTTAACTCTGCTACCGCTGCGATTAAAAACACGACGAAACCGATTGGCTGCACGAAAATGTACCAAACATTCTCCTGCGCTGCTACGATTTCATTTAAATTTAAGCTACCAGCTAATAAAACGACGCCAATTACGCTCATTACGAGCGGAATTTCATAAGAAATCATCTGCGCCGCCGCACGCATCCCTCCTAAAAGGGAATATTTATTATTCGATGCCCATCCTCCGGTCACGACACCAATCGTCGTAATCCCAGAAACAGCAATGTAATACAGTAAGCCTACGCCTATATCCGCGAACTGAAATTTATCAGTAAACGGGATAACTGCAAGCACCATAAATGCTGGTGCGAATGCAATGACAGGTGCTAATATAAACAACGGTTTATCTGCCGCCTTCGGAATACTATCTTCTTTCAGTAATAGTTTTAAAACATCGGCTACCGTTTGCAGTAAACCGAACCGGCCCCCAACTTGGTTTGGTCCAATCCGTCCTTGCATAAAACCCATCACTTTCCGCTCTGCCAAAATACCATATGTAACGAAGCCAAGGACTGCAAATAATAGAAGCACCGCTAGCCCGAAAAAAATGAAGAAATTCGTCCAGCTTGAAGGTGATTGTAAGAGCGTTTCAATCATTAGCCATCAACCTCCCCAAGTACAATATCAACTCCACCTAAAATCGTAATTAAATTGGCGATATTTTCACCTTTCAATAACTTCGGTAAAATTTGCAAATTGTAAAAAGACGGCCTGCGAAACTTCAAGCGGTATGGCTCTTTCTTTCCGTCACTAGCAATATAGCAACCAATCTCTCCGCGCGGTGACTCTATACGGACGAATGCTTCCCCCTTAGGCGCCTTAATAATCTTTGGCACTTTCGCAAGTACTGCTCCTTCTTTTGGGAATTGCTGGACAGCTTGCTCAACAATTTTTAATGACTCCTCAATCTCTTGCATACGGCAAACGTAGCGATCCCAAGCATCCCCCACACTCCCAACAGGAATATCGAAATCAAAACGGTCGTAAATGGAGTACGGTTCATCCTTGCGAAGATCCCAGTTTACTCCAGTGCATCGTAAATTCGCTCCGCTTAAAGAATACGAAATCGCATCTTCCTCGCTATATATACCAACGCCTTTTACGCGATTTAAGAAAATCTCATTCCCACTAACGAGATCATGATAACCTGCTAGTTGCTCTCTCATGTACGGAACAAACTCTTCCACTTTTTCAATCCAACCGTCCGGCGCATCCCACTTTACACCGCCGACTCTCATATAGTTAAAAGTAAGCCGGGCGCCGCATAACTCATTTAATAAATTAATAATCATCTCTCGCTCACGAAATGCGTACAAAAACGGGCTGACCGCTCCTATATCAAGAAGATTTGTCCCCCACCAAACGAGGTGGCTCGCAATCCTTCCAAGCTCCATTGCAAGCACTCGCAAGTATTCGGCTCGCTCTGGGATTTCAAGCCCCATCATCGTCTCTACAGCGTGGCAAATGACGTAATTATTCGTCATGGCCGATAAATAGTCCATTCGATCTGTATAAGGGATAATTTGCGTATACTGTAAGCTCTCCGCAATCTTTTCGGTCCCGCGATGTAAATATCCAATAACCGGTGTAGCTTCTTTAATAATTTCCCCGTCAATCTTAATAACAAGTCTGAACACACCGTGCGTACTCGGATGTTGAGGACCTACATTCAAAAGCATTTCTTCCGTACGAATCATTTAGCTACACCTCCACGTCATACGGTTCATAATCTTTTCTAAGCGGATGTCCTATCCAATCATCGGGCATTAAAATACGTGATAAATTCGGGTGTCCCTTAAATACAATGCCAAGCAAATCATACGCTTCCCGCTCTGGCCAGTCCGCTCCTTTCCAAAGCGCTGTCACCGATTCTACTTGCGGCGCTTCCCTATTCAGCTTTACCTTTACCGCTACTGACTGTTTCTTTCCATATGAAAATAAATGAACATACACTTCCATATGTGTCACAAAATCCGTCGCATGTAGCTCTGACATATAATCAAATGCAAGTCCCTCATGGAATCGCAGTAACTCCATTACTTCATAATATTTGGAGGTCTCAACCACAAGAGTTGGTACATCTTTTGAAAGTTTATTAATGTAGCAATCTACTAAAGTATCCTCTCCTACTTTTCCCTTAATAACTTCAACATACTGATTTAAATACGGTTGATTTACGGATGGCTCTTCCAGCTTCGGCTCCTCTTCCTTCTTACCTTCAGCGCCCTTTGTCTTCGCTCTTGCAGCCGCAGCTGCTTTTGCCTTCGCTGCTGCAATCGCCTTCGCCTTTTCATCTCCTGAATCCCCATCACCCTGTAAGGCCTTCTGCTTTGCTAGCGCAGCTACTTTTGCCTTTGCTGCCGCCACGGCTTTCGCTTTTGCTTTGGCCTTTTCCTCTTCCTCTTCTGTTACCTCTTCGGTTCCTTCTCTTTTTTGCTTCGCTAACGCCGCTGCTTTTGCTTTCGCTGCAGCTGCTGCCTTCGCTTTGGCCTTTTCCTCTTCCGTTACCTCTTCGGTTCCTTCTCTTTTTTGCTTCGCTAATGCCGCTGCTTTTGCTTTCGCTGCAGCTGCTGCCTTCGCCTTCGCTTTGGCCTTCTCCTCTTCCGTTACCTCTTCGGTTCCTTCTCTTTTTTGCTTCGCTAATGCCGCTGCTTTTGCTTTTGCGCCCGCAGCTGCGCGTCGTTTCGCTTCTTCTACAGTCATACCATCATTTTTTGGTAGCGCTTTCTCTTTTTCCTGGTTTTCTTCCTCAAGTTTATTTATTTCTGCACCATGTTTCGCAATGAGCCGCTTTCTCGCCTCTTCTTTTGCACGCCTAGCCGCTTCTCTTTTCAAATCCTCTAACTCTTTGTTTGGATCACTCATTTATTCGTCACCTGCTTTCCTGTCTTTGCCTCGTAACGAATTTTTTCTTTCAATTTATTAATTCCATAAATTAAGGCAGCAGGATTTGGTGGGCAACCAGGGATATACACATCAACTGGCACAATTTGATCTACACCTTTCACAACAGCGTATGAATTTACATATGGACCACCTGCTGTCGCACAAGATCCCATTGCAATAACCCATTTCGGTTCAGGCATTTGATCGTATAAACGCCGAACAATTGGAGCCATCTTCTTCGTTACCGTTCCCGACACAATCATAACGTCCGATTGCCTTGGTGATGTCCGAAAAAATGACCCAAATCGATCTAAATCGTAATGTGATGAACCTACTCCCATCATTTCAATTGCACAGCATGCCAGTCCGAATGTCATTGGCCATAAAGAATTACTCCGTGCCCATCCTTTCAACTGTTCCAATGTAGAAAAAAAGATATTTCGTTCTAATTCCGCTCGCTCATTTGGATGTAACTCCTCAAAATTTATAACCATTGTAACACCTTCTTTTTCCAAGCATACGCTAATCCAACTAGCAACATTACAACAAAGATGAGCATTTCAATCAGTGCAAATAAACCGAGCTTGTCATATGCAACAGCCCATGGATATAAAAATAAAGTTTCTACATCAAAAATGACAAACAATAAAGCAAAAATATAATAACGAGCATGAAACCGAATATTCGCATCATGAAAAGGCTCAATCCCACTCTCATACGTCGTCGCTTTCGCTGCACTTGGTTTGTTTGGGCGCAGCATCCTTCCTAATGTAAGAGCCACTACCGGCAGCAATATGCCTAATAGCAAGAAAATCAAAACGATCATATAACTATTTTCATATACACTTGCCATTGTGAAACCCTCCCCCCTGAATTAAGAACAAGTTCACTTAGTAAACAATATGTCCTAGTTGCAGTAATTATTATTTTTAAATTTTTCTAAATAATGCAACTATTTTAATCATTATAGCAAACTTCAAATTCCTATGTCGATATGTTGGGGACAGAAACGGGAATTATTAAAATCTATTTTTAGAACTCGCTATACCTGTGTAAAATAAGTATAGAAATTATATATACTTTTCAAGAAACAATAAAAAATAAAAAGAGGAAGTTATATGTATATACCGTAGGTGAGATAAATGAAAAAACAAACACATGTAAGTATTCTTATAAGCATCATATTGTTATCTGTAGCGATTCATTATGTGGCAATGCCTTTTCTATATGAATACTCATTTCCTTTTCAAATATTAATTGGAATGAGTACCTTATTCATTGATATTATCGCTTGTAGTTATATACTTTATTTTTCAAACATGAAAGAAGGGTTACCCCGTTTATTTTGGACCATTTTATGTATTGGAACCCTCTCTTATTTCATTGGAGATATTATCGTTGCCTATCAACGTTTAATTTTAAAGGACTACTATACATTCGTTGATTTGTCCGATTTTTTTTATCTGCTTTTTTTAATTAGCTTTGCATTTGCCTTTCTATATGAAATCATCTATAACCGCGATTTATTAGAAAAGCTTTTTATGATATGTGATATTTGTATTATTGTTACATCACAATTCACTTTAAGTTACTACTTACTTATCGAACGTACTATTCATGTTTCTTCAACATCCAATATCGACATATTTGTTCAACTTACCTATCCAATGACCGATTTACTCTTTTTCCTCATAGGAATCAATCTGTTATTCAAGCCATTATCCTTATTATCCAAAAAAGTTGGTGCGCTTCTTGGCAGTGCTTTAATTTTATATGCTACTACAGATGCGATTTATGCTTATATTAAATACTTCACACCCGAGTATTCTATGTTTACAGTTACTCCTCTCTATCAAGTAACTTTAGTACTAGTAGCAATCGCCTGTATTATGCATACGAAAGAACCTGAAAAACAAGAGCAAGTACTGTTAACACCTAAACTTGGTGAATCGATCAGATTATCGTTACCTTATATTTCTGTAGTAATGCTTATTGTTTTTATACTATTTGAATACGTTTTTGCACCTATTGTAGTAATTGGGCTTATGATAACTTTCTCCTTCGTTCTCATACGCCATAGTTTAGTTCGAAAACAAAATAAATTATTATTACTAGCTCAAATGCAATTCAACTCAGAACTCGAAAAACAAATTGAACTACGTACAGAAGATTTAGTAGAACAAAAAAATGAACTATACCATAACCAACAAATGTTTAAATCTTTATATGAGCACCATCCAGATCCAATTTTCACATTAGACTTGTACGGTAATTTTCTCAACGTGAACAACGCTGGTACGACTTTACTCGGTTATCAAACGAATGAATTATTAAAACAACCATACTATTCACTTACGTATGAAGAAGATTTGGAAGAGATCATTAATGCCTTCCATCGCGTAAAAAAGGGAACATCTATTTCTTTAGAAGTACGGGCGTATCATAAAAATAGAGATATTTACTACTTGCATGTTACAGCTGTTCCTATCTTTTTAAAAAATCATATTTCTGGCGTTTATTTAATGATTAAAGATATTACAGAAAGCAAACAACAGCAAGAACAAATTAACTTTCTAGCCTACCATGATACATTAACAGAGCTTGCAAATCGCCGTGCATTTCATCAATATGTAGAACAAGCAATTGCTCGATCTAAAATATCAAAAAGGCCTTTTGCTGTTATGTTCCTCGACCTAGACCGCTTTAAAGTTATTAACGACACCCTCGGTCATAGGGTAGGAGACCTGCTATTAATTGCAGTAGCAAAAAGACTCGAAAAAATAGCAACACCAAATATGAAACTTGCCCGATTAGCTGGGGATGAATTCACAATCCTTATTGAGAATTATCAAAAAAGGCCAGATGTAAAAAAAATAGCTGATGCGATTGTAGCAGACATGAACGAACCATTCGAAATTGAAAATCAACATTTAAAAATCTCACCAAGCATCGGGATTGCAATATATCCTGAAGCAGGCGAAGATCCATTATCAATCTTGCAGCATGCCGATATGGCCATGTATGAAGCAAAAAACAAAGGAAAAAACGGTAGCTCTCTGTACACGAAAGAATTGTATAAAAAAATGGAACGGAAAGCTCGAATTGAAAAAGATTTACCACTCGCTTTAGTAAACGAAGAATTTTATGTCGTTTATCAACCACAAATTGATATTACGACGAAAAAAATTATTGGTGCTGAAGCATTAATACGCTGGAGACACCCACTCCTAGGTGACATTCCGCCATGTGAGTTCATTCCAATTGTAGAGGAGACTCCGCAGGTCATTCCACTCGGTCATTGGGTATTAAAAGAATCTTGTCGCCAGTTAAAAATATGGCATACTTTTGGCTATACAGATTTAAAAATAAGTGTGAACTTATCAGCAAAGGAGTTCCAGCAAGATAATTTAATCGAACACATTTCACAAATACTAACAGACCTTAACGTCGATCCCAAATATGTAACACTTGAGTTAACAGAACGAATTGCGATGATTGATGAAAAAGAAACGTTATCAAGGCTAAAACAATTAAAGGAATATGGTATTCAAACATCCATTGATGACTTCGGTACCGGCTATTCTTCTCTCGCTTATTTATCAATTTTCCCTATCGATACATTAAAAGTACCGAGAGAATTTACACAACTCGCCGATCACCGTCCTGAAGAAAGAGCTATCGTCTCAACTATCCTTTCCCTTGCAAATACGTTAAATCTTTCTGTCGTTGCTGAAGGAATTGAAACAGAAAAACAACTTAATTTTCTACAAAAAAACAACTGTAAGTATATGCAAGGTTACTATTTCAGTAAACCACTTACGAGTCATCAATTTATAAAATTCCTACAAAAAACCCCCAGTATGTGAAGTGACCCCCGAAAATGGGACACCAATCAAAACACCTAAACCACTTGTTCCCTAAATTCTTTAGGGGATA
>NZ_MAOE01000097.1 GCF_001884185.1 Bacillus albus
TCTTTTCTTTTTCTGTCCTTGCGGAACTTTTTTCGGCTGATTTTTAGCTTTCGCCAAGCCGAACAGACCAAAAACGGGGTTAAATTGTTCGACTTGGATCAACAATTGTACCAGCCGAACCGCCAGTTCTTCCGTTCAAAATATTCTTCTTTTTCTATGTGAAATTAACGCTATGTGGGGTTTCGCCCCCACACGACGAGCCAGCACTCACACCCAAAAACAGGGGTGAGTAGTATTAAAACTATAGATTAATTTCATAATACTAAGGAACATGAATTTAAAGGTGTTTTTTACATTCTGGTCTAGATTTCATTAGAAAGCGTATAAATAAAGTGCAGGAGGTTCTTGTTTCTCCTGTTGTTCCCGGTGTGCCTTGTGAAGAGTAGAGCTAATATTTATGGCACGAATATTAGCTCTATTTTATATGCACCCTATAGTAAAAAGTGAATCGTTGCGATGAAATCCATTCAGCTAGTTGAATGGATTTCATTGTTTTTATGATTTTTTTGTAAAAAGGTTGAACTATTGATGAGGAAGGGGATTTCTGAAAAGGATAACTAAAATAAAATGCTTAGCCGACCAACTATTCAACAAGGCATGATTTTTCTGCTTTCAAACTTAGACAAACCTTTTAATTCCAAATCTATAAGGGGTACCGCTAGCATTTCGGAAAAAAACCAAGCTAAGCAAAAAAACTAGCCTCTACAAAAGAAGCTAGTTGACGTAAAATTCGTTAGCGGAAGTCATTCTTTTATACTAAGGGAATGTTCCCAATTGCTAATGAATTAGGTAGGTTCCTCACTGGTACCGTAGCGATGATTGTATTGGTTGCTGTATCGATGACGGAAACATCATTACTGAAGTTATTTGGTACATAAACCTTCCTTCCATCAGGAGTAAACGCTGCATCACTAGGTGAATTCCCCACTCCCTGTGTAATGGTATCAATCACCATATTATTTGCTGTATTAATGACCGAGATGGTATTACCCTCTGAATTCGTCACATACGCCTTTCTTCCTTGGGGCGTATTGCCAGCTCCTACTCCAGCAGGTCCATCCCCCACTGATACTGTAATAACTAGACTGGTTGCCGTATCAATGACCGAAACGGTATCATCATCAGCATTCGTAACATAAACTCTTGTTCCGTCTGGAGTAATTGCTACATCAATCGGTACATTCCCCACTGCAATGGTTCCGATGACAGTATTGAATGATGGAGAATTCGAGTTCACATCAATAACCGAGACGGTATTATCATCCGTATTTGCCACATAAGCCCTTGTTCCGACTGGAGTATTGCTAATCGCTATTCCAAAGGGGAAATCTCCAACAGGAATGGTATCAATTACCATATTACTTCCCGTATCAAAGACTGAGACAGTATCATCACCTGCATTCGTCACATAAGCCCTTGTTCCATCTGGAGTAATTGCTACCGAAAGAGGTCGATCTCCTACTGATACTGTATCAATAACTGTGTTGATTGCTGTATCGATGACCGAGACGTTGTCATCGCGCTGATTCGCAACATAAACTCTTGTTCCATTTGGAGTAATTGCTACTCCATTAGGTGCTCTCCCCACTGTAATGGTGGTAAGCACAGTATTAGTTGCTGTATCGATGACTGAGACAGTATTACCAGGGGCTTCAAAAGTACCGGAATTTGTCACATAAGCCAGGACTCTGACAGAAGGAATAGGTGGGAAAGCAGGTGGAAAAGCGGGGAAAAGTCTAAGACAGCACTTCTTCTGTTTTGAAAAATATGAGTTCAAAGCAGTTCACCTCTTTTTTTGAAACTAAATATAATTATTTATATTCAAACCGGATAATTTAGCTTGTATGCTTATCTAATAAAATTTACGATGTATATTCTATACATAAGAGGTTAACATAACGCATTATTATCGGTAGCAAGTACTTGGATAGAATCCCTGTGTTTATAAGGTTTCTAGTCTCTTTTTCTATTTATCTTTTATACATGATTTTATACATCGTTGATGTAGCGGGGATTCTAGGGATCCCCGCTCTTCTTTTTTCGCATAAAATCTTGTATATAGAAAAAAGATTTTGATGTTATTATCGAGAAGTAATACATATCGGTGTTAAAATCGGAATGTATTTCGAAATTAAATCGTTTTTAAAATCGGTTTTCATATCGGTTGCAAGTACATTCCGATTTTGATTGGAATGTTGATTTAATCGTGTTTTTTAAGTAAAAAACGTATTCCGTTTTTTGGGGAGGAATAAAAATTGGAACTAAAATCGGAAATGCACACACCGAAAATTGTTGCGGATCTTTTAGGAATCACACCCGATTTGTTAAAGGTATGGTCAAATGAATTTAATATACAAACGGAGCGAAGTCAGGGAGGACATCGCAGATACTCGAAGGAAAATATAGAAGAATTAAAAGCAATAAAAGAAAAAATACAGGCCCAAAAATGGTCTTACGATCAAGTTCGGTCATGGCGAAACGGAGAACTTGATTCGTTTGTTTCAAAAGAAGAAAAATCAGAATTAGAAAAGAAACTGAATGAAGTATTAGAAAATCAACAGTTACAAAATCAATTTAATCAAGCACTCGTTCAGAAGTTGCAAGAAATTACGAATGAATTGGTTACGACAAAAGAACATTTAGCGAATACGGAGAAAAAGTTAACTGAAGTAGAAGGTAAAAACAGTGAATTAGAAGTTTTCATAGAGAAGAAGCTAGAGAAACGAGATCAGTTATTGCTTGAAAACATTAGAGATATGCAGGCACAAAATCAGAAACAAAAACGGAAAGGTTTTTTCGGTTTGTTTAAAAAGTAAATTTGGCCTGTATTTTATGTACGGTTCTAATGTCGGAAAAAGAAGAATAGAAATATAGCATACATATACAATAAGGGAATGCAGTATAGATCAGTCTACAAGCATTCCCTTGCTATATGTATGCTATTTTTTGAGATAGTTTATTAGATATGGTTGAGAACTGTACTTTTAATGTGGTTTTCCTGCAAGATATTGGCGGTAGTCCAATATCTTGTTATATATGCTTACCTATCTCTTGAGAAACATTGCAATAGAACCTTAATTATGAACAACACCATGTTGCTTTATCAAAAGCATCTTCTGGTATGTACACTTTATTATTTTTAATTTTATATGGAATATTATTTTCTTTAAGGGTTTTGGTATTCACAGTTTCTATCGAATCACCCCATTGCACGTATTTATCACTATAACCTTTTAGAGAGAAAAATACGACTACAACTATTAAAAAGCATAAACTAAAGAATATTGCTTTTTTTTTCATTTTTTCACTCCTTTACTAAAGATACTATTTAACTACTGAACACTTAAAAACTTTATTTTTTTTTTGAAGTGAGAGTATTCTTGCCTATTTTTTAAAATAAGCAAGTTGTATTTTTTCTTATTTGCTAAAAAACCTGTATTAAAACAATACAGGTTTTTCGTTATTTTAAATAACTTATACAATTTTTAGAAATAAAGCAAATAATTCTTTTATTTCCCAGTTACTCCATTTGTGCTAACTAGTTGACCATTAACAATTCTAGCCATAGAACCATTTGCAACAGCTTGTCTTAAAGCACTACTATATGAATTTAAGCTTCCATTATAATCATTATATGCACGCATTCTTCCCATATAGTTATTATGAAGATCCATTTCTTTGTCAATTCCTGAAGAAGTTGATTCGTGCGCATCTGTCCAAATTTGTGCTCTTCCCTCTCCGTGATCACGTCCTTTAGTTCCACCTAAACGTTTAACAAGTATTGCATTCCAGAATGCATGTCTAAACGCATCTCCATTCCCTTGGTAAAGCTGAGAACTGCCATAGTAATCTTCAGCTGTACTTTTTGCAGATACTGCAGCTGCACTATAGATTGTAAATTCCCAAGGGTTATTCTTAGCTAGATTGACTTCAGCACTAGTTAAACTACCAAAACCAGGGATTGAATAAGATGTTCTTGCTTTTGTACTATTATTTTTTATTTTTTCAGCGGCGATTTCATTAAGTTGTTCTTCAGTATATAAACCGTTTTTTGCGTCATTTTCAAGCTCTTTATAAATACTATTCAATTTATTTGGATTAATTGATTGCACTTCCACATTAGTTAAATATTCTTTGCTATTAGTATTTGTGTCAACAAAATTTAATGTTCTTGCTGATTCTGGCATGTTAGACACAAAAGGTTTTAGATTTGTTGAATCCTTTTCTTCAGCATAAGAACTGCTTGGTAAAAATCCTCCAGCTAATATAGTTGTAGCCAATGCAGCCATTCCTAATTTTTTTAAGTTCTTTGTTTTTTTCAAAATATTTCCCCCTATGTTTTATATTTTTATAACCTTATATATCGTAAGGAATTTTCAGGAAATTTTCAATATTTTTTCTAATTTAAACTTTAATATGCAATATTGCATATTAAAGTTTAAATTAGAAAATTATGGAATATATATTTTTTATCAGTTGTATGGAATTTACAGTTTGTACTAGAAAGAGTAAAAGAAATGATAGACAGATTATACATTTTGTTGGATTTTACTAATAGGTTTATCTCTTTTTGGGGAAGGAAATAACCAGGTATTTTTAGGGTTTGGGTTTTAAGTTGGAATAGATCGCTGACAAGTAATCCTGTATTGATTCTAATCTAGAAAGAGAATATAGTTTTGTTCGGAACAGTGGTATTGTAGGGTCTATTTTATATCTTCAATCTGTTCTTTACTTCCAATAGGCTGTACATCAATAAGATGTAGCTTTTTATTTATGGATTTATGATCTCTTTATTTATAGTGTTTTGAATCTATACTTTTATCGAATAAATTAAGAATATCAGGGTGATTGGCTTGAGGTCAGTGTTTGAGTGTATTTGAAAGTTAAACTAATAATAAAAAGTTTACATTGATAGAATAGGGAAGAAGATAGAGAATTTACTATTTAGTACTATTTGTGTTGATTTAATCCTATTACTTATTGTATTAATATAATTTTAATATATAATTTTATTGATATGAGAAGGAATAGGAGAAAGATATATGCTGGAAAAATTGAATAAATTTATGTTTGCTTTACCTGTAATTTGGTTTGTATTACTTATTGTATTGGGATCGTTTTTACTTGTGATGCCATTAGATTTATTTTTGCCACAGATAAAACAACATCCGATAAAAGAAGAACTGGCTATTATACAGATTTTAGTAGGAGTATTTGCGGCACCAGTATATGAAACAGTAATTTTTCAGGTATTTTTATTTTGGGTATTAAGTTGTATTCCTCTTATTAAAGATCGTGTTTATCTTATTATTTTAATAGCATCAATTATATTCGGATTAAGTCACTCAGATGGTATTACTTATATAGTCGTTACAGCAATAATTGGAGTATTATATAACTATGCTTATTGGGTATATCAAAAAAAGAATGAAAAAGTTGAAGTTACAATATCTGCTTTTTGGATTGTTGTTTTGATTCACTCACTACATAACGCTATTGTTGTTATAGCATTACATCTATAAATGTTTAAAAAATAATTAGTTCTATTAGTAGTGAATTTTAAGTTAATGATTGAGAGAAAACTAAATTATTTATGGGGTAAGAAGTATAGAATTAAAGCCTTTTCTATGCTTCTTTTTTATGTAAATTTATATTTAAAAGTTTACATTGAAGAAAAATAAAAAAGAGTCCTATGTTTATGGGATTCTTTTTTTATAACATTGTATTAATTGAATGTAGATGATAGTTTAGTAAGGGTTTATATATTTTAAATTAATGATTTCATAAAAGTGGATAATATACATTTAAGTTTATTTTGTTGAAGATTAAGGTCTTAAAAATCGTTGATAAATAAGGCGTTTAAACGATGTATAAAGCTTTTTGACATATTAAAATTAGCTTTTATAAAGATATTTGCTACCATAAATCATTACCTTGAACTATTTTGGATGTAGAAGGAGCGAGCGAAATGAATCTTAGTAAACAAATTAAAAAATATCGAGATAGGGAAGGGTTTTCTCAAGAAGATTTAGCTGAAAAAATTTATGTTTCTCGTCAAACCATTTCAAATTGGGAAAATGAAAGAAGTTATCCTGATATTCATAATTTATTGCTTCTAAGTGTTCTTTTCGATGTTTCTTTAGATGATTTAGTTAAAGGGGACATGGAAATGATGAAAAGTAATCTTCAGCAAGTTAAATTTAATAAGTTAGGACAAGTAATGGCTATATTTTTGATTTTAGCTGTAGGATCAATAGGATTAGCAATTAAATATTTTGGTAATGTAGGTCTAATTATTCCACTTGTTTTTTGGATAATAGCTATGACAGCTGCTATAAAAATTGACATAATTAAGAAACGTGAAAATATAAAAACATACGCTGAAATTGTTGCTTTCATGGAAAATAAAGATGTGAATGTGGAAAGAGACAAGCGAGATAAGAAAAAGTATATTATTCAAAAAACGTTGATTGTTGCAGGGGTTTCGTTATTTTCGGGAATTATTGCTCTTTTGAGTTTTTCAATATTTTTATAATGTGAAAAAATGAATGTAAACCTATTTAAGAGTTTACATTGGATAATAAGAAAAAGAACCTGGTTTTTAGGGTTCTTTTTCTTATTATGATAACATCTGTATCGTATGAGTTTAAAGTAGAAAAAGAGTATTGAATGTTGTGTTTTTGTAAGGGATGGAAAGCTTTAACAAGGGTTTCATGTTATTATAGAGAAAGACGTATAAACGAGAAAAACCGCCCATGCTTTGGACGGCAGGCGGCTTTTCATAATAAGGTTGGAATCAACCAATATATATTCTATATACATTCTAACATATAAAAGTTGATTCCTTCCACTAGGGGAGAGAATTATTTTATGACAAAAGTTGTAGATTTTGGACAAGCTGAAAAAAAAGCAATAGAAAGAGATAATAAGATTGATAATATTTATAATCAATTGCAAGCTGGTGGCTATTCAGAAGAAGAAAAAGCAATGCTTTTGCAGTTATTAAGTAAGGCGACTGGAGGAGAAGAGTATTTCATTGCAAAAAAGAAAAAGCCGACGGATCGGGTGAAATTTGTGCAGATTATTATGGATAACTATAATTATCTAAGTGAAATTGAATACTTAACAACATCTGAAAAAGCTTTTTTAATGGATCTTATTCCTTATGTAGAGTTCAAAACAAATATTTTAGTTGAAAGGGCTAGCAAAGAGAACGAATTTGATTCTGATAGTGCAACGCCTACTTATTTAGCTAAGAAATTGAATAGAACTAGAGGAAAAGTTTCTCAATTAATGAATGGTTTAATGAAAAAAGGATTATTGGCTGTTGCAGAAACTGGTACAACAACAGAAGATGGACGTATTTGTACAAGCCGTACTTGGTTTGTTAATCCTAATATTATGTGTTGTTCTCCAAAAGACGGAGTGGATAAAGCAACTCAAAGAATCTTTAAAAAAGCACTTAGGAATTTTGTAACTGAAGATGGCAAAAAACATAAATTACCAATTTATTTATTTTAAATAAAATATTTTAAAAAGAGAGTGATTTTTTATTGCTTTCTTTTTTTTTTTATGTTTTTCCATTTTTTAGGTGTTCCTTTTTGGGTACACAGGTGTTCCTTTTTGGGTACACCCTATGTCTCTTAAACCCTTGATATTACTGACTTTCTTTATTTTCTCTATCTCACTCTTATATATAGGGCTAAAAGTTCCGCAAGGAACAGGTAGTATTTTTGAGAAGAACACTCAAAAATCTCCACCTTTGTTAGAAAAAAGTCGCCTCGTCAATCCTCGGCTAAAGTCAAAGACTTTCTTTTTTCTAACATCCTTGCGGAACTTTTTTTGGCTCGTTTGCTTTCATCGCCAAGCCGATAAACTCAAAAGTGGGATTTAGGCATATCGGCTTGAGCTACTCATCATACGAGCCAAACCGCTTGATTTAACGTTCCCTAATTAGTTCTTACTCTATTTTTAGATACGCAATACGTGGGGTCTCCCCACACCCCGGCCAGCCTCTACCTCAAAAGTAGGGAGAAGATCAAAAAAACACTTACGATAAGTAAGTGTTTACTGTGGGAGTGGTTTCTCTCGCTGTGATTCGTAGGAATCATTGAAATTTAAACGTCTAAATAGATTTGTATTTCGGATTTTGATATTTTTTGGATCAATCATAGATTGCCAAGGTTGTAAGTTCTTTTTATTTTCTCTTATTTTAGTAATTCTACTAATAACATTGTTTAATTCACGTTCATGATCCTGGTTCATCACAATAAAAGTAAAGCTTGTTATCACTGTTGGGAAACAAATCTTTAATAAAAATTCAATATGATAGATATCAGAGATTAGGTTGTTAATTGTGATATAAGATGTTCCTGGTATTGGGATAATATTTGCTACGATTCGTAAGGATTCTTTTTGATCATGAATAAGTAATTTAAGAGAACAACGTGTAGCAAGAATTTTAAAGAGTTCATCAATGAATGTAATGAGTACATGAAGTTGAGTTTCAGGTGTCTCTTCATTGATGAACCACAATCCTCTATTTTCTTGTTTTGTCTTTATGAGAAAGTCTGTTACAAATTCCATATCAAGATTTTTAGGTATCTTGTTGTTTGGGAAGTATTCTCCAAAGTAACGTGTATCTTTTTCTTGTATTGGGTGAATTGGGAAAAAGGGTTCCGTATGTAATAGATAATAATGCTCGTGAGAGCAAAGTAATGCGGTTAATAATATTGAATCTGTATATTGTTTACTTAATTCTAGATAGTCTTCCATGCGGGTAAAGTGACGGAAGAGTACATTTTCTCCAGGTGCAATTGGTAGCACCTTTTTTTCTTGGCCAAAATAATAGTAAGCTCGATAAGATAAATAAATATATTCCGCACCATAAAAGGATTTAGAACCAATTAACAGTTTATCTTCTAACTCTTTTAATTTGGCGTAACCAAGTGTTCTAGACTTATTCTTTTTTCCTTTTTGATAGCCAAATAGGTCTAAAAATTGTGATTTTAACATGTAGGGTTGATGATGAAGCATAAATGTAAATAGATTATGATAATGCTTCATGATGAATAAATGTAATTCATCACTTAATTTTCTCTTATGTGGATCTTCCTGAATTTCATGTAAGTTTAAGATATAGGGTGAATTCGTATTATTCATAATTTCATGTACTGTATAAAAAGTAGGTGGAACGATAAATGTTGGTTGTATTGCCATGTTTTTTTCCTCCTATAGCTGTTCATATCCGGATAAAAATGTTTTCGCAAATTCTTGTTTTTGTTGAATATCAATCTCTTTATAGTTACGTGTTGTCACTTCTATAGCAATGTAACCGCTATGTGCTTCACTATAGACGGCTCCATCGGGCGTTGGTTGGAATTTCCTTTGCGGATGGGACTCTACTATTCTTTTTTTGAAATCGTCGTATCTGAGGTCTTTCTGGGCTTCTGAATGCAATTGTTTTTCTGTTTTCCATGTTTCTCTTGTTTCTTTTGGTAAAGAAATATACTTTTCAGAGAGACGAATATCATGCTTAGCATTATTTATACCGGTTTTATATTGATATTCTTTACCTTCTTTTTTAAACTTTTCTATTCCCTTTTCTCCTAGAACAATCTTTCCTGTTCGCTCTTCTAAATAACCGCTATGACAAAGTTTTTTTAGGCGATCTCCTTTGATGTTATATTCTCTTTCCATTTGTTCTCTGGTAGCTGTTCCAGTTTTCCAAAGCATATCCATGCCTTCGATTTCTTTTGTTTTTAGAATTCTTATATGTTTTCGTGGCGCGGCCATAGGGATGCCTCCTGTCTTTGCTATATTTGTGTATTAATTTATTTGGGAGGACATAGCGAAGCTATGTATCCTTCGTTATGAATTGTGTGTAAATGTAGACATGTGGACATTTACATATTTACACATGATTCGTTTTTATTAAATAAACATTATTAAACAAATGTTTATTTAATTTCATTCAAAAAAGCGAAAGCTGACTTTGAATGAACCAATCTAATAGCGAAAGCTATAGATTGGAGAATACAAAATGTGATGCGAAGCATCACATTTTGATCAAACAAATAAAAATGCCGTAAGGCAATTTTATTTGTCTTTTTCTAAGAAGCGTGAGCTGATTTAGAAAAAGAATCTGGACAGATGCGAAGCATTCTGGCCAGGAAGTCCCGCAGGGCAAAATACGCCTGAAGACCATTCACTCGGCTTGCCGAGCTTGTTTTTGGTTCAAGCGTAGCGAGAATCAAAAATGAATGCGTCTGACCGCAGGCATGGAAAAGCGTCAGCTTTTATCATGCCAAGGCAGGCGTATTTTGCCCTGCTTGAATCTTGCAGGACACAGGACGGCGAGATGATTCGTGGAATGCTCTTGAACTTCCCGATTTGACGCCGTTAGGGCGGATAAATCGGGCTCCCCGGAGGGGAGAATATGTACTTGATTTTATATGATACCACATAGAATATGATTTAACTATATTATACAATATATTAATTTAGATATGAGAGATTTTGTAGTAGGGATACATGGGAGAATAACTAGAGGATGGTTTATCACTGAGTCCGTAACGTTTATGCCGCGAAAGTCACTTGACCATGAGGGGCACCCTCATGCAAACTCACCAGAGGTGGCCCCAGAAGGGCGGTTTTTGCCCGTTGGGGTTATCTTTGGGAGTTTGAGGGTGTAGAGGCTCGTGGTCAAGTGAATCGTGGAATAAAAAGTGTAGGACGGGATCCTTAGATGTACAAGTTTGTCTATATACATCTGAAGTTGGTTATGTATATTAGCTATCCTTAATTGAAAAAAGAGCATTCCCCTTTGTTTTGGGAATGCTCTTTTTTCAATTAAGCGTAGTGTGCTATAACTCCTACAGGGCTACAATAATCTAGTGCAGGAATGTGATAAAGTGTTTTTCCATTATATATAATTGAGGATTTAACATCGTCTGGATTATCATATACCCTAGTAACATAATTATCATTCCAAGTTGTATTGTTATTTGGACATGTTGAATGCAATGCTTTATTTGTACTTGGTTGTTCTAATTCAGCTGCTGATGCAGCTATTCCACCTGAAAGCATAATTCCTGTTGCTAACGTTCCTACTAGCAATTTCTTAAACATAAAAAACATCCCCTTTTTGTTTAGAATAGAATTACAATTAAAGGATACCTTAATTGTCACAAAAATGTAAATATATAGAAAATTTAGAAATATTTTATTGAATATTCAGTTTTTGATAAAATATTTCTCTTTTCACTTTCTATAGAAGAGTGAAAAGTTTAGCAAGGAAATAGGTAGTATTTTTGAGCAAACTAAGCTCAAAAATCTCCACCTTCAGGAAAAAAAACGTTTTCCTGTCCTTGCGGAACTTTTTTCGGCTGATTTTTAGCTTTCGCCAAGCCGAACAGACCAAAAACGAGGTTAAGTTGCTCGGCTTGGATTAGCAATTATACCAGCTGAACCGCTAGTTCTTCCGATCAAAGTAATCTTTTTCTTATATGAAATCAACGCTATGTGGGGTTTCGCCCCCACACGACGAGCCAGCACTCACACCCAAAAACAAGGATATGTATTTTATAGATAGGAGTATAATCAATGTTTTTAAGCTGTATATTTCTAAATGCAGAAAAATAATAAGGAGATGATGATTTGAGTATTTTTCAAAAAAGTAAATTATTTTTAGTATTATCTGTTCCTCGTTCTGGTTCAAGTGCATTAGCTGGCACATTACATTTTTTAGGGGTTGATATGGGAAGTGATTTATTAAAGGCTGCACCTTCAAATCCAAAAGGTCATTTTGAAAACCGTTATTTTGTGAAACTAAATGATCTTATTTTGGAATTATTTGATGCAACATGGCATACCCCACCTTCACGAGAAATCATTACTTCTGAAAATTTAGGAATGTATAGAATTCAAGAATTGTTAAATAAGGAGATAAAACCCATATGGGGATTGAAAGATCCTAGAACCGTTTTGACATTTAATATTTGGAAACCTTATTTAGAAACAATTGCTGACATTACTTATGTATTTGTTTGGCGACCTATAGAAGAATCTGTTGCATCACTTGCTTATAGAGATAATATGAATTTAGATACTGCAACAAAAATTTTAAAGGTTTATTTTATGAATTTAAAATACTATCGAAAACAACTGAAAAAAGAAAATAAAGATATAGTAGATATTTGTTTTCAGGAGCTTTTAGAAAAACCTGAGATTTTTGTAGGAGAAGTTAATCTTAGAATTAACCAATCTCATGATCACAATTTAGATATAGTTAAAGACTTTCTTGATGAAAAATTAAAACATTTTTAAAGTCTTTTCCTTCTCACTTTATATATAAGGGCTAAAAGTTCCGCAAGGAACAGGTAGTATTTTTGAGCAAATAACGCTCAAAAATCTCCACCTTCAGAAAAAGAAAAGTCGGTTCGTTAATCCTCACCTAAAGGCTATTGACTTTTCTTTTCTTTTTCTGTCCTTGCGGAACTTTTTTCGGCTGATTTTTAGCTTTCGCCAAGCCGAACAGACCAAAAACG
>NZ_MAOE01000098.1 GCF_001884185.1 Bacillus albus
TAAAAATTGACGTTTCACGTTGTTTGTTTCGTTTAGTTTTCAAAGTTCAACATCGCGTTTCAGCGACTTTTATAATATATCATAGTATATTATTTTCGTCAACAAGTTTTTTCGATAACTCGTATCTCTCATTTGCTGACTCTGCCTATTATATAGACTTTCTCTTCCCTATGCAAGTATTATTATAAAAAAATAAAGAGGGGAGATATCCCCCTCTTATTCTTCTGAAGAAACCTCTTCGCTTGTTTCTTCCTCATCATCTTTTTGTGCTTTTGCTACTGTCGCTACCTCTTGCTCATCCTCTAATCGAATTAGACGAACACCTTGTGTATTACGTCCCATTTGAGAGATTTGATCAACTGGCATACGAATAATAACACCTGCTGCTGTAATTAACATGATATCTTCTTCACCTGTTACAGATTTAACGGCTACTAATTTACCGTTTTTATCTGTAATATTACAAGTCTTCAGACCTTTACCACCACGGCTTTGTAAGCGATATTCATCAATTGGTGTACGTTTTCCGTAACCATTCTTCGTTACAATTAAAACATTTACATCCTCTTCGACAATTTCCATACCTACAACTTGATCTTCTTCACCTAATGTAATTGCTTTTACACCAGCTGCATTACGTCCCATAGAACGTACATCTTGCTCGTTAAAGCGAATTAACATACCGTTGCTTGTTCCTACAATAATATCTTTATCACCAGATGTTAAACGTACAGATATTACTTCATCCTCTTCACGAAGAGAGATTGCAATTAAACCGTTTGTACGTATATTTGCAAATGATGAAAGTGGCGTTCTCTTAGAGATACCTTGTTTGGTTGTGAAGAATAAGAATTCATCGTCACCAAATTCACGAATTGGAATAATGGCGTTAATCCATTCACCCTTATCTACACCTAATAGGTTAATAATAGGTATACCTTTTGCTGTACGACTATACTCTGGGATTTCATATCCTTTTGTACGGTATACTTTACCCTTATTAGTGAAGAATAGAATATGGTCATGTGTAGAAGTAGTTAATAAATGCTCTACGAAATCATCATCATTTGTTCCCATTCCTTGTACACCACGTCCACCACGGTTCTGTGTTTTGTACGTAGAAGCTGGTAACCTCTTAATATAACCATTATGAGTTAACGTAATGGCGATGTTTTGTTCTGGAATTAAGTCTTCATCTTCAATAGACTCCATACCACCAATTGTAATTTCTGTGCGTCTCTTATCATTAAAGCGCTCTTTTACTTCTGTTAATTCTTCACGAATAATCTCAAGAACCTTTTCTTCATCCGCTAAGATTGCTTTTAATTCAGCAATTAACTTCATTAAGTCTTGATATTCTTGTTCAATTTTTTCGCGTTCTAATCCTGTTAAGCGTTGCAGACGCATATCTAAAATAGCTTGCGCTTGTTTTTCACTTAAACCGAAACGTTCCATTAAACCTTGCTTTGCAATTTCCGCTGTTTTCGAACTACGAATTAACGTAATAACTTCATCAAGATGGTCTAAGGCAATTCGTAACCCTTCTAAAATATGAGCACGCGCTTCTGCTTTTTCTAGTTCATACGCAGTACGTCTACGAATTACTACCTTTTGATGTTCCAAGTAATGATATAAATTTTGTTTTAAGTTCAGTACTTGCGGCTCTCCGTTTACAAGAGACAGCATATTAATGCCGAAACTTGTTTGAAGTGCTGTATGTTTATATAAATTATTTAATAGTACATTAGCATTTGCATCACGACGTACTTCCATAACAATACGCATACCATTTCGATCTGATTCATCACGTAAATCTGTAATACCTTCAATTTTCTTATCGCGAACTAATTCTGCAATTTTTTCAATTAATCGCGCCTTATTCACTTGATAAGGTAGTTCCGTTACGATAATAGATTGTTTACCATTTGACTTCTCTTCAATTTCAACTTTAGCACGGAGTATGATAGATCCGCGTCCTGTTTCATACGCTCTACGAATACCACTTCTCCCCAAAATTAAACCTGCTGTTGGGAAATCTGGACCTGGAATGAACTCCATTAATTCTGCAATAGTAATATCAGGATTATGACTTAATGCCAATACGCCATCAATTACTTCGCCAAGTTGATGCGGCGGAATATTTGTTGCCATACCAACCGCAATTCCTGTCGTACCATTTACTAGTAAGTTAGGAAAACGTGCTGGCAATACAATCGGTTCTCTTTCAGAACCATCATAGTTATCTTGATAATCAATTGTATTTTTTGAAATATCACGTATTAATTCCATAGAAATCTTAGACATTCTTGCTTCTGTATAACGCATTGCTGCCGCTGAATCTCCATCAACAGATCCAAAGTTACCATGCCCATCAACAAGCATATAACGCTGACTGAAATCTTGTGCCATACGTACCATCGTTTCATAAACAGCCGAATCACCATGCGGGTGATACTTACCAATTACTTCACCGACAATACGTGCTGATTTTTTATACGCTTTATCAGCCGTAATTCCTAAATCATTCATCGCATATAGAACCCTACGATGCACGGGTTTTAATCCATCACGAACATCTGGTAATGCACGAGATACGATAACACTCATTGCGTAATCTAAAAATGAGGTACGCATTTCATGGCTAATATTAATTTCTCGAATTCGTGCTTGTTGTTGATTGTCTGACATCAACGAGCACCTCCTCTTACATTTCCGTTACACATACATTGATTTATATGTAGAAGACAGGAATACTCAGATTCCTGTCATTACTCATTTAAATATCAAGGTTTTTCACGTATTTTGCATTTTCTTGGATAAAGTTACGACGTGGCTCTACTTTATCCCCCATTAAAATTTCAAATGTTTCATCTGCTTCAATTGCATCTTGAAGGGAAACTTGAAGTAATGAACGCACTTCCGGATCCATTGTTGTCTCCCAAAGCTGAGTTGGATTCATTTCTCCTAGACCTTTGTAACGTTGGATTCCAGGTTTAGGTTGTGCTGGTAATTCAGCTAAGATTTTTTCAAGTTCTTTGTCGTTGTAAGCATATTGAATTTTTTTACCTTGTTGTACTTTAAACAACGGTGGCTGTGCAATATAGATATAACCATGCTCGATAATTTGGCGCATATAACGATAAAAGAACGTTAATAATAGGGTACGAATATGCGCACCATCTACGTCTGCATCCGTCATAATAATAACTTTATGATAACGAGCTTTCTCAATATCGAAATCTCCGCCAATGTTTGTACCAATTGCAGTAATAATTGTACGTACTTCATCGTTAGATAAAATTTTATCTAATCTTGCTTTTTCAACGTTAATAATTTTACCCTTTAGCGGTAAAATCGCCTGGAAGTGACGGTCACGACCTTGCTTTGCTGATCCGCCGGCAGAATCACCCTCTACAATATAAATTTCGCTAATTGCTGGATCTTTTGAAGAGCAATCTGCTAATTTACCAGGTAAGCTTGAAACTTCTAACGCACTCTTACGGCGTGTTAATTCACGTGCTTTTTTCGCTGCAACACGCGCACGTGCTGCCATCGTACCTTTTTCCACAATTTTTCGTGCAACGTTTGGGTTTTCTAGTAAGAACTTTTCAAATGCCTCTGAAAACACAGACTCTGTAATCGTTCTCGCTTCACTATTCCCAAGTTTCGTCTTCGTTTGTCCTTCAAATTGTGGATTTGGATGTTTAATTGATACGATTGCAGTTAAACCTTCACGAACATCCTCGCCAGTTAAGTTACTGTCTGCATCTTTTAAAATACTATTTTTACGACCGTAATCGTTAATCACACGAGTTAAAGCTGTTTTAAAACCTACTTCATGTGTTCCACCTTCATACGTATGAATGTTATTCGTAAATGAGTAAATATTATTTGTATATCCTTCGTTATACTGTAAGGAAACCTCAACTTGAATACCATCTTTTGATCCTTCTACATATACAGGTTCTTCATGGATTGGTTGTTTTGAGCGGTTTAAATGCTCAACATATGATTTAATTCCACCTTCGTAATGGAATTCTTTCTTTTGCTTATGTTCACGTTTATCTTCAATCGTCAATTTAATATTACGATTTAAAAATGCTAATTCACGCATACGACTTGCTAGTGTATCAAATTCGTATACTGTTGTTTCCTGAAAAATTTCTGGATCTGGTTTAAATCGAGTTATCGTTCCTGTTTGATCTGTGTCACCAATGACTTTTAAATCTGCAACAGGAATACCTCTTTCGTATTTTTGGTAATGGATTTTACCTTCACGATGTACAAATACCTCTAGTTCTGTTGATAGAGCATTTACTACAGATGCCCCAACACCATGCAAACCACCAGAAACTTTATAACCGCCGCCGCCAAACTTACCACCAGCATGAAGAACGGTCATAATAACTTCTACAGCAGGACGTCCCATTTTTTCTTGTATACCAACTGGAATACCACGTCCGTTATCTGTTACACGAATACTATTATCTTCTTCGATACTAACATTAATCTCATCACAATACCCTGCAAGTGCTTCATCAATACTATTATCGACGATTTCCCATACAAGATGGTGAAGTCCTTTTCCACTTGTAGATCCAATATACATACCAGGGCGTTTTCGAACTGCTTCAAGTCCTTCAAGTACCTGTATCTGACTTTCATCATATGAGTTTTCTTCCATTTGCTTTTGTTCCATTGACACAAAGATCACCTACTTTTCCATTTAAACAGGGATTACGCCCTATCTATTTCACAATCTACCGTGCCGTTCGTTACATGAATTGTTTTCGCTTCTTTTAATGTTTCGTGTTCAATTCCGTCGACACTCGTCGTTGTCACAAATGTTTGCACTTTTCCTTGAATTGTATTTAACAGATGCGATTGACGATAATCATCTAATTCTGATAATACATCATCTAATAAAAGAATCGGATATTCCTTAACTTCTGAGTAAATCAATTCAATTTCAGCTAATTTTAGGGACAGTGCGGTCGTTCGTTGTTGTCCTTGAGAACCAAAGACTTGAACATTTTTACTATTAACGAAGAATTGTAAATCATCACGATGAGGACCAATTAAAGTCGTACCACGGAAAATTTCACGTTGTTTCACAGATTGAAAACTTTCATAGTATACTTCTTTTATTTTCGACAAATCCATTGATTCTGATACATCTACACTTGGTTTATAGACAATTTCTAATTCTTCTAATCCACGGCTTATACCGCGATGAATTGGAGCTGCCCATTCCTGTAGTAAATGCAAAAACTCAAATCGTTTTTGCAATATTTTTGCACCATGCTCAATAAGTTGAAGTGTAAATACATCCAACATCGTTTCCTCATTCTTACTATTCCCTTGCATCTTTTTCAGCAAGTGATTTCGTTGTGTGAGCACCTTTTGATATTGACTCAATTCATACAAATAGACGGGAGCTATTTGGCCTAATTCCATATCTAAAAAGCGTCTTCTTACTTGAGGGCTTCCTTTTACAAGATTTAAATCTTCTGGGGCAAACATGACAACATTCATCACGCCAATATATTGACTCAATTTTTGTTGTTCAAGTTGATTTAATTTTGCCTTTTTACCTTTTTTCGAGATATTTAATTCCAAAGACAAAGAACTATTTCTCTTTTGTAATTTCCCTTTAATTTGACCGAAATCTTCATCCCAACGGATAAGCTCGCGATCATTAGAGGTTCTATGAGATTTTGCCATCGCTAAAACATAAATAGCTTCCATCAAATTCGTTTTCCCTTGCGCATTTTCGCCGATAATGACATTTACTTTATCTTCAAAGGAAAGCTCTAACTTTTCATAATTGCGATAGTTTTTCAATTGTATTTCTGAAATAAACAAAGGGCTCCCCCTTTATGATTGAACTTGGAAACTTCCGCTTCCTGGAATTTCAATAATATCGTTCGCATATAGTTTGCGACCTCTTCTATTTTCAAGTTCTTGATTCACGTACACTTCATATTCTTGTAAAAACCATTTTACAGCGCCACCTGTATCAATTACATCGGCTAACTTTAAAAATTGTCCTAGTGTAATATACTCTGTTGAAATTTTAATACGTTTCATAAAATCGCTCACTTTCTGAAAGTGTTCATTCTTTCATTGTACTAAATAAACTAGCATTAGGAAAGTAATACCCAAAAATCAAATAAGGGCTACTAGCATCTGAAAACTAGCAACCCTTATTTCTTACTTAGTAAGTACGAACCGGTAAAATTAATTGAATAATGGACTCATCATTTACTGTACGAATTAAGAACGGTCTCATTGCTCCAGTAAAGCTAATTTTAATTTCAGTACTATCTAAGGCTTTTAGTGCATCCATCATATATTTTGCACTAAAAGATATTTTTAACTCTTCCCCATCTACTTTTTCACATTGAACTTCTTCTACTACTTTTCCGATTTCTGGTGAATTCGAAGAAATTTCTAGCATTTCCTGTTCTAAAGTTGATAATTTCACAACATTATTACGGCCATCTCTCGCTAATAGAGAGGCACGATCAATTGCTTGTAAAAATTCTTTTGTATTTACAAAAATATCTGTTTTACTCTCCGCTGGAATTAAACGAGTTGTATCAGGATAATTCCCTTCTAACAATCTTGAGAAGAATAATAAATGCTTTGTACGGAATAATACTTGATACTCCGTAATAACGATATCTACCATTTCTTCAGACTCATCTAGAATTTTGCTTAATTCATTTAAGCTTTTACCTGGAATAACAACATTCGCTTGGAATTCATCTCCAATACCTTCGATCTTTGCTTTTCGAAGAGCTAATCTGTGACTATCTGTAGCAATGCAAGTTAGTTCGCTGTTATATACTTTCCAGTTTACACCTGTCAAGATTGGTCTTGTTTCAGAAGTGGAAACTGCAAATACAGTTTGTCGGATCATATGTTTCAATAAATCTGTTGGAACTTTAAAAACATGATGTTCTTCAATTTGTGGTAACAACGGATATTCAGCAGAATCTAAACCATTTAAATTAAACTCTGATTTTCCAGAAGTTATTTTTGTCATAAAATGATTTTCCACAGAAATTTCGACAGTCTCTTTAGGTAATTTTTTTACAATCTCACTGAAATATTTTGCTTGTAAAACAATACTTCCTGATTGTGCTACTTCTACGATTTCTTTTCCATTCTCTTCAACTGGGATAAATGATTCGATAGAAATATCAGCATCGCTTCCTGTTAACGTAACTCCTTCTTCCGTAGCGACAACTTTAATTCCTGTAAGAATTGGAATTGTTGTACGAGAAGAAACAGCCTTCATTACATCTTGCACACTTCTTACAAGATAGTCTTTTTGTATTGTAAAACGCATAAAGAAAAACCTCCGGTAAGTATAAGATTTTATTTAATTAATAAAGATAAAAAAATAGTAGTAATAGTAATAGGGCTTGTGGATATGTGGATAACCCTGCTGAGAGATGTAAAAACAGTCTATCTACATGTGGATAGACTGTGCGTAAAACAAGTGAAGTTATTCACACTATTCAGCTACTACTTTAAAATATCGTTAATTTCTTCAACTTGCTTTTGTAATTGCGTATCCGTTTTAAGCAGCTTAGAAATTTTTTCATGAGCATGGATAACTGTTGTATGATCACGTCCACCAAACTCTTCACCTATTTTAGGTAAGGAGGAGTCTGTCAGTTCACGTGATAAATACATTGCAATTTGGCGAGGGAAGGCAACAGATTTTGTTCGCTTTTTCGCCTTGAAATCTTCCAATTTTACTTGGTAAACATCTCCGACAGCTTTTTGGATATCATAAATAGAGATAATTTTTGGTTTAGAATTTGGAATAATATCTTTAAGTGCTTCAGCTGCTAAATCAGCATTAATATCTTTGTTAATTAAAGATGAATAAGCTACAACTCGGATGAGTGCACCTTCTAGTTCACGAATGTTTGAATCAATTTGATTTGCGATATAAAGCATGACCTCATTTGGTATATCAAGTCCTTCAGCCTTTGCTTTTTTACGTAAAATCGCAATTCGTGTTTCTAAATCTGGTGGCGTAATATCCGTAATAAGTCCCCATTCAAAGCGAGAACGAAGACGATCTTCTAAAGTTGGAATTTCTTTTGGTGGCCGATCACTGGAAATTACAATTTGTTTACTTTCTTCGTGTAATGCATTGAATGTATGGAAAAACTCTTCTTGAGTTTGTTCTTTTCCTGCTAAAAATTGAATATCATCTATCAATAAAACATCTACATTACGGTATTTATTACGGAAATCGACCGCTTTATTGTCACGAATAGAATTAATGAATTCATTCGTAAACTTTTCTGATGATAAATATACAACCTTCGCGTTTGGATTATGTTCAATTACATAATGACCAATTGCATGCATTAAATGGGTCTTTCCAAGTCCAACTCCCCCGTAAATAAAGAGGGGATTATATGCTTTAGCTGGTGCTTCGGCTACGGCCAATGAAGCAGCGTGAGCAAAACGGTTACCAGAGCCAATAACAAATGTATCAAACGTATATTTTGGGTTTAGCATACTCTGTGGTAAATGATTGGAATCGTCTTGACCTGAATTTGGTTTAGCAGGAGGAAGATCAATCTCCTCTTCAGCTTGACTTTGGGGAATAATAAAGCGAATAGCTAATTTTGCCCCCGTTAAATCATAAAGTGTTTCCGAAATTAGCTCTGAATAATGAGATTCTAACCAATCACGAGCAAATTCATTTGGAGCCGTAATTGTTAATACGTCTTTCTTTAAGTTATGTGCGGTTGTTGATTTTAACCATGTTTCATAACTTGGTTTACTGACCTTTTTTTCTAGTTCTTTTAAGGCACTGTTCCATAAATCAGAGATGTTTTCCAAAGGTGTCCCTCCTTTACTAAGATGGTAAAAGAATAAGGTTGCGCAACAAATGTACAACCTAAATAAATATAAAATGTATATTTATACGAAACGTATTTTAAAACCTAAAAACGTCGTTTGTATATGAGATATAGTTTTCGACAAAAAAAGTAAATGTGGATAATCATTTACCCACATGTGATTAAAACTGTCCACATGTTATACACAAATTGTGGATAAGATAAAGATGCGGAAAACTTATTCAAAGTGAAAACACAACTATAATATCAAAAAAAAGTAGCTATAGCAATGAAATTAAGAAAGTTATCCACAAAATCAATACCTTGTGGAATAAACTTGTCCACAACACGATATACTGTGTAAAAGTGTGAAAAGAGTTTGTGGATATAAAAAACAAGAAAAAACATTTATCCACAAGGAAATATAGGGTCTGTGAAAAAGTATGTGAATAGGTTCAAAATGAATATTTAATGAAAATTTCTAGAACCATTGACATTTTCCTAGTTGATTAACTATAATTTATAAGACTGTCTTTAACAGATATTCCTCAGGGAGGTGTCATATAATGAAAAGAACTTACCAACCAAATAAACGTAAGCGCAGCAAAGTACATGGTTTCCGCAGCCGTATGAGCACAGCGAACGGACGTAAAGTGCTAGCAGCTCGTCGTCGTAAAGGAAGAAAAGTATTATCTGCGTAGACCACTGATCGTTCAGTGGTCTTTTTTTCTAATAATAGTGAATTTCCGCTGATGAACTACAGGAGTGTCAATTGATATGAAGAAAAAACATCGTATAAAAAAGAATGATGAATTCCAGACGGTTTTTCAAAAAGGAAAATCGAATGCGAATCGTCAGTTTGTTGTCTATCAACTAGATAAAGAAGAACAGCCAAACTTTCGTATTGGCCTTTCTGTCAGCAAGAAAATAGGAAATGCAGTAATGCGTAACCGAATTAAACGTATGATTCGCCAGTCGATCACAGAATTAAAAGATGAGATAGATTCTGGAAAAGATTTTGTTATAATAGCAAGGAAGCCTTGTGCAGAGATGACATATGAAGAAGTAAAGAAAAGCTTAATTCATGTCTTTAAACGCTCTGGTATGAAAAGAATAAAAAAGTAGCGTAAGGAAATGAATTACACTATATACATACCGAAACAAGGAGGAGCAGGCTTTGAAAAAGAAAATAGGTTTACTAGCCATGGTTATTGCATTAATGGCAATTGCTACGGGCTGTAGTGAAGTGAATCAGCCGATTACACCGAAAAGTACTGGAATTTGGAATGAATATTTCGTATACCCGCTTTCTCAGTTAATTACGTATTTTGCCAACTTATTTGGTAGTAATTACGGTTTAGCAATCGTTGTTACAACTCTTATCATTCGTTTTGCATTATTACCATTAATGATTAAACAAACGAAGAGTACGAAAGCAATGCAGGCGTTACAACCAGAAATGGTGAAGTTAAAAGAGAAATATAGTTCGAAAGATCAAGCAACACAGCAAAAACTACAACAAGAAATGATGCAGTTATATCAAAAGAATGGTGTAAATCCATTAGCAGGATGTTTACCAATCTTTGTTCAGATGCCTATTTTATTCGCGTTTTACCATGCGATTATGAGAACATCAGAAATTAGTAAGCATACATTCTTATGGTTCGACTTAGGACAGGCAGATCCGTTCTATATCTTACCGGTTGTTGCGGCAATTACGACATTTATTCAGCAAAAGCTTGCAATGGCAGGAACAGCTGGTCAAAATCCGCAAATGGCAATGATGCTTTGGTTAATGCCAATCATGATTCTAATCTTTGCAATTAACTTCCCAGCTGCATTATCACTTTACTGGGTTGTTGGTAATATCTTTGGTATCGCTCAAATGTACTTGATCAAGGGGCCAGAAATTAAGGCTAGTAAGGCAGGAGGATCAAGCAAGTGAGTATAATTACTGCTAAAGGACAAACAGTCGAGCTGGCAGTACAAGATGCTTTAAGACAACTAAATGTTTCAAAAGACCGAGTAGATATAAGTATTATCGATGAGGGGAAAAGAGGATTCTTAGGTTTATTTGGGAATCGTCCTGCAGTAGTAGAAGTTGTATTGAAGAAAGATCCGATTCAAGAATGTGAAGAATATTTAAAAAATGTTATTCACGATATGGGTGTGGAAGTTGAGATTAGTAAAATTGTAAAAGGACGCGAAGTAGAATTTACAATTTCTGGCGAAAATGTAGGTGTTTTAATTGGGAAAAGAGGAAACACCTTGAATTCTTTACAGTATTTAACAAAACTTGTGGCGAATCGTAATACGAAACAGTATATTGGCATCACACTAGATGCTGAAAATTATCGTAGTAAAAGAAAAGGTACGTTAGAAGCACTTTCTTATCGATTAGCAAAACAAGTAGTAAGTACGAAAAAAAGAGTTGTATTGGAGCCTATGCCATCTTTTGAACGAAAGATTATCCACCAAGCATTATCTAATCATCAAAATATCATTACAACTTCTGAAGGAAAAGAACCACATCGACATGTTGTAATATCTTCCAAGTGACCGGTTACTCAATTGAGTGCCGGTTTTTTTGAGGGGAAAATAGGTGTGGATAACTAAAAAACACTAAACTTATCCACTGTGAATAAGTTTAGTGTTTTTTACATGAGGACATAATAAAATGAGTTATTATTCTTTTGTAGATAGGTTCGTTATGGTATTCTAATAATTTAGTGAAGAAAATAATCATGTTGAAATAGAGATAAATAAGCAAATGAGGTGAAAGGACATGGAATTTGATACAATTGCCGCGATTTCCACAGCGCTTGGAGAGGGTGCAATTGCCATTGTTCGAGTAAGTGGGGATGATGCGGTTGAAAAAGTTAATCGTATTTTTAAAGGGAAGGATTTAACAGAGGTTCCTTCTCACACAATTCATTATGGTCATATCGTTGATTTAGATACAAATCAGGTTATTGAAGAAGTGATGGTGTCTATTATGCGTGCACCAAGGACTTTTACACGTGAAAATATAGTAGAAATTAACTGTCACGGCGGACTTGTTTCAGTAAATAAAGTGTTGCAGCTTATTTTAGCGCAAGGAGTACGATTAGCGGAGCCTGGTGAATTTACGAAACGTGCTTTTTTAAATGGACGTATTGATTTATCACAAGCAGAAGCAGTTATGGATTTAATCCGCGCCAAAACAGACCGTGCAATGAACGTAGCAATTAATCAAATGGAAGGGCGATTATCTAAATTAATTGGCCGTCTGCGTCAGGACATATTAGAAACATTAGCTCATGTTGAGGTAAATATAGATTACCCGGAATATGATGATGTGGAAGAAATGACACATAATATTTTAATTGAGAAAGCTACACATGTTCGTGTTGAAATCGCAAAAATATTAGAAACATCGAAGCAAGGAAAGATTTTACGTGAAGGTATTGCTACTGCAATCATTGGTAGACCAAACGTTGGGAAATCATCGCTATTAAATAGTCTCGTTCAGGAGAAAAAGGCAATTGTAACTGATATTGCAGGAACAACTCGTGATGTTATTGAAGAGTACGTTAATGTGCGTGGTGTACCACTTAAACTTATAGATACAGCCGGAATTCGTGAAACAGAGGATGTTGTGGAACGAATTGGTGTAGAGCGTTCAAAAGAAATGATGAGTCAAGCTGATTTAGTGTTAGTTGTCGTTAATTATAGCGAAGCTTTAACGAATGAGGATGAAGATCTATTCCGTGCCGTACAAGGAAAAGATTTCATTGTTATTGTAAATAAGACAGATTTATCGCAAGTAATTGATATGGAACGTGTTACAGAATTGGCAGCGGGAAATCGTGTTATTACAACGTCGTTAATTGAGGAACAAGGAATAGATGAGCTTGAAAAAGCAATTGCTGATCTATTCTTTGAAGGAACAATTGATTCTGCAGATGTAACATATGTTTCTAACGCAAGACACATTGGATTATTAACACAAGCAGAAAAAACAATTGGAGATGCAATTGAGGCGATAGAAAATGGTGTTCCAATTGATATGGTGCAAATTGATTTAACAAGAACGTGGGAAATACTTGGTGAAATTACTGGTGATACAGTTCATGAAAGCCTAATTGACCAGTTGTTTTCTCAATTTTGTTTAGGAAAATAATATAGTGATGTTTCAGAAAGATAGAGATTATTAGGAGGAATAAACAATGGGATACAATGCCGGTTCTTACGATGTCATAGTAATCGGTGCAGGTCATGCAGGATGTGAAGCTGGTCTTGCGGCAGCACGAATGGGCTCCAAAACATTAATGTTAACAATTAATTTAGATATGGTAGCGTTTATGCCATGTAACCCTTCTGTTGGTGGACCAGCAAAAGGGATTGTTGTTCGTGAAATTGATGCCTTAGGCGGAGAAATGGGACGCAACATCGATAAAACACATATTCAAATGCGTATGTTAAATACGGGTAAAGGGCCAGCTGTACGCGCGCTTCGAGCACAAGCAGATAAGTTCTCTTACCAGCATGAATTAAAGAAAACAATTGAAGAAACACCAAACTTAACTTTGTTCCAAGGAATGGTAGAGCGTTTAATCGTTGAAGATGGCGAATGTAAAGGAGTAGTTACGCAAGCTGGAGCTGAATATACAGCAAAAACAGTTGTAATTACGACTGGTACGTTTTTACGCGGCGAGATTATTATGGGAGAGTTAAAATATTCGAGCGGTCCAAATAATCAACAACCATCTATTACTTTATCGGAACATTTAGAGGAGCTTGGATTTGATCTTGTTAGATTTAAAACAGGTACACCTCCACGTGTAAATAGTAATACGATTGATTATAGTAAAACAGAAATTCAGCCAGGTGATGATAAACCAAGATCTTTCTCGTTTGAAACGACAAAATTTATTACGGATCAAATTCCATGTTGGCTAACGTATACAAGTACGGAAACACATCGTTTAATAGATGACAATTTACATCGCTCAGCTATGTATTCTGGTATGATTAAGGGAACGGGGCCTAGATATTGTCCTTCAATTGAAGATAAAGTAGTAAGGTTTAATGATAAACCACGTCATCAAATTTTCTTAGAGCCAGAAGGACGTAATACACAAGAAGTGTACGTACAAGGTTTATCTACAAGCTTACCAGAAGACGTACAGCGTGATATGCTTAGAACAATCCCTGGTCTAGAAAATGTTGAAATGATGCGTACAGGTTATGCAATTGAATATGATGCAATTGTGCCAACGCAACTATGGCCAACACTTGAAACGAAAAAAATTAAAAATTTATATACAGCAGGACAAATTAACGGAACTTCTGGTTACGAAGAGGCAGCAGGACAAGGGCTTATGGCCGGAATTAATGCAGCATGTCGTTCTTTAGGTAAAAAAGAAGTTATTTTAGGTCGTGAGGATGCTTATATCGGTGTTTTAATTGATGATCTTGTAACGAAAGGGACAAATGAACCGTATCGTTTATTAACGTCCCGTGCAGAATATCGTCTATTATTACGCCACGATAATGCAGATCTTCGTTTAACTGAAGTTGGTCGTGAAATTGGATTAATTAAAGAAGATCGCTATGAGCGATTTACAAATAAAAAATTACAAATTGAACAGGAAAAGGAACGTTTAAGCAGCATTATTATTAAACCGCGTCCTGAAGTTCAGGAGTTAATTCGCAGTATTGGTGGAAGTGAACTAAAAGATGGAATACGTGCAAGTGACTTATTACGTCGTCCGGAGATGACATATGAGCATATTCATCTTTTAGTACCAAGTGAAGTAGAATTAAGTGATGAAGTTACAGAACAAGTTGAAATTCAGATTAAGTACGAAGGCTATATCGAAAAATCTTTACAGCAAGTAGAGCGTATGAAGAAAATGGAAAACAAAAAAATCCCTGAGGATATTGATTACGATGCAATTTCTAGTCTTGCCTCTGAAGCTAGACAGAAATTGAAAGATGTTCGTCCGCTATCAATGGGGCAGGCTTCACGTATTTCTGGTGTAAATCCAGCGGATATTTCCATTTTACTTGTGTATATCGAACAAGGAAAAATTGCGCGAGTATCGAACCAATAAATAGTAAGGAGATATTGTTAGATGAACATAGAACAATTTCAATCTATGCTAGAAGAGAAGGGGATCACCCTCTCTTCTAGACAGTTAGAGCAGTTCGAAATCTACTTCGAAACATTAGTAGAGTGGAATGAAAAAATGAACTTAACGGCTATTACGGAGAAAGAGGAAGTATATTTAAAACACTTTTTTGATTCCATTACAGCTGCTTTTTACTATGATTTTTCAAAACCATTCTCAATTTGTGATGTTGGCGCAGGAGCTGGATTCCCAAGTATTCCTTTAAAAATTTGTTTCCCGCACTTAAAGGTGACAATTGTAGACTCATTACAAAAACGTATTAATTTCTTAAATCATTTAGCACAAAAATTAGAATTAAGTGACGTTGCATTTTGTCACGATCGTGCTGAAACATTTGGCAAAAAAGAAGGTGTACGTGAATCGTACGATATTGTAATGGCACGTGCAGTTGCACGTCTTTCGGTATTAAGCGAGCTATGTTTACCACTTGTAAAAGTTGGGGGAACATTTATTGCAATGAAAGGTGCCGCAGCAAACGAAGAAATTGAAAATGGCAAGTATGCTTTAGAGGTGCTAGGCGGGGATCTAAAAGAAATGTC
Organism: Bacillus albus; assembly: GCF_001884185.1. GTDB lineage: Bacteria > Bacillota > Bacilli > Bacillales > Bacillaceae_G > Bacillus_A > Bacillus_A albus. The sequence continues at coordinate 15,592 of NZ_MAOE01000098.1, forward strand.
TACGTTCCAATTACCGTTTGAAGAAAGTGAACGTAATATTTTATTAATCGAGAAAAAACGCAAGACACCAAAGAAATATCCACGCAAACCAGGAACACCCAATAAATTACCTATTGAAAAATAAATCTTATTAGACGTAAGATTAAATTATATAAATGAAAACGTAAATGTTTCATAGGAAACATTTTATGGAGAATAGTCAATAGGCCTAAAAGGTGGTGGAATATGTATGAAAAATACGTTTTCTCGTTTATTTGGCTTTGGAGATAAAGAGAGCGAATTCGAATTACAAGACGAAAGCCATGAAGAAATAGATAAAAAGGTATATGAAGAAATACAAGAAATTCCGATAGTAAATATTACCCCTAACCGTTATCAACCACGAACAGTTTTTGATGATGCGCGTATTGAGGAACTAGCATTAACGATTCGTACACACGGACTTATTCAGCCAATTGTTGTGAGGCAATATGAGGATGATAAGTACGAGATTATTGCTGGAGAAAGGCGTTTCCGTGCGGCAACAAAGTTAGGATGGGAAAAGGTTCCTGCAATTATAAAGAACTTAAATGATACAGAAACAGCTTCTGTAGCTTTAATTGAAAACTTGCAACGTGAGGAACTAACAGCAATCGAGGAAGCTGTGGCATATCAAAAGCTAATTGAGTTACATAATTTAACACAAGAAGCATTGGCACAACGACTTGGAAAAGGACAATCCACAATCGCAAATAAGTTGCGATTGTTAAAGTTGCCTGAAGAAATAAAAAATGCGCTATTAGAAAAAAGCATTACAGAACGCCATGCCCGCGCGCTTATTCCTTTAAAGAATGAGGAATTACAACTGAAGGTTTTACAGGAAATTGTGGAGAAACAACTGAATGTAAAGCAAACAGAGGAACGAATTTCGAAATTATTAGAGGAAGCAAAACCGAAGCGTAAGGCAAAGCAAAAAGCAGTAAGCCGAGATACAAGAATTGCCATGAATACAATTAGGCAGTCATTACAAATGGTTGCTGACAGTGGTTTAAATGTTAATTCTGAGGAAGAGGAATTTGATGAGTACTATCAAATTACAATCCAAATTCCTAAGAAAAAATAATAATGGCGTGTTAGAGACCTGATCCTATTGGATAGGTCTCTTTTACTATATTTTCTTATTAGAGGAAGAAGGAGTTTACAAATAAATTTTGAAGTTTAATAAGGACGTAAAAGAAAAACTTTTATTTCATGTTACAATAAACGTAATTGTTACTAGAATAAGATAGAAAGGTTGAAAGTAGGTGACATCATGGGAAAAATCATTGCTATTGCCAATCAAAAAGGTGGCGTTGGAAAAACAACAACATCTGTTAATTTAGGGGCTGGATTGGCACAAGTAGGTAAAAAGGTCCTTCTTGTAGATATTGACGCTCAAGGAAATGCAACGACTGGTGTGGGAATTGAAAAATCTGAATTAGATCAATGTATTTACAATGTCCTTGTGGAAGATGCAGATGTTCAAGGGGTTATACGTAAAACCGCAACTGAAAACTTAGATGTTCTACCCGCTACAATTCAATTGGCAGGTGCTGAAATTGAATTGGTACCGACTATTTCCCGGGAAGTACGTTTGCAAAGGGCATTACAGCCAATTCGTGATGAATACGATTATATTATTATCGACTGTCCTCCATCTTTAGGGTTGTTAACGATTAATGCATTAACAGCAGCAGACTCTGTTATTATTCCTGTTCAATGCGAATATTACGCGCTAGAAGGGTTAAGCCAGCTATTAAATACAGTTCGACTTGTGCAAAAGCACTTAAATAAAAATCTAGCAATCCAAGGTGTATTGCTAACAATGTTAGATGCCCGTACAAATTTAGGGATTCAGGTTATAGATGAAGTGAAAAAATACTTTAGGGATAAAGTATACCGTTCGATTATTCCTCGTAATGTTCGTTTAAGTGAGGCACCAAGTCATGGAAAACCAATTATGCAGTATGACGCTAAATCAAGAGGGGCAGAAGTATATATAGATTTAGCAGAGGAAGTGATTGCAGGTGGCTAAAGGATTAGGAAGAGGAATCAATGTGTTTTTTCCTGATTTAGATGTGAAAGAAGAAGAGACAATTCAGGAGATTATGATAACTGAATTAAGACCGAATCCATATCAACCACGTAAACACTTTAATAAAGAGGCGATTCAAGAATTATCGGCTTCTATTAAAGAGCACGGCATATTACAACCGTTAATTGCTAGAAAGAGTATTAAAGGATATGAAATTGTTGCAGGCGAAAGAAGGTATCGTGCTGCTAAAGAGGCTGGATTCGAAAAGGTACCTGCTGTTGTAAGACAATTAAGTGAGCAGCAAATGATGGAGTTTGCACTGCTTGAAAACTTACAACGAGAAGATTTAAATCCAATGGAAGAAGCAATGGCATACCAAATGTTAATGAATGAGCTAAATGTAACGCAAGAACAATTGGCAAAACGTCTTGGTAAGAGTAGACCTTACATTGCAAACTATACGCGGTTATTAAGCCTCCCTTCTTTTGTGCAAGATATGATTGCAAACGGTCAACTTTCAATGGCTCATGGGCGAACTTTACTTACGATAAAAGATGAAGAACAATTGAAATCTTTACTGAAACGAATTGAAAAAGAAGGATTAAATGTTCGTCAATTAGAGAAAATTGTTCAGGAGATTAATCAACGCGTTTCACGTGAAACAAAACAAGTGAAAAAAGAGAGAAATATATTTTTCGTAGAACGCGAAACGTTTTTAAGAGAAAAGTTTGGCACAGATGTGAAAATTAAAGAAACGAAAAAAGAAAAAGGTAAAATCGAAATTGAATTTTTCAATAAAGAGGATTTAAATCGTATTTTAGAATTATTAGCGCAGAAAAACTAAAAAGCAAACCATCTTATTATTTATAGATGGTTTGCCTTTTTTAATACAGATAATTTTTGATCTGTTTCTTTTATACTTTGTGCAATTACATCAGCCATTTTCATGACTAAACTTAATCTTGTATTTTGCAGGACGAAAAACTCCATAAAACCGTTTAGATTTACGATGCCATGAATATGTAAATCACCAACTGCAGGTAATTTCTTATTCATCGCAGCTCCAGGTTTACTAGGCCCCATTCCGGTAGTGATAGAACCGATACTTTGAGATTTTCCTAAACAGGCATCAACCGCAATTATAAACGAGGTAGGATTATCTTTCTGTATGTTCTGAATTTTCTCCTCTAAATTTAGTGCATGGACTGGCTCATCTAGTGTGCCGAACACTTGGAAGTTTGTAATTCCTACTTGTTCTAGTTTTGTACCGACTAACGGACCGAGTGCATCACCTGTAGAACGATCTGTTCCGATACAAACGAGAATAATTGGTATATGGGTTTTAATAGGGATGTGGGAAAGTAAGAAGTTACTAATTGTCTCGGAGGCTTCTAAATCTTGGTGCATAACATTTTGAGTTTCTTTTTCGAAAAAAGGTAAGCGAAAACTTCCAATATTCATGAAGCACCCATCCTTTTAATAAATTTTCAAAATATGTTATATGGTGAGTAAAATGGAAAACTATAAGTGCGTACTTGCTGTAAAACTTAAGCGAAAACGGAAATAATAGTACTAGTATATATATATTCGTTCCATTTTATACCTGTATGGAAGTTAACAAATGCAATTAAAGTCATAAAAATTTTTCAGCAATTAGGAGACTTCTGATACAATAAGAAGGATAACTAAAAAGAAATTTTGGCTGGAGAGGTAGAGGTACATGGATTTATTAACGAAGTGGTTTAATTCTACGAAACAGTATTTATTAGATGCTGATCGTTGGGCAGATATTGGAATTGCGACATTAAAAATATGTATCATTTTAACAATTGGTGCAATTGTAGTGAGAATTGCAAGAGCGGTTGTACGAAATGCGTTTCGTATGGGAAGTCGTTCTCCAATTCAAATTTCAGAACGTCGTACAGTTACAGTAGCAAAGTTACTTGAAAATATCGTGGCATACGTTGTTATGTTCATTATGTTAATTGCGATTTTAGGTGTGTTTAATATTAATGCATCAGGTTTATTAGCCGGTGCCGGGGTAATTGGTTTGGCAGTCGGGTTTGGTGCACAAAGTTTAGTGAAAGATGTTATTACAGGGTTATTTATCTTGCTAGAAGATCAATTTTCAGTAGGAGACTATGTAAAAATTGGTCAGTTTGAAGGAGTCGTTTTAGAAATTGGACTTCGTACAACGAAAGTAAAGAGTTGGACAGGCGAAATTCATACTTTACCAAATGGAAGTATCGTTCAAGTTACGAACTACTCAGTTAGTAATAGTGTAGCATTTGTTGATGTATCCATTTCGTATGAGGCTGACATAGCGAAAGCAGAGCAAGTCATTGAAGAGTTATTAGAAGAATTGCCTGCACAGTACACGCAAATGGTAACAACGCCTCAGTTATTAGGTGTGCAAACATTGGCTGCATCAGAAGTTATATTACGCGTTATCGCGGAAGTAGAGCCAATGCAACATGCAGTTATTGCAAGAGCACTTCGTAAGGAAATTAAAAATCGTCTAGATTTACATGGTATTGAAATTCCATATCCACGTATGGTTTTATATAATCGTGAAGAATTGGTGAGTGGAAAAGCAATTTAGTATAGAGAGGGGTTTGGAGAATGGAGCAAAAGCAATATAACTTGTACGATGTTGTGGAAATGAAGAAAGCCCACCCATGTGGTGAGAATCGATGGAAGATTATTCGTATGGGAATGGATATCCGCATTAAGTGCGAGGGATGTGACCATTCAGTAATGATTCCTCGAAGAGAATTTGATCGTAAGGTAAAAAAAATACTTGTGAAGCACGAAGAATAGAGAGAAAGTAACAGTTGCAACGGGTAGCTGTTACTTTTTTTCGTTTGGAGGAAACTTGTCATTTTTTTCGTTACTATCTATAATGATGAAAGATTGAGACATAGGAGTGAAAAATATGGGATTAACGGCTGGGATTGTTGGATTACCTAACGTAGGGAAGTCAACTTTATTTAATGCAATTACACAAGCAGGAGCAGAATCTGCAAACTATCCATTCTGTACAATTGATCCAAACGTAGGGATTGTAGAAGTACCAGATGAGCGTTTAAATAAATTAACGGAATTAGTAGAACCGAAAAAAACTGTTCCGACTGTATTTGAGTTTACTGATATTGCGGGTATCGTAAAAGGTGCTAGTAAAGGTGAAGGGTTAGGAAATAAATTCTTATCTCACATTCGCCAAGTAGATGCAATTTGCCAAGTTGTTCGTTGTTTTGAAGACGAAAATATTACGCACGTTTCAGGGAAAGTAGATCCGATTGATGATATTGAAACAATCAACTTAGAGCTAATTTTAGCGGATCTAGAATCTGTTGATAAGCGTATCGAGCGTGTTGCGAAATTAGCAAGACAAAAAGATAAAGAAGCAGTATACGAGCATGAAATTTTAGTTCGCTTAAAAGAAGCTTTTGAAGAGGGAAAACCGGCTCGTACTGTTGAATTTACAGAAGAGCAAATGAAAATCGTTAAAGGCCTTCATTTACTTACAACGAAAGAAATGCTATACGTAGCAAACGTAAGTGAAGATGATGTTATGGATCCTTCTGAAAACAAATACGTAAAAATGGTAAAAGAATTTGCTGCAAATGAAAATTCTCAAGTAATCGTTGTATGTGCAAAAATCGAAGAAGAAATCGCTGAACTAGACGAGGAAGAGAAAAAAGTATTCCTTGAAGAACTAGGCATTGAAGAATCTGGTTTAGATCAATTAATTCGTGCTGCATACAATTTATTAGGACTTGCTACTTACTTCACAGCTGGCGTACAAGAAGTACGTGCATGGACGTTCAAACAAGGTATGAAAGCACCGCAATGTGCGGGCGTAATTCATACAGACTTTGAGCGTGGATTTATTCGTGCGGAAACAGTTTCTTATGAAGACTTAATGACAAACGGTTCTATGACAGCTGCAAAAGAAGCTGGTAAAGTTCGTTTAGAAGGAAAAGAGTATATCGTAAAAGACGGAGACGTTATGCACTTCCGCTTCAACGTTTAATTTAATATTTCCTAGGAAAAATTAAGATATAAGCTTGGCAAATATATTATGTGTTTGCCAAGTTTTTTATGTATGGGTGAGTTGATTCATCTAACTTACTATGATATAATCTAAACTCGTGAGTAATTACTATAAATTAATTGCTCCTTGCCCATTACGGGCCGTTTAGACCAAAAGGAGGTGAAAGTGTAATGAGAAAGTACGAAATTATGTACATCATTCGTCCTGGCGTTGAAGAAGAAGCTCAAAAAGCTTTAGTTGAACGTTTTGCAGGTGTTTTAACAAACAATGGTGCAGAAATCATTAACACGAAAGAGTGGGGTAAGCGTCGTTTAGCTTACGAAATCAACGACTTACGTGAAGGTTTCTACATGATCTTAAACGTGAAATCTAACGCAGAAGCGATTAACGAATTCGACCGTTTAGCTAAGATCAACGAAGACATCCTTCGTCATATCGTTGTTAAAGAAGAAGAAAAATAATTGATATATAAGGGAGAGTGGTTCGATTGATGAATCGTGTTATCCTCGTTGGTCGTTTAACTAAGGACCCTGACTTACGTTACACGCCCAATGGTGTTGCAGTAGCTACTTTTACGTTAGCTGTGAATCGCGCATTTGCGAATCAACAAGGTGAGCGTGAAGCTGACTTTATTAATTGTGTAATATGGCGTAAACAAGCAGAGAACGTAGCAAATTATTTGAAAAAAGGTAGCTTAGCAGGCGTAGATGGACGTCTTCAAACTCGTAATTACGAGGGACAAGATGGTAAACGTGTATATGTAACAGAAGTTCTTGCGGAAAGCGTACAATTTTTAGAGCCGCGTAATGGCGGTGGGGAGCAACGTGGTTCATTTAATCAGCAACCATCAGGAGCTGGTTTCGGTAACCAAAGCTCTAACCCATTTGGTCAATCTAGTAATTCAGGCAACCAAGGTAACCAAGGAAACTCTGGATTTACGAAGAATGACGATCCATTTTCAAATGTAGGTCAACCGATCGACATTTCCGACGACGATTTACCGTTCTAATACAGTAAATTTGTTAGTTTTAACAAAGAATGGAGGGAAATAGACATGGCAGGACGCAAAGGTGGACGTGCGAAACGTCGTAAGGTGTGTTTCTTCACAGCTAACGGCATCACTCGCATCGATTATAAAGATGTTGATTTATTAAAACGTTTCGTTTCTGAGCGTGGTAAAATTTTACCTCGTCGTGTAACAGGAACAAGCGCAAAATACCAACGCAAACTTACAGTTGCAATTAAACGTGCTCGTCAAATGGCACTTTTACCATATGTTGGTGAATAATAGCGTATGAAATGCACAGTAGAGTCGGACTCTACTGTGCATTTTGCTATGCTTTTCTTTTTTGAAAGAGAGGTTAGATGATGAAAAATACGAAATTTATTACTGAGGGTGCAGCGTTGTTAGCAATATATGCAATGCTATTGCTTATATCTATGTATGTTCCGATTTTAGGCACGGTCGTAACGTTTGCGTTGCCGTTGCCATTTATATTGCTAACGATAAGATATAAAATATCTAATGCCTTTGTGATTTTTACGGCAGCGCTTTTTATTACTGTTATTGTCAGTCAACCGATGAACCTAGTAAAGACAACTATGTTTGGATTAATAGGTATCGTTTTAGGATATATGTATAAAAAACAAAAGAAGCCAGTAGAAATTTTGATGGCGGGGACGCTTGCGTACTTAATTGGTATTATGCTCATTTATGTTGCGAGTATAAAGTTTTTTAACATAGATTTAATGAAGCAAATGCAAAATATGTTTAATGAAAGTATGGCGCAAAGTGAAAAGATAGTTAATGCTGCGGGTATGCCTATTAGTAAAGAACAAAAAGAGTTATTTGCACAATTTAATGATGTGTTACAAACATTATTCCCAAGTTTACTTGTCATGGTCTTGGTATGTTTTTCTTGGATTACAGTTATGATATCAGGTAGTGTTTTGAGAAAGCTAAAGCATGACGTTATACATTGGCCTAAATTTAAAGATATACAATTACCAAAGAGTATTGTTTGGTATTACGTTATATTTATTTTGCTATCAACTTTTATAAAAGTTGAACCGACATCATATTTACATATGGTATTTTCTAACCTATATGTCATATTTGCGTTACTACTAGTACTGCAAGGCCTGACATTTATCGCTTTTCTAGCGCATAGCAAAGGTTTTACGAAAGGGGTTCCTATTATTAGTTTTATTGCCTGCATGTTTATCCCGATGCTGTTTCCTCTTGTGACAATCTTAGGTATAATTGATTTAGGGATTTCATTGCGTTCTAAAATAGGAGGATAAAGTAATATTCCTTATACTATTTTAATCTGTTTAACTAACTGGAAGGTGAGTTAGTTTTACTTTATAGGAGTTGTATACATGCCTGAATTTTATAAGAAACAGTGGTTTTTATATCCTGTTTACGTATTGGCATTTTTTGTGTTTGTGCTCATTTCAATCCTCTGTTATTTTCATTTAATGATGGGGATAGTCGCCTTTTTTATTTTTTGTATTGTACTTTTTGTTGTTGTACGATTTGAACTTACCTTTCAAAAGAACTTTGAAAAACATACGACAGAGATGATTACAAGGGTAAAGAAAGTGAGTAATGAGGCATTTAACCAAATGCCGATTGGTATTTTGTTATACAATAAGGATTATGGGATTGATTGGGCGAATCCTTATTTATCTTCATGCCTAGGACAGCATGCATTAGCTGGATGGCACCTTTATGATGTATCAGAAACGTTACTTCTTTTTATTAAGGGAGAAACTTCTGACGATATAGTCTCTTTAAATAATCGAAAGTTTCGTGTCTTTGTAAGGAAAGAAGAAAAGTTGATTTATTTCTTTGATGTAACGGAACAAACAGAGATTGAAAAGATGTACGAAGATCAACGCACTGTTTTAGCTGTCATTTATTTAGACAATTATGATGAAGTTACACAAGGGTTAGATGATCAATTACGTACGAATATAACAAGTCTTGTAACATCAAGACTAAATGAATGGGCCGTTAAGTATGGGGCGTATTTAAAACGTGCATCTTCAGAAAGATTCTTCGTTGTGTTAAATGAAAGTATTTTAGCGCAGATGGAGAAAGGGAAATTTAGCATTTTAGATCAAGTGCGTGAAGAAACATCTAAAAGAAATATACCACTCACCTTAAGTGTAGGTGTCGGTTCAGGTGATTTACCTTTATCAGAACTTGGAGCAATGGCTCAGTCCGGCTTAGACCTTGCACTTGGCCGCGGTGGAGATCAAGTAGCTATTAAGCAAGCAACAGGTAAAGTTAAGTTTTATGGTGGTAAGACAAATCCGGTAGAAAAACGTACTCGTGTACGTGCTAGAGTTATTTCACACGCATTAAAGGATTTAGTATTAGAAAGTAGTAACGTCATTATAATGGGGCATAGGGCTCCAGATATGGATGCAATTGGTGCTGCGATTGGTATTTTAAAGGTAGCGCAATTAAATGAGCGCAAAGGATATATTGTGCTAGATGAAAATGATTCTGATAAGGGAATTAAGCGTTTAATGGATAAAGTGAAACAAAATGAAGAGTTATGGTCTCACTTTATTACACCAGAACAAGCGATGGAATTTGCAAATGATGATTCATTACTTGTTGTTGTTGATACGCATAAACCTTCAATGGTGATGGAAGAAAAGCTGTTACGCAAGATTGAAAATGTAGTTGTTATTGACCATCATCGCCGAGGAGAAGATTTTATTGAAGATCCATTGCTTGTTTACATGGAGCCATACGCTTCTTCCACGGCAGAACTTGTTACAGAATTACTTGAATACCAACCGAAAAATTTAAAAATGACAATGTTAGAAGCGACAGCGTTGTTAGCAGGTATTATTGTTGATACGAAAAGCTTTACATTCCGGACAGGCGCTCGTACGTTTGATGCTGCTTCTTATTTACGCTCACATGGTGCAGATACTGTACTTGTACAAGAGCTGTTAAAAGAAGATATGGATCAGTATTTACGGGTTGCAAAAGCTATTAAAAATGCGTACATTTATACAAATGGAATTGCGATTGCGAAAGTTGATAGTGATGATTACTACGATCAAGTGCTTATTGCACAATCAGCGGACACATTATTAACAATGACAGGAATTATTGCGTCATTTGTTATTGCAAAACGTGGTGAGAATTTCATTGGAATTAGCGGCAGATCTTTAGGTGAAGTGAATGTGCAGCTAATTATGGAAAATTTAGGCGGTGGTGGGCATTTAACGAATGCAGCTACACAAATGAAAAATGTTACAGTAGATGAAGCTGAGGAGAAGCTTCGATTTGTTATTGATGACTATTTACAGGGAGGCACACAATCATGAAAGTAATTTTTCTAAAAGACGTAAAAGGTAAAGGGAAAAAAGGAGAAGTAAAAAACGTACCAGATGGCTATGCAAATAACTTCTTACTAAAACAAGGATTAGCTGCTGAAGCGACAAATAGCAGTATGAAAACTTTAGAAGCTCAAAAGCGTAAAGAAGAAAAAGATGCAGCAGCAGAGCTTGAAAGTGCAAAACAATTAAAAGAAACGTTAGAGAAACTAACTGTAGAATTAAAGGCTAAATCTGGAGAAGGTGGCCGTCTATTCGGTTCAATCACAAGTAAACAAATCGTAGATGCGATGCAAAAATCACACAAGATTAAACTTGATAAGCGTAAATTTGAAATGGATGATGCGATTCGTGCATTAGGCTATACAAATGTTACTGTGAAATTGCATCCGCAAGTAACAGCAACAGTAAAAGTTCATGTTAGTGAACAATAAAAATAAGTTAAGCAAGGAGGATTGCGTATGAGTGATGTAATGGCTGATCGTACCCCTCCGCATAATATAGAAGCTGAGCAGGCAGTCTTAGGTGCTATATTGATTGATCAGGATGCGTTAACGTCAGCATCGGAACTATTGGTACCTGACTCATTTTATCGAACGAAACATCAAAAGATTTTTGAAGTCATGCTTGGATTGTCTGATAAGGGGGAGCCAATCGACTTAGTAATGATGACGTCAGCGATGGCTGATCAAGGGTTATTAGAAGAAGTTGGTGGGGTTTCTTACTTAGCAGAATTAGCAGAAGTTGTTCCGACCGCTGCTAACGTAGAGTATTATGCACGAATCATCGCTGAAAAAGCGTTGTTACGTCGTTTAATTCGAACAGCGACTCATATTGTGTCTGATGGATATGAGAGAGAAGACGATGTGGATGGCCTATTAAATGAGGCTGAGAAAAAAATATTAGAAGTATCACATCAAACGAATGCGAAGGCATTCCAAAATATTAAAGACGTTCTTGTAGATGCTTACGATAAAATCGAACTTTTGCATAATCAAAAAGGTGAAGTTACCGGGATACCAACTGGGTTTACTGAATTAGATAAGATGACGGCAGGGTTCCAGCGAAATGATTTAATCATCGTGGCGGCACGTCCATCGGTAGGAAAAACGGCATTTTCATTAAATATCGCACAAAACGTAGCGACGAAAACGGATGAAAATGTCGCGATTTTTAGTCTAGAGATGGGTGCTGATCAGCTAGTTATGCGTATGCTTTGTGCAGAAGGAAATATCGATGCACAAAGACTTCGTACTGGATCATTAACTTCTGATGATTGGGCGAAATTAACGATGGCAATGGGTAGCCTTTCTAATGCCGGTATCTATATTGATGATACACCAGGTATTAAAGTAAATGAGATTCGAGCGAAATGCCGTAGATTAAAACAAGAACAGGGTCTTGGTATGATCTTGATTGACTACTTACAGCTTATTCAAGGAAGCGGGAAATCAGGAGAGAACCGTCAGCAGGAAGTATCTGAGATTTCTCGTACACTAAAAGGGATTGCACGTGAATTGCAAGTACCTGTTATTGCCTTGTCGCAGTTATCTCGTGGTGTAGAATCTCGTCAAGATAAACGTCCGATGATGTCTGATATTCGTGAGTCGGGAAGTATCGAGCAGGATGCTGATATCGTAGCCTTCTTATATCGTGAAGATTACTATGACCGAGAAACGGAAAATAAAAATACGATTGAAATTATTATTGCAAAGCAGCGTAACGGTCCTGTAGGTTCCGTAGAACTCGCATTCGTTAAAGAGTTCAATAAGTTCGTTAACTTAGAACGTCGCTTCGAGGATGGACATGCGCCGCCTGCATAAGGCTAGTATAAAAAAGAAACACATTTCTTATAATAAGATGTGTTTCTTTTTTTTACGGGAAAGATAAGGCTTTCATAATGTGAAAAATATAATTCTTACGAACGAAAATGTTTTTTTATAAAAAAATGTTCGCTTTTTGGTTGACTTCTTTTTCGGTTTTGGTACAATTATATTGTTTGAATAGATCGTTTGAAAATTGCGGAGGTGCTTTAATAATGTCTTCAGTAGTAGTTGTAGGAACACAATGGGGCGACGAAGGAAAAGGTAAAATCACTGATTTTCTTTCTGAGCATGCGGAAGTAGTTGCAAGATATCAAGGTGGGAATAACGCGGGACATACAATTGTTTTCGGCGGAGTTAAATATAAATTACACTTAATTCCATCTGGTATTTTCTATAAAGAGAAAATTTGTGTAATCGGAAACGGCTTAGTAGTAGATCCGAAAGCGTTACTTGAAGAATTAAAATACTTACACGATCGTGGTGTAAGTACTGATAATTTACGTGTAAGTAACCGTGCGCACGTTATTTTACCTTATCACTTAAAACAAGATGAGTTAGAAGAAGCAAGTAAAGGTGATGACAAAATCGGTACAACGAAAAAAGGTATCGGTCCTGCATATATGGACAAAGCTGCTCGTATTGGTATTCGTATGGCTGATCTTTTAGACCGTGAAGCATTTAAAGAGAAGCTTGAGCGCAATTTAGCACAAAAAAATCGCTTATTTGAAAAAATGTACGATACAGAAGGTTTCAGTGTAGAAGAAATCTTCGAAGAGTACTTCGAGTACGGACAACAAATCGCGCAATATGTATGTGATACGTCTGTTGTATTAAATGATGCATTAGATAACAATCACCGTGTATTATTTGAAGGTGCACAAGGTGTTATGCTTGATATCGACCACGGTACGTACCCATTCGTTACATCTTCTAACCCGATTGCTGGTGGTGTAACAGTTGGAACTGGAGTTGGTCCTGCGAAAGTTACTCGCGTTGTAGGTGTATGTAAAGCATATACAAGCCGCGTTGGTGATGGTCCATTCCCTACTGAGCTTCATGATGAAATTGGTCATCAAATTCGTGAAGTTGGTCGTGAGTATGGAACGACAACTGGTCGTCCACGCCGCGTAGGTTGGTTCGATAGCGTTGTTGTAAGACATGCACGTCGTGTTAGTGGTTTAACAGATTTATCATTAAACTCTATCGACGTTCTAACTGGTATTCCAACTCTTAAAATTTGTGTTGCTTACAAATGCGATGGCGAAGTTATCGATGAAGTTCCAGCAAACTTAAACATTTTAGCGAAATGTGAGCCTGTATACGAAGAGCTTCCAGGTTGGACAGAAGATATTACTGGTGTAAGATCATTAGACGAGCTTCCTGAAAATGCACGAAAATACGTAGAACGTGTTTCTGAATTAACAGGAATTCAATTATCTATGTTCTCAGTTGGACCAGATCGTAACCAAACAAATATCGTTCGTAACGTATACGAAGCTTAATTGATATTTTGAGAAAAAACTCATGTCCGCATGAGTTTTTTCTTATCTTTTATAAAAAAATAAAAAAAGGTATTGCAAAATATAAAGGAAACATGTTATGATACATCTTGTCGTCACGAAAATATGACGTTGGTGAGTATGAGCCATTAGCTCAGTTGGTAGAGCATCTGACTTTTAATCAGAGGGTCGAAGGTTCGAGTCCTTCATGGCTCACCATTT
>NZ_MAOE01000099.1 GCF_001884185.1 Bacillus albus
AAAATTAGGTTCTGAAAACAAATTACATTTAATCTCTTTCTGTTCTTCTTTAGGCTTTAATTTCTCTTTTTCCAATTTCTTCTGATAGGCAAGACGTTGTGTGTCATTCATCTTACCAATATTTTTATGAATATTATCCAGAACTTCTTTTTGCAAAGGCTGCAACTCTTTTTCTTGTGTTAATCCAGTGTACACCTGGCGTATATAAAAGTTTGTGGTGTTGTACATGTTCTTAGCGTTATGACAACATTCTTGAAAATAAGAATACATACGATGCCCTTTTTTAATCCAAATTTGAAGAGTTTTATAGTTT
>NZ_MAOE01000100.1 GCF_001884185.1 Bacillus albus
TATCCCCTAAAGAATTTAGGGAACAAGTGGTTTAGGTGTTTTGATTGGTGTCCCATTTTCGGGGGTCACTTCAATTGACCTAGGTTTTTTGAAAGAAATATCACACTTAAAGTTTCACCTTATTGTGCCTGCATTCCTACAATTGGAATCGTAGCCCACTTCGGCATATTTTTCTTCACTTTCGCCACAACAATAGTCATATCATCATTTATATAACCATCACAAGAGCGAATCACCTCTTCCATAATGATATCAGCAATTTCTTGTGGGTCTTCAGTTTGTAACTCTTTAATTTTACGCTTCATCCATAGTTCATGATTTTCCACATGTTGCGCTCCCTCAAAAATTCCATCGCTCATCATAATAAGAATATCGCCCGTTTTTAATTGCTCACCCACTACATCAACTTCAACATCCTCAATAATTCCCATCGGTAAGTTACTTGCTTCAATTTTCAAAATATTATTTGCGCGTTTAACAAAACTCGGCGTCGATCCAATCTTTAAAAACTTCGCACTTGCATCCCTTAAATCTACCATAGCTAAATCTAACGTCGTAAACATCTCTTCTGTTGTTCTTAAAGAAAGAATAGAGTTAATAGATTTAATCGCTATTTCCTCATCAATGCCTGATTGAAGTATTTTTTGTAATAATTTCACCGTTTCTTTACTCTCCATATGAGCTCTTTGCCCATTTCCCATACCATCACTAATAGCAAGGGCATATTTACCGACACTTAAATCCATCATCGCATAAGAATCACCCGAAACAAACCCACCACCCTTTGCAGCTGTGGCTAAGCCCGTATCAAGAGAATACGTTTTCGCTGAACCAAATGATATTAAGCTATGGCCATTCGGATAAGAAGATTTTTCTTCATGTTTAACAACAATATTTTCCTTTAGAATATCAGAAAGCATCGGTGCGACTAACTTTTCACACTCTCCATGTTCATTAGATGCAACTGGAATCAACATTTCAATATCAATACTTCCTCTATCTAAACAATAAATATCAACGTGCTCTACTTCTACACCAAAATCACGAAATGCTTGCAGAATCTGTTCTTCCTGTACTTGATGATTTTCTCGTTCTCTTTGTATCTCCTTAGCAAAATCCTCCATAACTTTTGATACACCTAGCAGTTGCTCTGCTACTATTCTACGATTTTCTTTCATTTGTTTTCGTAATTTTTGTCCCTCATAAAAGTGATCTAATTCACCTGCTACTAAATCCGTCACTTTCTTCCCTCTCACACAATGCTTGTCCCATTCACGAACCAACTTCCGATTATGCTGCAAAGTCCCTTCTTCTGTTTCGCTCATTATTTGTTTCATATAATCGTACGTTTTATCGAAATTAACTACCCAGCATTGGTCCTTTTTAAAGCATGTTTGACATGTTTTTGCAGTAATTGTACTTAAGAACAAATCTGCCTCCGTCTCTTTATCTTCCTCCTCCACATATCCATATACAGAAAAGCTATTAGATAAAGCAGCAAATACATTGGCAAATTGGTTGATTTTATTCGCTGTAACATCACGCATTCTTCTTAAATACTGTTGTTGATCTTGCGAATGTTCCTGTGTGCCTGGCATAAATTTAGCAATACGATCCATAACGAGTTTCGGTGTTAATAAGAAGAAAGCAATCGCTATACCAGATTCAATTAAAGTTGTCACGATGTTTGTTTGCTTGTCTACATATAGCGTA
The DNA here is from genome assembly GCF_001884185.1 of Bacillus albus. Taxonomy (GTDB): domain Bacteria; phylum Bacillota; class Bacilli; order Bacillales; family Bacillaceae_G; genus Bacillus_A; species Bacillus_A albus. The sequence goes on from NZ_MAOE01000100.1 coordinate 1,714, forward strand.
ATCAAGCTCGTCCCAATTAATAAACCTAAACTAACACCTAAACGCTTCCCTTCTTTTAGCAAACCACCAAGCAACCCAGAAAAAGCAAGTAGACTAAGTTGAGACAAACTGGAGACATTCGCTAAACTTAATATTAATCCAGTGACGACTCCCACTGTAGACCCTGTAGCAGCCCCCGCTATAAATGCAAACACGAGCACTAAATATCTAGTAAAAATATGTTGAATAGAAGCGTCATATACGAACCAATCTGTTGTACCTGTTAAAACAGATGCTAGTAATATAATTAAACAAACAATTTCTTCTGTCTCTAACGCTTGTTGTTTACCTTTTCGTTCTACTAAAAGTGGAACACTTTGTAAAAATATCATAGTTAATACGAAGCTAAGCCCTGCCTCAATCGTACTAACGAGTAAATCGTACATGGTGACAGTTTGTTGTGCAAAATATACAACAACTAAATGTGCGGTTAATGCGGAGATAAATACTTGGAATGGAACAAGTCCAACAGTTTTACGTGTAAACCGACTAAAGAAGATATTATAAATGAAGAAAGTAAAAATAGACGCAAAGGTAAAGAATAAATTATCTATCGAAACTGAAAGTGCGCCCCCCATTAAAGCCAAGAACGCGAGCGGCATTTTATCCCGCTTCATAACATAAACAGCAGCAAAAAACGGCAGTGCAAACGGTAAAATGTTTGTTAATATATATGCTCGTCCCAAAAGAAAACCAATAACAACAATAATAAATCCCCATCTAAAGAAAACTTGCTCAAACTTCATTCGCAACTTACTCGTCCACTTTACTCCTCCAAGCTGACCTTCATTCATTGCCAATGCACTTGTATTCATAGTATTCCTTCCTGCTTTAGGCATATTTTTAACACCACCTGCATAGTTTAATTACTGTCATTATAAAAGATGATTATTGGGATTTTTGTCAAAACAACAGTTTTCACTTTTATAATCGTTCGACTTTTTATTCGAAATAACTCTACATATATACACAGTATGTAATTTATTTTTAATATTTTAATCGAACATTCAGAAAATATAGGGTGATTTTGTAGAAGTGTTGTATGTGTTAATTTATTTAATAAAAAAAGATCATGCAAATTTGCATGATCTTTTTAGGATGACCCGTACGGGATTCGAACCCGTGTTACCGCCGTGAAAGGGCGGTGTCTTAACCACTTGACCAACGGGCCGTTAAATTAAATATAGCGGCGGAGGGGATCGAACCCCCGACCTCACGGGTATGAACCGTACGCTCTAGCCAGCTGAGCTACACCGCCATGTCGTCTTATTTAACGGACAATTAGTATCTTACCTCAGATATAAATTAAAGTCAACACATCTTAAAAACTTTTTTTAAAATATATTTTCACATATAAAAAAGTACCCCGAGCAATCGCCCTGGGTACCTCTCTATATGCTAAGAATTAAACGTTGTTATTATCCGCGACGTGCGCCACGGCCACCACGTTTAGATTCAGTGTTACGCTTTAAAGAAGTTAAACGATCTTCGCTATCCTTTAAGAAACGAGCCATCTTTTGTTCGAATGTTTCTTTTGGAGCACGGTCGTTACCGCCACCACGGTTATCTCTGTTGAAAGAACGATTACGTTGTGGACGTCCAGAACGTTGTTGATCGCCACCGCGTTGGTATTCACCACGTGGACGATCTCCTTCTGTTTTTTCACGCTCTTTCGCTTTTTTAATAGATAGACCGATCTTGCCATCTTTTTCAACGTTAATAACTTTTACTTCTACTTGGTCGCCCACTTTTAAGTGATCGTTAATATCTTTCACATAATTATCAGCAACTTCACTAATATGAACAAGACCCGTTAAGCCTTCTGGCAGCTCCACAAAAGCCCCAAAATTTGTAATACCTGTTACTTTACCCTGTAACTTGCTGCCTACCTCGATTGACATAAAAAAAATGCTCCTCCTTAGTGGTTAAAAAGTCAAATTTTACTTTATTATATATAATCCTAAAATATAGTGTCAATAAGACATACTCTACTTAGAAACAGGAAAAATTATCTCCCCTTTTCCAGAGAAGAAATAATCCCTTCTAGCAATCTTTAATACGTACTCTTCATCATTTAACTTTTGAACTTCGTCTTTTAGACTCTTTTCTTTATTCGTTAATGAATCCAGTTCTTTTTTCATGTCCTTAACTTTTGCTTCTTTTGCTTTAATGGAACTGTTTTGTTGATAAAACGTTACACTAATACTCGCAATAATTGTAAAAGCAAAGACAAGAAAAACCGCTAAACGGCGATAAAGTCGCTTCCTGTTCTCATCCGTTTGTATTATATGCTCTTTAACAGGATTTGGACTCTGTTTTTCGATTGTTCTTTGTCTCAGTTCCCTCATTTCCGAGGTCCCCCTAACTTCTTTTTTATACGCTCCCATAATTGGAAGATATGTCCCTTCAATTTTGCTATATATTGCAGGAACCCTACATGTTTCATTATAAAAAGTTTAACACGATTAGGGAGAAGTTTCCATATGAGCGAAGCAATAAATCGAACAGGCCAGAAAAAAACTTTCCATATGAAAAGTAATATCCAAATCACCATTTTCCATAACACATGTCCAATTGAAAGCAGTATACGAAATAAGAATAATATAAATGCAATAAATAGCTGCGCTATAATAATAACAGGTTTTATCATGAGTAGCTTTATAATTTGAACAAAAAAGTGTGTTGTTTGCACAAAAATATAGATGAGAAAATTTAACAGTCTCATGTATAATGCTTTCAATAAGCTTTGATATGCCGCAAAACCACATAATAATGACAAAAATACATATATACGTAGTTCAGCTTCATTTACAAGAAGCAATACATAAAAAACGAATAATGCTTGGACAATCCAAAATAGTATATCATGTATAAATACAAGCCAACGTTTACGTTCCTGACGTTTTAAAAATCGTTGGTATGTATCTAAAGACGCTCCAATCCAAGCACCCATTCCGATCATTGAGAGCATCGTATACAACTGAATTGTTAAACTCATTTAAACAACTTACTAAAGAATCCTTTAGTTTTCTCCCCTTGATTCTCATCAATATACAGCATCTCATGAACTTTCCCTTTAATCGATACAATACCTTTTTCTACATCTAAATTTTTCATTTGCAAATTTTGACCACGAATTGTTAAAAAGCCCATTACGGTCTCAAGTAAAAACTCTTCGCTATCAAAACTCTCTACCTGCTTTACACCGGTAATATCAATTACACGCCTGCCACGCATAATAATATCATGCTCTACAGAAACATTTTGTTGATTAGAAGACATAGGTGAGTAGCCATTATTCACGTAAATCCCCCCATACATTTATACTAGCTAATAGTAATGTATGAAGAGATAATCGATTTTAGAACAAGCCTTCTTCGGCCTTTACTTTTTCTTCGCGAACTAAGCTATACATATTTGCTGCATCTTCTTTTTTAGTTGTTTCTTTCAATTCGTTTATTTTTACAGTTACTATTTTTTGACCAAAACGAATTGTTAATTCATCAGCTACTTTCACATCAGAACTCGCTTTCGCCACTTGACCATTAATGGATATTCTTCCTTGATCAGCTACTTCTTTTGCTAATGTTCTTCTTTTAATTAAACGTGATACTTTTAAAAACTTATCTAGACGCATATTAAATCCCCCTATTAACGCTCTGTTTGTTTTGCCTCTTCCCATAAAACATCCAACTGCTCTAATGATAAATCTTGCATCTCTTTATTCATTTCAGCTACCTTTGCTTCCATGTATAAGAAACGACCGACGAATTTCTCATTCGTTGAATGTAACGCCTCTTCTGGATCTATTTTATAATGACGAGCTATATTAACAAATGCAAATAGTAAATCGCCAAATTCACTTAACATCTTCGCCTCATCCATGTTTGTAACTTCTTGTTGGAATTCTTGCCATTCTTCTAAAGCTTTCTCTATCATCGGTTGTACATCAACCCAATCAAAACCAACCTTGCCAGCTTTTTTCTGGATTTCATAAGCACGTAGTAACTGTGGCAAACTTTTTGGAACTCCATCTAAAACAGATTCTTTCACGAATCCTTTTTCTTGTTTTTTAATTTCTTCCCAATTGGCAATTACTTCATCGGCATTATCTACATCTGTATTCCCAAATACATGCGGGTGGCGACGAACCATTTTCTCAGATAAAGTTCGAATAATATCATCTATAGAGAACCAACCTTCATCTTCTCCGATTTGGGCATGCAGCATAACTTGTAATAATACATCACCCAGTTCTTCTACTAAGTGATCATCATCCTCTTCATCAATTGCTTCCAATACTTCATAAGCTTCCTCAATTAAATACTTCTTTAAAGATTGATGTGTTTGCTTTTTATCCCACGGGCAACCATTCGGTCCACGAAGGTCTGCAATAATTTCTCTAAGCACATCAAACTGTTGATACAAGGACGCACGTTCCTGAACTAGTGGTACATACACACTCGTTAAGTTATTCAACTCCGTTTCATGATCTAACATGTACAACGGTACCTTTTTAACTTGTTCAAATGAAGTTCCCGCAGCTGTTACAATATACACTTCATAATCATCTGGTAGCATCTCCATTAATGTTAATTTCACATCAGATGCAACGAATGCGTCATATACTTGGCAAAAGATTAAATGTTGACGTAATTCTAATTGTCCTCTTTCAAATGATGTGGCGTCAATTAATTGAAATCCTTCAATCGGATCAATCTTTAGACTGGCAAACATAGGATCAAGGAAACTTTGTCCACCTTCAATTCGCACCTCAATATTCGCTACTTCACCTTTTTCCAACAGTAGCTGAACCGTTCTTTCTGCTACAAGCGGATGCCCTGGAACAGCATAGATGATTTCTGTGCCTTCAGCTTTTTCTATCAATGTATTCGCAATTGTTTCATATACAATTTCAAATGTATCATGCGCTTCATATACATTGTCAAAGGCAGTATATTGTATACCTTCTTTCTCCAACTCTTCTATAACGGGATGTTCCTTCGTTCTAACAAACATGTGATCTGCTTCTTTTATTTTTCGATATACACCCATCGTTAACTGATCTAATTCACCAGCACCTAATCCTAAAATAGTAATGATTCCACTCACAACCTGCCACCTCTATCCACTCTTCTTCAATGAACCTTCTTTTTTCTCTTTTTTCATAACGGTTCCTATTTCCGCTTTTGTAAATACACGTAATTTTAAAATTAAAAACATATATGCTAATCCGCCGATAGCTACACCTAACAACGCCTCAAGTGTCGCGATTCCTCTATGTTCCGTATCAATTACTAACCCAGACATTTGCAATACACGCATAAACATTATTAATACAAATCCCATACCGATACCACTAATAACTACACCTAACATATTACGCTTATCGATAAGCGATTCGGATACAGCTCGCATAAGTAATGCACTATTTAGCATAGAAATTACAATTAACGCAACTAGAGTTGCAATTGCAGCTCCCTTCACACCAAAATACGGCATTAATATATAATTTAAAGCTAACTTTAAACAACCCCCAAATATAACGAATATTGCTGGTTTTAATGTTTGTCCTAACCCTTGCAAAATAGAAGCAGTTGTAATCGACAATGAACTAAATAAAATAGATAAAGATAAAATGGATAAAACATCTGACCCATCACTATTTTCAAACAGCATAATATTCGTAGGTCGAATAATACAAGTTAATCCAATGGCTGCTGCAAATCCAATAACAAATGTTATTTTCATTGCTAACTTTACCTTTTCTTGAATAAAGGTAAGATCTCCTCTTTCCTTCGCCGCTGTAATAATTGGAATAAGCGACAACGAGAAAGAAGTTGTCACGACAGTACCTAATTGCATAAGCGGGATACTTCTGTCATACACACCTTTTAACACCTTTGCGTTTTCAGCTTGCTCTCCTGCCCCAATGAGTAAAGAATAGAAAGAAACTGAATCAGCCATTTGTATAAAAATAAGTACTAAGTTACTAACACAAATCGCCAATCCTTGCCAAAACAGAATTTTAATGATTTTCTTTTTCCCTCTAATTCTCTTTACACTTTTGAAGAATATAGAACGAAAATCATGACGCATATAAAGTACAAGTACGATAATCCCAATCAGTCCGCCTGCAATTGAACCTAACATAGCACCTGCACCAACTGTATATAAATCAAATCCGTGAGCAATTAGGAATAAGGATAAAAATACAATAATAGAAACACGAATCGTTTGTTCTATTACTTGCGAAACAGCTGTAGGCATCATATTATTGAATCCTTGAAAATATCCCCTTGCCACAGATAAAAACGGCATCAATAGGAATGAAAAGGAAATAACACACAATAGCTTATCTAAATATATATCGCCCATAGCTGTTGCAATTGCTTCGGCACCAAAGAATAATGTAAAGAATCCTATGAAACCAATCCCTAATAAAAACCAAAAAGATACACAAATAATTTCTTCTGCTTCTTGCTTTTTCCCTCGTTCTAATCGTTCCGCAACCATTTTTGAAATTATAATGGGGAACCCATAAGTAGCTAAAATTAAACAAAATCCATAAAACGGATATATTTGTTGATAAATATAAAAACCAATGTCACCCGCTATATTTTGATATGGAATACGGTAAAAGGCGCTTAATACCTTTGTAACAAAACTTGCGATTGTTAATATAATAGCCCCACGCCAAAAGGCTTGATACTTCTTCGATTCCATACAAGAAAACTCCTTTTTCTATTCTCACCCCTCGTATTATATCATAAAGAAAAGGACAAGCTTCCTTACCTACAGGAGTCATCATACGTTCGTGCAACGCTAGAAATGTTCAACGAAAAAAGGTAGCAAAGCGCTACCTTCATTCAATATACATATATCTCCAAATAATTGATTTCTCAAGAAGAAATATCATAATTAGGAAAGATTGCTACTTCTAAAATTATAAATCCTTACTGTTCCATTTGTTTCGCTAAGAAACTTGCAGCAGTATTAACTGCTTTATGCTCAATTTCACTTATAATAGCTTCTTTCGAAAAAATAATAACAGCTCCAATTGGGTCTCCATTTGCAACAATTGGTCCAACTGTATAAGAATGAACCTTTTCTGTTACACCATCGATAATGGAAATTTCACTTTCGTCCGTCATAATAACAGACTTTCTTTCTTCCATCGTTTTTTCAATTAGATCGCCAACGCTTTTATTTAAGTATTCTTTTTTTGATACACCTGATACTGCGATAATAGAATCTCGATCGCATACAAGTACATTATGTCCTAAGCTATCATATAAAGCATCTGCATATTCTTTTGCAAAATCACCTAATTCGCTAATTGGAGAGTATTTCTTTAAAATTACTTCTCCATCGCGATCAACAAATATTTCTAGTGGGTCCCCTTCTCGAATACGTAAAGTTCTACGAATTTCCTTCGGGATTACTACCCTACCTAAATCATCAATTCGACGTACGATTCCAGTTGCTTTCATTCTAATGCTGCCTCACTTTCTGCTGATGATCAAAGTGGTGAATTTACCTGTTCATGTAAAAATCACCAACTGTTAGACATAGTATTTTACACATTAGTTCTTCTATGCACGTCGAATTGTATTTTTTTATCTAATATTAGGCATTTATGACTTCTTTTTTTACTTCTGGCAAGCCTTTTAATAAATTTTCAGCAATTGTTAACCACTTCGATGTCTCTAAGCCATTTGTTTTCATGACGATTTTCAATTGTGATCCTTCCATTCCTAGACCGATCATACGCCCAAAACTATTTCCGAGCATGAATAATTTTCCGCCATCAATATTTTGACTCGCTTGTTCTGAAAACAGAATTGTTACTTCAAATTTATTTTGCTTAATTAATTCAATTTGTTCTTTCATTGCCAATACTTTAATATTTGCAATTTGCAATAAGTAACCAACTTCTTGCGGGTAATCACCAAATCTATCTATCATCTCTTCCTGCAACTCTTCAATATCCTCAATTGCAGAAACACCTCTAAATTGTTTATACATCATAATTTTTTGTTTACTATCTGAAATATAAGCATCTGGTAAATATGCATCGACTTCTAAATCAATTTCAACATTAACGGTATTTTCAACTCCGTCTGTTCCTCTGCGTTGTTCAATTGCATCTTTTAACATTTGAGAATACAAATCAAATCCGACAGAATCAATAAATCCATGTTGTTCGGCCCCTAATAAGTTACCTGCACCACGAATTGATAAGTCTCGCATTGCAATTTTGAAACCAGATCCTAGCTCTGTGAACTCTTTAATGGCTTGCAGACGCTTCTCCGCAACTTCCGATAACACTTTATCTCGTTTGTATGCAAAGTATGCATACGCAACACGGTTAGAACGTCCAACACGTCCACGAAGCTGATACAACTGCGATAATCCCATACGATCTGCATCAAATACAATTAACGTATTTACATTCGGAATATCTACACCCGTCTCAATAATCGTTGTACTTACAAGAACATCATGCTGCCCTTCTAAAAACGATAGCATAACAGACTCTAATTCACTCTCATTCATTTTCCCATGTGCATACGTTACGCGCGCATCTGGAACTAACATCGAAATTTCCTCTGCTTTTCGTTCAATATCCTCTACACGATTGTATAGGAAGTAAACTTGACCACCTCTTGCGAGCTCTCGTTCTATCGCTTCTCGCATTAATGCTGGATTATACTCTACTACATACGTTTGAACTGGGAAACGATTTTCCGGCGGTGTCTCAATAACAGATAAATCACGCACACCAAGCATAGACATATGGAGCGTACGTGGGATCGGAGTTGCCGTTAATGTTAATACGTCAACATTCGCTTTTAATTGTTTAATTTTTTCTTTATGCGTTACACCAAATCTTTGTTCTTCATCAATAATAAGAAGACCTAAATCTTTATAAGTAACATCTTTAGATAAAATACGATGCGTTCCGATTACAATATCTACCGTGCCATCTTTTAAGCCCTTAATCGTTTCATTTTGCTGTTTTCTCGTACGGAATCTACTTAACAATCCTATATTGATTGGATAATCTTGAAAACGCTCTCGAATTGTTTCATAGTGTTGTTGTGCAAGGATCGTCGTCGGCACTAAAATTGCAACTTGTTTTTCATCCATAATTGCCTTAAACGCCGCACGAATAGCCACTTCCGTCTTGCCATATCCTACATCACCACAAAGAAGCCTATCCATTGGACGTCCACGTTCCATATCCTTTTTAATCTCTTCAATAGAACGTAATTGATCCTCTGTCTCTTGATACGGGAAAGAAGACTCAAATTCTTGTTGTTCTGCCGTATCTGGCGTATATGCATAACCCTTTGAAGCTTCGCGCTCAGCATATAGTTTAATTAGGTCATCCGCAATATCTTGTACAGATTTTTCAACCTTCGTTTTGACCTTCTTCCAATCATTTCCGCCCAATTTATAAACTTTCGGATCCTTTCCTTCAGATCCTACATATTTTTGCACTTGATCAATTTGTTCAATTGGAACGTATAACTTATCATTGCCTTGGTATTTAATATTTAAATAATCTTTATGAACACCATTAATCTCTAATGTCTCGATACCTAAAAATTTACCTATACCATGATTTACATGGACTACATAATCCCCAACTTTTAATTCCGAATAACTTTTAATACGTTCAGCATTAGATAACTTTTGCTTACGTTGTGATTTTTTAACTTTCTTATGAAAAAGCTCTTTTTCAGTAATGACAACAAGTTTTTGCATCGGCATTTCAAATCCTGCATGTAAATCACCTACAGCAATTTGTAACCTTCCAGGCAATAATATATCTGTGCCCTCTACAATATCTGCCTCAATATCATAATCACTTAAAATATGTTGTAGTTTTTTTACACGTTCATCCTCTGTGCCGAGCACAACCGTCGTAAAATGCCCTTCGTTCCATCTATCAATTTCAGTTTTCAACAACTGCATCTGCCCATGGAAATCTTGCATCGTTTTACATGTTACATTCACAATGTTTTGCGGATGTGTATGTGCTATATGACGTAAGAATAACGTTAAATATACAAAGTTTCTTTTTTTATGATGAAGAAATTCTTCAAACGAATGGGAGAAAGATAAATCTTGAATAATCGTTCCCTCACCAAGAAGTGATATATACCATTCCGCTTCTTCCGTTTCAAGATGTGATGCTGTTTCTTGAATACGGGAAATCTCATCTAAAATTACAACACCATCTTCTGGTAAATAATCTATCAGACTAGCAGGTTCGTTATAGAAAATAGATAAATATTTAAACATCTGTTCTATACTTTGCCCGTTTTTTAACATCTCAATTTCATGACTTACCGTTTCAAGCACTGTAGTCTTCAATTTATCATCGGAAAGTTTTTGCATCGTCTTAGTTAAGCCTTCCTCAAGATGCTTAATTCCCGATTTCAATTCTTCCTGTGAAAATAAAAACTCCGTTGCTGGACCAAATCTAACACTTTCTTTTTTATCTTGAGAGCGCTGTTCATCCACATCAAATAATCGAATAGAATCGACTTCTGTGTCGAAGAATTCAATACGAACTGGCAACTCTTCGGTTAGTGGATAAATATCTAATATCCCCCCGCGCAAACTAAATTCCCCAGGAGCTTCTACCATCGACTTACGTTCATAGCCAATATGATGTAAAGTATGCAAGAATGTATCTAAATCAATCTCTTGCCCTAGACTGATTTCGATTTGCCTTTGCTTCCACAATTCTTTCATTGGTAAAAATCTGCGTAACCCCGCAACTGGTGCTACAATAATCCCATTCTCTCCTGCAGCTAAACGATTTAATACTTCAATGCGTTGCGCCTTCAATTCTGGGCTTGCAACACCAAGCTCTGATGCTATCAATTCATTTACTGGGTATAGCCACACATCTTTTTCACCAAGTAACGCCACTAAATCTTCATGTACTTTTTGTGCTTGATATAAATTATGCGTCACAATAAGTTGTGATTTTTTTGTTTTTTTATATAAGGCCGCCATTAATAACGAACGAGAAGAGGTTGCCATACCTGATACAAGTTGTTCTTTTAAACCATCTTCTAATCCATTAATAACCGATTGGATCTCTTCATTTTTATAAAATTGCTCTAATAAACCTATCATTTTCAAAACCCCTCTCAACATAAAGAGCAAGCCACTATATTTTATGCAAATATTTCGGAAAAAGAAAACAGAAAAATGCTTTGGACATGCCAAAGCGACAACATTTTATTGCAGAAATTTTTCATATTCATAATACTCAGGATAAGATGCGAGCGTTTCTTGACACGATTCACAAATCGTTTGTATATATATATTTCCATTCTCATGAAAATGAATCATCTCTACTACTTCCTGCTCTGTTAGTTGAAGTAAAACGTCGCTATACACTTTTTCTGCAGTAACGGAGCCTACATTGCTCCCGCAATGTCTGCAATAATAATACCCTTCCATACTAGCCTCCTAAAAAATCCAATTACTTCTAGTATGGGTAAAAATAAAGCAAAATATTCTCAATCATATCCTTAACTATTAAAAGTATTCATGATTTGAAGAAAAGGTTTATTTAACCATTCTTCACATGCATCCGCTGCTTTTTCAATAGAATGATTTACCTCAGGAATTTCTTCTGATGTAAAACGTCCTAATACATAATCCACTACCTTCATTCCATTTTTCGGACGATCAATTCCCATGCGGATACGTTGAAACTCTTGTGTTCCTAAATGTGAAATTGTTGATTTCACACCATTATGTCCACCAGCACTACCTTTCATACGAAGGCGTAATTTACCTACTGGGATGTCTAAATCATCGTACAGAACAACGAAGTCCTCTACATCAATTTTGTAGTAATCCATAAGCGGACGAATGCTTTCCCCAGATAAATTCATATATGTAAGTGGCTTTAATAAGATTACTTTTTCCCCATTAACAAATCCTGCACCAAATACACCTTTAAATTTTTGTTCGTTTAAAGAAATATTCCAACGCTTTGCAAGTTCATCAATTGCCATAAATCCAATATTATGCCTTGTTAATTCATATTCTCTACCCGGGTTCCCAAGTCCTACTATCAATTTCATTCTTGTACCACTACTTTCTTTTTTCGATACGAAAAGACGTAACCAATCTTGGTTACGTCTCATTCTATCCAATTAATTGAATAATACACTTACAGATTCTTCTTCGTATACACGAATGATTGCTTCTCCGATTAGTGGAGCAACTGAAAGTTCATGTACTTTGTCGATCTTCTTCTCTTCTGGTAATACGATAGAGTTCGTTACAACTAACTCTTTAATATTTGAATTTTGGATACGCTCAATTGCTGGACCAGATAATACTGGGTGTGTACAGCAAGCATATACTTCAGAAGCACCGTTCTCAACAAGAGCGTTTGCTGCTAATGTAATTGTACCAGCTGTATCAATGATGTCATCAATTAAAATTGCTGTTTTACCTTCAATATTACCGATAATGTTCATTACCTCTGATACGTTCGGACGAGGACGACGCTTATCAATAATAGCGATTGGTGCTTTTAGGCGGTCTGCCATTTTTCTAGCACGAGTTACTCCACCGTGGTCAGGTGATACGATTACGATATCTTTAAGACCTTTTGTTTCAAAGTAATCTGAAAGAATCGGTACACCCATTAGGTGGTCGATTGGGATATCAAAGAACCCTTGAATTTGTGGAGCATGTAAATCTAGAGTGATTACACGAGTTGCACCTGCTGTTTCAAGCAAGTTTGCTACAAGTTTCGATGTAATTGGTTCACGAGAACGCGCTTTACGGTCTTGACGCGCATAACCATAGTAAGGAATAACAATATTAATTGTTTTTGCAGATGCACGTTTTAATGCATCGATCATAATAAGTAATTCCATGATATGTTCGTTTACTGGGAAGCTTGTAGATTGAATAATGAATACATCGCAACCACGGATACTTTCTTCAATGTTAATTTGAACTTCTCCATCACTAAAACGATCAACAGAACATTTTCCTAGTCCTACTCCAATGTGCTTTGCAATTTGCTCAGCAAGTTCCTTATTAGAGTTTAAAGAGAATACTTTCAAATTAGAATTTAGATATTGAGTCGACATCTAGATTAACCCTCCACATTATGATTTTTTCTTATTCAGCAATTGATCAACATAGTCTTCTTTGTTAACTTGACGTGCACGTGCTACAGATAATGCTTTTGATGGAACATTCTCTGTAATTGTAGAGCCTGCTGCCACATAAGCACCATCTTCAACTGTTACAGGAGCAACAAGGTTTGAATTACATCCAATAAATACCCCGTTACCAATCACAGTTTTGAATTTATTCTTACCGTCATAGTTCACCGTAATTGAACCACAACCAAGATTCACGTCTTCTCCAACTTGTGCATCCCCGATATAACTTAAGTGTGAAGCTTTACTTCTATTACCAAAAACAGTTTTTTTAATTTCCACGAAGTTTCCAACGCGTACTTCATCTCCAATAACTGAATCTGGGCGAATATGTGCAAATGGACCAACCGATACTTCTGTACCAAGTTTACTATCATGTACAGTAGATTGACGAATTGTCGTACGATCTCCAATTTCACTATCGCGAATTACTGTATGCGGCCCAATTTCACAATCAGAACCAATTACAGTGTTTCCCTCAATAATTGTTCCTGGATGAAGAACTGTATCACTACCGATAATTGCATCAGCAGAAATATACGTGTTACTTGGATCAATAATTGTAACACCATTTACCATGTTCTTTCGGTTGATACGGTTTTTCATAATAATTTCCGCTTGCGATAGAGCGACTCTGTCGTTAACACCTAACGTTTCATCGAAGTGCTCTGTTTGATAAGCCGATACAATATGACCTTCATTTTTTAAAATCTCAATAACATCTGGCAGGTAATATTCACCTTGTACGTTATCATTTGAAACTTTAGAAAGTGAAGCGAATAAAGCTTTATTATCAAAACAATACGTACCTGTATTGATTTCTTTAATAGCTAATTCTTTCTCATTTGCATCCTTATGCTCAACAATCTTTTCAACATGACCATTCTCATTACGAACGATACGACCATATCCAGCAGGTTCTTCTATGTAAGCTGTTAGCACCGTTGCCATTGCCCCTGCTTCTTTATGTTGCTGAAGCAATGCTTCCATCGTTTCAGCAGTTATTAGCGGTGTATCGCCACAAATAACTAAAGTTGTTCCTTCTTCATTTGCAAGTACACTTGCAGCTTGATCTACAGCATGTGCTGTACCAAGTTGTTCTGCTTGTAATGCAAACTCACTTACGTTTCCTAGCTGTTCTTGTACCATTTCAGCACCATGTCCTACGACTGTTACAAGTTTCTGCAATCCTAATTGAGATACTTGATCGACAACATGTTGTACCATAGGTTTTCCACATACAGGATGAAGCACTTTGTATAGCTTAGACTTCATACGCGTGCCTTTACCTGCAGCTAGAATCACTGCAAATCTGTTTGACATATAGACCCTCCATCGCAACCTATTTATCCATTAACGATATTATCCTAAATCATCATATATTTCAAGAAACACATTTTAACTATTAAATTTTACCATAATTCTTATAAGATGTTTTACTCTTTAGTATCTTTTTTAAGAAATAAGCTATACTATTTAAAATCATTTTGAAAAAATTAGAAGTTCCCCTATTTCTTTTATTCAATTTAGAATTTTCTAAACGGAATATATGTATAAACACAAAAAAACAAACCCCTGTAAATGCTTACAGGAGTTTGTTGCAAAATTATAGGACTTTCTCTAAAAAGCCCTTTTCATTCGAATTTTACGAAGCACCCGCTTCTTCAAACTCAACCTCTTCTAACTCGCCTAAACGATGATACTCTGTTAAAACCGCATCTTGAATTTTAGAGCGTGTACCAGAATTAATTGGATGTGCAATGTCACGGAACTCTCCATCTGGAGTACGTTTACTTGGCATTGCTACAAATAATCCATTATTACCATCAATTACACGAATATCATGAACAACAAATTCATGGTCTAGAGTAATAGAGGCAATTGCTCTCATGCGGCCTTCTGTGTTTACGCGGCGTAATCTTACGTCAGTCACTTCCATCTTGTGTTCACCACCCTTTTCTAAATAAGCGATATATTTGTATAAATTCCACAAAATTTCTATTTTCCCTTTAATTTTTTAAAAATTTTTAAGATAAAAATTTTTAATGTAATTGAATATAGAGATTTCTGGAGGTTATCGCTTACAAAGAATTACTTAACTAGGGCAATTACTTCAATTTCGACTGAAACATCTTTCGGTAATTTTGCTACTTGTACACAAGAACGAGCTGGCTTATGAGCAGAGAAATAAGACCCATATACTTCATTAACAGCATTAAAATCATCCATATCTTTTAAGAATACTGTTGTTTTTACTACTGTATCAAATGAAGCACCCGCTTCTTCTAATACTGCTTGTAAGTTTTGAAATACTTGCTCTGTTTGTACTGTTACATCTCCTGCTACAAGCTCTCCACCCGCAGTTAACGGAATTTGTCCTGAGCTGTAAAACATATTATTTACAATAATCCCTTGTGAATATGGTCCAATTGCTTGTGGTGCATTGTTTGTTTGAACAACTTTCATATCTGTCACCCTTTTATTATTTATTTTTACTCTTTAAAAATAGTGCACGAAAAGCAGTTTGTCCATCTATTTTATAATTTATAAATAGAATAAAAAAAAGATAAAGCGATTTGCTTTACCTTTTTACTCAGCCTCTACAAGCCCCTCATCAAATGGTGCCAATGAATAATTTCCTTTTTCCACTTGAATCGCTTTTTCTTTCACATCAACTTCTGATAAACGAATTAATGATACAAAGTTATTAATTAGTCTTTCTTCAATATCTGTGGACTCTACTAATACACCAATACCAACAACATTAGCTTTAAACTCTTCTAACATACTCATCATACCTTGAATAGTTCCGCCAGCTTTCATGAAGTCATCAATAATTAAAACATTTGATCCTTCTGGAAGGCTACGCTTCGCTAACGTCATTGTTTGAATACGCTTAGAAGAACCTGATACATAGTTAATACTAACAGTTGGTCCTTCTGTTACCTTATTGTCTTTCCTTGCAATTACTACCGGTACATCTAAGTAATTCGCCACTGCATAAGCAAGTGGAATTCCCTTTGTTGCCACCGTCATAACTGCATCAATTGGTTGCCTAGCAAAAACAGAAGCAAACAAACGACCTGCGCCATTAATATGACGAGGATTACTTAAAAGATCTGTCATATATAAGTAACCACCAGGCAAAATACGATCTGGATTCTCAAATAAGCTACAAAGCTCACCAATAATTAGATCTGCCTCTTCCTCACTTATATACGGTATATATTTCACTCCTCCTGCTGCTCCTGGTATCGTTTGCAATGTGCCGACCCCTTGTTGTTCAAACGTTTGCTTAATAATAACTAAATCTTCACTAATGGAAGATTTAGCTGATTGATACCTTTCAGCAAAAAAAGTGAGAGAAACTAGCTGACGAGGGTTTTGTAACAAGTAATACGTCATATCGACTAATCTTGTACTTCGTCTAATTTTCATACTCTCACCTCAAATCACGAATATTCTAAACAAATCATAACGTATTATACGTCTTTATTCAAGCGTTTCTCGCTCTCCCAATAAACGTACTGCGTATACTTGTTCACAAAATCCTTTTAATCCGTTATATATACGATGCATTCGCGAATCATGGTGCACAAGACCAAATACAGTTGGACCACTTCCACTCATTAAAACAGCATCCGCCCCAAATCGCTTCATCTGTGCCTTAATACGTGCAACTTCAGGATGCATCGCAAATGTTACATCTTCTAAAACGTTACCAACAGTATCACAAATCCCTTTGTAATCCCCGGCATTTATGACATCAACCATTTTATCTACATCTGGATGTGTAACTCGATTTAATTTTAAATTTCCATACACATCAGCAGTAGATACGCCAATATGAGGTTTCGCTAAAATAACCCAACAAGAAGGTGGAGTTTTTATGTGCTCAATTTTCTCTCCTCTTCCAGTGGCAATTGCTGTCCCGCCATATACGCAAAACGATACATCTGATCCAATTTCTGCGCCAAGCTCTGCTAATTGGTCAATTGTAAGCCCTAAATTCCATAATTTATTAAGGCCACGTAATGTCGCTGCTGCATCACTACTTCCACCTGCTAATCCAGCTGCTACTGGAATCGTTTTTTCAATAGTAATAGATACGCCTTTTTTCACATCAAACTTCTCTTTTAATAATCTCGCTGCTTGATAAGCTAAATTTCTTTGGTCGTCTGGGACATACCGATTATGGGATAAAATTTCAATACGGTCTTCTGCTAATTCCATTAGTTCTAAACGATCCGCTAAATCAATTGTTGTCATAATCATTTTCACTTCATGATATCCGTCTTGTCTTTTTCCCAGTACATCTAACGACAGATTAATCTTTGCTGGTGCTTTCACTAGTAGCTTCAATCTATTCACCCACTCTATGTACTCAATCTTTTATCGTTTATTTTACCATAAATTTATAGTAAGACGATGACACTTCCCTAATTATAACGAAAAGCATTCAGAATGAAACTACTTATGTAAAATGATGGCACCTTTTATAGTACAAAAAGCCGAGGAATCACTCCTCGGCTACCGTAGCATAGAAAGTATCTTACAACTACTGGTTTTGTTTCATTAATTGCTGTTCTGCAATTTCTATAGCACGTTTCACCATGTTACCAGCATCTTTC
Organism: Bacillus albus; assembly: GCF_001884185.1. Taxonomy (GTDB): domain Bacteria; phylum Bacillota; class Bacilli; order Bacillales; family Bacillaceae_G; genus Bacillus_A; species Bacillus_A albus. The sequence goes on from NZ_MAOE01000100.1 coordinate 19,607, forward strand.
GCACGAATTCCGCCCCAGCCTTCTTTCTGAACAACATCGTAAAAGCCTAGTTCTTTTGCAAGCTCTTCTTTAAATTGATTTGACATGACACCTCTTCGTCTACTCAATGCAGAGTCCCTCCTTATTTTGCTACGGTATAATTAGTATGCAAAATAATATAACTTTTCATTTGTGGGAATATATGTAACGATACATGGATTATAAAATCACTTCATTATGAGGGTCTCCATAAAATGTTAATTCTACTGTCTCTGTTAAAACATCCGCATAGCTATACGATACACGTTGCAACGCGTCTTCTTGCTGATCCAGTTGTACAACAAAAACAGAACGATACGTTTCTGCAAGTACACCTGATTGTTCTACCGTTTTTCTTCTCCCACTGTTTGCCTTTAACATCAGTCTCTGTCCAAGATGGTGATCTAATTCGCTTTTAATTTCATCTAAACGTTTTGACATATACTTCGTTACACCTCGCTGTAATTTAGATTGAACACTTAAAACACGATATATCTATCCCAATTATTAACCGCAACTCACAGACAATATCATTATAAAAGCATTATGCGTTCGAATAGATAGAAGAAATACTATATTGTAAAAGTATCATTATGTAGTTTGTGCGTTCTTGTCTCTTTTTATCCAAGCTGATTTAAATCCTTTCCACATAAAAAAGCAAGATACATATGTACCTTGCTTATTCTTCATAATGTTGAAAGGGTAATCCAGTTCGTAAAATGCCCCTCGTCTCAATCCCACCAAGTCCCTTTTCGCCAGTAATCGTATTACGTACAACGTCCCATACATTGACTCTCTCCATAAATGAAGTAAAACTAATTTTACCAACCACATATACAGGATCTAGTGCATGAATATTAATTCTAGATGGGGAACTAGCAAAATTAGCACCAGCTCGAATTAATGCTTCAAAGTGTGATTGACATGCCCCAGCAAAAATAACGAGTTGATCTAGTGATGGATATTTTTTTCGAACTTCTCGCACAGCCTGTACAAAATGCCTTGAATGCCTATATGCCGCTAAATCTCCCTTTACTCCTTTGGCTTTTGTATATGCATCGTGCCCTGTGATTACTAAGATGTCTGGACGAAAATGGTCTATTAAATCTACTACCTTTTCATGCATCTCTGTTTCTTTACAATGAATACCTTGTACGGGAACACCAATTTTATTATATAAGTCTAGACACTTGCGCAAATATAATGGGTCTCCATCTATATGCAATACACGTCCCGGCATTTGAAAATAATTCACCTCACTTGTATACCCACCAGTTGAAGTGTGTTCATGCCTTTGTTTCATTAATACATAATCTTGTTGAAACAAACGATACGTGCGCTCCATTGTTTCTTTCTCACGCTTCGCTCTCTTTTTGTGTTCTCGTTGATCTATACTAATTAAATCTTCAAGTGGCGCATCTGCCACCAATCTAATTTCCTCTCCAAACAATATAGCTATCTCGCCTTTTATTTCTATAATACGAAAAAGGATATCCCTATTATGAGAATATCGTTCCACTAATTCTCCAACATGTAAAGCCATTCTCCTACCTCCAAACTCGTTAGGCCATCTTACCTGTTTTTAAAGTATGAATTTAGGAGGGGAAAGGTGACAAAAGGGACAGTTCAAGTTGAACTGTCCCTTTTATATTCTTATGATAATTTATGAAGAACTAATGCGTTACTTAATGTTGCAAACTCCTCGATAGATAGCGTCTCACCTCTTCGTTTTGGATCAATTCCTACCTCTGTTAAAATTCGATCCAACAGCTCTTTATCTTTCGGGAAACCATTTAAATTATTTGATAAATTATTCATTAACGTTTTACGACGCTGTGCAAAACTTGCTCGTACTACTTCAAAGAAGAACGTCTCATCTGTTACTTCTACAACGGGTTTCGGACGCTTTAGGAGACGGATAATTGCAGAATCAACATTTGGTTGTGGTACAAACACTGTACGCGGCACAGTCATAACTGTTTCTACCTCTGTATAATACTGAATAGCAATTGATAAAGAACCATACTCTTTCGTTCCAGGTTTAGCAGCTAAACGATCCCCAACTTCTTTTTGCATCATAACAACAAATCCACGAACCGGTAATTTCTCTTCTAGCAATTTAAATAAAATTGGCGTTGTAATATAGTATGGTAAATTAGCTACTACCATTACATCTTGCCCTTCTTCAAATTGCTCGCTAAACACCTCGTGTACATCTGCCTTTAGTACATCTTTATTAATAACTGTAACATTGCCATATGGAGCTAACGTCTCATCTAAGATCGGTAATAATCTTTGATCGATTTCAAAAGCCACCACTTTTTTAGCACGCTTCGCTAATTGTTCTGTTAATGCACCGATACCTGGCCCAATTTCAATTGCACCACTTTCTGGTCCAATTTCAGCGTGATCAACAATACGATTTAATACATTCGTATCAATTAAAAAATTTTGTCCTAAACTTTTTTTGAATGAAAATCCATACTTTTCAACAATGTCTTTCGTACGATTTGGCGTTGCGATATCCTTCATTTTCTTTCCTCCTGTATGACTTGCTTATAAGCTTCTGCAAATGATTCTTTTGAAACTTGAAACATTTGTAAACGTTTATGTAACTGTTTTGCGTTTGTATAGCCAATCTTTAATAGCTTACCCATTCTTTCTCTGCGACTCTTCGCCATTTCTCCGCCCACTAAACCTGCATCGACTAGATCGCTCCAACTAATTTCACTTGTGTAAGCTTCCATTTCTTCATGTATATTCTCTAAAGCACGGCGAATTGATTCATTAGAAGCATGTTCAATTCCGACACCTTTTTTCCTTTTAGCAAGTGCTTCTTCCTTCGGTAAAAAAGCATGTTTACATCCAGGCACCTTATCAGAAATAATTTTTCGAATACGCTCTCCAGGATAATCCGGATCTGTAAAAATAATAACGCCTCTTTTTTGCAGCGCTAATTTAACTTGCTCAATAACATGATCACCGATTGCTGAACCGTTCGTTTCAATTGTATCCGCATCAACAGCACGCTTAATCGCAACTGTATCATCTTTACCTTCTACAACGATAATCTCTTTAATTTTCATGCTTGCCTCCACACTCATTTCATCTCTACTTAGTAAAACAAAAAAATGACGACTTTTCCATTATTATTTTCCCCACTCTTACATTTTAAAAAATAGAATGTCCAAAACTTTGTTCTCTCTCCTTATTGTAACACTTCCTTATTTGCCTGTATTTTCTCTATCACTCCTGCTACTTTTTTATAAAAATAAAAAAAGAATGGGTTCTCCCACTCCTTTTTATTCAACACCAAACAAAGCCTTTGCATTTTTTGTTGTTACTTCTGCTACTTCCTCATAAGAAATTCCTTTTAAGTTCGCAATTTCTTCTGCTACGAGTTTTACATAACTTGGTTCATTTCGTTTCCCTCGAAATGGATGCGGTGTTAAATAAGGACAATCCGTCTCTATTAACAATTTCTCTAACGGAATCTCCGCAGCAACTTCTTTTGGCTTCTTAGCGTTTTTAAATGTAACTGGTCCGCCTAACGAAATCAAAAAGTTCATATCAACACATCGCTCTGCCACTTCTACGCTGCCGCTAAAGCAATGCATAATACCTCCTACTTCAGCTGCATTCTCTTCTTCTAGAATATCAACAATATCTTGAGTTGCATCGCGGTTATGTATAATAATCGGCAATTTCACCTTTTTCGCTAATGTAATTTGTTTACGGAATACTTCTTTCTGTATTTCTTTTGGGGACTTATCCCAGTGATAATCTAAGCCCATTTCTCCAAGTGCAACGACTTTAGGATGAGAAGCAAGTTCTTCTAACCATGCTAAATGTTCTTCTGTCATATCGATTGCATCAACTGGATGCCATCCAACCGCAGCGTAAATAAAATCATAGACTTCAGCTAATTCAATCGCCTTTTTTATCGTTACTTCATCAAAACCAACAACAACTGTATAAGTAACTCCCGCTTCTTTCATTCGGGCAATAACTTCTTGTAAATCTTCTTCAAATTGCTCTGCATTCAAATGTGAATGTGTATCAAACAACATAATACATAACTCCTTTTATATTGAAATCAAGTTTATTTCACAAAAATAAGTTTTTTCATAACTTAACGATAACAATACTACAATCTTAATGCAAAAATTGAGAGTGTAAAAAGAAAAAAGACGCTTCACACATGTTACACGTGAAACATCTCCTTTCTTGTCTTAATTACTTGATTTTTGTACCATTTGGTAGATTTTGGTCAATTGACGCTAATGACAATACGCCATTCTCTTCACCCGCTAAAATCATACCTTGTGATAATTCACCGCGTAATTTTACAGGTTTTAAGTTTGTTACACAAATAACCTTTTTACCTTTTAGGTCTTCTGGTGAATAGAATTTTGCAATTCCAGAAACAACTTGACGCTTTTCTGTGCCTAAGTCTAGTTGAATTTTTAACAACTTGTCTGCTTTTTTCACAGGTTCAGCAGATAGTACTTCAGCTACGCGTAATTCTACTTTAAAGAAATCATCAATTGTAATTTCTTCTGCCTTCGGTTCTTCTTCTTTTTTCTCTTCTACTTTAGGAGCAGAGCTTTTCATTTGTTCTTTAATGTACGCTACCTCTACTTCCATTTCTAAACGAGGGAAAATTGGGTTTCCTTTTTCTACTTTCGTTCCAGCTGGAATGCAGCCAATTGTAGATAGGCTTTCCCAAGATGTATGTGCTTCTTCAGTAAGACCAAGCTGAGCGAACATCTTGCTTGGTGCTACTGTTAAGAATGGCATAAGCATAATACCCGTTTGACGAAGTACCTCTGCTAAATGAGCCATTACAGAAGCTAACTTTTCACGATCATTCTCATCTTTTGCTAGTACCCATGGTTGTGTTTCATCAATATATTTATTCGTACGGCTAACCAATTGCCAAATTGAGCTTAGTGCTACAGAGAATTCCATATTCTCCATTGCTTCTTCTACTTTTTTCAATGTACCTTGCGCAAACGTTACTAACGTTTCATCGAATTCCGTTACATTTACTTTAAATGCAGGGATTTCTCCGTTAAAGTACTTATCAATCATAGCTACTGTACGATTTAATAAGTTACCTAAGTCATTTGCTAAGTCGAAATTAATACGCTCCACAAATCCTTCTGGTGTGAATACGCCATCTGATCCGAATGGAACTTCACGAAGTAAGTAATAACGTAATGCATCTAATCCGTAACGATCGATTAATGTAACTGGATCTACTACGTTTCCTTTTGACTTACTCATCTTTCCATCTTTCATTAAAATCCAACCGTGAGCAAAGACTTTTTTCGGAAGAGGTAAATCTAATGCCATTAAAATGATTGGCCAATAAATTGTATGGAAACGAACGATCTCTTTTCCAACTAAATGCACGTCTGCCGGCCAGAACTTCTTATACATCTCTTCATTTTCTGTTCCATAACCTAATGCTGTAATGTAGTTAGATAATGCGTCAACCCATACGTAAATAACGTGTTTCGGGTTACCTGGAACACGAACTCCCCAGTCAAATGAAGTACGAGAAACTGCTAAATCTTCTAAGCCTGGTTTAATGAAGTTATTAATCATTTCATTCTTACGAGATTCCGGCTGAATGAAATGTGGATTATCTTCATAGAATTTTAATAGTCTGTCGACATATTTACCCATTCTAAAGAAATAAGATTCTTCACGAACAAGTTCTACATCATGACCACTATCTGGACTTTTTCCTCCAACTACTTTGTCACCTTCCATAATTGGATCTACTAATTGATGCTCCGTATAGAATGTCTCATCTTGTACAGAATACCAACCTTCATATTCATCAAGGTAAATATCACCTTGATCTACTAGTTGTTTGAAGATTTTTTCAACAACATCTTTATGACGATCTTCCGTTGTACGAATAAAATCGTCATAAGAGATATCCATCTTCTCCCAAAGTTCTTTAATTCCTGCAACGATGTTATCCACATATGCTTGTGGTGTAACATTTAATTCTTCTGCTTTCTTTTGGATCTTCTGTCCATGCTCATCAGTTCCTGTTAAATAATGAACATTATATCCTTGCATACGCTTATATCGTGCCATTGCATCTCCTGCTACTGTTGTATAAGCATGTCCAATGTGTAATTTTCCACTTGGATAATAAATTGGGGTAGTAATATAAAAGGATTTGTTTTCCTCTGTCATTGTTTTGGACCTCCCGGATAACCTCATATGTATTTATAAATAGTATATCAAAAACTTATATATAAAGTGAAACTTTAATATGTGAGGGGTTTTGTTCATTCCCGCGGATTATTAGCCTGCACCAATCGGGCTTTTACGAGCAATCCGGCTCCTACTTAATCTCTTTGCTCCAGCCGAATTTTAAATTTAAAATCTTACCGCTTGTTAATGCGGGATAAAAACGAATTAATACTTGATACCTTTATCATCTATTACTCATATTTCAAGAAAATATACAGTCCTCACTTATAATTTATAAATTTTTCTGAAAATAAAGTGAAATAATAGTAGAAATTACTCACATTCTATTATATATAAGAAGTAAGAAATCTATAAATCTTTTTAAAAAATATAGAATTAAAGAATTGACGGAAATGTAAATGATTGGTATCATATGTCCATAGGGTATTTTGTCGAAAAATGACGAATCTAGAAAATAGACTCGAAACTTATAAACTATTTCTTTAGGAGGAAAAGAATTATGAAATCTACTGGTATCGTTCGTAAAGTTGATGAATTAGGTCGTGTAGTAATTCCAATCGAATTACGCCGTACTTTAGGTATTGCAGAAAAGGATGCTCTTGAAATCTACGTTGATGACGAGAAAATCATCTTAAAAAAATATAAGCCAAACATGACTTGCCAAGTAACTGGTGAAGTATCTGATGGCAACCTATCTTTAGCTGAAGGTAAAATTATCTTAAGCAAAGAAGGCGCTGAGCAAATCTTAAACGAACTTCAAGATTATATCGAAACAGCAAAATAAGCTTCTCAATTATGAGAAGCTTATTTTTTATCTACATGATAGATTTGATATACATCGCGTTTCGACAAATCTCGATCTTTCGCGACTGTTTTTATCGCCTCTTTTGAATTCATCCCTTTTTCGTTTATATAATGTTCAATATGATCATATACTGAAATAGATTCCCACCATTGTTCTTCTGGAGCAGGTTCTTCTGTTGACCCAGCTACTAAAATACAAAACTCACCACGAACTTCATTTTGCTTCGTCCACTCAATGGCTTCTTCGACTGTTCCTCGAATAAATTCCTCGAATTTTTTCGTTAACTCCCGACATAATACAATTTCTCTATTTCCCAACACTTCTTGCATCGAGATTAAAGTATCATCCAGGCGGTGAGGCGCTTCATAAAACATCATTGTAGTTTGTACATAACGAAGCTTCTCTAACTCCAATTTTCTTTCTTTTTTATTTCTTTGTAAAAATCCATAGAAATAAAACTGTTTTGTTTCAAGACCTGATGCAATTAATGCTGTAAGGGCTGCATTTGCCCCAGGAAGCGGGATTACATGATACTGTTCCGTTACGGCCTCTACAACAATATCGTAACCTGGATCGGAAATACACGGCATACCAGCATCACTAACAAGTGCTACAGTCTTCCCTTCGTCTAACTTCTCTAATATTTTCTTTCCACTTACTTCCTTATTATGCTCGTGGTAACTCATCACAGGCGTCTCGATTTCAAAATAATTACAAAGTTTTTTCGTTTGTCTCGTATCTTCAGCAGCAATTAAATCCGCTTCTTTTAAAATTCGAATTGCACGAAATGTCATATCTTCTAAATTTCCAATAGGAGTTGGTACTAAATATAAAACTCCCTTTTCATTTTGTTGAAAGCTTTTTTGTTGCCACATAGCGTTCTCCTTTTTGCATATATTCTTCTTTTTGTTTTCTATTTAATTGCTTAAAATAATACTCTGCTTGCATAGCTGTACGTTTATCTTCATGAAATTCTACGTATTTTAAAACAACAGGAAGTCTAGCACGCGTATACTTAGCCCCTTTTCCGCCATTATGGGTCTCAATCCGTTTCTCTATATGATTTGTATATCCAGCATAATAACTTCCATCAGAGCACTCTACTACATAAAAACAATGCTTATTCTTCTCCATATAAAATAGAACGAATCTCCTTTGTATATTCATTATTTTCTTCATATACAAAAAGAGGTGGCAATATTTTCAGATCGGCATTTCCGTCCTTAATTCCTTCAATTAACAATGTATTCGCTTCTTTTCCTGCCTTAGGATACACAAATCGTACACGCTTTGGTTCAATTTTGTATTTACGCATTAATGTAACAATGTCTAGTAAACGACCTGGGCGATGTACAAATGCTACTTTCCCGCCTTGCTTTACTAGCTGACTACTTGCAGATACAACATCCTCTAATGTACACATGATTTCATGACGAGCTATCGCTAAATGTTCATTCATATTTTTTTCAGAAGTTGCAGGTGTTTGGAAATAAGGCGGATTACATGTGACAACATCATATTGATGACGTCCAAGTTTCTCCGGCATATCTTTCAAATCCCCGTGTATTAAGTGAATTCTTTCTTCCAACTTATTATATTGAACACTTCTTATTCCCATATCATATAAGCGTTCTTGAATTTCCACGCCAGTAATATTCCCTTTCGTTCTTGTACTTAATAGAAGGGGCACAACTGCATTACCTGTACACAAATCAAGTAAATTACCTTTTTGAATTGGTACCCAAGCAAAATCTGCAAGTAAAACAGCATCTAACGAAAAGTTAAATACGGATGGGCTTTGTATAATCTTTAAATCTTGTGCTAATAAGTAATCTAAACGTTCATCTTCATATAAATTCATATGTTACTCCTTTTCTTACCCTTAACCTACCCTATTTTATCTTCAACTAATAAAAAACATATTTCATTCTACTCTCATGTATAAAAAATTACCTTTCCAATTATCATTGGAAAGGTAATTTCACTTTTTATTTAAAAATGACAGGCAGAATAAACAATCTCCCTCTTTACGTACACTTCCATAATGCAGATTACAAATATGAAAACCTTCTTGATATAGTCTTGCTAAATTATCGTAGCCTTCACCAATATCTGTCTTCGGCTTCACTTCTTTACGTTTTTGAGTTTTTTGTTTTTCTTTAATCTGCACTTCTTCAAAGCGGTGTCGCAAATTTTCATTTTCCATTTTTATATGTTGGTTTTCTTCCAACAACTCTGCAAGATGTTGTTTTAATTCGCCCAACTGTTTGTATAAATGTCCAATTTGCTCTTCCATACTAGAAACCGATGCAAAAATATCTTTTTTCTCCACAAGCACCCACCTCATTAATCTGTGGTTTGACTCGAAACGACCCCTTTATTCACTAACTCATCTAACGTATATTCTACTATCCGTTCCTTGTCTACTAGTTCCACTTGAATTAATCTTTCTAAAATATTTAATCCGATAACACGGCCAGTACCATGCGGGGTTTGTATACGTTGATCTAAATCAGGAAGTTGTTCCTTTGCTGCCTCATATTCATCGTTCTCATATTTTAAGCAACACATTAAGCGACCACATAAACCAGAGATTTTTGCAGGATTTAATGATAAATTTTGATCCTTTGCCATCTTAATGGATACAGGTTCAAAATCTCCTAAAAAAGTAGAACAACAAAGCATGCGACCACATGGACCAATACCACCAAGCATCTTCGCTTCATCACGAACACCAATTTGTCTTAGTTCAATTCTTGTTCTAAAAATTGCCGCTAAGTCCTTCACTAGTTCACGGAAATCAATCCGACCATCCGCAGTAAAGTAGAAAATAATCTTGTTGCGATCGAACGTATACTCTACATCTACAAGTTTCATATCAAGATTATGTTCTACTACCTTTTGCTGACAAACTTGATATGCTTCTTTTGCAGCATGTTTGTTCTCTTCAACAATGGTACGATCATTTTCATTTGCAATACGAATAACCTTTTTTAGCGGTAATACAACGTCGTTTTCATCAACTTGCTTTTTGGTAATAACTACTTTTCCGTATTCAATACCTCTTACCGTTTCTACAATTACAAACTCATTTTCAGAGATATCGAACTGATTTGGATCAAAGTAATACACCTTTCCGGCCTTCTTAAAGCGAACACCTACTACATCATACAAAACGGTCATCCCTCCTGCAACCGCAACACTAACTGTTCGAACACAAGCTGCGCATTTACATTAGCGTTGATTCTATTTTTTGCCTCTAATATATTAAAGAGAGCTGATACAATGCGCTTCTGAGCGTAGGAGAAAGATTCAAACATCTCTTTCTGCTCATGAAAAACAAGACGATCTTCTTCTCCAAGTTGAACATATAATAAATCCTTATAAATAAGGAGTAACATATCTAAACCTTGCTGTAATTGCTCTTTCTCTCCAAAGTGTTTTCCCCATTTTTCTTGTACAAAAAAAATAGAGGCTTTATCTTTTTCGAGCGCTTCACATAATTTTATCACTAAAGCTCGTGCTTGTGCAAACCATTCATCACTACATAAAGCTAAAGCTTCATCAAAACTATTCGTGAGTTGTGCAGCAAGTGTCGATAAAGATACTGTAATACCTTCATCCTGTAATCTTCTAATTAAAGATTCCGTTGGTAAAGGTCTAAATGTAACAACTTGACAGCGAGATAAAATCGTATTTAAAATTTGATGACTTTGTTCAGTAAGTAAAATAGCTGTTGTATCACTACTTGGTTCTTCTAAAAATTTCAAAAGTGTATTCGCTGCATTTGCCGTCATACGGTCTGCGTGCTCAATAATATATACTTTTTTATTTGCTTCTAATCCTGTTTTTGAAAACTCTTCTTGTAAATCATGAATTTGCTGCTTCTTAATAGATAATCCGTCTGGTTTTACAATATGTAAGTTCGGGTGGTTACCTGAATCAATTCGCTTACAATTTGTACATACATGACAAGGCTCTACCCCATTCCGCTGAGAACAGAGGAAACTCTTTGCCATTTGAATTGCAGTCGCAAACTTTCCTGTCCCTTTCCCTCCTTCTAACAAGTAAGCGTGGGATATACGCTCTTTTGCAATGCTATTCATCAACATTTTTACACCGATGGGTTGTATAGCAGAAAGCTGCTCCCACGTCTTCGTCATAATGCATACCTCACTTATTTCAATTCTTTCCTTCTATTATAACAATTTATCTTCTATAACCTGAATAACTTCTTCTATAAGTTTTTCCATTGGCTGATCGGCATTTACTAATACAATACGATCTGAGAAACGTTCTACAACTTGTAAATACCCTTCACGCACACGTTTATGGAAAGAGATATCTTCCATATCTAATCGATTCACTTCACGTCCTGCATCTTTTGCAATTCGAGCTAAGCCAACTTCTGGCTCAATATCTAAGTAAATTGTTAAACTAGGCATACAGTCTTCTGTTGCAAAGCGATTTATTTCAAATACTTTATCCATACCTAATCCTCTTGCATATCCTTGATACGCTAAAGAGCTATCTATAAAACGATCACATAATACAAGGTAATCCTCGTTAAGTGCCGGCATAACCTTTTCTACTAGATGCTGTCTACGTGCTGCAGCATATAACAACGCCTCTGTACGTGCTTCCATCATCGTATACTCTTGTTTATGTAAAATCGTTCTAATATCCTCAGAAATTGCAATACCACCTGGTTCTCTCGTCGCCATTACCTTTTTTTCTTTTTGTTCAAAGTATGGCAATAAACTTTGAATTAACGTTGTCTTCCCCGAACCTTCTGGACCTTCAATTGTTACAAATAATCCCTTCATCCTAAAACCTACTTTCTATATCATACACTTTCATATATTTCGTGTTGCCTTGGAAACGAGCGCCTGCTTTCTCTAAATACATAATTTGCTCTTTATGTTCTGAAGTAATTCTTTCCCCATACATAATCAACGGAATGCCAGGTGGATACGGAATTACCATTTCCGCTGCTATCATCCCAACCGCTTCTTCTACAGATACTACTTTCGTTTCATATCCTTCCAGTTGTTTATATGTATAGGGTAAAGGAGAAATTTCTCCTTTATAAGTATAACGAATAGATTCCTCCTTGTCTTTCACCTCATAAGATTGCAATGCCACTCGGATCATCTCTATAGCCTTCATATACTCCTTATTTACTTGCAAAGGCAAAATAAATAAGACATTATATGGATCTGCCATTTCTGTATATATACCGACCTTTTCAAATACAGACTGTAATTCGTATCCTGATAACTGACAACGTGTCTGTACGGTAACCTTTAACTCGTCTTGTAATGGGTATTGTAAAATAGATATTTGTGGAACAGAACTCAATTCTTCTTTAAATCCCCGTAAAAACTCGACAATCTCATCATGTCCCTTTTCTTTTATACGTGCTATTGTAAAGCGTGCAATATCAAGAGAAGTCATAATTGGATACGATGGACTACTAGATTGTAGCATACTTAAATAAGTAGAAACTTTTTCTTCTCTCACTAAGCGACTATTTATATGTAAATAGGAACCCATCGTCATCGCGGGTAATGTTTTATGCGCAGAATGAACTACAATATCTGCACCATATGCTAGCGCTGACTTTGGAAACGCCCCGCCTAAACAAAAATGAGCTCCATGTGCTTCATCTACTAACACAGGAATTTTATGTGCATGTGCATAAGCGATGCTTGCCTCTAAATCTATCCCCATACCATAATAATTAGGATGTGTTAAAATGAGTGCTTTCGCATTTGGATACTTTTCAATTGCTTTCTTAATAATTTCATCATGAATTCCCACCGGTACATTATAAAATTCATCAATCCATGGATCTAAAAAAATAGGATTTGCTCCTGCTAGTTTTAAACCATTAATAATTGATTTGTGACAGTTTCTTTGTACAAGAACAATATCATGTTCCCCGCAGCAAGACAAAATCATTGCTAAGTTCCCGACTGTTGAACCATTAATTAAAAAATAACTTTTTCCCACTCCGTATACATCAGCTAATAATTGTTGTGCCTCATCTATACATTCAAATGGACTATGTAAATCATCTAACCCTGACAACTCAGTCACATCGATAGATAATATATCTTTAAACTCCTCTACTGCCTCCTGAGGGAAGTTTAAACCATTTTTATGACCTGGAACATGAAAGGACAACGGCCCTCTTTCTTTAAACTCTATTAATGCCTCATATAAAGGTATGCGATTTTGATTCATCTATATCTCTTCCTTATTATTCATTCTTTCTCTATTATACAGAACAAAAAAAATAATAGGCATATGCCTATTTAAAAATATGATACTTCTAATTTCCGAAGCTGTTTTAAATAATATATATACTTCGGATCATTTGTCTCCGTATTCACCATGTCCTTTTCACATTCATAACATATTAAATTATTATAAACATATATTCCTTCTTTTCTTTCTGTCTCACAAACAATACAAACTTCGTTTTGTGATTTCATATCCTTCCCTCCCTATTTAAATGGACATATTTCATACTTCTATTCCTTAACAATTTACAGAAAAATATACATCAATTTCTTATATAATATGATTCATCCTTGGGCAACGTGTTTGTATTACCATTACTTCTTTTTACATACTGTTTAAAAAACACAAAAAAACACAAGTCAAAAGACTTGTGTTTTTAGTTGCTTGGCGACGTCCTACTCTCACAGGGACAAGGTCCCAAC
>NZ_MAOE01000101.1 GCF_001884185.1 Bacillus albus
TAGCACTCCGTATCCAACCTCACTTTCATCCCATGCCTAAAGGCGATGGGCTTTCTCGTTCGGGAAGGACTGTAAACGTTCATTTTCTACTTGTAGTGCCTCTATAGACCCTTCAATTAGTACGGAATCTTTTTTCGGCTGTACCTTAACTTCTTATTTTTCATAGCTGGACGCCCCTTCCTCCCTGGACGTAGGGCATCCACACCATTTGAATCATAAGCTACTTTCCATCTACGAAGTACTTCGTAGATGGAAATATTAAAAATTGCCGCTGTTTCTCTAATAGATGTCCCTTGCGTATCCATATAATTAAGCACACCTAGTTTATATTGAAGTGAATAAGTTGTATAGCGTTTTTCATAACCTTTTTCCCAAAATGCTTCATATTGTTTAACCCACTGATAAATCACACTAGAATGAATTCCTAGGGATTTAGCAATCCTTTTCCCATCATCTACTCCATTAAAATATTGTTTTACTATCTGTAGCTTTTCTTTAGGAGAAAACTTTCCCATAAAAAATACACCTCCAATTGTTAATTGTGTCTAACAATTGGGGTGCATATCAATTGGATGGCTCTTTTCGTTTGAAGAATTAATATTACTATTCAATAGTTTATTTATTAAATTTTGAATTTAACGTCTTCTTTTTATCAATTGTATACTAATTACCCTCAATTATTAATCGAAGGTAAGGAAGTAACTGTTGAGACTAAGTTTACTGCAAAAGAAAAGAATGGTTTTGTAACGTTAGCCATTACTTTCGTTGGTGCTGAACAGCAAGGGAGAGAAGTAGTAGTCTTTGAAGACTTATTACATGAAGGCCAAGTAATTGTAACTTACGCTGACATTAATCAGGTTTGGAAAAAGAAAAACAAATCTGCACACCATACTTGACATCTAGATGAGACTTATATCAAAGTCAAAGGAGAGTAGTGTTATCTTTATTGCAGAATGGAGCAAGAAGGAGTTAATGATGACTAGTTAATTTCATAATTAAGAAATAGTTAAGAAATAGTTAAGCCTGGTTTAAAATTTGCTTTCTATACTAAAATCATAAGCATACAAGAAAGTTGGTGTTCTGACATGAGTGCAATAATAAAGACTACAAATTTAACAAAGATTTATGGCAATCAGAAATCAGTTGATAATCTTAATATAACTGTAAATCAAGGAGAAATTTACGGCTTTTTAGGTCGAAATGGTGCAGGGAAGACGACTACAATTAGAATGTTATTAGGATTGATAAAGCCCACCCATGGAAAGATTGAAATATTTGGAGAAGATTTATTTAAAAATCAAAAAGAAATCCTTAAAAGAATTGGGTCTATTGTTGAAGTTCCTGGATTTTATGAGAACCTTACAGCACGGGAAAATCTACTAATTAATGCAAAAATTATTGGGATACACAAAAAAAATGCAATTGATGAAGCGTTAGAAATCGTAGGATTGCAACATGAAACTAAAAAGCTTGTGGGTAAATATTCTTTAGGGATGAAGCAAAGATTAGGGATTGCTAGATCTCTTCTTCATTACCCAGAATTATTAATATTAGATGAACCTACTAATGGTTTGGATCCAATAGGAATTAAGGAAATTAGAAGATTAATAAAAAATTTGGCCAAAGAAAGAAAAATTACTTTATTAATATCCAGCCACATTTTATCAGAAATAGAACAGTTAGTAGATCATATGGGGATTATTCATGAAGGCAAGCTCTTAGAGGAAATCGATTTTAACAGCCTTAGAAAAAAGAATCGTAAATATATTGAGTTTCAAGTATCGAATGACAATAAAGCTACAACAATCTTAGAGAAGAACTTTGATATTTTCGATTATGAAGTTCATGATGAGGGGATTATTCGTGTATATTCTAAACTTGGGCAACAAGGCGATATTAATAAAATATTTGTACAAAATGATATTCAGGTTTTGAAAATTTTGATGAGTGAAGACAGATTAGAAGATTACTTCACAAAATTAGTTGGAGGTGGAACAATTGGTTAATCTGTTATATACAGAATTATTAAAGCTAAAACGATCCCATATGTTCTTAATAAGTATTCTCGGTGCATCGGTAGCACCTTTTATGGTAGTAGTAGCATCATTTGTAAGCTTAAAAACTAAACATCCTACTCCTACTATTGTATTTAGTCAATTGTTTGGTGAAGTAAATTTATATACTGTTCTAATAATTGGAGTACCACTATATGGGGTTGTAACCGCCTATCTATTTATTCGGGAATATACAGAAGATACATTAAAGAATTTATTAACTATACCTGTATCACGTATGAATTTTCTTATAAGTAAAATCATACTTCTATTTTCCTGGATTATGATGTTAACTTTTGTAGCATGGGTATTAACATTATTATTAGGGATAATATTTCAATTTGATGGACTAAGTTCATCCTTAATGAGGGAATCTTTCGTACAATTTTTGATAGGTGGATTATTGCTTTTTATTTTATCAACACCAATCATACTTTTAACAATTGTGCTTAAGAATTACGTACCGACCATTGTATTTACAGTTGTAATAACCATGATTAATTTAATGACAGCAAATTCAGAACATAGAGCATTGTTTCCATGGGCAGCAGCAGGTGATATTTCAAGAAATACGCTTCAGCCCACTTATCCTCCTGAGTACTCCTATATAGGTATATTCGGAACATCTATTATTGGATTAGTATTATTAATTTCACATTTTAAAAAGGTAGATATCCATTAAGAAAAATAACATGGGACCATCTAAAACTATTAGGTAGTAACAAAAAGTAGATTAAAAAATTATAATTAGCGTTTGATTTATATATATCGTAAGGAGGAGTTTAAAAATGTCTTTTTCTCAATTCAATATTGATGCTTTTCGAGCCGTCAATGATTTAGGTAAACAGTTCCCATTTCTCAATTCTACTATGACGTTCGTGGCAGAATATATGGTATATTTCTTAGCTTTAATTGTTGTAGTGTATTGGTTTACTCGATCTAACCAAAATCGAATGATGGTTGTTCAAGCGATGATTGCTTTTGTGATTGCTGAGGTTATCGGAAAAATAGCAGGAAAGTTTTATTCAAATTATCAACCATTTGCAGAGTTACCCAATGTTAATAAATTGGTAGAGCATGCTGTTGATAATTCATTTCCAAGTGACCATACAATTTTATTTTTTGCAATTTGTTTTTCATTTTGGCTTGTTCATAAAAAGATTGGTTGGCTATGGATTACACTTGCATTCTGTGTAGCTATTTCTCGTATCTGGGTGGGAGTTCATTATCCTTTCGATGTGATGACAGGTGCTATATTAGGGATTGTTTCAGCGATATTTGCTTATTGGTTAGTACCAAAAGTTACTTTCTTGAAAAGAATACTTTCTATATATGAAAAAGGGGAAAACTACATTTTACCTGCAAAAGATAAATCAAAAAATTTTTAAGGAAAAAGCATTTGAATTATAAGTAGCTTTTTGCCTATAATGTTAGTTTGATGTTAGGTAAAGATGCAGCATTTTTAGGATAAGGAGTGGCTTAAACTTGCCACTTCAATTGTCCTAGAATAACTGAGTAAAAATATGGTTTATATATGTATTATAAATACGAACTACGTTTTCTTGGTAAGAAGCTACTCATTACAATTGTTTTTTGGAAGACTAAACCTCATAGACATACCCCACATCATTTTCACTTCAAAAATGAATTTCATACTTAAGTTAAAACAGTTACAGGGATAGGATAACATTGTTGTTTATTCCTTTATGTAATAATTGTGGATATACATAATTATTTTTTGGAAAACAATTTACAGTAATATTACGTTTTTTAGAGAAGAAAACAAGTTATCAAAATTACAAAAATTATGATGTATTGGTGATTTGAATACTTGAGAAAATAATTGGTTTGTTATTTTGATTACAATATAAGGTAGTATTAGAATGTAGCGTGGAAAGGTAGGGAAAATAAACTGTATATCAAAAGGAGGATGCTTTTGGATAGCTATGTTTGGATTATGAATATCAGAATAAAAAACTATAAACTTTAATGAGTGGTAGTGTACATTTGGTCGTGCAATTCGCGATAGAAATCTTAATGATAAACTATATCTTAAACCAGTGTGCTAAGGCTTCAACCCACAGGAACTGCAATGAACGACAAAAATTATTAGCGATTTAGATATTCTAAGTTTCAAACATAGCAAAGGCATTAAATGCTGAATAATTTAAATTAAGTCAAATTAAATGGGGAGTCCTTATGAAAAAACTTTTAGTTCTATTTCAAAATGGGAATTACTTGAGGCTATTTTTGGCATCTTTTACTTCACAAATGGGTAGTACAATTGGTTTAACTGCACTTATGTTTTATTTTTTAAATCGTTTTTCGCACCAACCTGCATATGCTACTATTACGGAGTTGATGTTGTCTTTGCCTACATTAGTAGTATTTTTTCTTGTTGGTGTAGTTACTGATAGGATTGATCGACAAAAAATAGCTCAAAACTGTGATTGGATTTGTTCTATATTATCGCTCTTATTATTGTGGTCTCTTTTTATAAACTGGATGCCAGTAGCATTTGCACTGTTATTTTTAAGAAGTATGGTAAAGAGCTTTTTTACACCTGCACAATCATCCCTTGTACAAGGTGTTTTAACAAGAGATGATTATACTACTGCAGTTGGTTTGAATCAGATGGTTACAAGTTTGTTTATGCTTTTTGGTAGTGGTATCGGGATTTATTGTTATTGGGTAATCGGTATTTATGGTGCAATCTTAATTGATGCAATTAGTTTTTTTATTAGTGGTCTTCTTATAAAATCTTGTAGAATGTCAGAAGAAATTCGTATGCCAAACGGAAAACATAATATCAAAGATTTGAACATTTCAATTGTAATGAAGGATTTTATGAAGGGAATACGTTATATTTTGAACCACAACTTGTTACTTACGCTTATCTCCGGATTTATAGTTTTTGGAATTTTAAATGGAGGGCTCTCAGTGATGCAGGTATTTATTTTAAAATACAAACTAGCCCCAAGAAACTATGAAGAAGTTTCAATTATATTAAGTATAGTCTTTGGTATAGGAATTTTACTTGGTAGTGTTATAGCATCTATACTTTCCCAAAAAATAAAGCTTTATCATTTACTTATTTTAGCTTTGTTTATTGGAGGAGGAGCGACTATTTTGAGTTCATTGGTCAATACAGTTTGGCTGTATATTATCTGTACGGGCATAGTTGCCCTAGCGCTTCCGATGATTAATGTAGCTATTGGAGGTTGGATTCCGAAAATAGTGAATCCAAAAATGATGGGAAGAGTACAAGGGTGTATTAATCCTTTGATGATGCTTTCACAGTCACTAACCTTACTTTTTATTGCAGGATTTTATCCAGGTATTCTTGCAGTTGAAACTCTTTTTTGGATAGTAGGCGGATGTTTAATATTTGTAGGAATTTTTTACATGATTAGTATTCCACGATTTATGGAAGTAGAAAAATCAGTTAGCATAACGCTCGAATAATTGTAGTTGATCAATTAACTTAACTAGGATTTGTGAGGGGTTTTATGGAAATTTATGTTGTCAAAATTAAAGATATAAATGATCGGAAATTAGAAAATATTTGTTCGTGGATAGATGAAGAGAAAAGATCTAGAATAAAAAAATTTATTAATAAAAAAGATAAAATTAGAACCTTGATTGGTGAATTACTAGTAAGGACTCTGACAAATAGAAAGCTTAAAATCGGTAATGAAAGAATAGTATGGGAGAAAAATCATTATGGAAAACCTTACTTAAAGGGGTATCCGAATTATTACTTTAACATTTCACATTCGGGGGAATTTGTAGTATGTGCAATTAGCAATAACCCTGTTGGAATTGATATTGAACGAATAAAACACATTGAATACGAAGAAATAGCAAAAAGTTTTTTTTGTGATAGTGAATATGCTTATATACAAAAAGGTGATATTAATCAGCAATTGAGAAAGTTTTATGAGGTATGGACATTGAAAGAAAGTTATATTAAATGCTATGGAAGCGGATTATCAATGTCACTAAAATCATTTTCTATTAAAATAGATAGTTACAAAGCTGTTCGTATACTTTCCGATAATGGAGAAAAAAGTAATTCTTATTCAATGGCAATTTTTGATATAGAGTTAGAATACAAAATGGCTGTATGTTCATTAAATGAAGAAATTTCTAGTAATATAACAGTGATTGACCAAGATAGTATTATTAATGATTTTTACAAAATTTTATCAGATAGAGGTGCATTCTAATGTTGTTATTTTGTTTGCCTTATGCAGGAGGATCAGAGGCATTGTATTATAAATGGAGTGATTATTTAAGCCCATCTATAAAGCTATGTCCAGTACTGTTAAAGGGAAGAGGGAAAAGATTCAATGAACCATTTTATAATAGCTTAGAAGAAGCGGTAGATGACATCTTTAATAATATTCAGGGTAAAATAGGTGAAGAAGATTATGCAATTTATGGACATAGTATGGGGAGCCTATTAGCGTATGAATTATACTATAAAATAATAGGAATGGGCTTGAAGAAACCTAAGCATATCTTTTTTTCTGGATACAAAGCACCGAGTGAAAGGGAAAAGAAGGAGATAACTTATAATTTACCAAAGAACGAGTTTAAAAATAGAGTTATAGAATTAGGGGGAACACCAGAAGAATTAATTCGTAACGAAGAATTGTTCGAATTTTTCATTCCTTTACTAAAACATGATTTTAAAATAGTTGAAACATATGAATATAAAGAAAAAGCGGACAAAATCACATGCGATATTACTGTATTAAACGGAACAGAAGATTTAATTAGTCTAAAAGGCATAATAGGTTGGAAGAAGCATACTTGTGGAAATTTTAAGATTTATAATTTGGAAGGAAATCACTTCTTTATAAATAACAATGTGGAAAAAATTACAACAATAATAAATGATACGTTAACTGAGGTTGTGAACTACTCGCCACTTAGCAAAGCTTGAAGTGGGAGCTTCTCAGTTCCACGACGAAAGTAACCTTTCGTCTCCCTGAGCGTTACTTCGGGGTGTTCTACCCCTAGATGTCCAACGCATGGATGCTCTTTTGGTACGGTATTTTACGCAGGAACCGAATGGCTTGGTTTTCGCACTCTATTTTCTTCCTGCAACCTTCTATATCAAGTTATCAAAGAACTTCATATAGCTAGTTTATCAAAAGTTTTTGGCTCTATACCAAACCGACATTCATCTCCACCTATCGTTGGGCTACGCCCTTCACACGCTTGAGGAAAGAGAATTCTTTCGGGGAATACGTTAAATTAGATTCCTCTGATATGTATACCAATAGCTATTCTTATTCATTCATTTTCTTAATTATGTGCTGTAGTAAAGTTATCTGTAACTTGATATGAGTTTTAATATGTGTCTTTAATTAAATTACAGATAAAAAATCTGATTATTTTAACTATTCAACCAAATTTTTATCATGTATCTTTTTTTGTGAAAATAAGGAAATTTTTCTCCGAGTAAGTTAAATTTTTTTATAGAATTCCTTTTATTAACTTCTAAATAGGAGGGATTGTATACCTTGTTATGAACGATGAATTTTTTATTTAATTCATCCTCTATATTTTTAACAGTATTGAACTACTCACCACTTAATGTCCTTACGGATTGTTTGAAGTGGGAGATTCCTGCGAACACCGATGTATCCAACAGTTATCTTAGCAGGCTCTGCC
>NZ_MAOE01000102.1 GCF_001884185.1 Bacillus albus
AGCTTCCTACTTTAGCTTGGTTTTCGCAACTTTAGCAAACGTGGGGCGAAAGAATGTTGAAGATTTTACGGTTGCAACGTTTTTCTGCAACCAACCTCATATCTTCAGTTTTCAAAGAGCAATCTGTACAAGTATATGGTAGCAAACATGTTGGCTTATGCTAACCGACATTCATCTCCCACCTAAAATTGGTGTTTTACACCTTCACATTTTTGAGGAAGGTGTCTTCTGTGGACAACGATAAAATAATAAATAATTTTGGTAATGGATAATTATTAAAAAAGGGGAAATCCAATATGTTTATTAAGAATTCTGGTGAAATAAACAAGGACGGTATAAGAACTTACGATGAGATTACAGCAGCAGAGCAAGATATGATATTAAATAAATTCAATTCCACAAAAACCGAATATCCAAGAAATAAGACCATAAATCAGCTATTTGAAGAACAAGTGGAGAGAACACCTGAAAATATTGCAGTTGTGTTTAAAGATAAACAACTCACATACAGGGAACTTGACGAGAAATCCAATCAATTAGCAAGGATGTTAAGGAATAAGGGCGTTAATACAGATGCTATTATAGGATTAATGGTTGATAGATCACTTGAAATGATAATTGGAATAATGGGTATTTTAAAATCTGGAGCAGCTTACCTCCCAATTGATCCTGATACTCCAAAAGCAAGAATTGATTATATGTTACGGGATAGTCATACCATGATTTTATTGACTCAAGAGAAATTCATTAAGAAAATTGAATATGATTTAGAAATAATCAATTTGGACGAGCTAGATTCAAGTGACTTAAGTACAGGTAATCTGAAACATATAAATCGTTCTGATGATACAGCTTATATAATTTATACATCGGGTTCTACGGGAATACCAAAGGGAGTTATCATTTCGCATTATAGTGCTATCAGAGTCGTTCGAAATACAAATTACATAGAAATAAAAAATAATGATACCATTCTGCAGCTTTCGAATTATTCTTTTGATGGATCAATTTTTGATATATATGGTGCTCTGTTAAATGGGGCGAAATTAGTAGCGATAGAAAAAGATACAGTCACGGATATAAATAAGCTTGGAAATATAATTAAGCAAGAAAACATAAACGTGATGTTTATTACAACTGCTTTATTTAATGCGCTTGTAGATATGAAAATAGATTGTCTAATCAATATAAGAAAAATATTATTTGGTGGAGAAAGAATTTCAGTCTCCCATGCAAGAAAAGCATTAGAAATTCTGGGGAAAGATAAACTCATTCATGTATACGGACCAACGGAAAGTACTGTTTTTGCCACATATTACTTTATAAATGAAATAGATGAGGATGTTGACACTCTACCTATAGGTAAACCGTTAGCAAATACTTCAGTTTACATAGTAGATGAAAAGAAAAATTTACTTCCTATTGGTAAACCTGGAGAACTTTGTATTTCTGGTGATGGATTAACTAAAGGGTACTTAAATAATGAGCAGTTAACATTAGAGAAATTCGTTAAAAATCCATTTGCAGAAGGAGAGCGTTTATACCACACAGGAGATTTGGCTAGGTGGTTACCTGATGGGAATATTGAATTTATAGGAAGAATTGACCATCAAGTAAAGGTTCGGGGATTTAGGATTGAACTTGGAGAGATAGAGAGTCAGTTATTAAAGCATCAAAATGTAAAAGAAACTGTAGTTGTAGCAAGAGAAGAAAAGGACAAGAGCAATTATATTTGTGCATATCTAACATTAGTAGGAGAAGTTACTGTTGAAGAATTAAGAAGATTTTTAGGTGAAAAGTTACCTGATTATATGATTCCTACTTATTTTCTTAAGTTAGATAAAATGCCGTTAACAGCAAATGGAAAAATAGATAAAAAGTCTTTACCTGAACCAGATCGAAGTTTTAATACCGAGGTTGAATATGAGGAACCAAGAAATGAGATTGAAAAACAGCTCGTTTTAATGTGGCAGGAAACTTTGAATATAAATAAAGTTGGTATTAATGACAGTTTTGCAGCTCTTGGTGGGCATTCGATAAACGCAATGGAGCTTTTATCTAAAATGAATGATAGGTTAAGTGTTGATTTACCATTAAAGGAACTGTTTAGATTATCTACAATAAAGAAAATAAGTGCTTACATTGAAACAAACAAGGGAGAAATTATAGAGAACCGACAATTTACAAAAACTACAGATTTAAAGAATTTACATGAACCTTTCCCACTGACAGGTATACAATTAGCCTATTTAATAGGTAGAGATCCGGCTTTTGAAATTGGTGGGGCAGCTACAAATTTAACGGTTGAATTTGAAATAGATATTAATATAGATAGGTTTAATAGTGCATTACAAAAATTAATTAATAGACATCCAATACTAAGAACAATAGTTTTTGAAAATGGAACACAAAGAATCTTAGAAGGAGAACTTCTTTATTCTGTAGACACAGTAGATGTAAGGAATTTAAATCAAGAAGATATAATGATACGTATATTGGAACAAAGGCAAAAAATGATAGCTAAAATCATAGATCCAAGTACTTGGCCATTATTTGAGATAAAAGCATTTATATTACCCAATAACCAGAAATATTTTTGTTTAAATATAGATCCGCTAATTTGTGACGATAGTAGCATGAAAATATTAATCAAGGAATTTAAAATGTTTTACAATCAGCCAAGTCTGCAGCTGCCTGAGCTGGAGTATAATTTTAGAGACTATGTTTTAGCAACCAATGAATTTAGGCAATCTAATCGATATAAAAAAGATGAGAAGTACTGGTTAAATAAATTGGATAACTTCCCAAGTGCACCAGCATTGCCTTTAAAATGCAACCCATTAGAAATTGAGAAACCTACATTCAATAAATGTTCGGAATTTTTAAATCATGAAACATGGAATAAATTAAAACAAAAAGCAAGAGAAAAAAATCTTACCCCTACATCAGTTTTATGTGCTGCATATGCTTATGTCTTAGCATATTGGAGTAATCAGAGTCGATTTGCGGTAAATTTAACTGTTTTTAATCGGATACCGTTTCATCAAGACGTAAAAAAAATCATTGGAGATTTCACAACTCTAATGCTATTAGATATTAATGCGAAAGATAGTATTGAGTCATTTTGGAAATTTGCTGCGAAGGTACAGGATACATTGTTAGAAGCCCTTGAACATAGACATTATGATGGTGTGGATTTTATAAGAGCTATTGGGAAAAAACATAGAATGGTTAATCAAGCTATAATGCCTATTGTATTTACAAGTGTATTGAGTGAGGACTCAGATGATTCATTTAATCATTTGATAGATTTTGAAAAAATTAAATTTTTTAGTACAAGAACATCCCAAGTTTATATAGATAACCAAGTTTATGAATTAAATGGAGGTTTATATATTACATGGGATTACGTTGAACAATTATTTGAGATCAATGTTATTAAATCAATGTTTGAACAATATATAAATGTATTAAATCAGATTATATTTAATGATCAAGTGCCAGGTATTAACCTTAGTGAGAATAGCATAAAAGTTATTGAAACCTATAATGATACAAACAAAAAGTTTGATAAGTGTACTTTACATGAAATGTTTGTGAATCGAGCAAAACTAGTACCAGATAAGGTAGCTGTAATTCATCATGATGATTCGATAACTTATAAAGAACTAAATGAAAAATCGAATCAAATTGCAAGATACTTAATGGATAAGGGAGTTAGAAAAGGTGATTACATTGGTGTGATAGGTAAGCGATGTATAGATACCATTATAAATTTGTTTGCTGTTTTAAAGGCTGGAGCAGCATATATACCGCTTGATCCTGATTATCCTGAGGAAAGAAAAGAATATATAAAAAAGAAAAGTAATTGTAAGTTCTTTATAACACCTTCTACCTATAAAGATGAAAATATTAGGGAATATTCTGGTGATGAAGTCAATATAAAAGTAGATGAAACAGATATGGCATATGTTATTTTTACTTCTGGTAGTACAGGAAAACCTAAAGGAGTTCAAATAACTCATGGTGCAGCAACAAATACAATTATAGATATTAACGAAAAATTCTGTGTGACAGAAAATGATAAAATTATGGGGATTTCTTCACTGTGCTTTGATTTGTCAGTTTATGATGTTTTTGGTGCATTGAGCTGTGGAGCGGCCCTTGTAATTATAGATGATCAAAGGGATGTATATAACCTAAAAAAAGTTGTAAAGAAAGAAGGAATCACAATTTGGAACTCAGTTCCAGCAATTATGGAACTGACAGTGGACTTATATAATGATAGTGAACAGGATGATAGTCTAAGGCTTGTATTGCTTAGTGGGGACTGGATACCACTGGAACTTCCTCAGAAGCTAAAGAAAACTTTCAAAAATGCGGAAGTTATTAGCTTAGGTGGAGCAACTGAGGGCTCAATATGGTCCATATATTACCCTATTAAGGAAATCAAGAGTGATTGGAAAAGTATACCATACGGAATGCCGTTGGCTAACCAGAAAATTTATGTATTAAATCAAAACAAGCAATTGTGTCCCGTAGATGTAGAGGGAGAATTGTACATTGGTGGAGTGGGAGTAGCAAGTGGGTATATAAATGATATTGAAAAAACTGAGATGTCATTTATTTTGCATGAAGAATTAGGATATATTTATAAAACTGGTGATTATGGCGTGTTAAAAGAGGACGGATATGTCGAATTTTTAGGAAGAAAAGACAGTCAAGTTAAGATAAGGGGATATAGGGTAGAATTAGGGGAAATTGAAAATTGTATAATCAAATATAAAGGTGTAAATAAAACAGTAGTAATTGACTATACAAATGATAATAAAATGAAAAGCCTATATGCTTTTGTAGTTTCAGATGAAGACATAAACCCAAATGAACTAAAACAATATTTGCAAAATCAGCTCCCGAATTATATGATTCCATCAAGATTTTTCAAAATAGATGAAATACCATTGACTGTAAATGGGAAAGTAAATAAGAGTATTTTGGGGGAATTAATAAAAAATCATGAACTAGATGAAGTTGCAGCAACAAAATGTGAAGAAGCAGAAAATGAAACTCAAGCCCAAATATTAGATATATGGAAAGATGTATTCGGAATAGAAAACATAGGAATAGATACTAATTACTATGAAATAGGCGGGGATTCATTAAAAGCGATATCGATTGTTACTGAAATTAAAAAGAGAATGAATATAGAGGTGCCGATAGGAGAAATATTTAAAAATGACACTATAAAGGTATTAGATCAATATTTGAAAAATAGCCAAGACAATCATAGGGGAAATATGATTGAAAGGGTATCGAAAAAGGATTATTAT
The DNA here is from genome assembly GCF_001884185.1 of Bacillus albus. Lineage (GTDB taxonomy): Bacteria > Bacillota > Bacilli > Bacillales > Bacillaceae_G > Bacillus_A > Bacillus_A albus. The sequence continues at coordinate 5,331 of NZ_MAOE01000102.1, forward strand.
GCCACATCGCCTTCTCAAAAACGAATGTACATGCTTTCTATGATGGAAAATAATAGAGGAGCATATCATATTCCTATGGCGTTACTTGTCGAAGGTGAAATCGAATGTAATAGACTTGAAAATGCATTTAGAAAATTTATAGATAGACATGAAATCCTGAGAACAGGATTTGAAGTATTAGATAATGAATTAGTTCAAAGGGTTTATGATAAAGTTGATTTTGATTTGGAATACCAATGTTTAGATATAGTCGTAACAGATGATGTAGGTTTAAGAGATTTAACTAGCAAAATGTGTAAGGAATCAACAAAGCCTTTTGATTTAAGTAAACCATCATTAATGAGAGCTAAACTAATTAAAATCGGAGTAGAGAAGCATATATTGGTTGTTAACTTCCATCACATAATAGCAGATGGGGTATCACAAGGAATATTTATGAATGAAATACTCGATTTATATAACAATCTTGATTTACCTAAGATAAATATACAATACAAGGATTATGTAGAATGGAATAATACGTATAATCAATCTAATGCTATAAAAAAACAAGAGCAATATTGGCTGAATTTATACAGTCATTTGCCATCTAAATTAGAATTACCTTATGATTATAGAAAAGAAAATGTTGATACCTTTGCAGGAGAAAATGCATACTTTCATATAGGAAAAGAGTTATCTGAACAGATAAGACGGGTAGCTAAGGATACAGGATCGACTTTATATATGCTTATGCTTAGCGCTTATCATATATTACTTCACAAATATACTGGAAAAACTGATATTGTTGTCGGAACAGCAGCATCAGGTAGGTTACATCAAGATTTACAAAATATTTTTGGTGTGTTCGTCAACACTATTGCTTTAAGAAACAATATAGATGCTACAAAAAGTTTTAAAGAAATTTTGGAACAGGTAAAAGAAAATACAATTACAGCATTTGAAAACTCAGAGTATCAGTTTGACGAATTAATTCGCAGTATAGACTATGAAAGAGAATCTAGTAGAAACCCTTTATTTGATACTATGTTTGTATTGGAAGACGCTAAATTATTTACTAAGAAGCAAGGTGACTTAAATCTTAGTCCAATAATATTTGAATTAGATAATGCAAAATTCGATATCACCTTTAGTATTTTAGATTATGATGATGAGATTGTGCTAAATGTCGAATATAGTACAGGACTATTCAAAAGAGACACAATATTAAGAATGACAGAAAATTATATCAATATTCTGAGGGAAATATCAAGGAATCTTTCGGTAAGTGTAAATAAAATAGATATGATTCCACAAGAAGAAAAGTGCTTTTTACTATATGAACATAACAATACAAATGTAGATTTCTCTAAAAACCAGTTAATACACAAATTATTTGAAGAACAAGTAGAACGGACGCCGGATGGCATTGCAGTTGTTTTTGAAGATAAGAAATTGACATATAGGGAGTTAAATGAAAAATCTAATCAACTGGCAAGAGCGTTAAGAGAAAATGGTGTTGGTTCTGATAAAATAGTAGGAATATTATTAGAACGTTCAGTTGATGTGATTGTTGGAATTATGGGGATTTTAAAAGCTGGAGGAGCTTATTTACCAATTGATCCTTCATATCCTATAGATAGAATTAAATATATACTTCAAGATAGTCAAACTGAAATATTATTAACCCAGGATAAATTAATTAATTTAGTTGATTGTACAGAAGTTGATGATATTAGCATTATTAATATTCATAATGAGCATTTGTTTAAATACGGAACCGAGAACTTATGTATTGATAGTAGCAGTAAAGATTTAGTCTATGTCATTTATACATCGGGTTCTACTGGAAAGCCAAAAGGAGTTATGGTGGAGCATCATTCATTGGTGAACTTATGTAACTGGCATAATTCCTTTAATGAAATAAGTGAAACTGATAAAAGTGCCAGTTATGCAAGTATAAGTTTTGATGCATTTGCTTGGGAAGTATTTCCTTATATTATAGCGGGTTCAGAGATTCATATTATAAATGATGATTTAAAATTAAACCTTACAAAATTAAATAAATATTTTATTGAAAAAGAGATTTCAATAAGCTTTTTACCTACACAGGTATGTGAACAATTTTTAATGCTTGAGAATACATCTTTAAGGAGATTATTAACAGGTGGAGATAAGTTAAATTATTTTGAAAATAAAAGTTACCAGATTGTTAATAACTATGGTCCTACAGAGAATTCAGTAGTAACAACAAGTTTTATTATAGAAAATTCTTATGACAATATACCGATAGGAAAACCAATATGTAATACAAAAGTCTTTATTTTAAACGAATCTAATGGGCTTTGTCCATTGGGAGTGCCAGGCGAGCTTTGTATCAGTGGAGAAGGTTTGGCCCGTGGTTATTTAAATAGACCAGAGCTCACAGCGGAAAAATTCATTTCAAATCCGTTCATTCCAGGAGAGAGAATGTATCGAACGGGAGACCTTGTGAGAATGTTACCTGATGGAAATATTGAGTTTTTAGGACGAATTGACCATCAAGTGAAAATTCGTGGTTTCAGGATTGAATTGGGTGAGATAGAGAGTCAACTTCTAAAACATAAGCAAGTAAAAGAAGCTGTTGTTATCGCGAGAGAAGATAATAATAATCATCAATATTTATGTGCGTACTTTACTTCTGAAACATCGAAGGACGAGACTAGAGTTCAAGAAATTCGAAAGTTTTTGGCAAAAGAGCTACCAGAGTATATGATTCCTGCTTTTCTTGTTCAGCTAGACAAGCTACCACTTACTACAAATGGAAAAGTAGACCGAAAGGCTTTACCAAGTCCTGATGGAAGTTCAGTTGCAGGAGTAGTAGAGTATGAGGCGCCAAGAAATGCAGTCGAAGAAAAGCTCGTATCCATTTGGCAAGATATTTTAGATATAGAAAACATAGGAATTCATCATAATTTCTTTGAAATTGGAGGCCATTCACTGAAAGCGACTACGATGGTTTCTAGAATCCATAAAGAACTTATGGTGGAGATATCTTTACGACAAATCTTCCAAACACCTACTATAAAAGGAATTGGAGAATTTATTGACTCTACAAAAGAAAGTGGGTATGCATCCATCAAAAAAGTAGAAGAACAAGATTATTATCCACTTTCATCTGCCCAAAGAAGACTCTACATTTTAAACAAAATAGAGGGTAGCGGAGTATCTTATAATATGCCTTTCGCTATGAAAATAAAAGGTGATTTGGATGTTCATCAGCTTGAGAAGGCATTCCATAAATTAATCGAAAGACATGAAGCTTTAAGAACTTCTTTTGTAATGGTAGATGGTGAACCAGTCCAAAAGATTGAAAAAGAGATAGATTTCCAAGTGACGTATAGAGAAATGGGTGTCAATAAGCTAGATGATATGATTAATGGATTTGTTAAACCGTTTGATTTGGAGAAAGCTCCTCTTTTACGGGTTGAAATCATACATGTCACAGAAAATGAGCACGTGATGGTTCTAGATATGCACCATATCATTTCAGATGGAGTTTCAATGAATATTTTAAATAGAGAGCTCTGTAAACTGTATGAAGGGAAAGAGTTATCTCCATTGGACATACAGTATAAAGATTATTCAGTATGGCAAAAAAACTTGTTTACTCAAGAGGAAATGAAGAAGCAAGAAGAATATTGGATGAATGTTTTTAAAGAAGAAGTACCTATATTAAATATGCCAACAGATTATAAAAGACCACCGACACAAAGTGTTGAAGGGTCCCGAAAAAGTTTTGAAATAGATAGTGAGTTGACAAAGAAGCTTAATAGAATTGCAAAAGAAAATGGGGTTACCATGTATATGCTTCTGTTAGCTGGATATACAACTTTACTTTCAAGATATACGGGTCAAGATGATATTGTGGTAGGATCTCCAATTGCGGGAAGAAGCCATCATGATTTAAAAAATATTGTCGGAATGTTTGTGAATACCCTCGCGATGAGAAATTATCCAAAAGAAGATAAAACATTTCGTAATTATTTAAGAGAAGTAAAAGAAAATGCATTAAAGGCTTATGAGAATCAGGATTATCCTTTGGATGAATTGGTTGAAAAACTGGACTTACAAAGAGATATGAGTAGAAGTGCATTATTTGATACGATGTTTGTGCTACAAAACTTAGATACTTCTGATGAAGAGATTAAAGGGTTAAATTTTGAAACATATGATAGTGAACTTAATATAGCAAATTTTGATTTGACATTATCAGCAGTAGAAACTAATAGCATCATAAAATTTGATTTAGAATATTGTACAAAATTGTTTAAGAGAGAGACAATAGCTAAAATATCAGAGCACTTTGTTAATATTTTAAGAGAAATTACTAATAATCAGGAAGCTTGTTTAGGTCAAATAGATATGCTTTCGGGAGAAGAAAAGCACATCCTCTTGAATGAATTTAATGAAACTGATATGGATTATCCAAAGAATAAAACCATTTATCAATTATTTGAGGAACAGGTAGAGAGAACGCCAAACAAGATTGCTGTAGAATTTGAGGGGCAACAAGTTACTTATAAAGAGCTCAATGAAAAATCCAATCAAGTAGCAAGATTACTTCATGATAAAGGTGTTCATCCAGAAATGATTGTAGGAATTATGGTGGAACGTTCTTTAGATATGATTGTTGGTATCATGGGGATATTAAAATCAGGGGCAGCATATTTACCAATAGATCCTGAATATCCTGAAGAGCGAATTAAATATATGGTAGAAGATAGTAACACAAAGTTCCTATTAACACAGACTCATTTATACGATAAACTTCATTTTACTAATAATGATTGTTTAACTAAAATCTCAATCAATGATGAAACAATAAAAAATCAAGAGCGAATTAATATGGAAAGGCGTAATAATAGAAATGATTTAGCTTATGTCATTTATACATCCGGTTCCACGGGATTACCAAAAGGAGTGTTAGTGGAACATCATTCTTTAGTCAATTTATGTAACTGGTATGTAGATTTTCATAAGATAACAGAAAGAGATCGAATTACAAACTATTTGAAAGTCTCATTTGATGCATCTATTGGAGAAATTTTCCCTTGTTTAATCACTGGAGCTACTTTGCACGTTTTAGGCAAAGATATTAGGCTTGATCTAGATAAATTAAATGAATATATGAATAGTAAAGATATAACAGTTGCAACATTCCCATGTAAGGTAAGTGAACAATTTATATTACAAGATAATCATTCTTTAAGAATGTTAGTATCCGGTGGCGAAAAGTTAAATTTAAATAAGAATACCCATTATCAGCTTGTAAATGCCTATGGTCCAACCGAAAATACAGTAGTAACTACAAGTTTCTTACTGAATAAGAATGATGATAATATTCCAATTGGAAAACCGGTGTATAATACTAAAATTTATATAGTAAATAAATATAATCAGCTTTGTCCAATTGGAGTAATAGGAGAGTTATGTGTATCTGGGGATGGGTTGGCAAGAGGCTATTTAAATAATCCGGCCTTAACTGCCGAGAAATTTGTGGAAAATCCTTTCGTCAGTGGGCAAAAAATGTATCGTACAGGTGATCTTGTAAGGTGGATGCCTGATGGAAATGTTGAATTCATAGGAAGAATTGATCATCAAGTGAAAATACGTGGGTATAGAATAGAACTTGGTGAAATAGAGAGCCAGTTGTTAAAACATCAAGATATAAAAGAGGTCATAGTAGTAGCAAAAGAGGACAAGGAAAATCATACGTATTTAAGTGCATATATTGTGTCTGAAAAAGCAATATCTTCGACACAGATGCGAGAATTTTTAGAAAAGGAACTTCCTGATTACATGATTCCATCTTATTTTGTTCAACTTGACCAGTTGCCACTTACATCAAACGATAAAGTGGATCGAAAAGCACTTCCAGAACCAGATAGAAGTAGTCAATCAGGAGTAGAATATGAGGCACCAAGAAATGAAGTTGAAACACATCTTGTTGAGGCTTGGAGGGATATCCTAGGCATAGAGGATATAGGGATAAATCATCATTTCTTTGTATCAGGTGGAGATTCTATTAAGGCTCTTCAAATTGTGTCCAGGTTATCTAGAATAAATCTTAAGTTAGAAGTGAAAGATCTATTTGCAAATCCTAAAATTAAAGACCTTAGTAAGTATGTGAAAAAGCAAAATAACCGGTTAAAAAATTATGAAATAGTTACAGGAGAAGTAATATTATCTCCAATCCAAAAATGGTATTTTGAGAAAAATAAAGAAGAACTAGATCATTTTAATCAATCATTTATGCTGTTTAGGGAAGGTGGATTCGATCAAAAGAGAATAGAGAGAGTCTTTAATAAGATATTAGAGCAGCATGATGCCCTTAGAATGATTTATAGAGAAAATAATGGAGAAATTATTCAATTTAATAGAAGCTATAAGGATAACCTCTTTGATTTATACGTTTATGATGTTGAGGGAGTAGAGAATAAGGAAGAGAAAATATATGAATTAGCAACAAATATCCAAAAGAAATCTTCCATCAAAAATGGTAAACTCGTTAATCTTTGTTTATTTAAAACGGATGAAGGTGATCATCTACTTATTACTATTCATCATCTTGTAGTAGATGGAGTATCATGGAGAATAATATTAGAAGATTTTGAAACTCTATATTCTCAGGATTTAAAAGGTGAGAAGTTAGATGTTGGATTCAAAACTGAATCCTTTAAAGAATTCTCCTCTAAGTTGAGGGAGTATGCTAGTAGCAATAAATTATTAAAGGAAAGAGAGTATTGGAGAGATATAGCAAAAACTGAGATTGCATTTATACCTAGAAAAGAAGAGCTCAAAAGTGATACATTCGAAAATAGTAAAACAGTTAGTATTTCTTTAGATAAGGAAAAGACTATAAGTTTATTAAGAAAATCAAATAGAGCATACAATACAGAAATAAATGATATATTGTTAACTTCTTTATTATTAGGTACTAGAGCGATAACAGGTGAAAATTGTATAAAAATAAATATGGAGGGACATGGAAGAGAAGATATCTTAGAAAATGTAGATATTAGTAGGACTGTAGGTTGGTTTACAACTATGTATCCAGTACTTATAGATTTAGGAGATGAGACCGATCTTGCTACTAATATAAAAATGGTAAAAGAAATTTTAAGGAAAATTCCTAACAAAGGAATCGGATTTGGTATACTAAAATATTTATCAAAAGAGAAGTATTTATTAAATGAACAAAAAGCACCAATTTCATTTAACTACTTAGGTGAAATGGATAATGATGTTAACAGAAATGAATTTTCTGAATCAAGATTTTCTTATGGGGAAACAATTGGAGGAAAGATTTCACGAAATAATTCGATAGAAATAAATTCAATAATTATTAATAATGAATTGGTTATAAATACTACCTTTAATGAGCTAGAGTATGATGAACTAACAATCAGGAAATTAAATGATAAGTTTAAAGAAAAGCTTGAAACTATAATTGATCATTGTGTTAGTCAAATAGAGGTGGACAAAACGCCTTATGACTATGGGGATACTAAATTAACTCTAAGTGAACTTAAGGATATTAAAGAAAAGTATAAAGATTTTGAAATTGAAAAGATTTACCCTTTAGCAAATATGCAAAAGGGAATGCTGTTCCATGCCTTGGAAAACAAAAATTCAAAAGCATATTTTGAACAAACTGTTATGGATATAACCGGATACGTTGATGTAGAAACTTTAAAAACTAGTTTTAATAAAATTATGAAAAAATACGAAATACTAAGGGCCTCATTTGAGTATGAAATAGTTGAGGAACCTAGACAAATAATAATAAAGGATAGAGAAATAGGTTTTCAATATAGGGATATACGTGAAAGAGACGCTATAGAGAAAAAGTTATTTATAAACAAATATAGAGAAGAAGATACAGAAAAGAGATTTAACTTAAGTAAAGATACTTTAATCAGAGTATGTTTGATTAGAACAGATGAAAACGAATATAAATTGGTTTGGAGTCATCATCATATTTTATTAGATGGTTGGTGTCTTGGAATCATATTAGGTGAGTTATTCACTGTATATGGAAAAATCATAAATGGTGAAGCATATGAGTTAGAAGAAACGAAACCTTATAGTGATTATATAAAATGGTTGGAAGAACAAGATAAAGAAGAAGGTAAGAGCTATTGGAAGCAATATTTAAATGGTTATGAAGAGAAAGTACAAATACCAAAATTAAACATTAATAAGAATAATGTTGAGTATTTAAGAAGAGAGAAAGTAATTGAGTTTTCAAGCGAACTGACAAATCAAATTACACAGCTTGCCAATAGGAATAGCGTAACCTTTAATACAGTTTTCCAGACTATTTGGGGTATTATTTTGGCGAAGTATAACAATACAGACAAAGTAGTATTTGGAACAATTGTATCCGGAAGAGAAGCACCCGTAGATGGAATTGAAAATATGATAGGCTTATTTATTAATGCAATTCCAACTAGAATAAACCTTGAGAAGAATAAAAAGTTTAAAGAAGTTTTAGCAGTTGTACAGAGTGAAGCTATAGCCAGCAATAATTATAACTATATGAATTTAGCTGAAGTCCAAGCAATGAGTAAATTAAAGAATGATCTTATTGATCATATCATTGTGTTTGAGAACTATGCTATTGATAAACGTATTGCCAGAAATGAAAAGATGGGTATAGGTTTTGAGGTTGAAGATATACATGCAGAAGAACAGAGTAATTATAGTTTTAGTATTGCAGCAACTCCAGGTGAGAAGTTGAATTTAGTTTTAACTTATGATGGCAATGTTTATGATGATAAAATAATTGATAATATTGAAATGCACATTAAAACAGTAACTGAACAAGTGGTTGCAGATGAGAACAAAAAAATAAATGAAATAGACATAATTGCTGAGAAAGAAAGGTCAACTTTATTGTATGAATTTAATAATACAAAAGTAGAGTGTCTAAAAGAAAAGACAATACATCAATTGTTCCAAGAACAGGTAGAAAGGACACCTGAAAATATTGCTGTTACGTATGAAGAGAAGAAAATTACCTACAGGGATCTTAATGAACGCGCGAATCGATTAGCTCACAATCTAAAGAAAAAAGGAATAGGACCTGATTCGTTGGTTGGTCTATGTGTTGAACGTTCTCTTGAAATGATTGTAGGTATATTAGGGATTTTAAAAGCTGGTGGAGCTTATGTACCACTTGATCCAACATATCCAGAGCAACGACTTCAGTATATCTTAGAGGATGCTAATATTCAGTTAGTCGTAACGCAAGAAAAGTTCAAAGAATCGAAATGGTTATCAGAGAATATTAAATCAATTTGCTTTGATCGAGATCAGGTTGAGATTGAGAATGAAAGTACGATATTACCGAATTCTGATGTAAGCCCTCAACATCTCGCTTACGTAATTTATACTTCGGGATCGACAGGAAATCCGAAGGGGGTTATGGTGGAGCATCATAATGTAATTCGTTTATTTAAGTCAACGGACTGTTGGTATCAGTTTGATGAAAAAGATACTTGGACACTTTTCCACTCTTATGCATTTGATTTCTCGGTATGGGAGATTTGGGGAGCATTGCTCTATGGTGGGAAATTAGTTGTTGTTCCTTATTGGATTAGTCGATCACCAAATGATTTTTATCAACTGTTAGTAAGGGAAAAGGTTACGATTCTTAATCAGACACCATCTGCATTTCGACAGTTGATACAGGTATGTAAACAAGAAGATGCGAATAAAAACTTGCATCTACGTTATGTCATATTTGGCGGGGAAGCACTTGATCCTACCAGCTTGCTACCATGGTTCCAAATTTATGGGGAGCAGAAGCCAAAGTTAATTAATATGTATGGGATTACAGAAACTACCGTTCATGTTACTTATCATCCGATTACTCAAGATGATGTGCAGCATGCTTCAAGAAGTAATATTGGGAAGAGGATACCAGATTTGGAAGTGTATGTACTAGACACTGGTCAAAAGCCTGTGCCTGTGGGAGTAGCTGGCGAGCTATATATCGGGGGATCAGGACTCGCGCGTGGGTATTTAAACCGACCTGAACTGACTGCAGAACGTTTTATTCCTCATCCATTCAGTAGTGACCCAGAAGCGCGACTATATCGGACAGGAGACTTAGCGAGATACTTGCCGGATGGAAATCTGGATTATCTTGGGCGGATAGATCATCAGGTGAAAATTCGTGGTTTCCGAATTGAACTTGGTGAGGTAGAGAATCAACTTCTGAAACAAAAAGGGATTAAAGAAGCTGTTGTCATTGCAAGAGAGGATAATGATTGCCAACCATATTTATGTGCTTATTTTACGTCTGAAACACATAAGAAAAAATCCAAGGTACAAGAAATTCGCAAAATTTTGTCAAACGAGCTTCCGGATTATATGGTTCCTGCATTTTTTGTTCATCTGGATAGCATACCGCTTACCGAAAACGGAAAAGTAGACAGGAAGGCCTTACCGGAACCAAATGAAAGTGCATTTGTGGAAGTAGAGTATGAGGCGCCAAGGAATGCAGTCGAAGAAAAACTTGTATCTATTTGGCAGGATGTTTTGGAAGTAGATAAGGTTGGAATCAACCAGCACTTTTTTGAAATCGGAGGTCATTCTCTTAAAGCAACTACGCTGGCTTCTAAAATTCAAAAAGAATTTATGGTAGAAATACCTTTACGTCAAATTTTTCAAACGCCTACTATAAAAGGAATTGGGGAATTTATTAATTCTACAAAAGAAAGTGTATATGCATCTATTAATAAAGTAGAAGAACAAGACTATTATCCGCTATCATCTGCACAAAAAAGACTTTATATTTTAAATAAAATAGAAGGTAACGGAGTATCTTATAATATACCGTTCGCTATAAAGATAAAAGGTGATTTCGATATAAGGCAATTTGAGAAAGCTCTCCATAGGTTAATTGAAAGACATGAGGCTTTAAGAACTTCTTTTGTAATGGTAGATGGTGAACCAGTCCAAAAGATTGAAAAAGAGATAGATTTCCAAGTGACGTATAGAGAAATGGGTACTAATAAGCTAGATGATATGATTAATGGATTTGTTAAGCCGTTTGATTTGGAGAAAGCTCCTCTTTTACGGGTTGAAATCATACATGTCACAGAAAATGAGCACGTGATGGTCCTAGATATGCACCATATCATTTCAGATGGTGTATCAATGGGAATTTTCACACAGGAATTAGCTGAATTATATAATGGTCAAAAATTATCGCCATTAAGCATTCAATATAAAGATTATTCTGCGTGGCAAAGAAAATTATTTACACAAAAAGAAATGAAGAGACAAGAAGAGTACTGGATGAATGTATTTAGAGATGAAGTGCCAGTACTAAATATGCCGACAGATTATAAAAGACCAGCAATTCAAAGTACAGAAGGTGACCTTGTACATTTTGAAATTGATAGTGACATTTATGTCAATCTTAAGAAGATGGCAAAGGTACATGGTGTAACGTTATACATGCTTCTGTTAGCAGGATATACAACACTGCTCTCAAAATATACAGGACAAGAGGAAATCGTAGTGGGCTCTCCAATCGCCGGAAGACCTCATGATGATTTGAAACAGGTAATGGGTGTTTTTGTGAATACTCTTGCGATGAGAAACTATCCAAAACAAGGAATTTCATTCCAAGATTATTTAAAAGAAGTTAAAGAGAATGCTTTACAAGCTTATGAAAATCAGGATTATCCATTTGATGAATTGGTAGAAAAATTAGATTTAAAAAAAGATATGAGTAGAAATGCTTTGTTTGATACAATGCTCGTTTTACAAAACTTTGACCATGATGATTTTGAAGTACAAGGTTTAACTTTCTCACCATATCAAATGAAGGCGCATGTTTCTAAATTTGATTTAACACTTACCGCTGTTGAAGAAGAGCGGAGTATCAAATGTGTATTAAATTACAGAACTAAATTATTTAAGAAGGAAACTGTCGAAAGATTAGCTAAACATTTCATCCAAGTTTTTAAAGACGTTATTGAGAAGCCAGAACAAAGTATTCAGGATATTAGGTTACTTTCAGAAGAAGAAGTGCAGATGCTATTGCAGAATGATAAAGATACAAAAGCTGATTATCCGAAGGATAAAACAATTTCACAATTATTTGAGGAACAGGTGAATCGAACACCTCATCATGTAGCTGTGGTATTTGAAAATCAGAAACTTACGTATCTGGAACTGAATGAAAGAGCGAATCAAATGGCAAGGTTGCTTCAAGAAAAAGGAGCAAAGCCAGGGACAACAGTAGGTATGTTAGTGGAAGAATCCCTTGAAATGATTATTGGAATTATGGCCGTATTAAAAGCAGGAGCGACCTACTTGCCAATCGATCCTGAACAATTGGATAAAAGAACGAATGTCATTTTAAAAGACAGTAATGTTAGCCTATTGATAGTGAAAGGAGAAAGGAAAGAAACTCTCCAATTTAATGGAGAAGTAATCTCCATGGAGGATGATTCAATAAAAGAGAGAGAGACATCAAATTTATTAGTCAATTATAAATCGAATCATAATGCGTATATCATCTATACATCAGGTTCGACTGGTACACCTAAAGGTGTATGTGTTCAGCACTACAACGTTGTAAACTACATGAGTTGGTTTACAAAGGAAGCAAATCTAAATGAAACCGATAAGGCAATGTTAGTATCTTCCTATGCATTTGACTTGGGCTATACAAGTCTATATTCATCACTTTTAAATGGATGTGAACTGCATCTCGTTACAAAAGAAGTATATACTAATGCTCAGAAAGCATTACAGTATATAGAAGAACAAGGTATTTCTTATTTGAAATTGACACCGTCTCTCTTTAACGTCTTGGTGAATGATCCGAGTTTCTCAGATAATCAGAGCTGTAAGACATTGAGATTAGTCGTGCTAGGTGGAGAGAAAATCAATCCAATAGATGTTGAAACATTCTATACACATTATCCAAATCATGTGGTAATGAATCACTATGGACCTACAGAAGCGACAATTGGTTCGGTATATCATGTTATTGAATATGATACAATGGCAGCTTTCAAAGAATGCCCTGTAATTGGAAGACCAATTCAGAACATGAAGGCTTACGTAGTGGATCAACAAATGAAACTTGTCCCAGAAGGTGTTTATGGTGAATTATGCTTATCAGGAGAAGGCGTAGCAAGTGGGTATTTAAATAGAATAGATTTAACAGAAGAAAAATTTGTTCAAAATCCATTTGAACCGAATAAAAAAATGTATCGGACGGGAGATCTCGCTCGAATATTATTAGATGGTAGAATAGAGCTTGCAGGTAGAATTGATGGCCAAGTAAAAATAAGAGGATATCGAATTGAAACAGAAGAGATTAAGCGTCATTTAGTTAAATATAAACAAATTAAAGAAGCATACGTAATTGACCGAGAGGGTCAGGACGGAAGAAGGCATTTATGTGCATATATTACATCTCAGAAGGAATTATCATTTGAAGAGTTAAGAGCATACTTAAAAGTAGAAATACCTGAATACATGATCCCGTCTTACTTCGTTCAGATGGAGCGTATTCCACTTACGGCAAATGGAAAAGTAAACGAAAAAGCTTTACCAGAGCCAGATGTGAGTAAGGGAGTAGACTATGAAAAACCAAGAAATCAGGTAGAAGAGCAACTTGTGAAGGTATGGGAAGATATATTAGGAGTCAAACCAATCGGGATTAATCATAACTTTTTTGCTTCGGGTGGAGATTCTATTAAGGCTTTACAAATTATCTCACGTTTATCACGAGAAGGTATCATATTAGAGATGAAAGATTTATTTACTTATCCCGAAATCAAGCTTTTAAGTAAATACGTCAATATTGAGGCGATACAAGAAGACTCATATGAAATCGAAATAGGAGATGTATTGCTCACCCCAATTCAACAAGCTTATTTTATGAGCGGAAAAGAAGATGTAAATCATTTTAATCATGCAGTTATGTTGTATAGGAAAGATGGATTCCGTGAGGAAATGATAAAAGAAGTTATGGAAGCAATTTTTGTACATCATGACGCTTTACGAATGATTTATAAAGAAAAGAATAATGAAGTACTTCAATTCAATCGAGAAGTGGAAAAGAATCAATTTGGCTTTTATGTTTATGACGTTTCGAGAGAAGGTAATCCAGATGAGAAGATTCAGGAACTTGCGACAATATTACAGAAGAAAATTGATATACAAGAAGGACCTCTTGTAAATGTAGCACAGTTTAAGACGAATGTTGGAGATCATCTGTTACTTATTATTCATCACCTTGTGGTGGATGGAATCTCTTGGAGAATCCTATTTGAAGATTTTGCACTTGGATATAGTCAGCTAATGAAAGGAGCACAAATAGCATTTTATTCAAAAACGACTTCTTATAAAGAGTATGCCACTCAGCTCAACGATTATGCTAAGAGTGCAAAAATCCTTAGAGAAAAGCAATATTGGGTGAACACATTAAAGGATAATGTTAACTTTTTAGAGAAAAAAGAGGAAGTTAGATTATTCCGATATGAGGATAGTGATACTTTCAGTACCACTCTTGGAATAGAGGAAACAAGCCGATTGTTAAGAGAAACAAATCAAGCATATCATACTGAAATCAATGACTTACTGATTAGTGCTCTTTTAATAGCTACGAGGAAAGTAACTGGTGAAAATAAAATTAGAATTAGTCTAGAGGGGCATGGTAGAGAACAGATTATAAAAAATGTAGATATTAGCCGAACAGTTGGATGGTTTACAACCAAATATCCTGTATACATCAATTTAGGAGATGAAAAGGACCTTTCAATGACTATTAAAACAGTGAAAGAGTCTCTTAGAAGAATTCCGAATAAGGGAATAGGCTATGGGGTTTTAAAACATTTGAGTAGAGATTCAGATTTATGGCATATTGAACAGCCACCTCTTTTGTTTAATTACTTAGGTCAAATGGATGCAGATATTAATAATACAATCTTTTCTTCTTCTTGGATATCGGCAGGAGAGTCGATTGGAGGTAAACATACAAGAGAAACACCTATAGAAATGAATGCTGTTGTCTTAGATGGAAAGCTCACTATTGATACGACTTATAATACAAAAGTATATGCAGAGGATGTCGTAGTGGAGTTTACAGAAGCTTTCAAGGATGCTCTTTGTGATGTAATCCATCATTGCATTTCTAAGGAACAGGCTGAAAAAACGCCATTTGACTATGGAGACAAAGAGTTAAGCTTCGAACAACTAGAGGAAATCAAGGTGAAAAATAGGTGGGCTGAAATAGAAAAGATTTATCCGTTAGCTAATATGCAGCAGGGTATGCTATTCCATGCATTAGAAGATCAACAATCAGGTGCATACTTTGAACAACTTGTCATTGATGTCAAAGGGTTTATTGATGTCAACTTATTCGAGGAAAGCTTGAACGATATTATGAAAAGACATGAAATCCTTCGGACAGCAATTGAATATGAAATTACAGAAAAACCTAAAAATGTAATTCTAAAAAATCGAAAGATTGGCTTTAAATACCGAGATATTAGACAGCAAGGAATAAATCAGCAAAAGGAAAGTATAGCAACATACATTGAACAAGATCGAGAAAAAGGTTTTGATTTTAGTAAAGATGTTTTAATTAGACTGGAACTTATTCAAACTGATGATAAGGCTTATACAATTATATGGAGCAATCATCACATCTTGTTTGATGGATGGGGCAGAGGTATTATTTTGGGAGAATTGTTCCATATCTATGGAAACAAACAAGTAGGACAGTATCCTAATTTAGAAGAGCCAAGACCATATAGTGATTATATTAGATGGTTAGGGGAACAGGAAAAAGAAGAGGGAATTCAATATTGGAAACAATATTTAGCAGGGTATCAAAAACCTGCGAAAATTCCATCGTTCAAAAGTGACAGTACAAGAGGGTACCATGGGCAAGAGACGCTCATTGAATTTTCAAGCGAATTTACGAAAAAAATGACTGAATTGGCTAATCAAAATAATGTTACGTTAAACACTGTGCTACAAACCTTATGGGGGATTATTTTAGCCAAGTATAATCATACAGACGATGTTGTATTTGGTTCTGTCGTTTCTGGTAGAGATGCCAAAGTAGCTGGTATTGAAAAAATGGTTGGATTATTCATTAATGCAATTCCAACGAGAATTAATATAAAACAACATAAGAGCTTTAAAAATATATTAAAAGAGGTACAGCAGCAAGGGATAGAAAACCAAGCATACAACTATATGAATCTTTCAGATATACAGTCTCTTAGTGATTTAAAAAGGGATTTAATTGATCATGTAATGATTTTTGAGAATTATGCACTTGATGAACGTTTACTTCAGGAAGAAGAAAGTAAGATTGGTTTCGTGTTTAAGGATATTAAAGGGATTGAACAAACCAACTATGGATTTACAATAGTTGTAGTTCCAGGCGAACAGCTTGTACTCAAAATAGCATATGATGGAAATCTCTATTCAGAAAAAATCATCCGGAACATAGCAAATCATCTGAAAAGTGTTATGGACCAAGTTGTGCAGGATGAACATAAAAATGTGAATCAATTAGAAATCCTTTCAAAAGAAGAAAAGCATTATTTCTTGAATGAGTTTAATGAAACAAAAGCAGAGTATCCAAAAGAAAAAACAATTCATCGTTTATTTGAAGAACAGGTAGAACGAACTCCAAATAAGGTAGCTGTGGTACTTGATAAGCAGCAACTTACTTATAAAGAGCTGAATGAAAAATCTAACCAAATAGCTAGGATACTCCAGAATAAAGGAGTTCAACCAGACACAATTGTAGGTATCATGATTGAACGTTCTCTAGAGATGATTATAGGGATAATGGGGATTTTAAAATCTGGAGCAGCATATTTACCAATAGATCCTGAATATCCTGAAGAGCGAATTAAGTATATAGTAGAGGATAGTGGAACAAATATTATACTTACAAAAGGCAAAGATGCAGTGAGAATAAACAAAGAAATAGTATTTTTAGATGAAGAGTATAATCATTATTCTACTGAAAATATAAAAGTAACAAGTAATACTAACAACCTAGCTTATATGATTTATACTTCGGGTTCTACAGGTATGCCAAAGGGAACTATGCTTAAGCAAAGAGGTCTAGTTAATTATATAACATGGGCAAATAAGGAATATGTCAAAGGAGAGGCCTTAGATTTTGCCTTGTATTCATCATTCTCATTTGACCTTACAATTACATCAATATTTACACCATTAATTTCTGGAAATAAAATAGTTATTTACGATAATGATGGGGATGAACCAATTATAAGACAAATCTTTAAGGATAATAGAGTAGGTATAGTAAAATTAACACCATCTCATTTAAGTTTGATAAGAGATATTGATAACAGCAACTCAAGTATAAAACGATTAATAGTAGGTGGAGAAGATTTAAAAACAGATTTAGCAAGAGAGATTTCAAAAAGTTTCAATCATAATGTTGAGATCTATAATGAGTATGGTCCAACAGAAGCAACAATTGGCTGTATGATTTATAAGTATAATCTCAATGATGATAAACACATATCGGTACCTATTGGAAAGCCAATTGATAATGTTCAAATTTATATATTGGATGATAATCAAAAGATATTACCAGTAGGAATAGAAGGAGAACTTTATATAAGTGGAGATGGTGTTGCTACAGGTTATTTAAATAGACCTGAATTGACAGCAGAAAAATTTATATCAAATCCATATATACCTGGGGCAAAGATGTATAGAACAGGGGATCTTGCAAGATGGTTGCCTAATGGAAATATCGAATTTATAGGGAGAACTGACCATCAAGTGAAAATTCGCGGTTATAGAATTGAATTAGGAGAAATAGAGAATCAAATTCTAAAATTAGATAATATAAAAGAAACAAAAGTTGTTGCAAGAATAGATGGCGAGAATAGTCAGTATCTTTGTGCATATGTTGTTTTAGAGAATAAAGAAAAACCAATTACTGTTACAGAGATGAGAAGATATTTATCAAAAGAACTCCCAAATTATATGATACCAGCGTTTTTTACACAGCTTAAGGAACTGCCGTTGACAACAAATGGTAAAATAGATATAAAGTCATTACCAGCACCAGATGGAAATGTCAAATATGGATTAGAATACGAACCGCCAAGAAATGATTTAGAAGAAAAAATTGTTAGCATATGGGAAGAAATTTTAAATATCAAAAAAATAGGTATAAATACTAATTTATTTGATATCGGAGCGAACTCTTTAAACGTTATGACATTTGTTTCAAGAATAGTTACAGAGTTAAACTTTAGAGTACCGTTTAAAGATGTATTTGATAAACCTACAGTCCGAAGTTTTTCAGCGTTCTTAGAAGGTGCAAAAGAAATGTTAAAGGATTACACAGAGGATTGTATTCAACTTAGTAGCTCAACAAGCACCAATAAAAAACTATTTTGTTTCCCACCAGCTGCTTCAATAGGAATAGCATATATGGGGCTAGCAAAGCATATTGAGTCATATTCAGTTTACAGTTTTAATTTTATTAAGTCTGAAAATAGGATTGCGCAATATGTTAAAATAATAAAAGATATTCAATCAGAAGGACCGTACACATTAGTGGGATATTCAGCCGGCGGTATTCTTGCATTCGATGTGGCAAAAGAATTAAATAGACAAGGTTTTGAAGTAGAGAATCTTATTCTTATTGATTCAAAATACCGTACGACTGTAGAACAGAATCTTTATACAGAGGAAGAGTGTAAGAGAGAACTTCATGAAAAATTCAATCTGAAAAAATATAAAGATTTAGAAAAATTAGCTAGTGATTATTTGATAGAATTAATTATGAAGTCGTATATGTATGTACAGAGTACAACAACAAATGGCAGTATTGATGGAAATATAAGTTATATAAAATCAGTAAAAGAAAAAGAAGATGAAAATAATTTAATGTGGGAAAATGCTACTACGAAGAATTTCAGGATAATTCAAGGGTACGGAACCCATATGGAAATGTTATCAAATTCAAACCTGGATATTCTTAAAAAGAATGCTAATATAATAAACGACATATTGGCGTTTGAAACAGTTTAATTTTTGAGAATTGGCATTTCTTTAAAGAAATGCCAATTTTCTTATTTTGATAACATGAAAATTAAAACGAATAAGCACAATAATTTTGGATATGTATAATAAAAATTATGAAAGCAGGTGTTATTTTGCGAGAAATTAGAATTCTTATAGCGGATGATGAAAAAGAAATTAGAGATTTATTAAAAAAATATATGGAGCGAGAATTATATAAGGTTGATGTAGCTATAGATGGCGAGCACGCTCTTTCTTTATTTAATAAAAATAAATATGATTTGTTTATATTAGATCTTATGATGCCAAAAATTGATGGGATTGAGGTCTGCAGAAAATTAAGAGAAAAAACGAATGTTCCTATTCTAATGCTAACTGCTAAAAATCATGAAACTGATAAGATATTAGGTTTAAGTATGGGGGCAGATGACTATATTACAAAACCTTTTAGTATAAATGAGGTAGTAGCTAGAGTTAAAGCTCTTATGAGGAGGTTTTTAGTTTTAGGAAGTGAAGCAGGGGATAGAGAACAAACACGTATAGAGTTTAAAGAAATCTCAATTGATATGAAAAAATATGTTGTTTTCAAAGAGGGAGAAGAGATTCCTTTAACTGCAAAAGAGATGGAATTACTAAGGTTTTTCGCTTCAAATCCAGAGCAAGTGTTTACAAAATCTCAGTTGTTCCGTAATGTTTGGGGGGACAACTATTTAGAAGATGATAATACTGTCATGGTCCATATTCGAAAACTTAGAAAAAAAATAGAAGTAGATCCTTCTAATCCTCAATTAATACAAACAGTTTGGGGAATAGGATATAAGTTTGTAGGTGACCAAAATGTATAGCGACAAAATTATCTTGCTTAATATTCTTCAACTAATATGTATTATAGGACTTTTTTTTGCAGATTTAAATAACCAACTATTAGGAATAAATAAGCTTGCTTTGTACATAGTACTATTTTTCTTTACGACCTTTCTCTTAGTTACAAGGTTTCACTTTGTTAATCGTTTGAAAATAATGATTGAGGAGTTAAAACGTGTAATTAACGGAAATTTAACAACAAGGTTAATTGTAAATGAAGATAATGTATTTAATAAAATGATATTTTCTGTGAATGAATTAATTGAACATCTAGAAAGAGTTCAAATCGAATCCATTAAATCTCAAAATGCGAGAAAAAGACTCTTATCAAGTATTTCTCATGATATCAGAACTCCTCTTACATCTATTATAGGATATATTGATGCTTTAAAAGATGATATAGCTGTTTCTCGAGAAGAGAAAAAAGAGTATCTTGAAATTATTTCAAGAAAATCTAGCAACTTAAAGCAATTAATCAATGAAATATTTAATATGGCAAAACTAGATGCAGATGAAGTTTTAATAAATCCTGAATTTCTAGAGTTAACTGAGATTACGAGAGAGGTACTAATTGAGTATTTACCTGAAATCAAGAAAAATAATTTAGAATTACAGCTTAGTTTACCAAAAACAAAATGTTTTATCACGGCAGATTATCTAAGTATTATAAGAATTATAGATAACTTAATAAAAAATGCTATTATATATGGGAAAGAAGGAAAAGTACTTGGGATAGAACTCATTGAATCAAATCAAGAATTCCAATTGCTTATTTGGGATAAAGGACAGGGAATCGCGGAACATGATTTGGATCATGTATTTGAACGAATGTATCGTAGTGACCAATCAAGAAATTCTATTTATGGAGGTAGCGGATTAGGGCTTGCTATTGCTAAATCCTTAGTAGAAAAAAACCAGGGTAAGATATGGGTTGAAAGTAGTCCATGGAATAAAACAGTTTTTGGTATCTCTTTCCCAAAAACAAAAAAAGTTTAATAAAATAGATAATAAATGGTTTAATTTAAAATTCATCCCGAACAATGTAATGAAACAGTTATACAATAAAATAGTTTAATACGGCAATTCAAGATTATAAAGAATCGCATTTAACTCTTTATATTTATGAGTGGAGGTTATTTAGAAATATAGGTCGAAATTTTTAGTAATTAACATAGGATAATACTTTGGATCATTTTTGATTTAATAGTTCATTAAACGAGTTTTACAAAAGATACAAAATGTTAAATTCAAAAAACATAAATATCTCGTGTATAATATTATCCAAATTGGTATAAGTTCTTGTATATGTTGCCAGAAGGACTTGTTTGCAAGTGTACTCTCCTTTTATGTACAATAAAAGAAAAACATCGTCTGAGATGGGGAGAGGAAAACCCATGTCCAACCAACAGTTAGTGAATTTACGTATTGATTTTGCTTTTAAACAATTATTTGGTACAAGTGGAAATGAAGATATTCTAATTGCTTTTTTAAATGCTCTGTTACAAGAATCGTTAGAGTCACCGATTGCTTCATTACAGTTAGAAGACCCGCACTTACACCGAGAACATGAAGAGGATAAATTATCGATTTTAGATATTTCCGCTACATTAGATACAGGCACCAAGGTAAATGTAGAAATTCAGTTGAATAATAATCATGACATGATTAAAAGAAGTTTATATTACTGGGGAAGGTTATATACATCTCAGCTACAAAAGGGAATGCCCTATAGTTCTCTTCACAAAACAATTACGATTAATTTGTTAAATTTCGTCATGTTTCCAGAAAATGAGGCATTCCATCCAACAGGAATTCTATGGAATCAACAACAACAGAAGGTATTAAGTGAGGATATAGAAATTCATATTGTAGAGATTCCAAAACTCATGCAACAGTGGCGAAATGAACAAATAAATCCGTGGGAGGATTCCTTTGTACGTTGGTTATTATTACTACCGGCGAATGAAGATGAACGCCTTACCCAAACATTGGAGGAAATTGCCATGAACCAAGACCCAATTTTACAAAAAGTAATGGATAAGTGGGAACGCATGAGTCAAGATTCTTCTTTCCGTCAAGCATATGAGGCAAGAGAAAAAGCTTTAATGGATGAGGCTGCGAAGTTTGCTCACGCTCGTAATGAAGGAATTCAAGAAGGGAAGATACAGATGATCAAAGGCATGCATGAACTTGGTGTACCACTTGAAACGATTGCTAAAGCAAGCAAGTTAAGTGTTGATGAGGTTGAACGTATTCTAGAAAAAAATAATTAGCAAA
The DNA here is from genome assembly GCF_001884185.1 of Bacillus albus. Lineage (GTDB taxonomy): Bacteria > Bacillota > Bacilli > Bacillales > Bacillaceae_G > Bacillus_A > Bacillus_A albus. The sequence goes on from NZ_MAOE01000102.1 coordinate 27,570, forward strand.
AAAGAAACGAAGTCAATTTGACTTCGTTTCTTTTTTATATCCCCCTCTATTAGAGCAAGGCATGTTTAGGCGCTATTCGCAAATTTAAGTCAACAGAAGTGAAGTTCCGTTAACTTTTTATATCGATATTCGCTAAATTTACTTTGGATGGAATAAATGATCTTGTTTTATTTTTAAAACCTTGGAACATACGTTTCGTAGGTTTCATCATACTTGAATTACGTGTTGCTAAGAATCCAAAAACTGTTCCTAATCCTAGTAAAGAAGCCCAAATCCCCCCTTTATTGTTTTTCTTTTTATTTCCGAATAACTCAAAGATTTCTTGAGTTATTTTTTTTGAATTGAATAATGACATCAAAAAGTTAAGGATATTCATTTTTGTCCCCCTGTAAAAAAATCGTAAAAAGAAACACGCGCTTCAATTTCTCATAATTTATGATGCCAACTTATACTAATAATTCTTGATTTTGAAACCGGAACTTCCTAATATTACCTAAGTGTTTTTTATTAAAATACGAAAAATAGTTTTATAAAAAATCAAAAAGGATCTGATTAGAAGAAAAGATGGGCTATATACAGCAGAGGCTTATAGATGGGTGGAGGATTGTGGTTATGAATTTTGGAGTTATATATCACAAGGATTGACGTTGATAGATAGTGAGGAACATGCACGAAAGATTGCTATGGAGCAACTAAAGGAATGTTCAAGAGATGAGTTTTAAAAACACTCTATTTTATTTGTGAAATTATGAGGGAGTATGATGTTTTATGGAAATATAGAAGTAAATTTCATTTAATCTTATTTATTTTATAGGAATTATGAGGTATACTAAAAGTAGGTGCAAAAATGCACTATTTGAAAAAGAGTGCAAGGAAAAAAGGAATCCGTAAAGGATTCTTTTTTTGTTTTTAGAAAATGATAAATTTGAGAAAGAAGAAACAGAATAATAAGGTATTTGTTGATAAAGACTCTCTTTTATTACAACATTTTACACATTTGGTATGATGTATATGGGTGGTATATATTAAGGGAGGAATGGGAATGAAGAGGTTCATAACTCATGCAAATGGTAATAAGATTTTTAAAAAGTTAGTTTTAATGTTGTTGCCAATGGTTCTAATGATAATGATGGTAACCCCATCAAATGATGCATTGGCAGCCGGCCAATCAAATGCGAGTTCACTAAAAGGTGTGAATCTATTTAATGGAAGCTGGACTGTTGCTATACAAGCTGCAAATTTACAATATGTGTCTGCTGAGCCATCGGGAAATGTAGTAGCAAATCGTAGTGCAGTTAATGAATGGGAGAAATTCGAATTAATTCCGACTGGGGAATTATATACGTTTGCTTTAAAAGCGAAAAGTAATGGAAAATACGTTTCGTTTGAGCCAAATGGTAGAGTAGTAGCAGATCGTACATCAATTGGAGCATGGGAAAAATTTATCTTATATAATGGTGGAGACAATAGGATATATGTATTACAAGCGTTAAGTAATGGTAGATTTATATCAGCAAATGGTGGTAGAGAATTAACTGCTAATAGTTATGTAGCTGGAAGTTGGGAAAGATTTGTTATTGTGTATTTCTAAATTCTGAAGTGTTTTATATGTAAATAATAATGAATGGTTTAGTTCATATACATGCTAAATAAAGAGTTAAGTACTTAATACAAGTGTATATTAAGGTGTAAAAAGGATTTCAAGTAATTGTCAATCCTTTTTTTATATTAAATAAGTAATTACAGAGGATGTAATCAGAAGAAAAAGAACCCTATTGGGTTCTTTTTCAAGGCATATTAACAGTAAGGAGAATCATGAAATGCTACTTCAAATCTTTATTAGGGGAAAGATTTTGAAAAAGCTTAACATACATCTATTTTTACATAAATGTAAGATCTAGTAAATTGATAATCTTTATACTTACTATTACTAATATTCAATTAAGAAAGTTAACACTATGTTTATAGTGTTAACTGATGTTTAGTGTAGCATATATTTAGAAATCTAGTATTAGATTACAATTGTCAAAAAAGCTAATAGATTTATCATTTTAAATTCTCACTAATATTTAAACGATTTTAATTGAAATGGGGTGTGTAGTAACTCTTATAAGCTAATGAAAGTAAATAAAATAAACAAAGACCCTGTAACAAAATACAGGGTCGGATACAGGGTTAAGGGAACGCATAGTTTCTTAAAAACATGATAGCATATATTTTTTGTATAGCTATATGAGGATTTTGACAAAATTAAGAACAAGACAGAAAATCTTTGAGAAAGCAAATATAGTGGTGGAAATATGATTTGGAAGTGAACAATTTACATGTTGATATAGACGAAAAATCTTGAGCAACATGATCAAATTGTCTTTAAATAAGAGGTTTAGGTTAGTGAAATAGTTGAATCTTCCGGAAAAAGAAAAATGTTTTTTAAATTAAAAGAAGAAAAGAATCCTTTGTATAAAGGATTCTTTTGGCAGTTAATCTAACACTCAAAATCATGACCGTATTTATCGCAATATCCATCGCAAGGATTGCTCTGATCATTGCAGCAAATACAAAACGTCTTTTGAATAAATATATCAATGAAATCAAGGATATCGGAATTGTTTGTTAAAGTGAGATTTTGGAAATCTTCTACTTGAAAAATCCTTATTTCATTTGGAACTATTGTAGCAGATATTGGTCTGCTAGAACCTCTGGTACGAATAGTTACTTCAATAGAACTGGAATCGTTAGGAACAGATATCTGAAGTAATGTTTTGTTATGATTACTAGTAAAATCTTCAAAAACCGTTCTTGAAGTGTTGGGAGGGACGATAATAGTTAGAGGTACATTTCCAGTAGAGGGGGTTCCTGAAGCAGCTATGGTATGGGTCTCGATAAAACAGTTACCTTTTTGGTTTAAAGAACGAGATTGTTCCTTATAATAATCATTGTGGTCATTACAGCAGATGCAAAAAGTTTTTTGGATAAAAACACCAATGTCGCTATTCATATTAGTATTATTTGTGACAGTGAGGCTTTCGAAATTTTCTACTTGAAGAATCCTTGTTTCACCTGTAGTTATTGTAGCGGTAATTGGTATACGAGAATTTCTTGTACGAATAGTTACTACAACGGGAGTAGAAGTACCAGGAACACGAAATTGAAGTAATGTTTTATTATGATTATTAGTAGAATCTTCAAAGACAACTCTTGAAGTGTTAGCTGGTACGATAATATCTAACATTCTATTTGATCCAGCAACCGTGTGGGTTTCAATAAAACAGTTCTTTTTTTGCTGGTGAGACTGCGAACGATTTTTATAGTATTTTTTACCGTATTTATAATAGTAATCAGCCATACTTACGTTTCTCTCCTTTCTTTAAGATGTCTATATATTTTATTAAACAAAAGGGAATAGTGCTTGTACAAAATAATAAAATCCGCCCTCAAAAATAATTAAAATGCTATTTGGTATGTAAATGTAAGAGCACTTGGGAAAGTGCTCTCGTGACGAGATTCATTTTGTAACGACTATTTTAAAAAGAAAGGAACGTAGATTATTATATGTGCGTTCAGTTAATTGTGTGCTTTTTACAAACAAAGAACAGCTAGCAAAAGCTAACTGCTCGGTTAATTGAATGTGAAAATTTAGCTTTTACATTTTCATAGCGGGATAAGTAATTACTATCTTTTAGTGAACTACTCGCCACTTAGCAAAGCTTGAAGTGGGAGCTTCTCAGTTCCACGACGAAAGTAACCTTTCATCTCCCTGAGCGTTACTTCGGGGTGTTCCACCCCTAGATGTCCAACACATGGATGCTCTTTTGGTACGGTTGATATTTTACGCAGGAACCGAATTTATTGCAGAAAATCCACGATTGCCGACTAGAGCAGATGATATGTTATAGCTAAGATCTCCTATATTAGCTATAACACGATAATGAACTGGATCTGGTTGTGCTATCGGGTTTCCTGGGGCATCTACCCATGTAAATGTGGAGTTAAAGTTATATAGTGTGTCTGCAGCAGTAGCCATTAGGTAGCTTCCAGAAACACTTGTTTTTGTGAGTAAAACATTGTCACGGAATAATTGATACGTAATGGCATTTACATTAAAGGCTGCATCCTGATTTTCTCCTACATGAACAGATATATCTGTTCCAATCGTCGCGTTTAATAGTACTCTGTCACCTTTATTTTCTATAGGAACAAAGACCTCCATAATTAGAACGTTATTTGTATTTGGTGGAAGATCTATAAAATCAAGGTCTGGTACAAGGGGAGTAAAAAATAAGGTCAGCCCAGTAGGCCCAGTACTTCCACTCAGTCCTATATTAACAGTAGGGATTTGAAAGGGTTGCATAGGTGGGAGTGTAGGTCCCATTGAACCTGGATTTAATGCAGCAGAAGATAAAAGCTCGTCCAATATAAATCACCTCTAAAAAATTCGTATTACTAATAGTAAATGCATTGATAGGGCAAAGTGAAATGGACAAGCTTTCATAAAAAATAGAGCACACATATAAGTGTGCTCTTAAGAACGCTTTAGATTTGTATGACTAGATAGTCAACATACAATAAAATATATGTGATAGATGTGTATCATTAAATATACTACAATAAAAAGAGAATATTATGTTCAATATGTGAGCTTAGTATTCTTTTTTGTTACATTATATAATCATTAACTGTACGCTAATAATCTAGTATATTATGTTTATAATGTGATAGAAATTTATTCTTTATAGTGGGAGGACAACTTCTATAGGAGTGGTGGTGTAAAAACAATCGTTAGTTTTAGTATGAATCTAGGGGAGGAATTCTATGCGAGTACAAGAGGTTATCCTAGAGGAAAGTATAAAATACATGTTAGTAGATGAAAGAGGGATCCCGATTGTTCCCGTTGTAAAATATCTCAAATATTTGGATAGCACAGGTAAAAGTAGGAATACTCAAAAGACATACTGTTATGCGCTGAAACAATACTTTGTATATTTGAGAGAAATTGAAAAAGATTACAAAGAAATAAAATTAGAACATCTAGCAGATTTTGTTGGATGGTTACGTCATCCGTATACTAGTTTAAATGTAATGTCTTTTTCACCTGTAAATTCTAAAAAGACTGAAAAAACAGTGAATTTAACAATTACTGCTGTTACAAATTTTTATGATTATTTATACCGTAACGAAGAATTGTCTAAGGACATGAATGAAAAACTAATGCGCCAGATTTATACAGGTGGAAAAACACGCTATAAGAGTTTTCTACATCATATCAATAAGAATAAGCCCTCTATCCGAAATGTATTGAAAGTAAAAGAGCCTCGTAAAAAGATTCAAGTTCTCACAAAAGAGCAAGTGCAACAAACTTTCACAGCTACTACAAATATACGAGATGCTTTCCTTGTTCAACTTCTGTTTGAAACAGGATTGCGTATTGGAGAAGCCCTCTCTCTATTCCTGGAAGACTTTATATTTGACCACAGAAAAGGACATCGGATTCGCTTGATGGATCGAGGAGAATTGGAGAATGGTGCAAAGCTCAAAACAGGAGAACGAGAGATATTTGTATCGCAACACCTAATGAATTTGTATGATGATTATCTGTATGAAATTATGGATGAACTGGATATTAAAACAAACTTTGTCTTTGTTAAACTACGTGGGAGAAATGTGGGTAGACCTATGAATTATAGTGATGTAGAATCTCTCTTCAAACGCTTGCGAAAGAAAACAAAAATTAACATCCACCCCCATCTGCTCCGACATACCCATGCAACTATATACTATCAGGAAACAAAAGACATCAAACAAGTACAAGAGAGATTGGGACATGCCCAAATTCAAACAACAATGAATTTGTATCTCCATCCTTCGGACGAAGATATCCGTAAGGATTGGGAAAAAGCGCAAGATGCATTCAAAATCGATGAAAAAAGCTGAAGGTGGTAAACATGAAGCGAAAACAGCAAACAAATATAGGAGAAGTCAATTTTCATGAACGATTAAAATATGAACTCTCTAGTTATATGGAAAAAACAATTCAACCTGATGGATTTGTTACCACTAAACATGTGAAAGAAGCTTATTTTTTAATTAATGACAGTTGGAACATTGAATTCTTAGAAAGTATCCCTCAATTTCGGAGAATGGCGGATAACTACAAAGGAAAACGTCGAAATGTGTATTTTCGAATAAATAGTCCAACTGTTAACCTTGAAATAAAATATGTGTGGTATCAAAAGTTATTTAAAGAACATTGGGCACTAAGCAGTAGTTTTGATGGAAATGCCGCATTATTAAACAAATTATCTCTTTTTCTTAACACAAAATACCCCCATCTTTTCTCTTTATTTGATTTAGATATGGATAAGGCTGAACGAGAATGGTGGTTTTGGTTAAAACAGCAAGGAATTCCTATAACAAAGACATCAAAGACCACAGTATTCGACGGATATACACATAAATCCCCCGCAGCAACTTATTTTCGTATCATCTATTCCAACTTCTTGGTGTTAGCAGATTCTCGTGATGAATGGGAGAAAGACCGTTGGGATGTACGGATATTACACACAAAGTATGGGATATACTACAGCAAAAGTTTAACTGCGCATTACCTCGATTTTACTAAAATAGAACCGTTGAAAATTAGAGAGAGTACAAAAAAGTATATTAAACAACGTTTAATGGGACGAAGCGATCTTTCGTTTGCGACATCAAGATTTTACCTAAGGACTTTGAATAAATTTTTTGCTTTCATATTTTCATTGGAACCAACTTGGAATGATTGGAAAAATCTCAAAAGACCTCATATGGAACAATACATTCAATGGTTGCATGAATACACCAAAAATAAAGGTATTGACTCTTCAGAAAGATATATATCAGAAGAGTTGAAATGTATAAATAAGTTTTTGGGAGATGTTCAAAAATACGAATATGGCATTGCGCCAAATAAAGATGTACGATTATTGATTTTCCCAGGGGACAAACCTAAAGTGAAAAAAAAGCCCTTCGGGCAAATTGATTACATTCCTGATTTTGTACTGGAACAATTATTTGCTCACCTTAACGACCTACCGGAAGACATTATACCAGTGGTATGGGTGGCTTTTAAAACAGGACTTCGTATTTCAGATGTGTTAGAACTCACAATAGATTGCCTTGTACAATTGAATGGTAAATACTCCATTGTAACTGATATTGAAAAAACACAGGTGCAAGGACATCGAATTCCAATTGATGAAGATCTCGCGAAAATTCTTTCCGTTTTAATTTCATATTCCAAAGAAAATAGTACGCGAGATAATAATCCAGAAGGATATATTTTTGTAAGGTATCAGGGTACACGAAAAGGTAGGCCATATACTCAAGGTTGGATTCGAAGTCATTTGAATGAATTAGCAAAAAAGAAACATATTGTAGATGAAGATGGTAATATATTTCGTTTTAAAACTCATCAATTTCGTCATACATATGCTGTGAAATTATTGAATGGAGGCACAGATATTCTAACGGTACAAGAATTATTAGCACATGCTTCTCCTGAGATGACTTTACGGTATGCAAAACTATTGGATGAAACTAAGCGAAAAGCGTTCGAATCTGTTATTAATCAAGGGGTTTTCAGCTTTGATTTGAACGGTGAGGTACAAGAGATTAATGCAGGTGAAGATATTCCTGATGATATATTGCAAGCACTCTGGCAAGAGCATAAATTAAATGCAATGGACAACCCTTATGGAACATGTCATGCACGATTGAAAGGAGATTGTCCACATATGGAAGCTCCGCCTTGTTTAACATGCAACAGTGGCAGCCCTTGCAAGGACTTGGCGATTGGATTTTCAGAGTTGGATATTGAAAAATATGAGTTGCACATAAAAACAACCACAAGAGCTGTAGAAATAGCTAAACAGCATAATCGTGAGGATATGGTTGAGAAGCATGTACGGAATTTAAACAGGTATCAAGGCATCTTAAATAATATTAGAGAAGGTAATATTATTTTTGGTCGGCAAGATCGTATAAAAAGAAAGTGTGGTGTGAAACATGGCTAGTTATAATCGTATAGAACAGCTAAAAGTAATTCATGCATCCAGAAAGGCAGTCACCTCTCAAAAAGTTGATGAAGCGATCCAAAGGCTCGTATGGGCCAATCAGAACATCAATTTTAATAGCGTAGCAAATGAGGCTGGTATCGCTAAAGCAACACTATATAACAACCGGAACTTCCGTGAACGGATTGAAGCCCTGCGACAACAACAGGCACAAGCGTCTACAAAGAAACAGATAAAACGTGAGATAAGTGATAGAAACAAAGATGTAATTATTGAATCGTTGAAGCGAAGAATCAAGAAAGTTGAAGAAGAAAACAAACAATTACGGAATCAACTAAAAGTGGCATATGCAGACGTATATAAACAGATATAAGTGGATATAAACAAATAGAAAGATGTAATTTTATCGCACACACTTAAATTTTTTGAAAAGCAATAAAGAAAGACCGTCAATAAAATAGAGCCAATGCTCAAAATATTAATTTAAATCCAGTTTCTACTTAGGAACTGTGCCTAAAACAAAATTCTCTTTCAGTATTTTTCCCTCGGCTTATTTATGAGTCGAGGGTTTCTTTTGTGAAACATTACAAAAATGTAACGTTAATGTAATGTAGTTCCATCGATACTTCAAATATAACCGGATAAAATTAGTTACATAAGACGACGTCAAAAACGGAGCGTTACCAAAAGGAGTGCTACAAATGAAAACCATATTAAGTGTTGAAAAAATTGAAAAATATTATGGAAATAAAGATAACGTAACAAAGGCAATTGATAATATCAGCTTTAAAGTAGATGAAGGGGAATTCGTTGGAATCATGGGACCTTCAGGAAGTGGTAAAACTACGCTTCTTAACTGTATATCAACTATTGATAATGTTACTACAGGAAAAATAATCATCAATAATAGTGACATTACTAGGTTAAAATCAAAAGCATTAGATAAATTCAGACGAAATGAGTTAGGCTTTATATTTCAGGATTTTAACCTATTAGATACTCTTACAGCATATGAAAATATTGCTTTAGCGTTAACAATTAAAGGTGAAAAAAGTTCAGAAATAGATGGGAAAATAAAAGCAGTAGCAAAGTATTTGGAGATTGTAGAAGTTTTAAACAAATATCCTTATCAGATGTCAGGTGGACAAAAACAAAGGGTGGCGTCAGCAAGAGCAATCGTGACAGATCCATCCTTAGTCCTTGCGGATGAACCAACCGGAGCGTTAGATTCTAAATCATCTAGATTATTACTGGAAAGATTTGAGAGTCTAAATGAAGATTTAAAGACAACAATTCTTATGGTTACGCACGATGCCTTTACAGCTAGCTATGCTCGTAGAATCCTTTTTATTAAAGATGGGGAAATCTTTAATGAGTTAGTCAGAGGAAATGATTCTCGAAAAGAATTCTTTAATAAAATTATCGAAGTAATCACGCTGCTTGGAGGTGATGATAATAATGTACTCTAAGATTGCCGTAAGTAATGTAAAGAAGAGTTTTAAGGATTATGCTATATATTTCTTAACACTAACATTAGCTGTTTGTATATTTTATAGCTTTAATTCAATAGAGTCACAAAAGGCGCTTACTGAACTGAAGTATACAGGTTCATCATATATAAAAACGTTAACTAGTGCATTGGCTGGTGTATCAGTATTTGTATCCATCATATTAGGAAGTCTTATATTATATGCGAGTAATTTTTTAATAAAGAAACGTAAAAAAGAATTAGGAATTTATATGACCTTAGGTATGGGAAAAAGAAGAATATCTAGCATATTAGTAACAGAGACCATAATAGTTGGAGCTATATCTTTAATTAGCGGACTTATACTAGGGATTACAGTATCACAAGCCTTATCTAGCTTGACTTTAAAGCTATTCGATTTATCGATGAATGAATATAAATTCGCAGTTTCGACAGGTGCTATAGGTAAGACTATATTGTACTTTGGTATCATGTTCTTACTTGTTATAATCTTTAATGTATTTGTTATTTCTAAATACAAGATTATCGATTTGTTAACAGCAAGTAAGAAAAATGAAGAGGTAAAATTTAAAAATCCTATTATATATCTAATGGTATTTATTTTATGCGTAATTTCGCTTGGCTATGCATATAAAACAATACTGAGCATAGGATTCAGGACAGATGATCCTATGTTCCTGCTAGCAATAATCCTTGGGATTTTAGGCACATTATTATTTTTCTTTAGTTTATCTGGATTCATCTTGTATATAGTAAAGAAAAATAAAAAGGTATATTTAAAAGAATTAAATATTTTTATAATTAAACAAATAAATAGTAAGGTGAATACGAATTTTTTATCCATGTCTCTCATTTGTTTAATGTTATTTCTTACAATAGGGATATTGTCTACTGGAATAAGTTTTAAACAAGCTACTGAAGAAGGACTTGAACAAGTAACGCCTTTTGATGCTAGCGTAAGGTTGTACAATGATGGTCAAAATAGCAATGAAGATACGTTAAATAAGATTAAATCTAAAATAAGTAAAAATGAAAAATATATAGTTTACAATGAATATGATGCAGAGTTAAGCACAGGAGAATTGTTGAAATCTCGAGATAAAAAGCTTCAGCCATTTAACGTAAGCTTTGTTAAGGTATCTGATTATAATAAAATTCTCCAATTAAAGGGTGAAAAAGAAATAAATTTAAATAAGGATGAGGTTTTAATCTCATCAGATAAAGGTCCCGTAATTAAACCAATTAATAAAAAGTTGAAAGACAGTAATAAACTTAATATTAAAGGAAAAGAATACTTGGTAAAACAAACTAAAGTTATAGAAGAAAATCTTCATACTACTAGTGGTTTTACAGATAATGCATGTACAATCATTATAAATGATGAATTTTTATCAGGTTATAAGATTCGTAAGTCATTTTTCAATGTAAATTATTTAGATAAAAACAGAGAAGAATATAATAAAAAGTATGATAAAATCGCCGAGGACTTTTTTACGGCTGGATATCGGGATAATGGTATCCCATACGGGGTATCAAAGGATCAAACATACTCAGAATCCAAGGGGTTCACAGTTATGGTGCTGTATATCGGAATATATATTGGAATCGTATTCTTAATTACTAGCATGGCTGTATTAGCCCTTCAACAATTATCAGAGGCCAGTGATAGTATAGAAAGATATAAAGCCTTAAAGAGAATTGGTGCAAACGAAAGAATGATTAACAAAACAATTTTTGTGCAAACTTGCATATATTTTAGTCTTCCAGTTATTCTTGCATTGATTCACTCAGTGGTGGGAATTAAGATGATGAGTGACGCGATAAGTAATGTGTATGAACTAGATATTACCCTTCCAGCGCTAATGACCGCTTTCATATTTATTATAGTGTACGTAGGATATTTCTTTACAACATATGTAGGATATAAAAATATTGTTAAGAGTAATTTGTAAAGAGATTAATTGTAGACAAGGTTTTAGTAAAATTCAGTAGTAAAAATAATAGAAGTAAAAGGTGATTATTTTGAAAAAAACGCTAATTGTTTTAAGTATTTTAAGTGGACTGTTATTCGCAGCAGTTGGAGGTTGGTACGGTTATAATAAACTGAAGTATGAAAAGTGTTACGTTAAAATAACAGAAAATAGTAAATCAGGTATTGTGAACCCTTCGACAGGATTCTTTGATTATAATCTAATGGCATATGATAAAAAAGGAAATGAGATTCCTGTGAAATTTTGGGCTCAAAAAAAGCTGAAAGTAAATGCATATCTTGCTGTTGATGTATTTAAACCCTTGAATAAGGATTCAAATGATATAAACTCATATAAAGAGGTAACGGGAGAACAATTACCTGAAAAAGTGAAAGAAAAGTTAAATGTTAAATAATAAATAAGGATTCATGTAAAGAGGTATTTACTGAAAAGTAGGTACCTCTTTAATATAATCAAGAATGTAACAGGTGAAAATCCCTAATAAAACTAAATATGCATTTTCATATTTAGTAGTTAAATATAGCTGTATATTTATATGAGATATTAGAGATAATATAATGGAAGGTGAAATAGATCGGTGGGGGAAATATATGAAAAAAATTATGATTATTGAAGATGATGAAGTGATTAGAGAAGAATTGCAAAACTTTTTACAAAGATATGGATACGATGTAAAAGCTCCTATAGATTATATTAATATCATGCAGTATGTTGAAAACGAAAATGCAGATCTTATATTGCTAGACATAAATCTTCCTGTGTTCGATGGATATTATATATGTAGAGAAATACGTAAAAATTCAGATGTTCCAATTATAATAGTTACAAGTAGGGACAATGAAGTAGATGAATTAATGAGTATGAATTTAGGTGCAGATGATTTTATTACAAAGCCCTATAATACAGAAATATTATTAGCAAGGATAACAAATATCATGAAAAGAACATATGGAAGCTCGAAGACGAGTAATATGTTAAGTTACATGGATTTCCATTTAAATCTTTCCAATGCAAGCGTTATGTATAAAGATCAAGTGATAGAGTTAACGAAAAATGAAGTGAAAATCCTTTCCTATTTAATAAACAATAAGGGAAATATCGTAAAAAGGGAGTTCCTTATGGAACACTTGTGGAAATCAGATTATTTTGTAGATGACGGTACTTTAACTGTGAATATTACTAGATTACGAAAAAAACTTGAGGAGCTTGGTATCGAAAACCCAATCGAAACAAGAAGGGGATTAGGGTATATCATGCCATGAGTATAGGTGAATTCATTAAAGACAAAGTGATAGTAATTATGTCTAATCTGCTGCTATTTCTTTTATTAGTAGCTGTGATGGTTATGATGGATTTTCATGCCCTGCTCATATTCTTTGTGTTTTGTATTTGGTTTTTGCCCTTATTTTCGTATATGGCTTTAGAGTGTATACAGGCTAAAGCGTATTATGATGAAGTTGACAGCATATTAGAAAGTTTAGATAAGAAATACCTACTTCCAGAAGTAATAAAGGAAGCTCATTTTATCCATGGGGAAAAACTAAATCATATACTGAAGCCAGTAAGTAGAGATATGCATGAGAAGGTGAAATACTACAAAGATATGCAGGTAGATTATAGGGAGTATATAGAAACATGGGTACATGAGATTAAAACCCCAATTGCTTCTACAAAGCTAATTATTGAAAATAATCAAAATGAATTAACGAATAAAATAGACCTCCAAATCGATAGGATTGAGGGATTTGTAGAACAGGTGTTGTATTATTCCCGAAGTAACAATGTAAGCAAAGACTACATTATTAAACCCATTCATCTTAATGATGCAGTAAGGAATGTCGTGAAAAAAAATTATAAAGATTTCATTCATAAGAAAATCAAACTAGATATAAAAGATATCAATGAAATTGTATATAGTGATGGAAAATGGCTCGAGTTTATGCTCAATCAGATAATAGGGAACGCTGTAAAATATGCAAACAGTGAAACACCCATAATCAGCATATATTCAGTTAAGAAAGCCAACTCAGTCATGTTAACTATAGAAGATAATGGAGTAGGGATTGTAGATAAAGATATAAATAGAGTGTTTGAAAAAGGATTTACAGGTGAAAATGGTAGAAGGTTTAGTAAAAGTACAGGTATGGGCTTGTATCTATGTGAAAAGCTTTGTTCCAAGCTAGGTATAAAAATTTCGATTGACTCTAAAGTAAATATAGGTACTAAAGTTACATTTATAATTCCTTTGTCAGATACCATAAACGACTGTTTATGATGTTTTATTTATTTCTACCCAAATAGAGAAAAATACTATTCAAAATCAGTTCCAAAACTTCTTACCCCAAAAAAGCTTCTAACATATTAGTCATATACAATATGTTAGAAGCTGGATATTTTAAATGTTTTTTGGATTTAGGTCTTGATAACGAACGGAATCTATCACATATATTTTAGTGAGTCTAAGGGACATTAAATTTCAATTAGCAAAGCATATTGTTTTTATTATCAAATCTGTGCAACTGTTAACGCTGCAGAACGAATATCTACTGTACCAATTACTTCAACAGGTACAATTTGAATTAAATCACCAGGATTTAAGTTAATTAGGTTGACGCCAACATGGTAGCGACAATGATAATGTGTAGTTTTTTCATTACCTTCTATTATATATGTAAACAAGATGAGAAATTAGATTTGTTTAATTCCCTAAATTGTATATAAATCATTAGCATCAATTTATTACTTTCCTATTAGTATTTTATCTCTACGTTATACTACATTACCTATTGCGAACTATAACAAACACATATATTGTAACATACATTTTTTTGAGGAAACTTTAACCATTTATTGTTATAATTATATCTGCAATATTTTCCCAGGAGTGTTCCTATAAAGAACAATAGGATAATGGACTACATACTAGGCACTCCCCTTCTTTAATACGTTCATAGAAATATAGAAAGGGTTTATGCGATGGGACAATTTCAAAGTAATTTTCAAAACGCGGCACAAATCGCAACGCAAATGAGGGCAGCTTCGGATACAATCCAAAGTGCAACAAATCGTTCTATAACAAAAGCGACGCATACTACGCTATCTGTTAATTCCAAAGCACAAGAGGCGAACCAACAAACTTTAGATTTAACGAAACAATTTTCCAGCGCCTTTCAACAAGCGGTCGATAATATTCATTCGGTGGCCAAAGAGTTTGAAAGAATGGATCACGAGCTTCACAACACTTTTCGCTAATGTGACCACCTTCGTAAAGATAAAACGGTAGGAGGAAAAAGATGGATCGAGATATCGAAAACAAAATCAAACAGTTAAATCAAAAGTTACGAAATGTATTTGAAGAACAGGACCGAAATCAATCCGCGATTCAAACTCAGGAACAAGCGGAAGTAGATTTTCACGAGTGGAAAGGTCGAAGCAATCGCTTATTTAACCGTATTTTAGAAACTTGGCACAGCGATAGAGAATTATCTCATTTTTTTATGAATATCCGTCAAGAAGCACAACACATTGAACGAAAACTTACATTCGAATTGGAAAACCAAAAAGAAACATTGTTTAAAGAGAAACGAGACCTTAATGACTTAGAAAATGACCTATCCTACCAGCAACAACAATTAGCAAGGGAGGTCAATGCATGAGTTTAAATATGTATTTGGGAGAAGTACATAGCCAAACTCAAAGCATGAATGCGGTATGTACGGCTACCATTCAAAGTATGGAACAAGCCATTCAGTCGATTGACGCTTTTGCAATTGATACTGTTCTACAAGGACAAACATATAGCAGTGCAAAATCATTTTTTGTACTGCTATATGTTTGTCCTTTAGCACAAGGAATCATTTACTTATGTGAAGAATTAATCCATCAAAATAATGCCTTTCCAAACGATTTTCAATCACAAGTAGCTTCAACGGATGTTATCGAACAAGAAATAGAAGAACAAATTCGAGAGATTGACCGAATGATAACACAGATGGAAGTAATGAGCGAAATCATGCCAAGTACGCAGGCAATGATAGAAATTTATTATGCTATGAGACATAAGCTTCATGAAAAGTTAGAACATCTACATGAATTCAATTATACTTCTAGTAATAATTATGATACCGCACTCCAACTAGCTGCGAGTATCGCGCAAGGTCTTGCGGAAGTTCAAAGTGGCAAAGGTTTTAGTCCTGCATCAGGAACATTTAGCACACAGGGATTAAATATGGAATGGATAGCTCCCATTCAACAAATTACAGGGGAAACAGTTCGCGAAGCTAAAATAAAAAAAGAAATTGAAGAAAGAATGGCTTTGCAAGAACAAGAAGCTAATAGACCATGGTATCAAAAAACAGCTATCGGCGCTTGGGAATTCTTCCAAGGAATTTGCAATTCTGCTGCTGAAAACTTTACAGGCGTGGAATTACCGATGGGTAATGAATTAGAAAACAAAACAACCTTTCAGGCTGGAAATCTTGTGGGGAATGTTGCATCAGGAGTAGAGGCTATTTTAGAAATTTTAGGCGGCATTGCTGTTGTAACTGGATCAAATGTTGGAACCGTATTGTTAGAAGGAGTAACTTTTGGGGCAGCATCACCAATTGTTATTCCAGCCGATGTAGCTCTTACAGCAGCCGGAGCGGGTGTTGTTACACATGGTGGATTTGTATGGTATAATACGATTCAAAATAGTATTGATACTCTTCGAAAAATCCAGACTTCTTCACCTTCTAGTGGGCAAGTTAATCAAATTAAAGGAAAAGGTGACCCTACCAGGGCATATGACTCAACTAAACCTATGAGTCCATCAAATTATCCTAATCCAGATCCAGACTTTACGGTACCACCTGTAAGGTATGAGCCTAAAACAATAGAAGAAGTTGAGAGAATGAGAAAAGGTAAAGGTCCAACAACTAAAGCTACACATGGAGATAGAAATATAGAAGCACATCATAGAGATCAAAGGTCAACAAAAAATGATGGAATATTGGATGATTTAGAAGAATATACACATAGACGTGGTGGTAATCATACAAGGCACACAAAACCATCTGAACTTACTCCAGCAGAAAGAGCCAAGGAAATACGGGAACATCGGAAAAAACGTGGTAGTGAGTATGTTTTACCAGGAGAAGGTATTTAAAATTAAAAATAGAGGTGAAAACAAATGAATTATAATGAAGTAGAGTCTATATTATCAAATATTCTAGAAAGAGAAACTGAGGTATTAGACAAGCCAACAGATAAAGAATGGAAAGAATTAAGTGATAAATTTAATTGCTCGTTTAGTAATGAATTTAAATATTTTATTGAGTTGATGACATTCTGGTCATTTCCAGGTGATATTTATAATATTTCAAAGGGTAAAACAAATGGAAATGATACACTAGAAGAGGTATATAATTATGAAATGAGTAATGGTAATTGGGATTCAAATATGCTCCCATTCTATGGTATTGGAAATGGAGATTATTTTTGCTTACATAGATTAGAATCGAAGGTGTATTATTACTATGATGATAAAGGGAAATTCGAAGAATATTGCGATAGCTTCAAAGCATGGATAGAGGATTTACCAAATTTTTTAGCTTAAAATCTGTTTGAAATGGACTTATTTAAAGTTACGACTCAAATACCTCACGAATTAGATGTGCAACCCAATTATATCTAACATTTGGGGTGCATTTCAATATAAGCATGCTCTTTGACAAGAAAGGTAGTTTTTAATGAATGGATACAAATAATGTTTTAATATCTGTTGCGAGTTCACGCTCATGATTTGCGGACTCGTACACACCTACATCCGATGAAATAAAAGCCTACTTTAAGCGAAAACGCTCAGATTTTTCTGAGCGTTTTTTAATGTAATGTTTTATCAACCTAATTGTACTAACATCCCTCTTTAATTTTATATAATTTGCTTCACAAATAAATTAAAGAAGGAAAATTCCACTGAGAAATGCTAGACTAATTTCTAATGGTCCCAGTATCTTTTATTTTGACGTGTGTCTTTACATTTATTTTAGCCTCTGCTAATGCTTGCAACCAATCTCCTTTTACTTTTTTCCATTCTTTATATTGAAAAGCTCTAGCATATAGGGATAATCCGATTGGATCAATTTTATTTTGCTGTATTTCATTCAATATATTTTGCAAATTATTATTAATTTCTTTTTGAATAGCACTTTTTAAATTATTTATATTTTTTTTATTATCATAGTGCCCCTTAATTAAACTCGCATTGGTTTTTTCTATTAAAGCTACATTAGCGTATATATTGAAATTAAATACAAATTTTCCGTTTTGAAAATTAACATCTACCTTTCTTTTCGCGTTCTGTATGAAGATAGAGGTGTTTGTTTTTTTGTTAAATTTTTTAGGAGGAAGCGCAAGGTGTAGTATCATTCGGCCGTTACTTTTTGGCTTATTTATAAGATTGAAAAATTTAACATTTTTTTTAGGGATATGAGTTAAATATTTCCCTCGGCGATTTAAAAATGCAATTCCTACTGTGTCGATTTCATTCTTTGTTTTTTTGATAATTGGAACAGTTTGCGTCATTCCTTCTTCATTTTGTTCTCTCATTAATTGTTGAATTGTAGAAGAGACGGATTGGTTATTTTGAATTGAGGATGCGATTACACCATTTATATAAGATGAAAGTGATGGTTTACTAGGCTTGTGAATTTTAAAAATTTCTTCTGCAGGTCCGTCTACAATTACTACTTTAGCATTAATGGTAGCGTAAGGATCACGATAAGAGGAATCAAGCTCCTGCAACCAATTTGCTTCTTGCGCTAATTTTTTCCCAATTAAAATGATTTCAGCTTTGGAAGCTGTCATAAAGCCCGTTAACTTGGTATCTATCTTACTGAATCCAGTATATATAGTTGATGCTTGTGTCCAATGTTCTATAGTACTTTTTGGCTGTTTATGATGAAAGAGTGGTATACTTGTTCCAACTTTTATGTCTCCATTAGAGGTTCTATCCAGGCCAATTAACAGGATTAATGAAACCTTTTCAAGGGGAATTCTCTGACTACAACCAATTATATATACACAACAAATTACAATCCATATCCATTTTCGAATCAAAGTTGTTTCCTCCTAGTAACCCAAGTAAAAAGAATACTGTAAGCGAAAAATAAGGTTGGTAATAGAATAAAGAAAACGACATTTAAGATATCCATAAGAGAATATATAAACAAATATTGATCCACATCGGGATTTAGGAAAATAAATAGGCCAACTATTAATAAAATAAAAGCAAGCAGCGCCCAATTTCGGGCGTTTTTTTGAAGCGAAATGGTCACAGATTCAAAACTGAAAAATAAATACGGGTATATCGTAGTGGAAAATACAATTAAATAGTAAGCGATATATATAATTTCTAATCGTTCCATAAAAGAAAAACGAACCCCTTTTAAAAGATGAAATACTGGCCAGATTACGTCTTTTATCCCCTCCGGGCTAAAGTATATATAAGAAAGAATAGTCACATATAGATAAAAAAACATAGTTCCAGTATTCGCAATTAGTAGTCCTTTTATGGCTTTTTGTTTTTTTTGTAAGAACGGGTATAAATAATATGCAAGTTCTAAGCCAGCATAAGGAGTAATGGTTTCTTTTGTTGCCTTTGCAATAGGGTATAATCCATCTTTAATAATAGGTAGTAGGTGTAAAGGGTTGTAGTTAGTCTGTAGTGAAAAAAGAAGAAATAATGGCATCCAAGTAGTAAAGAAGAAAACAAGCATAGAATAACTAGTAAGAGCTCTTAACCCACTCAGGGCTAAAATAATAAAAGGTAATAGTAATAATATGGTGATTTGATAAGCAGGAGTGGAAGGGAATATCCACACTTTTACAATATCAGTTGCCTTTAACAAAGTATTAAAGCCAGCAAAAAATAGATAAAACGCATATAAAAGAAAAAGAATTGTCCCTATCCATTTACCAAAGTATGTTTTTAAGATTTGTGAGAAATTTTTGTTAGGGTTTTTTTGTAACATTAATATAATAAATACGCCGATTATAGAAGTTGTTATCCATCCAAGAATGATAGAAATCCAGCCATCTGTACCAGCCGTAGTAGCAAGTGGGCTTGGCATAATTAACATACCTGATGCAAGTTGCAGTGAATGAATGAAAATAATAAATTCGAATAAAGTTATGTTTTGGAATTTAAGATTCCCCATGTGAACCACCTTCTTTTTTCTTTTTTTGTTTCGGCTGTCCTGTACTCGAGCGGGTGGTAATCATAGAAATAGGAAATCTTACAAAAGAATCTTTTAATTCTTTAAGCCGAAAGGGTGCGATTGGCAATCCGTATGGTGAACCATATGAAGTTAGTGAAACAAAATGAGCGAATAAGAGCATTAATCCACTAACGATGCCTACAATCCCATAAAAGTATGCCAATAACATCATTGGAAAACGAATAAGGCGTATAGAACTTGATAAATCATAATTAGAAACAATAAATGATGCAATGGCTGTAATAGATACGATAATAACCATAACGTTACTTACAAGACCAGCTTGAACAGCCGCCTGTCCAATTACAATCCCTCCAACAATTCCAATGGTTTGTCCAATGGGTTGTGGTAAGCGAATACCAGCTTCACGTAGCATTTCTAGTGTGATTTCCATTATAAAAGCTTCTAATAAGGGAGAGAAAGGGACTTTGACTCTAGACGTTGCAATAGAAGTGTATAAATCTATAGGAATGATTTCAAAGTGAAAAGACACTATAGCGATATAAAATGCCGGTAAGAAAATAGCTATAATAAATCCTGCAAATCGTAATAAGCGAAAAAATGAAGCAATGAGCCAATGAATATTATAATCATCTGGAGTTTGAAAGAATCCAATTAAATTCATTGGAACAATCATTGCACCAGGGGATCTATCCATTAACACTGCTACTTTTCCATCGAGTATATGATTTGAAATAGCATCTGGGCGTTCGCTTAAATAAGCCTGTGGAAAAGGAGTCCAATTTTGATCTTTTGTATAATTAGAAAGTTCTCCAATACTCAATACCGCATCCGTTTTAATTCTACAGATTCTAGTTTCTATTTCTTGGACTACATCTGCGTTTGCTACATCACCTAAGTAAATTAAATAGACTGAAGAAGTGGCTCGTTCTCCAATCGTCAGCTTTTTGATTTTTAACTCTGTAGAAGGAATATATCGACGAATTAGGCCTATATTTTTTGTGGCATTCTCAATAAAACCATCATGTGAGCCTTTAATAGTAACTTCTGAAATCGGTTCTTGAATGGATCGCTCTGCCCAGCCTTTTGTATTTATTAGAAGTGACCGCTTTTCTCCCTCCATAAACAGTACACATTGACCCTCAAGTAATCCTTCTTTAATTTCATTCCATGTATATACTATTTTGGTATGAGTAGCAATAATATTAGAATTAAATATTTGACTGTCTGCATTTACTTCTTGTAGTAATGGTGTAACAACATTGCTTTTTAAAGCGACACCATCTGTAAGGCCTTCAAAATAATATAGTAAAATATTCGTGTTTGTTTTTAATTGCAAAGGGTGTTCAATTAAATCAGCACTAATATCAAAGATATTATCTAAAGTATTTTTAAGTTCTTTTAAGTTACTTGTTTGGATTTTTTCAATGGTATTATTTGTTTTAGTTGCTAAGGTCTCTTCATTTAAGGACAATATTGACACCTCTTTAATATGTAACGATTAGTTGTATTTATTATTTTTAGTTGATGTAATTTTATTCATAAATTTAAACAACTTGGGAATAAAAATTAATAGTACTGAGCAAAAAGTAGAGGTGATTTGTGTGGAAATCTAAGTATCGAGTTAGAATTGAAATTTGAATGAATATAATAAAAAAGAACCCTTGATAGGCTCTTTTTTATAGTTGGTAAATATGTTAACAACAATAGATGGCATTTAAGATAGTAATTTAGATCACTTTAAGTTAATCAGCTGAATTTTGTAGGAAGAATTCTTTTTTCATATCATAATGCTCGATAAAAAAGGAAATTACAATTATTTGGGTGTTCTAGTGTAATTGAACTTTGCACGCTAACAAATTTTGTTTAGGGACAAAATGTTTTTTTCTGAATTAACAGAAAAATACATGTACAAAATTCCTATTGGTTATTATGGTAGGTATCAAATATTTCTTTGGCCTTATTTTCTTGATATTACCGTACGTTTATATGTTTCTAAGGGAAAGAAATACTTTCAGTCGTATTACCATCTATTGTTTGATTATGATGGTAACATGAAAATGAAACGTTTACAACCGGAAAATAAAGAAAAAATATTAAATTACGACTTTTTTCGACATCTTTTCTGTGTTAATATCTAATATTTTTATAGGAAAAGGTGGAGTAAAACGTACCTTTTCCTATAAAAAAGTTGTGTAGGAATTAGAAATAATTAAAGTCGTAATAATAGCTTAAAATATAATTCAATGAATTTGAGCCCAAAATCATGGGAACGATTGCTAACGTTATAATTGAATTTTTGAGCTGTAAGAGTTTTAAAAATATGGTCAAACTTTAGTCCACTTTGCGTTTCTTCCTTTTGTAACTAGCTTAATATGGCCAAATAATTGCAAGGAATTTAAAGCCTTACTAATTGTACTCTCTGCAATGTCTGGATATGTGTTACGAATACTTTCCTTAGTAAAGGGTTGCTTTTGTTTAAGTATAAAATCCTGAATTCTCTCAACTTTAGTATGTTTACATATAGAATCTAGAACGGTGTTATGCAGATCTTTGTAAGCCTCTAATATAATAGTTAAAAACGTTTTTAACCAAAAGCTACTATTATGTTCCTCGCAGTACCAATTTACCGAAGATTTATAAATCGAATTGTAATATTCAGATTCATTTTTCTTAATATACTTATCCAAACATACATATTTTACAAATGTATGTCCACTCTTAATTAGCAACAACTGCATTAACATAAATGCTAGCCTGCCATTACCTTGATTGAAAGGGACTATGCAATAAAAATTTAATATAAAACGAGCTATTAATAAAAGCGAATGTAGCCCCTTACTAGTATTTAATGAGTTGTATTGATCACATAATTGCTCCATAAACTGTGGAATGAGTTCATGTGGAAGAATGCGGTAACTATTCAAGTGCATTCCATGCTCAGGAATACCTGGAATAATAAAAGATTTTTCACGCCATTTGGCACTGTCAGAGGTAAGGTAATGTATTAGTTGAAAATGTAATTCCTGTATAGTTGCTGGATTAATTGATAAAGTACAGGAGTTTTTATGTACAAAAGAAAGTGTTTGATAATAACAAAAAATAGCATCTTCCGAGATATTTTGAGGTACTATATCATCTAAAATAAGTTCTTTTAATCTTTTATGAGGAACTTTTACATCTTCATAAATAGTTGTGAAATTTTTTATGTAATGTAGTGGTATAGTTCTTTCCAAATTATGAAATATGTCAGGGTTTTGTTCCTGATAAGCAGCTAATTTTCCTTTGAATTCGCTAATTTCACTTATTAAATTGATTAACCTCCTTTTTAATTCAATATTTTTATACTTATCATCAAAAAAGTCTCTCATTTTTGTTCCCCCTGTAACCCCTTAACACGTTGTTGCATATGTCTTTCCATTCTAAAGGTATTTCATGACATCATTGTGAAATAACGACATTTTTGTTTTGATTTTAATCGTGTTTTAGCATCTATATTTTCATTTGAAAATAAAAATATAGGAATGATAAAGAAGAATCGTTAGGATTCAATTTTAATAGGCATAATCCTAACATCAAATGTACAAATGTACAATAAAAAAATAAAAAATATAAAAGAATCGACTTTTTTAAAAGATTATTAAGTAATTGTGGCTATAGATATGTTTTAGTTTTAGAGTAAATATTGAAGTGGTAATAAATTTTTCATGGTTGAAAAAATAGATAAACTATTAATTTGTGAAAGTTATGTGCCTAATCTCTTCATTTGCTATTATGAGAATTCTAAAATTAAATCTAAACGAGCTTAATTTTCTATATTTAGCATAAAGATTAGGGGAGTAAGTTGAAGAAATGTATCATTAAATATAGAAATATGTAACGTTTCATAATTGTATTGTAAAATATTTTGACATAAGTTAATTTAAATACTAGGTACAGGAACATTTAATAAAAATTTAGTAATGTACCCTTTAAAAGTTTCACCCTAAAAACGTTAGTATTTATTTAAACCTCAAGCATACTGAATTTTTTCCTTTGTTTCTGTACCTTATTAGGTAAAAATAATACAATAAATTGGTAGAATGTTATAGGGGAAATTGGATTTTTAATTCTCTTTTTCTTATCTTACATAATCAATCTCTTGATGAGTTGTTTAAAATAAGGATTAACAGGGTAGGAGATGACTATTAAAAAGGACTATAAAGTTAAGTTGGATAAACGATCAGGGAAACGAAAGGTTACTTTCGTCGTGTAACTGAGAAGCTCCCACTTTATGTTTTGCTAAGTGATGGGTAGTTCATTCTGCCTGGTAATTTTAATATATGAGTTTGAACATCCTGAAGGTAATCAATATATAAATTACATTAGTTATGTGGTTATAGGAGTAAATGTCTAAGATTAAAGGGTTTGTTTGCATTCATCATGTGAATATAAGTAGATTATTTATTGTGTTTTTTAAGGTTTAGAAAATATGTGTGAATTTAGCTTTAGAAATGACTTATTTGCAAGTTGTATAATAGAAATGTAAAGTCTGGAAGAAACTGATATTATCAGTTCCTTCCAGACTTTTTTACTTTAAAAGTGAATTTTTTCTACATAAGGTTTAATATATAATTCTTTAAATTAATATTTGAATTTTTTGTGAAATTAATTGAGGTTTTCATCCCTCTATTAATACATAATGTTACAAAATAGACTTATTGTATTTATTTTATTTTTATATGAGATTAAAAATAATAATAAACGTACCAATGTATGAGAGATATTAGTATATTTAATAGCAATTTGTTCGTTTATCTCTATATTGCTATTATATTAGCGATAACAATAATATATTGGGGGGACAAGAATGAATTTAAAATTAACATCTAAATTTGAAGGATTAAGAAAAAGTAAAAAAGGAATTGGTGCCTGTATTTTAGCTGCAGGGGTGACGGCTATTACAATGATACCTCAAAGTGCGTATGCACATGGATTTGTTGAAAAGCCAAGCAGTCGTGCTGCTTTATGTAGTCAGAATTATGGAGCATTGAATTTAAATTGTGGAAATATAATGTACGAACCTCAAAGCCTAGAAGCACCTAAAGGATTCCCAGATGGTGGACCGATTGATGGGAAAATCGCTTCGGCAGGAGGACTGTTTGGAGGGATTCTTGACCAACAAACATCAAATCGTTGGTTCAAAAATACGATTAAGGGTGGAGCAAATACATTTACATGGAAATATACAGCTGCACATCCTACAAGTAAATGGCATTATTACATTACAAAAAAGGGATGGGATCCTAATAAACCATTAACACGTGCTGAATTAGAACCAATTGGAACTGTGAAACATGATGGTTCTGCCGCATCAAATAATTTAACACATACAATTAATGTACCAACTGATCGAAATGGTTATCATGTTATTTTAGCTGTATGGGATGTAGCAGATACGGCCAATGCGTTTTATAATGTAATTGATGTAAATCTAGTAAATAATGAAACTCCCGATACAGTAGCTCCAAGTCAACCAACTGGATTAAATGCGTCTAAAGTTACTGCCAATAGTGTTGCACTAACATGGAAGGTTTCTACGGATAATATAGGTGTAAAGGAATATCAAGTGTTACGCAATGGGGAAGTAATTGATACGGTACCAGGTACAACATTTATTGACAAGAAACTAAAAGCAAATACGGAATATACCTATACAATAAAGGCGTTAGACTCTGCTGGAAACATATCAAAAGAAAGTGAAGAACTAAAGGTTAAGACAACAAATGAAATCCCAGATATAGAAGCTCCGACTCAACCGAAAGGATTACATAGTATGAGTACAACAGCAACAACTGTTGACTTGATGTGGAGTCCGTCTGAAGATAATGTAGGCGTAGACCATTATATTGTATATAGAGAAAGCGCTGGAGTTATGAATAAAATTGGGACAACGGATAACACATCCTTTATGGATAAAGAATTGAAGGCTAATACATCGTATAAATATGTAGTGACGGCGGTTGATTTAGCTGGAAATGAATCTAGTAGAAGTGATATTTTGAATGTAACAACAAAGTCAGAGGATTCCACATATGAAAAATGGGATGCAAGAAAAGCATATACAAAAGGTGATAGAGTAGTACATGAAGGAAAAGTGTATGAAGCAGTTCAAGATTATCAAGGCAATGGTGACACAAATTGGATTTTTGCCCTATCGCTTTGGAAGCCAGTTTTGAATAAATGATAAGTGGGAAAATGTAGTTAACATTTTTGGGTTTTTCTTTGAAAGTAAAGGGTCGTTCCAAATTTGAACTACTCACCACTTAACGTCCTTACGGATTGTTTGAAGTGGGAGATTCCTGCGAACACCGATGTATCCAACAGTTATCTTAGCAGGCTCTGCCCGTAGTCCCTACGGTGAAAACATAAGTATCTTGTACGTTGACTCACCACGCTTCCTACTTTAGCTTGGTTTTCGCAACTTCAGCAAACGCGGGGCGAAAGAACGTTGAAGATTTTACGGTTGCAACGTTTTTCTGCAACCAACCTCATCTCTTCAGTTTTCAAAGAGCAATCTGTACAAGTATATGGTAGCAAACATGTTGGCGTATGCCAACCGACATTCATCTCCCACCTAAAATTGGTGTTTCACACCTTCACACTTTTGAGGAAGGAGTCTTCTGTCGGAAAACGATAAATTTAATCACCATCCTAATGTTTACGAAATGAAATCAGAAAAGAATCCCAATGGTATTCCATCAAAAAGGAACTCCAATGGGATTCTTTTATTTTCTAATTTGTAATAGCGTATATTTTCACAGTGAATTTGCTAGTGGCACCAATTGGACTTGCGATATAATATTTTGTATTTGAGTAAGCCTCAGTCCTAGATCCATGTGAAATATTTTTCCAACGAATAGAATCGGTACCTAAGGAAACATCAATCATTACATTGAAAGCGATAGTAGAAGGATGATCTTTCTCTGAAGGCTCAATAACCCATTTTAATTCTTTAGTTCCTACAGGTAAATTATCAATTTTAAAGTTTTGACTAGAACGATTTTGTTGTCCAGATAAAGGACTAGATTCGGATGGGATTTGCGAAATTAATATCTCTTTTTCATTCGAATGTACACCATTTAATTTAATGATACTATCAATTAAACCTGGACCAGGAAAATCAGCTGCGATAATACCAGAATGTCTAATTCCACCTTGTTGTAAGAGTTCGGTCCCAAGTGTATTCATCCCACCATAATATACTTGCCCATTTCTATCGCGGGGGAAATCACTCCACGCATTAGTGTCATTCGTTTGAATTAACTTAGGGCTACTATCAGTATTTCTATTTTCTTTTCCGCTTGCAACAAACCAAGGATATACATTATTTAAAAATGAGGCTGCACCACCTGTACCACTAAAATGGTTAAGATATATTTTTCCATTATTAAAGTTAGTATTTGCACTTTGTAGATGAGTTTTTATCGCATTCCATTTTTCATATATTTCGTCTGGTCCGCTTCCAATTTCAAATTTATCTTGTATATTCAAACTATCGTAATCAATACCGTACAATTGAGAGGATGTAAAGTTTTGTAAGACTACAATTTTACCTCGGATATCTCCTAAAGTAGGGTTGTTTCTGTCTATAGCTGGTACGGAATTAGGATCCCAAAAATATGAAGCATTAACGTTTTTATATTTTGAAAATATTTCCTCAAATGATGGAGATCCAATTTCAGGTGTAGTTTCTTCTTTTAAGCGCATTAAAATTGTTTCAGTTGGATAATTTTTTAAAAATTGAATTGCATCTTTTAATACATCTTCAAACACTGCTTTTTGATTTACAATGCCATGGTACATTGCAAAAGAATCTTTTACACGTTTAACGCGCATATCTACATATCGAATTCCAGAATTTAATTGTTGAGGTAGACTCATAGTTTGATTTCTTGTCAAATTTTCATCAAGAAAACTTGCGCCATGTAAAGCCATTGTACCATGAGTTCCTGGAATAGATATTTCACTTAATTTTGTTGAATCAGCTACTTCTGACATCCACGATGGGTTTTGATAACCTAGATTGGGTTCATAGGAATAACCTGGATGACTCTCAGCTAAAATAGTAGATGGTGCACTTAAACTTGCTAGTGTAAAACAAGTGAGGATGCTAATTTTAAAGGAATTTTTTATTTTGTTCATTTTATCTCTCCTGACCTTTACATAATAGCTATAATAAGATGGTTTTTGACTATATTTATTGTTTTCTATTCCTAATGTAATGAA
This sequence comes from Bacillus albus, assembly GCF_001884185.1. Lineage (GTDB taxonomy): Bacteria > Bacillota > Bacilli > Bacillales > Bacillaceae_G > Bacillus_A > Bacillus_A albus. The sequence goes on from NZ_MAOE01000102.1 coordinate 55,585, forward strand.
TTTTTGTAATTGAAAAAGGGGTAATGAGCTAACTTGAGATTTTATAAATTTACTGTAATGAATTGTATCTAATAGCCAAACGGATTCTTAAAGAATAGTAGCATAAAAAGGTGAAAAATAAGCTTTTTGCTGTATTGTATACAAACAAAACAGAAGCCTTAAAAAGACTTCTATTTTGTGACATATTATGAATGATAAGGTGGTTAATAAATTAAGATAATGTGAGTGAGCGGTAAAAATCTATTTATAGCTGTTTCAGGAATTTCTTATAACAAGGCTATTCAGGAAAAGTGGTCCCTACAATGCTAATAAAAATTAAAACATACTATTCATTAAAACTTAGACTAACTACGGTTGCGATAGATTGGGCTGCATGTTCCCAGCTTCCATCTATAACTTTACCAATCTGCTGCCCAAGTGTATTTAAATCATTTGGATTAACTGGAATTCCATTATACGCAGCAAGAATTGATAAAAGTGGAGCAGCAAATGGTGTCCAACCACCTCTATCAATATTAAATACAGGCTTATCTACTACTTTTCCATCTTGCACTGTAAACTCATAATAAAATTGATCATCTGGACGGAAACTTAAATGATGAGAAATTTGTCCCTTAACATATTTGTTTCCTCCACCTAGATTTACTACTTCTATTTCTTTTACGTTAAATTCATGCTCAAATACTTTTATTTTTTTGACTTCTGGACCATTTAAGGCAGCATTAACAGCTGTTTCTAAATTATTTTGTGCTAATGGTTGAATACTCATTTGTGCCTCTTTTTGTTGGATAGGAGCCTCTTTTTCTGCAGCAAACACTGATGTAGTAGGTAGTGCGCCTGTAGCTAATGTAGCTGTAAGTGCTGTTGTCATCATGATTTTTCTTTTCATCTTCATAGTTTTTCTCCCTCTCTTAAAGTTTTGATATATAATCTTTTAAAAACTGACATTGTGCAATATTTTATTTCATAATGCACAAAAAAATGGTTTAAGAATTATGTCAGAGAATTAAAATTAATTATATATGTATTTAAGATGATATCTATCTACACATATTTTTTCAATTTTTAGACAAATGTAATGGTAATGACTTCTTAAGAGTCAATTTTGTACCTTGTTTATCTATAGAAATCTTATAAATAAACTAATTTTATAGTGAATGTAATATATTTGATATCAAATTTCTTACATAATGCTATAAAATTTCACAATTTTTTATTTTAAAGAATGGAGCAATAGGGATTCTAATTGCAAGGGATACGGGAATAGCCTAATCAATTAGAGTTTGAAAGAATTCTATTCTTAGGATTCCCTCACTTCTAAATGAAGTGAAAGAGGGGGTAGTTCAAGATAATGAGAAAGAATCAAAGATATGATGTATTGAAAGAAAAGAGAAAAGAGCGTAATAATTTTCCGAAAAAGGGATGATCTATATTGGGAATTGATAGTGCAATGGTTTGTGTCTTATTTATCCTAAGATTCCTAGCAATAGAGCTAGGAGTATAGTTGAATTCGTTCATTATTTTTATTATTTTCTCACGTTTTTCTGAATTTACATAAGGATGATTATTTAGAACTCTTGAAACGGTAGCATTTGATACATTACATAATTTAGCTATTTCATTAATTTAGTACCTTTACTATTTGAGGATGAAAAAGGGAATTATATGGCATTTAAACTTCACAATGATGGTACTGTGAAAGAAATGATACATTGGAACTCTGGCAGCTCAGCGGCGAAGTTAAGTGAGCCTGAGAGATTTAAAGACGTAGATGAAAATCATCCATATGCTAAGTTTATCGATCCTTTACATCAATACGAGGTATTACAAGCAAATAAGGAGGAGAATTTCACTCCAGAAACTTTTCTTACACGAGCAGAATTTGCATATTGGTTATCTCAAATTGCTTACTTTACACCACCTTCAAAAAAGAACCAGTGTTTTCTGATGTGAAAAATCATCCGTATGCACCACATATTCAAAAGTTATATGAATTTGGTATTTTATATGAAAAAGAAGGGGAACAATTCCCTCCAGACCGTGCAATTACTAGACAGGAAGCAGCATGGATTACCTGGCAGTATTTAAGAATGTTAGGGGCGCCATCTGCAGAGGTAACTTTAAAGGGAGAAACTGATGATTGGGCAATAGAATCCGTGAAAAACATTGTAGGTCATCGCTTAGTAGGGCCTGAGGTTCTATATAATGAAGATGGATCAGCAGATTATCTATCAAAACAAAGTATGAAACGACAAGATGCAGCTGCATTGTTATTTTACGTTTTGTTATCTAGTTAATTTGTATTGAGGTAAATTTAACAAAAAGAAAAAAATCTAAAGAGCTTGCAATAATACACAGAAAAAGATTAGTCTTCGACCAATGATTTATCGTAACAAACAGGGAGGGATTAGTTATAACCATACTCCAAATCTTAAGTAGAGCTGTTATTAGAAGGATTTCTTAAGTGTTTTGTAATGTAAGGATCTCCTTTCAGGGGAGCTTTTTTTATTTTATTATTAATAATTTCATGTACCGTAATTATTAATAATAAAATAAAAATCTACAACAAGGGGATTCTATCCAAGTTAGGTAAGGCTAGGTCACAGTAATACATTAGTTACCAACAAATAGGATACATAAAAAATTGTATTTAACTTTTTTCCTAGAAAAGAAAAAAGTTAATTTATATAAATGTTTACACAACAGCTCAATTATAAAAATTACCGACCGCTCACATCGTTGAGGGACTGGAAAACAACAAAGACGTTCTTAAATGTATGTAAAAACTTTAATAACAAAGATAAAAAAGAATAGGTAATCGGATATGTCGAAAGGATTAAATTGATATTAAAAATTGAAGGTGATACCATAAAATTAAACAATGTTTAAAACGTTGTTTAATTGATAAATTTTAGAGGAGGAGATAAGTTGAGGGGAAACGAAAACATATCAACGAAAGAAAAGATTTTAAATACAACATTGGAGTTAATTAAAGACGAAGGATTCGAAAGTGTAACAATAAGAAAAATTGCAGCATTGTCAGATACAAATATCGCGCTTGTAAATTACCATTTTGGCTCAAAAAAGAAGTTGATTAGCGAAACAATTAAAGTCCTATTAATTAGCTTTCAAGGCACTTTTTCTATTTTAGATGATATTAAAGTGCCAGCGAAAGAAAGATTAAAAATATTTTTACTTGATTATGTACTAGTAATTCGGCAATACCCTGAGTTAGTTAGGAAAATTATTGCAATGGGAACTACAGTACTTACATCTCAATACGAATATGGAGATTTCTTGAAGAGGCTCGGTTTTAGTAAAGTGAAGGATATTTTGAATGAAATAACAAATGAAACGAATCAGGAAATTTTAATGATGATGACCGTGCAAATCTTCGGATCCATTTTTCTTCCAGCATTAATGATGCCAATTCTTGAATCAGGGGCAGATATAAGAATACTGCCTGTAGAAAAACAAATTGATTTCCTATTTGAACGCTATTTTTATAACAATTGAGATAGTGGGTGATAGAGATGATTAGTTTTTTTAGAAAGCACTGGTGTGATGTAGGGTTAGTTATGGCTATTATTGTCGTAGGTTGTTTAGTCAAGAATTTTGGAGAAATGGGAGAAATAAAAGTACTGTTAGCATTAAGTTTTGTAGCCATTTTAGTGCATCAATTTGAAGAGTATCGTTGGCCAGGTTATTTCGCTGGTCTGTTTAATGTAGTTATATTTAAAAGTGATATACCAGATCGTTATCCATTAAATACGCAATCCGCTATGGTAATAAATATTTTGATTGCGTATGTTTTTTATTTACTTCCGGTTTTCTTTCCAAGTATTATATGGCTTGGATTGGCACCTATTTTAATGGGATTTTTTCAATTCATATGGCATGGTATTTTTGCGAATATAAAAGCTAAAACAATATACAACCCAGGATTAGGTGCGGTAGTATTACTACATGTTCCGATTGGTTATGCATATATGAGATATGTTATTTTACACAATTTAGCTACAAATTCGGATTGGATATTAGGGCTAATCTATTTTCTAGTAGCCACCTATTTTTTAATTATAAAAGGAAATATGTTACTGAAAAGTAAAGAGACAATTCATTACTTTTCTAAAAAGCAATTAGGTCCGTACAATGATGCATTAAAGTGATTCAGAAGGGATTTTGGATGCAGAAGAAAGTACAAGTAGATTACAAAAGGTGCGTAGGCGCCTTTTTTTGAAGGAGATTTTTGTATTTTGGGGTATCGCTATATAGCAATCAACTTAAAAATTAATTGTTCACCAAAACGAAAAAAATGAGCCGAATTGTATAAATAACTGTAAAAGGGTCAAATTTTCGTTTTGGGATGTCATAAAATTCTTAAGTTGATGGGCATGGGGTCCAAGCAGTTGGTTCTGTAATTTCATTAATTGGACAAATTCGTGAAGAGAGTGAGGAATTGGAAGGAAACGATGAATAGTGTGATTTAATAGAACAGTTAACAAATAATTATTTTAAAGTGAAAGCAAACAGAATATAGTCCGGCTAGAAAACTAGAGGACACCCATTCATTAAAGCAGTAATTAAAGCTGTTTTAAGAATAGGTGTCCTTTTTATTTTGAAAAGGGAGATGGGGAAATGAAGGTATTAAAGGATCAGTTACATGGATGGAAAAAACAATCTAAGAAAGGAAAGAAGAAAAATAAGAAAAAACCAAAAGAGAAATTAAGCACTTGTGATATTGAAGATTTAATGGGTATGCATAGACCTTGTTATGAACGAAGACGTGGAGCAATAAGACAAAAGTAATCTAAAAAATAAAAAGGAGTGGTCTTACATGACTAAACAATTTTCTTTCTTACCAAAAATTGATAGAACAGCGACACAAGAGGAATTAGAAGGTGTGTTGGAAAGCGTACGTATACATAGACAATTTGGGATGATGCGTAAAGAAATGAAAGTCACTCCTTCTTATGAAATGCGTGAGCACGGTCCTACACATGTAGTTGGTAAACCGTTAGAAGATGTTGCATTAGCAAATATTCAACAAAGTAAACGAGAAGAGTGGCTTGAAAGAATGTCAGTACGTATTGATCAGTTTCTAAATCGATTAGGAAACGGACGTGCTGGAAGTATCCAAAGAGATATTATTTATAAACGTTATTTAGAAGAAGAGGACATATGTGATTATATGGTTTATAACGAAATAGGAATGTCAGAGCGTACTTATCGACGTTGGAAGTCTAAAGCATTTTACAAACTTGCTTTTGCGCTTGGATTAGAAGTTTATGAGACAGAAGGAACGGGAGATAATGAATAATGAATTTTGTTCAACCAATACGTGATCCAGAGCAAATACAGCAGCTAAAAGAGTATTTTAAGGTAAAGAGCTTACGTAATTATATCCTCTTCATTATGGGCATTAATACAGGACTTAGAATCTCAGATATTTTGAAATTAAAGGTAGGAGATGTCAAAGGTAGTCATATATCTATGAGAGAACAGAAAACAGGGAAACAGAAACGAATGCAAATTACTGCAGCATTAAAAAGAGAACTTAAATGGTTTATAGAAAAAAGGGAAGACCATGAGTATTTGTTGCAAAGTAGACAAGGGAAAAATCGTCCTATCGGTCGCAGTATGGCATATAAGATATTAAGTGGAGCGGCGGCAGAGTTCGGGTTAGATGAAATAGGAACACATACGTTAAGAAAAACATACGGGTATCACATGTACATACAAACGAAAAACATAGCATTACTCATGGAGATATTCAATCACTCGTCAGAGAAGGTCACGTTACGTTATATAGGTGTAAACCAAGATGCAATGGATAAAGCAATGACTAGGTTTAAGATCTAATCATTGCGTATTTCTTTTTTTATCTAGGGGTAAAGAAAAAGGCGAATTCCTTTTGAAAATAGGGATTCGCTTTTTTCTTGCTACCGCTAATAAGACCTTATATTAATTTTATATGTATAGGATATATATACAAGCTAAGTTATTCGATTTGAATATAAATAAGTATATTTAGTTTCAAAAAAGGAAGTGAACTGTTTTGAACTCGTATTTTTCAAAACAAAAAAAATGCTGTCGTAGACTTTTTCCTGCTTTTCCACCTATTTCCCCGCCGGAAATCAGAGTTCTAGCTTATGTGACGAATTCTGGTGGGGATCCAACAGCTGATACAGTCTCAGTGATCAACACTACCACCAACACTGAAATCTTTCCAAGAATCCCTGTTGGAGACAATCCTTTAGGAATCGCAATTACTCCTGATGGATTACGTGCGTATGTTACCAATGCAGATGAAAATACCGTCTCGGTAATTGATACTACTACTAACATGGTCATTGGTAACCCAATTCCAGTTGGAAACGTCCCATTTGGGATAGCCATCACTCCTGATGGATCACGCGCTTATATTGCAAATTTAGTTGATGATAATATCTCAGTGATTAATACCGCCACCAATACTGAAATCTTTCCACGGATTCCTGTTGGAAACGATCCCGTAGGAATAGCCATCACTCCCGATGGATTACGTGTTTATGTCACCAATTCATTTAGTAACAATGTCTCAGTAATCAACACTGAAACCAACACCGAAATCCTTCCGCGGATCCCTGTTGGAGAGTTACCTATAGGAATAGCCATCACTCCAAATGGATCGCGTGCTTATGTCACCAGTGGCTTTATTGATGGTACTGAGGATACTGTCTCTGTAATTAATATTTTCACGAATACTGAAATCCTTCCAAGAATCCCCGTTGGGGATGGTCCTAGAGGGATAGCCATCACTCCTGATGGATCACGTGCTTATATCACAAATTTAGCTGATAATAACATCTCAGTGATTAATACCACTACAAATACTGAAATCTTCCCACGAATCCCTGTTGGAGATGCTCCTATACGGATAGCTATCACTCCCGATGGATCACGTGCTTATATCACAAATTTAGCTGATAATAACATCTCAGTGATTAATACCACCACCAATACTGAGATCCTGCCAAGGATCCCTGTTGGAGATTTCCCTTTCGCGATCGCAATCGCGATTATTCCAACTTTGTCTAACATATCCTGCTCTTCTGTATTCTATTAAGGAGGCAATACATTGAAAAAAAAGACATTCTTATTTCTATTCAAAAAGAATTAGAGGAAAATCCAAAAGCGACTAGCTTAGAAATCTCAAAAAAGTACAGAATCCCCTTTATTATCGTTGAAATCTTTAGAATAAGGATAGTAAAAAAAATCATAAAGCAGTATGTTAAATATAAAATAGTTTCTTTCAAAAAGACCAATCAACATAAGTAATATTATGATTAATTGGTTGTTTTAATAGTTTCTGTCACTATAAAAACAACCGTTTACGACCTCAAACTAAATCATTCCATAAGCATTAACTGACATCAAAAACGATTATGTAAATAAGCTGCCCATATGGACAGCTTATTATTTTTTTACTTAGCATGATTTTGATCTTGTCTGTTGATTTTCCCTTTTTTTGATATTGAGGGTGGAGATTTTTGAGTGGATTTCTCAAAAATACGACCCGTTCTTTGCGGAACTTTTAGCCCTATATAAGAGTGAGAAGAACAAAGTGAAGAAAGTCAATAATATCAAGGGTTTATACAGGATAGGGGGTCAAATGGGAAAAAAGTAAAGATAATTTAAACTTTAAAAGAAATGTCTATGATGATTATGCCATAATGATACCGGCTGGAACATGGCATAATCTAACCAATACAGGTAATATCCCTCTAAAACTTTATTCAATATATGCTCCTCCTAACCATCCATTTGGTACTGTACATGTAACAAAAGCTGCTGCCATGGTAAATGAGTAAAACTATTAAAAGTATTAAAAAGGATCTTGGATTGAAGATCCTTTTTTTTATGTCTATAATAGGACGTTATGTTAACCTTACATGTATAAGATATACATCATAAATTTTATTAGGCGTAAACAAGCATACAAGCCAAAGTATTAGATTCGAATATAAATAATTATATTAAATTTCGAAAAAAGGAGATGAATTGTTTTGAACTCATATTTTTCAAAACAAAGATGCTGTCGTAGACTTTTTCCAGCTTTTCCACCTGCTGTCCCTCCGATCCCAGAACCCCAAGGACCACTAACGATCATGACATGGAACATCTATTTTGGAACTATCTTAACGCCTTTATTAGGAACCACTCCAGAGCAACTCCCGCAACGCGTTACTGAGGTCTTTACACTATTTCAAGCAACAAATTTTCCGGTACGAGCAGGGGCTATTGCTAATCAAATTGCAAGAAAAAAACCAGATATATTAGGTCTTCAAGAAGCAGCAATATGGCAACTTTTGTTACCTCAAAATTCTGAAGTAGCAGTAGAGTATGATTTGGTTTCGATCCTTCTCGAGGAGTTAGAAAAAAGAGGATTGCATTATGAAGTTTTAGCAATATTAGACGCTACGGATGCTACGTTACCTAGTAGCACTGGCTTCAACGTTCGATTTGTAGATCGAGATGTGATTTTGGTGCGAAAAAATTCAGGACTTAAATTCTCAAATATACAAACAAAGATTTTTGAAGCTTTTCTTCCCGTTCCAGTTGGCGGTAATATTGAAAAACTCCTGTTTGGTTTTATATCTGTTGATATCGAAATATCCGGAAAGAAATTTAGACTCGTCAATACTCATTTACAACCCGTTACACCTGAAATCCCCCAAACACTTCCAATACAACTCGCTCAAGCTAGCGAACTTTTAACTGGCCCGGGAGCGACTGATCTTCCCTTAGTATTCATAGGGGATTTTAACTCAAATTCTGACGGCAGTGGTCCATCTTACAATCTTTTGATAAATGCTGGATTTAAAGATACATGGACTATCGCAGGAAAAGGCAATGGATTCACATGTTGCCAGGATTCTAATGTATTAAATTTGATCTCGCAACTATTTGTTAGAATAGACTTAATTCTCTTTCGAGGCGATTTCAAAGTTGAAAAAGTGGACGTTGTAGGAGAAGAGCAAGAGGATCGTACACCAACGGCGCTATGGCCTTCTGACCATGCAGGAGTTGTGGCTAGTTTGATTCTTCCCTCCTAAAGAAAAGATTATATTAAAAGACACTGATAAATAAAGGATACAGTCAGAGAAATATGAATAACGATAAGCTGCTACCCCCATAAAACAGATGATTTATCTGATCGTGTTTTATATGGTCCCCTAACTATAGGCGGTGATATTCTAATGGGATCCATCATAATTTATTTAATTAACTACCGATAATGAGACATTATATTAACTGAATATGTATAGAATATACATCGCAAATTTTATTAGACAAGTATACAAGCCAAATTACTTGATTTGAATATAAATAATTATATTATGTTTCAAAAAAAGGCGGTGAATTATTTTGAACTCATATTTTTCAAAACCAAAAGGATGCTGTCCTAGGCTTTTCCCTGCTTTCCCACCTGCTGTTCCTCCTATTATTGTGAAAGCTAAATTTCTTTATGTATCTAGTACTGACGGCGACATCGATGATGACACTATAGAAATTTATAATATTATCAATCCTACAACTCCTGTACGCGTAGGAGAATTTGCATCTATAACTAGTTTAGGTCCTGCGGGATTAGCTATTACAGGTACTACTCTTTATATCGCAAATTTAGGCGATGGTGTAGAAATTTACAATATTACTAACCCTATAGCCCCTATACGCATAGGAGAATTTGGGACAGCAGATTTAAATGTTCCTGATCAATTAGCTATTACAGGTACCACTCTTTATGTCTCAAATGGTGGTGATAATACAGTAGAAATTTATAATATTACTAATCCTACGTCCCCTGTTCGTATAGGCCAGTTTGGCGCTGGAGATTTAAATGGTCCTTCTGGCATGACTATTACAAATTCCACTCTTTATGTAGCAAATACTGGAGATAACACAGTAGAAATTTATAATATTACCAATCCTATGGTTCCTATACGAGTTGGCGAATTTAACGCAGGAAATTTAAATATTCCTGCAGGATTAGCTACTATAGGTACCACTCTTTATGTAGCAAATGCTGGAGATAACACAATAGAAATTTATAATATTATCAATCCTACAACTCCTGTTCGTGTAGGAGAGTTCGGCGCTGAAAATTTAAATGGTCCTGCTGTATTAGCTATTACAGATACTACCCTTTATGTAGCGAATGTTTTCGGTGACAATATAGAAATTTATGATATTACTAATCCTACAACCCCTATACGTGTAGGACCGTTTGGTGCTGGAGATCTAGATTTCCCTAATGGATTAGCAATTTTTACAGTATTCGGATACGACTACCAATAATCGATGATTATGTAAATAAGCTGTCCACATGGGCAGCTTTATTTTATGTTTCCACATAGCGTAGGTTATTTTGCAAAATGCTGGTGGTATCCCTATACAGTTACTCATAATTTTCGTACTGTGTAACTCAAAAGAGAAAGTTAAATGAAATCAATGATATCAAGGGTTTCAGCGAAGGGGTCAGTTACACACAATATAAGATATGGGTAACTAAATGCTGTTAAAAGACTGATGCTATTTGTTAGAATTAAAATAGTAAGGAGTTGAGAAGATGAGGACCTATAGTGTGAAAAAGCTATTTATAGAAGGGCTAGAAGAGGAAGTCAATTATAATCAAGTTTATTTTAAGATACATGGCGACAAGGATTGTAAATGGACAATGGACATTGAATAATCAGGTCCAAAAGATTTTTTTATAATGGCAGCATATTATGGTAGAGAAGTGGAGGTTACATTCTCTACCATTTATGCAACTGACATTAAAGGCATTGCTGAAGTTAAAAAAGTACAGGTTAATAGTAACTATGTTCAATTAAGTGGAATCGGATTATTATAAGTAAAGATAACGGAAATAAAATAAGTGGCAGAGTCGTGACCGCTTTTTGGCAGGAAATGTGCCCGTTGTTTTGGAATCAACGTGCTATATTTGTATTGTGAGAAGTGGCGGAAAACATTGCTCACAAAATTCCTTATAACTGAAAATGGATCGTCATAACCGGTGGCGATGGTTGCAGATTGAATGAACAGTTGTTTCTTGTTTTCATATTCAATTGCAATTTACGTTGTGTAAACGGAGAAGGGCTTTTGTTCTTCTTCCAGTTACTTAATAATGTACAAACAAATTAATACAGCAATATTATCTGATTGGAAGAAGGAAAAAATTTCATTTATCGTAATTGAAATACAAATAAATAATTGATATCAGAGCATCTATTCAGGTGCTTTTTCTTTTGATATGCTAATTAATCACAAATTGGTGTTCTAAGTACTCTTAGAGCTAATGGTACTTGAAGAGAAATCTCTAATCAGGCAATTTCGATACCAGCTACTGTAAGAACTAAAAAAGGCTGTGGCCATTTACAAACAAAACAAACTCAACACAAACCAAATATTGTAAAATTTATTTAAAAGCCGTCTAATGTAACACATCATATATTTTGTTACGTTAATTTCGATAAAAATAGTGATAGTTAACTAAGTGAAACTTATGCATGGAAAAGTAGGTGTTCAAGGTGAAAAGCAGCGTAAAATCAACGATGTATAAAACATGTTGTAAGAGTAAGTTCTTGAAAGTGCCACAAACGTTGATATGACGGCATATTTCCTAAAAACCTTGTTTACATAAATAACCATTATCGGCAATCATTTTGAATATCTATTCATTTCCCATGCATACAACAGATTTTCTGCCCTTATTTTAAGAATAAGATTCTTTTTTGTGCTAAGATGGATAAAAAAGGATGATATTATGAGTTTTTTATCAGTTGTGTTAACAAAGGACTTTATATCAGTGATGGCAGATGGCATGGTTAGTAAACTGGAAGATGATAGATTGACTGAACTTAAATCGGATTATAAGAAATTTAAAAAAATATCACAATATCAATTCGTTACATTTACAGGCGCAGTAAGGATTTTTGAAAATATAATTAGAAAATATTCTTACAAGGAAAGCCCGTATGATTTAGAAATCGTTGCTAATGAAATTAAACAATTGTTACTTCAAGAAATCAGAGATAACAAGCTTGTTGGTCAAGTGGTTGTAGGTGGTATACAAAGCGGTGATATAATTGCGTATGCAATTACGAGTGATAATCAAATTAATAGACTTTACAAGCCGACTGGTTCAGAGTTAGCGCAGTTATATTTAACGAGCGAATATATAGATCCTAAAATACAGGAAGATATACCTAGTTTATTTATAGATTTTTGCAAGAAAACTAACAATATAGAAGAGTCACAAATATTGTTGAATAGAATTGTGGCTGATAACGATCCAACGTTTTTTAATTGAACTTTAAAGTAGCGTATTTGCTGCTTTTTTTATTTTGTAAAGTGTTTAGCGTGAGGTGGTGTAAATGGAAGAAGAAACTATAAACGTCCCTACATACTCTGTTTGTAATGAGCCGTGCATGTGGACATTAAAAATGCCATTAACTATTACTCATTTTGATAAAACATATCTCCGTGAAGCAAATACGGATAATGCTCATATATGCATTGAGTGTTTAGAGAGGGAAGTGCAAACAATTGGATAAGGGGGCAGGTGTTATGGAATTATGGCCAGACAACGAAGTCCAGACCGTAACAAAGCGTATGAAATATTTAAAGAACATAATGGTGATATTACGAATCGTAAAATTGCCGAATTGTTGTCTACATCCGAAAAAACTGTAAGTGAAAAAGCGGTTGGCGGATGGAAATCCAAAGATGGATGGATAGAGAAATTAAATGGAGTACTCCATAAAAATGAACGGAGTACTCCAAAAAGAAACCAGGAGCACCCAAGGGTAATAAGAATGCTGTAAACAATCGTGGTGGAGCCAAAAAGGGTAATAAAAATGCTGTTGGTAATTCCGGTGGCGCTGCTCCACTACGTAATGGTAATGCTGCTACTCATGGTTTATATAGAAAGTATTTACCAAGAGAATTATATGATTTAAAAGAAGAGCTAGAGGAAGCAATTAAAAATGATCCTTTATCGATTCTATGGGAAAGTATAATGCTGCAGCACGCTCAAATTATTCATGCTCAACGTATCATGTTTGTTAAAGATAATAAGGACATGACAAAGGAGCTCCGTAAGAATAAACTTAGCGAAAGCGGATTTGAAGAAGAGTGGGAAATTCAATTTGCCTGGGATAAACAGGCCAGTTTCTTAAATGCTCAATCTAAGGCGTTATCTACTTTATCTGCTCTTATTAAAGATTTTGATAGGTTAGCTAATATAGATGATGAGCGACGCGCTAAACTTGAATTTATACAGGTTCAAATCGATAAGATTAAATCCACTACTAATACTGATGATAATAATATTGAGCCAGTTGTCATTGTAGATAATATCAGTGGTGATTTAAATGTCTAAAAAGCAAATAGATGAAATACTTCCACCAGCGTTTCATCAAGTTTGGTTAGCTCGTAAATGTGAATCCATATTAAAAATCGTTTGTAAAGGCGGGCGTGGTTCCGGCAAATCTACTGATATATCCATTTGTATTGTTATGGATCTTATTCAGTTTCCTATTACGGTTCTTTGCATACGTAAAGTAAAGGATACAATAAGGGAATCCTGCTATGAGCAAATAAAAGAAGCAATAGAAATCTTAGGTGTAGAGCATTTATTTCGTTTTAAAGAAAGTCCGATGGAAATCATTTATAAACCGCGTGGAAACAAAATGATATTCCGTGGTGCTGATGACCTTGCAAAAATCAAATCTATTAAGATAGCGAAATATCCAGTTGCTATTGCATGGTTTGAAGAGTTGGCCGAATTTAAATTAGAAGAAGATGTTTCTACAATAGAGAAGTCTATTTTGCGTAAGGAATTACCGAATGGATTGCGATATAAAATGTATTACTCGTATAACCCACCGAAGAGAAAACAGTCCTGGGTTAATAAGAAGTTTGAAACGCAATTCAAACCAAAGAATACATTTGTACATCATAGTACATATCATGATAATCCTCATATTTCTAAGCATTTCGTGGAAGAAGCAGAAGAAACGAAAAGGCTTAAACCACAGCAATATGAACACGAATATGAAGGGAAACCGACAGGCAGTGGCGTTGTTCCATTTAGTAATCTCACATTCAGACGTATTACAGATAAAGAAATTAAAACATTTGACAATATACGTCAAGGGATTGACTGGGGTTATGGGAATGACGCGCTGTCTTTTGGCCGTATGCATTATGATAAAACGCGCAGAAAGCTTTATATATTCGGTGAAATACATGGCGTTAAAATCAGTAACCGTTCATTAGCTGAAAAGATTAAGAAACTCGGTTGGGATGATGTTGAGATAATCGCGGATTCTTCTGAACCAAAATCAATCGATGAAATGAAAAATGATCATGATATTAAGAAAATCAAAGGCGCAGTTAAAGGACCTGGTTCTGTTGAATACGGGGAAAAATGGTTAGACGATTTAAAAGAAATTATAATTGACCCCGAACGTTGTCCAAAAACTGCAGGTGAATTTGAAAACATTGATTATGAAGTTGATAAAGACGGTAATCCGAAAAATAGATTACAAGATAAAGATAATCATAGTATCGATATGCCCCGTTACGCATGTGAGGACAATATGAGTAAACGTAAAGTAGTTATGGGTGGAAAGGTTAAAAGAGTGTAGTCGGACATTAATTGTTCGGCTATTTCTTTTGCTCTCTATTAATAGAAGAAAGGAGGACATACAAAGGATATGAGCGACAAGAAAACAATTAAGAATGTAAAAGTATTTAGTATTAATAAAGCAGCAGATGCTCCAAAGAATAAGGAAGACAACAGCAAACAAATGGCAGTTGACCCATTCGCACAAATTTATGGAGACAAGGGATTGGTTAAGCCTCCTTACGATATGAAGGTGCTGCTGGATATAACCCTATTCATTCAGCTTGTATTAGTGCGAAAGTGGATGATATTGCAGGTGTTGGTTTTGACTTTGCACCTTTTGAAGAAGTGAAAGAAGCAGCGAGCCAGGAGCAATATGAAATGCTAAAAAACTTCATGCGGAAGTGCAACCCAGAAATGACCAGTTCAGAAATTCTTAGAGCTGTATGGGAGGATTATGAAACAGTTGGATGGGGAGTTATTGGGGTAGAACCACATCGCCATCAAGCTAACAAGGACGATTTACCCCAAAACGAAAATTTTATTTCTGTACAGTTGTTTCTTACAATTCAGCTCATTTTTTTCGTTTTGAGGAATACTAGACTTCTTAAATTGATGAATGTGAGGAATTCGATTTCTTAACTTTAGCTTAATAGCGATATGTGTACTACCACGTATAGAACGGTACCTTTTATATATTTTCTGTCGAAATATTAACTCCGTATTCTCTATAAAAATCTAAAATTGTAGATGCATTCACACCCAAATCTAATAGATTTTCTGGAAAGTAAATTTCAGAATCCGGAACCACAATATCAGATGTTTGTAAAATATTCTCTGCTTGGACAGATGCTCCTAAAGCAGTAAGATGTGTCTGTCCTAACGGATCCGATATGTTCACACATCGTCTATGCAATACACCAGTATCATCATAACCTTTAAGGTGAATAACTATGTTATGTGCACTTCCCTTTCCGGGTTTATAGAGAATATTTTTCCGTAAACCGGTAAATTTTTCTCCGCTAATTATTTTCCAAATTCCTGTATTCACCAGAGAAACCAATCCATATGTAGATATTTTACTATCAAAAGCAATACGAAAGTTAGCCGAAACAGCATGAATAGATTCTGGCAGAGTTATGTGATCAGGAGTATCCAAACGATAACATTTTGTTATATAACCGTTGGGAAAGCGGACTTTGATTGGATCAGTCATTGGATAGGCCTGTCGCATTCCCTCTTGAGATTTGACTTCAAATGGAATAGTTAACCGATCCATATATGCTGTTGAATTTGGTCCTGCTTTGTCTTGAAGAGAATATAATGCGTTGATATCAACTGTAACCTCTTGAAGATCTTTTGAATAAATTTTAGAAAAAAGGGCTGCTGTCCCCCCCATCCACCCAGAAGCTAATACAACAGGGGATTGAACTTCAACATTTTTCAATCGAGCAATAGAACTCTGAAAGCGTTCAGTCCAACGAGTAATGTCAACCAATGGAATTCTTCTTTTGACCGCGGATAGAAGTAGTCTATCTTGAGAATCATTAACCGCATTAACAACTAATGTGAGATTATCATTCAAACTTCTTAAAGGATCATCTGTTGTGTTGTCCACCTTGACTATTTTTACTCTCTCTGATTCAAAAGGTAGTGCTTTCCCTAAGGTTCTTCCTCCTAATCTAATTTCCAAATCAGGATGTCGATCATGTAAAATTTGAGCAATTTGGCTACCAACAACTCCATATCCACCAACAATTAATACGGTTTTCTTATTCATCTGAAACCTCCATTTTAATTAGTATTCACTTATAAGTTTAAATGATTAAAAACTTAAACCTTTTAACATAAAAACCATTAAAAAAGGGGCAAAATGTGTCCCTAAATTATAAATTTGTATCTAATTCTTACATTCATCTTCGACTAAAGAAACAAGTTCTTTTAAAAGATTTATTGTTTCATTAAATTCAAGGCAATAATACATTTCAGTGCCTTTTTTCTGAACTTGAAGCAACCCTGATTGTTTCAATATTTTCAGATGATGAGATACAGTAGGCCTTGACATAGGAATATGCTCCGCAATTTGCGTCACATTTAAGCTATCTTTATCAATTAAAAGTGATACAATTTGCCGACGTGTTGGATCTCCCAGCCCTTGAAAACACGGTCCTAAACTTTCTAAAAGATGCATTACTTTATCATTACAGTTCATTTCACTCACATTTCCTTTTGTTGAAGAATTTAATCATTTAAACGTATTATAAATTACATTACTATCTAATGCAATAAAGAAGTAGCACCAACTTTGAGTATAAATATAGAAAGTTTCATACACGGCCGTTTTCGGTTTTCCATATTTGTCAGAATGTCGGTTCTTTTTCCCGTAACAATTGCCGAATCCATACCAGCTACAACCAGGACAAACCCACGAAATTAAGCCTATATCAGATTGTATCCAAAGCTTCCAGGGGTACCGCCACATCGATATAAAGCTAAGGTTCTGCACTATCCATAAAGCAAAAAAGACGTTATCCTTTCTGTAGAATTATAGGAAAGGATGGCGTCTCTTTATGAATCTTTCAATCCTTGACGAACTTCAACCGATTGCTGAAGAATTACAACGACATATGTCTCCTCATGTTCTAGAACACCTAGCCAAAGAAAAAGGATTCGTTCAGCGAAAGAGTAAATATCAAGCACAGGAGTTAGTTGCTTTATGTGTATGGCTTAGTCAACAGGTTGCAAGTACATCACTCACACAATTATGTAGCTGCCTTGAAGTATCTACAGGTATTCTTATCAGCCCTGAAGGACTTAACCAACGATTTAATGCTTCCGCAGTACAGTTTCTTGAACAAGTTCTAGCTAACCTTCTAACTCAAAGAATTCATTCAACAAAAGAAATAATTCATCAATATACCACGACATTTAAGCACATTCGGATTCTAGACTCTACAACATTTCAGCTTCCAGATAAGTTTTCTTCACATTATCAAGGTTCAGGTGGAAGTAGCCATACGGCAGGAGTTAAAATTCAATTGGAGTATGACCTATTGAGTGGAAAGTTCCTGCACGTTTATGTAGGAGAAGGAAGAGAAAATGATAAAATCTTTGGTTCAACAAGCCTACAAACCATTCAACCAAAAGACTTGTACATAAGAGATTTAGGCTATTTCGACTTACATGACTTACAGAAGATCCATGATAAAGGAGCTTACTATGTCTCACGTTTGAAATTAAATTCTCGAATCTATTGTAAGAATGATCAGCCAGAGTATTTTCGAAATGGGACCGTGAAGAAAGGAACACTCTATATTCAGTTAGATATGGAAGAACTCATGAATCAATTGTCCCCTGGTCAAACAATGGAGATTCCAGAGGTATACATTGGACAGTATCAAAAATTACCAGCTCGTGTTATTATTCATCGATTAACAAAGGAACAAACAGAAAAAAGGTTGAAAGAACAAACCAAAAGAGAAAAAAAGAAAGGTATTATCTACAAAGAACGGAGTAAACGGTTGAGTGGAATCAATGTGTATATTACGAATCTTTCTGCAGAAAATGTTCCAACGGAACATATCCATGACTTCTATTCATTACGTTGGCAAATTGAAATTTTATTTAAAACATGGAAATCTTTCTTTCAAATTAACCAGTGTAAAGAAATCAAGAAAGAACGCTTAGAATGCCATTTATATGGGCAACTCATTAGTATTTTACTCTGTTCATCGACGATGTTTAAAATGTATCAGTTACTCTTGGATAAGAAAAAGAAAGAGCTAAGTGAATACAAATCCATCTATATGATAAAGAATTATTATCTATTGTTTTATGAAGGATTACAAAAGGACATCCATGAATTATTAAAAGTTTTACTGCGTTTGTTTTATCTTTTAGAGAAAAATGGGCGAAAATCTCACCGGTACGAAAAGAAAACCGTCTTTGATATCTTAGGTGTTGTGTATGATTATACGTTGTCACAAAGTTTCAAAGTTGTATAATATTTTTTGAAATACCTATTTAATAGGCTTATTTGTTATGCCCATCTTTAATACAGTCGTAGAAATTTAAAGAAATAACTCTCACATATACCCTCTTAGCACCCTTAACTTGATGGTGATGGGGTATTTGCATTTCTTAGCTTGATAGCGATGTGGTGCTACCCCATGCCCATCAAGCTGATATTCTGAGACATCTCCATAACAAAAATTCTATTTTTTTATAGTTTTTTATAAGAATTCGACTCATCTTTTTCGTTTTGGGGGACAATTAATTTCTTAAGTTGATGGATGTGTGGCGGTACCCCATACTAAGGCATGGGCGGATGAATCAAAACAAAAACCAAATAGGTTCATAGGTTAGAAGTGTATCTGAATAGATCATATAATTGCAGAAACATAAGATAGAATATTCCCACTAATATTTCTATAGTTTCAAACTATATACTTATAGAAGTAATAGGATTATATTGGCAATGAAAGAGAAAACAATAGATGGAAGGGGATATTTTTATGTTTAAAAAAGCAGCACTTGGTATTTCATCTTTAGCAATTACTGCATTTGTCGGATTAGGAATGGCACCAGAAGCTTCTGCTGGACCTGCAGCACCACTTACTTCACTCAATGTCGTACAAGTAGAGTCAGAGCAGGGCGGAGTAGAAACTATTAATCCAAACAGTTTTAGCACAACACGTGACCACGGGGGAAAATACTTATATATTACTACGAAGGAAATGGGATATGGTCAAAATCCATTTGCGAAAATGAATGGTTTTAATGTGAAGAGTATTGGATCCACTATAATTGGTGGAAAACCGATCGTTGGTTGGTATTATAAGTGGGATGCTTCAGGACATCAGCAGGGAACATTTGAATACCAAAAAACATCTATTAACGCTCCATTTAATACGATGCGAACTTCAATCTATATCAAATAAATATTTTAAAAAGTTATAGAAATTTATCATACAAAACTCAGTTCATAAAATTGAATTCATTTATAGCAAATATAAGAGCCGTCCTGAATGGGGAGGGCTCTTATATTTACTATAAAGGTTTACTAGCACAATATATCTGTCAAAATCGTATTCTGACTTCCTTGTAGTAAAGGTTGTATAAGTTAGAAGAATACTAACTTGAGTAAATGAATTGTATTTACATACTTAACATACATATTTGTTTTGTTAATTGTAGGCTTTTTTTGAATTTGTATATAGTAAAATCAGATAAAAACTTGAAAAATATGAAAATGTGTAATTTTTTTGACTATTTAATCAATTTGTTTAATATTTAGAATTTGTTGTTTTATAATGAGAATCGGGTTGATCGTGAATGTTTTAGATATTGCGATATAAGCTCAGATTAATTTATTTTAGGGAGGTTTCAAAATTGGGTAAGAGAGTTATTATAAAAGTTTTTACATTATTATCAGTACTGGCATTATTCCTTAATGTATTTTTACCAAGGGCTAGTGCAGAGGTTATGACACACGAGAAATATTCTATGGACTGGAGTTATAGTAATAGTTTAGGCAAGTACATTCGAACTGAAATAATTAAAAATTCAAGCGGTCAAATTGCTTATTGCTTAACCCTTGGGCTAAAATCACCAAATGGTGAAGATCTTCCTGAAATGGGGAAAACAGATAATGTAGTATATAGAGTCCTATTAAACGGTTTCCCACAAAAAAGTGTCGAGCAGCTGGGAGTAGCTAATCAGAATGAAGCACATTACGCGACTCAACTTGCGGTTTGGAATGCATTAGGTCAACTTGATATAAATGAATTGAAACATGTGAATAAAAATGTTGAAAAAGCAGCTAAGGCAATTATCAATGCTGCTAACAATAGTGGCGATACACAAGATATCTATATGAATGTTATCCCAGCTGAAAAGCAAAAAGCAGAATTAAAAGGTGAGTTCTTCGAAACGAATCTATATACAGTACAAACAAATGCTAAGAGTGGTTCTTATAAAGTAGTAGTGAAAAATGCACCTAATGGAGTAAAAATTGTTAGTGAAAATGGAGAAGTGAAAGATCAGCTTTCAGTTGGGGAAAAATTCCGTATCCAAATTCCTAAAGATACAAAAACAGGTGAATTTAATCTAAGTGTTGCGGCTAACTTAACTAAAGTTCAAGCAATTGCTTATCGTGGTACTGATACTGTTCAGAATGCTACAGTACTATTAGAAAGAAATGAAGAAAAGCTTAGTAGTGACCTTGCAGTAAATTGGGAAGCAGCCGGTTCTTTAAAAATTAAAAAGGTTGGCGAAAATGGTGAGGTTTTAGCTGGCGCAGTGTTTGAAGTTTTTAATGTAAATAAAGAATCAGTTGGAAAAATCACAACTGGTGCTGATGGTACTGCAGAATTGAATAATATACCAATTGGTACTTATACTATAAAAGAAATTAAAGCGCCAACAGGCTATGTTTTAGAAGATAAACTACAAACTATTGAGGTAAAGACAGGAGAAACAGGAGCTATTCAAGTAGTAAACACCAAAGCAAAAGGGAACATTGAAATAAAAAAGCTTAGTGATTCAGGTAAGGTGTTACATAATGTTGAATTCACTGTCTTTACTGAAGATGGAAAAGAAGTGCAAAAAGCGGTAACAAAAGAAAATGGAATTGCAAATGTTAATGGTCTTACGTTTGGTAAATATTATTTCTTAGAAACAAAAACACCTAATGGATATATTGGAAATAAAACAAAGTATCCTTTTGAAATTAAAGAGCACAATAAAACACTTACTTTTACAGTAGAAAACACGGAAGTAAAAGGTAGTGTAAAACTATTAAAAGTAGATAACGAAGATATTAGTAAAAAGTTAGAAGGTGCAGTATTCGAGCTAAAAGATGCAAGTGGAAAAGTAATTGGGGAATATAAGACAGATAAAAATGGCGAGATTAACGTCAAAGATTTAGCGTATGGTAAGTATTCATTTGTAGAAAAGACTTCTCCAAACGGTTACATTCTTGTTAAAGAACATATTTCGTTCGAAATAAAGGAACATGGAAAAATTATTGAGCTATTAGCAGTTAATCATCTTATCAAAGGTGATCTGGAAATTACAAAGGTAGATGTTGCGGATGGAAACAATAAGCTTCCAAATGCAGAATTTACGATTTATAACGAAGCAGGAAAAGAAGTAGTAAAAGGTAAAACAGATGATAAAGGTATCGCTAAATTTGAAAAGCTACCATTTGGAAAATACACATATAAAGAAATTGTTGCACCAAACGGTTATATCTTAAATGAAGAGACGTTTTCTTTTGAAATCAAAGAGAATGGTCAAATTATTAAACATATCGTCAAAGATGAGAAGATTCCTTCAATTAAAACAACAGCATCTGATAAAAAAGATGGTACAAAGGAAATGCACACTTCTAAGTCTGTAACAATCCAAGATAAAGTGGAATACAAAGACCTACAAGTAGGTAAAGAGTACACTTTAAAAGGTAAATTAATGGATAAAAAGACTAATAAACCATTAGTTGTAAATGGTAAAGAAGTAACTGCTGAAACTAAATTTACACCAAAAGAAGCAAACGGATCTATCACACTAGATTTCACTTTTGATGCAACTGGTTTAGAAGAAAAAGAAGTAGTAGTATTCGAAGAGTTACTGAAAGACGGAAAAGTTGTTACTACACATACTAATATCAATGATAAAGGTCAAACAGTTAAGTTCGTTAAGCCATCAGTAAAAACAACTGCTACAAACAAAGCTGATGGTGGAAAAGAGATTCATTCAAAGGATTCTATCACTATCCAGGATAAAGTGGAGTACACTAACTTAGTTGTTGGTAAAGAGTACACTGTAAAAGGAAAATTAATGAACAAAGCTATTAACGAACCATTATTAATTGATGGTAAAGAAGTAACAGCTGAGACTAAATTTATTGCAAAAGAAAAGAACGGTTTTGTAACATTAGACTTTACTTTTGTTGGTGCTGAACAGCAAGGAAGAGAAGTAGTCGTGTTTGAAGACTTATTACATGAAGGTCAAGTAATTGCAACTCATGCTGACATTAACGATGTAGGTCAAACAGTTCGATTTGTAGAACCTTCTATTAAAACGACAGCTACAAACAAAGCTGATGGTTCTAAAGAGTTAGATGCTTCTAAATCTGTAACAATCCAAGATAAAGTGGAATACAAAGACTTAATCGTGGGTAAAGAGTACGTTGTAAAAGGCAAACTAATAGATAAAGCAACAAAAAAAACATTATTAGTTGATGGAAAAGAAGTAACAGTGGAATCTAAATTTACAGCAAAAGAGAAAAATGGTTCTATCACACTCGATTTCACATTTAATGCTTCTGCATTACAAGGTAAAGAAGTGGTAGTGTTTGAAGAACTGTATCAAGATAATGTCTTGGTAGCTATACACGTTGACATCGAAGATAAGGGCCAAACAGTGAAATTTAAAGAAGTAAAACCGGAACAACCAAAACCAGAACAGCCGTATCAAGATAAAAACACTCCAACTTCAGAACAACCAAAAGAGCAAGTAAAAGAACAACCACAACCTAAGAAAGAAGTTCAATCTAAAGTTGGATGGTTACCGCAAACAGGTTCTGACCTTACAAGTTGGATCTATATGGCTGCAGGTGTATTACTTTTAATTATGGGTGGAGTTATTTTCTTAAAACGTAAAAACGCATAAAAATTAAAAATAAGCACATCTGTTTTTACAGGATGTGCTTATTTTTATGTTAATAAATTACTCCTATTTACAGTATTTTAATCTATTTGACTATTTTTGAGTTGTTGTAATAATTCCAGGACAGCAAAACAGTCAGCAGCTTCTCGGTGTTTAATCGTTACTTCCCACGCATCACTTAATGAAATCTATCTTTTTGAATCTTATAGGTATGTGTAAAAAAAGAGCGGAATAAATCTCAAATTGAAAAGAATACTTATGTCATTGAGACGGAAGAAAAAATTTAGAAGTTATATTTTGCAACCTGTATTAAAATCAAATTTAGCGGAATGCTCCTCTAAACCAAGTACAATATAAAAGTACTAAAGGAAACACTCTATTTCGACATCATAAATATTCAAGTTTTGTGAAAAATACAATCCATTTAGTCTTAAGCGATTAAAGCTATTTGTTTTGTATTAAAGTGTATTTGTATACTGGATATGTCCTATAAGCAATCATGTAATCAAATATTAATATGTATAGTTGAATGTATCTGAAACTAAAAGATATTCAGACTGATGAAGGTAAAGTGAATGAAGTATTTTGTTACATGAGAATATAAGTTAATATGAAGAGGTGAAAAAACACGTTGAAACTTCGCACGAAATACCAATTTTACGAACAATAAAGGGGTTAAATAAAAATCTAATAACAGTATCTAGGGCTTTCGAGCTTAGTTGCATGAATCTTAGTATGTTGGTATGTACCTATATAATTCATACTTTATATAGAAATTATTAAATTTTGAATAACTCATTACTAATTTTTATAGTAAATTACATTTCACTTTATAAGATTTTTTCTCATGTTGACCTAATTAAATCCCCATAATTATGATTATATAAACCAATTTATATTTTTATAAAGACTTTTAAACTATATTCATGTATTGATCTTTTGTATGAATTTATATATCAAATTTGTTTTATTTTGCATACATTTATATCTAGTTTTTGCACTAATTTTTATGGTCAAATACAAATTTCTAGCTTAATTATCTATAATTTTTACTTGAGTAAATACATTATTCCATTCACTATTGAGTATTTTTAGCATCTCATAATTTAATTATGTAAATAAGTTTGTGTAAAAATTGAATTTAATGCGAACTTGTGTTCGATTCTCTTTTCTGTTATAGTATATATGAGGTGATATTTATGGATTACAGTAAACAACGTCAAAAATCTGTACATCGTAAGAAATTATACGAGAATTTAAATGAAATGCCCTTTTACATAGAAGAATTTGTGGAGTACAAAGAATTGCATGATGCCTCTCCCTCCACCCTACTAAATTATGTATATGATTTTAGAGTCTTCTTTAATTGGCTATTATCTGAACAAATTATTGAATTTAAGCCCATTAAAGACATATCTTTCTCTGATTTGGAGAATTTAAAGAAAAAAGATGTTGAGAACTTTATGAGGTTTCTAAAACTACAACAAAACATGCAGAATTCCTCTGTTAACAGAAAAATTTCGGCCTTAAAGTCTTTATTTAAGTACCTCACCTCCCTATCAGAGAATGAAGATGGAGAATGCTATTTTTATAGAAATGTAATGGCTAAAATTGAAATACATAAAGATAAAGAAACATTAAATGCTCGTGCAAAACGTATGAGATCTAAAATATTCCATAATGATGATGATCAAGAATTTCTGAATTATGTTAAGTACGAACATGAAAAATCTTTAACAAAACATCAATTATTCTATTTCCTGAGAGATAAGGAGCGTGATGTAGCTATCCTCTCCCTCTTTCTTGGTAGTGGTATTCGTGTAAGTGAATTGGCCGATCTCCGCATGGAAGATATAAATTTAAAGGAAAGATTAATTGATGTAATCCGAAAAGGAAACAAAGAAGATTCCGTTTGGATTACCCCAATTGCATTAAATGATCTTGAAAAATATATGGAGATTAGAGCTAACAAATATGCTCCAGGGAAAGAATTACAAAATGTATTCTTATCTAAGTATAAACATACTGCACAGCCTCTTTCTGTTAGGGCTATCCAAGATATAGTAGAAAAATATACTAAAGCCTATGGTAAAAAAATGTCCCCTCATAAATTAAGGCACACATTGGCAAATAAATTATACATGGAAGAAAAAGACTCGTTACAAGTGATGCAGCAACTTGGGCATACGAGTCAAGATACAGCTTTGCTATATACACAACTTGGGGAAACAACTATTAAAGATAGTTTAGGCAGAATAGGAAAGAAAAAAGAATAAAAGTTCAGCAATTTTGCATTGTTGAACTTTTATTCTTTTACAGACTTATTAGGATTTAAATTCTATTTATTATTCGTTTAAATTTTATTTTATTATGTAAAAAATACATAATTTGAATCCTTCTATAATTGGTATATAAAGACTATCTCTTGATGGATTATATGAAAATTTTAGATTCCTACACTTGTTGTTTACATTAAATACACTTTTAACGAACAGTTTGATGATGGAATAGATAAAAGATTTGTGCAGCGACTAGATACAAACTAAATTACGCACACTTTGGTTATTTTCAACCCAAGTGTGCGCAAGAGGAGAAGTGGTTTATTACTCTATTTCTCTAGCAAGGTATTTAGTTAGGGCCATAATACGATCTATCCAATATAACGCTTCAGCTTCGCTTAAATCAGAGTTAATTGTACAACCATGAAGAACATCTGGAGTTTTGTCATGAATTAGGTCCCAAATCATTTTTGCATCACCAATAATTTTTCTTGGGATGTTATATTCGGTTTGAATATATTTTATGGCATCTTCAAACTTTTTGGTATCAGAGTAATACTTAAGTTGTGCTTCTAAAGCTGATATGCTATCTCTTAAAGCATCCTTCCTCGAACGAGTTTCTGAAATTTCTTGTAGCTGTTTCTTAGCCTGTGTTAGATGTTTAATAACGTTTATTTGTTCAGTAGAAACTTCTGTTATGGCTTCCTCAATAGCATCCGCTCGACTTTCAGTTCCTTCTGCTACCACCCATATATATCCGCTAAAGAAAGTGGACTCTATAAAAATCCAAATGAAATTTCCTTTAGAACATCATTAATGTCATCAAGTTCTATGTCGGTTACTTTCACAATTTCAGCTACAGTATCTAGTATTATGTCGAAATTTTTAGTTTTCAATTTTCTAATATACGAATCTAAATCCTCTTGAAGATAGATATATCCCGTGTTAGTAGTTGATCTTGTAGGGATATAATATCACAGGCTGCTTTAAGAATTCCTACCGGATATTCATCGGAAATTGCTTTTCCTTCAATTAATCCATGAAATGCATCAAAAAAATTGTTAGGTAAGTGATCATAGTAGTAAGTATCACTTTGATAGTCTTTATAATCAGGGTGTGTTTCTTTGAATTTCATTTTTTTCCTGCTAAAGCATTATTACTCCGCGCTTATATAATTATAATATAAAGATTTATAGAATTAAAAATTTAAGTATGTTAAATATCAACGTTTAAAAAAACGTTTTGCATTAAATGAGGTTAGTTCATCATCTATAAATTCATAAGTAGCTGGATCCTTGCGTTTTCTGTTTTTAATAATATCCATTAGTTTTTCCATAAATGATTTGTTATTATCAACTTTTTTAAAATGACAAACTCTACAAATCATATCATTAGTTTCAAATACATTTAATACGATTTTTTCTTTTCCCAACTTCTTTGCAATACAAGTACGATGCTGGCCATCTCCAAATGCTACATGTCCACAATTATAAAGATAAGCATTTATTCTTGTATTTTTATTAAACCAATCTTCTTTAATCATATGAGCAGCTAAGAGTCTACAATAGTCAACTGAACCATCACCGAAACGTAGATTTTTTTCGCGTTTTTTTATTTCTTGATACTGTTCATCGTTTAAATGTAAAGAACAAATACCTGTTCGTACTTTAAAGCAATCATATTTTCCCAATCTAAAAGCGTATGAGTATTCTTGAGGATTGATGCTTTTTGTCAAATAGTGTCACTCCCATCCAAATATTAGTAGTTAGATTATATCATATATTTCCCATCATCCAAGTGTTCGTTAAATGTGAATTTAACGAACACTTGGAAAAAGGAGAGTTAATCTCCCCTTTTTGATGTAATTGTACAAAGACATGAAAGTCTAAACTAATTAGACAAGAAAATCTAAACTAAAATTTTTGATTTTATATAGTATCCATTTAACCTAATGTTAAACCAAATAAATAAATTCGAAAGAATATAATTTATTTAAAGAAAAATCCCCAAAAATATGAATTTTTAGGGATTAAATGCATTATACGTATAAATGGTTTACCACTTGTTTTATTTTTTGTTGATATTAGTAATTAAACGAATTTCTTCTGCTTTTAGTTCAGTTGATTTCACGTTAGGTGACTACCCTACTTCCCCCAACAATTCTATTGCAACTGCATCTTTACAAGTTCGTTTACCGAAGTATAGGATTACTTTTCTCAATTTATTTGATTTAGTACAATTACTAAAATATCTACCAAAAACATGTATAAATCACTTGTTATTATAAAAGAGTATTTTTTTATAGTTAACTTTTGAGTATTAAATAATGCAATTCTAGACTGATAACCTTTGAATTTTATATATTGTTCAAAGAAATAATCATGGTGACTCCTAATTTAATGCGCCATCATCTCGTGCGCAATACCATGTCCATTCATATCCAATGGGTAGTAGGTAGGCCAGTGTATGACTTCATCGAATAAAGCTTCACGATCGTCACCCCAATACAAGTGGTAGTGATCAGCTTTATTCGGATAAATACCATGATCACTAAATTGAATATACTGAGGAACTCCTTCTGTTTTTTCTGCTAGTTTAAATATGTATCTTACACCTCTATTCCCTGCATCATATGTCAAAATTTTGTACCCATCATAGATATATTTACCAGAATATTCTTCTTTGTTTTTGTAGAATGTTACAGTATCTTCTTGAATCACGATACGGTTGACATCTGTTTGATATCCTTCATTATAATACTCCTTATATTCTTTGGCTGACATTTTACCTTTATGTTTCGCTTTGTAAGCAAATACCTCATCAAGCGTTCCATCTTGTAAATATGGATATACCGATTGCCAGTCTCCTTTCCAATCGGAGAGTGATCGATCCTTCACTTGGTTGTCTTCGAAATACCCTTCATAAATTTTTTCTGTTGCTTCATCATGATCATGACTGTGATCGTGTTCATTTTCGTGTGTATGACTTTCAGATGTTTGCTCTTGCTTTTTAGATGAACCTGAAGTCTGACAGCCTACTAACACTAACATTGAACTAATAGTTAATATACCTACCATCTTGGTAAATGCAATTTTCATTATAAAACCTCCATTTAAATCGTAATGATTACGATTTAAATTATACATATGTCTTGTGTAAACATCAACTGAAAAATAACCCAATATTAATAAATGGATTATCCTATATGTAAATCTTTGGAGATTATTACAAGTATGGTGCAAAAGCTTCTGGACAATTGCAATGAGTCTATATAACCACTTAGCTTTTTATTTTAATTTCTACTGATATACTCAGGAAACTTAATAAGATGAAAGTTAACTATCATCTTATTGCATTATTACTAGCTAAGTAGCTTAGAGTTCCTTGTCCTGTTATTAAGACAAGAAATTACCTACAAAATTTATGATAATGGCTATTTACCAACGTTTATTCATGGGATTATAGTTTAGAGATTCATGTCCTTGTACATGTAAATTGTAGAAAGACATGAATCTCTAAACTTTCATTTTTGAAAATTGATTGGGACAGGAAAATCCAAACTAAAATCTTATAGAACTACAGAACTAAATACATGTAATCTTGTTTGAGCGGTATGAGCTATGTTTTTGCTTAACCAAACACAAAGAGCCACTAAGTCTTGTGCACGATATTTACTCCTTCGTTGTACAAACCCTATCTTTCTAGCTAACTGATCCAAAGCATGTGGTGACATATGTCGCTGTAATTCTTCAGTAAACAATTCGAATTCATCAGAAATCGATAAATCCATACTAAAAACGCCATCCTTTCTGTATGTTTCTACAAAAAGAATAGCGTATCTTTGCATTTTGAGGAAGTTTAGTTTTGTTAGCTTGATAGCGATCTGGTGCTACCCCATATTTGGAATTTAATGTTCGTTCAATATAATCTACTCCTGTCTGTTAAAGATGGATTGATCATATCCGTTACTGCGCGAAATAGATTTTCCGGATATTCAGCTATTCGATGACATAAATACAAGTACCACTCTTTTCCGTAAGTTAAATATACTTTACAGTTGTACCCCTTACTTTTTAAATCCATTAACAAATCTGGACGGATTCCGTAGAGCATTTCCATTTCTACGTTGGGTTGATTAAGGTATTGACGATTTTCCATTTCTTGAATAAGCATTTCATCATGTGTGGCTATGGATACTGGGTGGTTAGATTCTATTATTTGTTCTACAAGTTTAAGATAACGATTATTTAATTCCTTTGATCTAGACATAGCAACATCAGCTGTTTCTTGATAAGCCCCTTTGACAACTCGTATTTTCCCAGGATAATGAACTAATTCCTGAACATCATTGTTGGACCTATATAAATGTGCCTGTATAGTGATCCCTACATTAGGATATTGCGTAGTTGTTTTTTTATAGATATCAAGAATATCGTCAGTTTTTGATGTTTCTTCCATACTTATCATAAGTGTAACGCCGTACAGATTTGCTTTCTTGGCTAACTCAAGTAAATGAATATAAGCTGTTTCTGGATCCACAGATAATCCAATATGTGATAAATCAAATGAAACAGTCGACTTCATGGAGAACAAACCCATTTCTTCAATAAGATTCAAAAACTCGTTTTTGGCGTTTCGGCATTCTTCTAAATCTGTTGTATTTTCACCAATGTATTCCAGTGAAATAGAATAACCTCTTGAAATCAGTTCTTTTGCTGTTGCAAGCCCATCTTGCCTATGCTCTCCGGTTACAAACCGTTTGGCGGCTTGCAATAATAAAGGATAGAGTTCATTGGACTGCTGAATATAAGATTTAATATGTTCATTTCGTGCAACCGATTTAAGTGCTTGGGTGACTTGAATCTTTGGATTAGTCATAACTTACATCTCCTTTTTCATATTTACATAAACTTTATCATGGTAAAATGGTTTATATTAGTACCATTTATAATGAATTTTCAAAGTACCAATTTTAGATAAGGAGTAAATTTCAATATGCTTTGGATACCCATTGACCGGTCATTAGATATACCATTAATTAGACAAGTTTATCAGCAAATACGAGAACAAATTTTAAACGGGGACTTACAATCAGGAGAAAAACTACCGTCGACACGTGAACTATCTTCTGAGTTGAATGTATCCAGGAATGTGATTTTAGAAGCGTATGATCAATTATTGGCTGAAGGATTTTTAGTTGCAAAAAGGGGTGCTGGAACATTTGTTGCCGAAGGAACTTTTTTAGAACAACAGAATAAAACACCTTCATTTCATTATGTGAATTGGAGTGAAGATAAAAATAAAGATGATAACATCATCAACTTTCGTTCAGGTATACCAGCACTGGATTTATTTCCGCGTAAGACATGGGCAAAATTGTCTCATACCATATGGAATGACATTGCACCTTCTACTTTTGGATACGATATTCCCGAAGGACGTCCGGAATTACGACAGGTTTTATCACGCTATTTACTGAAAACAAGAGGTGTTGATTGTCATCCAGAACAAATTGTGATTACATCTGGTGCAACCCAAGCTATGACACTTGTTTCTAAATTACTTTTATCGCCCGATGATACAGTGATAATGGAAGATCCAATCACCAATGATATTCAAACTATATTTAAAACTTCAGGTGCTCTTCTTTACCCTATACCTGTTGATGAATATGGAATGAAGACATCGTTGCTGCCATTAAATAATTATCCAAAGTTTATCTTTGTTACTCCGTCCCACCAGTTTCCGTTAGGAGGAACGTTACCAATTCAACGAAGGATTCAATTGATTAACTACTCTAGAAGAACAAATTGTTATCTTGTTGAGGATGATTATGACAGTGAATTTAGATATGAAGGACCACCTGTAAGTTCATTACAGGGATTGGATTCAGATCGTGTATTATATATTGGTTCGTTTAGTAAAATCTTATCACCAGCCCTTAGAATGGGATATTTAATTCTTCCTTCACAACTTATTGAAAAATGTCGCAAGCTAAAATGGTTTTCGGATTTACATACCCCTTCTTTAGAGCAGCTTATCCTTGCCCGTTTTATTGATGAAGGCTATTTGGAACGACATATTATGAAGATGAAGAAAATGTACAAAAAACGAAGAAACTTCCTTATTCATTGCTTAAAAACAACATTTTCGAATAGGGTTAATATTTTCGGTTATTCAACAGGCTTACACCTAATTGTTGAATTAAATGAATCCTATTTTTCAAAAGAATTACTCGAATGGATCGAACGGTTTGGAGTTAAAGTATATCCTGTAGAAGATCATACTATAGAAAAAGGAAAACATCATAATCGAATTATTTTAGGTTATGGGCATCTAAAAAATGAACAAATTAAAGAAGGTGTGACCAGACTACATAAAGCAATATATAATTTTAAATCCAAAAATTAAAGCCGAGCCGTCCTTAACTTAGCATGAGGACAACTCGGCTTAGTTTTCTGTCAGAATCCCATCACTATCCAAGTAAAATTTTATAGTACCTCCAGAACGAAATTTTGTGTTAACTTGTAACAAAAAGTTCATTTTTTCATTTTGGGGTAATTCTGGATTTTTAACTTGATAGCGATGGGGCGGTGCCCCAATTAAAATTTTATTTTATCATGTAAAAAATACACAATTTAAATCCTATCTTTATTGGTATATAAAAACATTTTTTACCCTTTTACTTTTCTTTTATTTCTACTTTATGTGAAATACTATTTGTAATACATTTATCAAATGTTTTCAGCAATTAATAGCGAATACCTAACGTCTATCCCAAATCTATAAAGCCACTTTATCTTGCCTCGAATGTTACAGTATGAACAAAACAATAATATTAACCCTATAAAAGTTTTGTCTTTATGTTTGTAATATATAAGATTTTTCAACTAATAAAAAAGAGTGACATGTGATTAGTATGTACACTCTCATTTTGCTAATTTTGGGATTAAATTTCTTTAAATTTTATAATAGCAACTACTTGAGCATGATCAGACTGTGTTTTATTTTCAATATCATCACATTTTAAATGCCTGTCAAACACTTTATATTCGCTTACTCGACCAATGTATTCTTCATTTTTCTCATTAAGTGCATTAGATACAAAAATAAAGTCTAATACGTTTCCTAATTTACCATAATAATGTGTAGGCAATCTTTTTTGTCCACTTTGATTTGGAGCTAAATCAAAAGCATCATAAAGTTTATAATCGTAGACAATTTTTTGTTTCTCTTTAGGAATTACTGTATTTCCTATTTTTAAAAGTTTTTCTCTATTCGTTAATGCTTCTATAGGAATAGAGTGTTCATCATCATTTAGATCACCAAGTAGGATAATTGGAAATTCTTTATGATTGTGTAGAGTTTCTGAAATTTCACGATATAAGATTGCCGCTTCTGTCCCTCGCTGTAGTAAAGATGCTACATGTCCCATTGACCGTGCACGTAAATTTTCTAATATTTGTTTATCCCATGTCTCACTAGGATTAAAAACAATATCTTTAACAGCTGGTTTTTTTGATTTTAAATGTGAAACATAACAAATGACATCCCTAGAGCTATCAATACGTATCGTAGCTTTTATAGGGATTCGACTGAATTTAAAAGTTTGTCCTAAGGGAACTTCTTCTATAATGGAATCAGGAATTTCAACTGGACTTACTGAGAGTATTGGATATTTAGAAGCTATAGCAACCACGGGTTTTATAAAAACTAATGGCTCATTTATATCTGTAACAGGAGATTCGACTGTTGTAAAATGAGTAAATCCTACTTCCTCAACTAAATTTTTTAAAGCATGTGTACTGAATACTTCTTGAAAACCAATAACATCACATTTCATGTCTGATATTTGTTTTTTAATCCATTCTTTTTTCTTTAACCAATCAGCATCTGAATAGAAACTAGTTGGCTCATACCATTTGTAAGGAGGTTCAACAAATTGAAATAAGTTGAATGTTCCAAAGCGAATTTGCATAAACTTTCACCTTCTTTAGTTATGTAATTATACCCATTGGATAGTTATCAATAGATGTATATAGCACCAATCAGTTAGACAACATATTGTAAAAATTATTCACTGGGATTACTCTGTTTTTAATTAATCCAAGCTTATACGGGTAGTACATATTAGAAATTAAACCCCAATTAGAGCCTTGTACCAAGACCAACCTTGTCTTATAGCTATGATTTTCTCTGTATATTTGAAGAGTTCGTAGGTAGTTTCTTAAGGAAAACTTCTCTCCAATTCACAGAAATCCCTATTAATACTAATCAAACAAGCCTAATTACTTAATTTTTGAACTCATGAATTATTCTCAAGTGTCAATGTTAAAACGTTCTTTACACCTGGAACTTGTGAAATTTCAATTAGTGCACTCCCCAAGTAAGAAGAAGATGTTGCAGTAACATGCAGGATTACTCCCCTAGCAGGTGGTGTAACGCCGATAACCAATTGTTTTGTATTTCCTAAAGACATACTTCTTAATGCTTCTGTACTAATGTTCTGTCCTTCAACCAAAATTAAACTTTCAATCATATTGTATCCTCCTAACTGCTACTTTAGCTTTTAATGACGTACGGCTAAACTTAAAACCTTTTTCAACCGAAAGTTCTTTAGTAGTGAAATTGGGTACTTTAACTGGATTTTTTAAAGCTATAGCAACTATTGGTTTTATAAATACTGATGGGTTACTAACATGTTTCACAAGGTTTTCTACTTTTTCAAAATGAGTAAACTCAAGATCCCCAACTAAGCTTTTCAAAATTATTGTGCTATATGCTTAGCTTCATCAACTGCTCTAGAAGTATCTACTAGACCAAATCCTGTTGCAAGATCGGGACCTTGATGAGCAAAATTATTCTGTTTGGAATGACCTTTTATTACATCTCGTGCAGTTTTCTTCAAAACATCTCGGATTTGAAAAGGAGTTAGTCTTTTATTTGCCTGTTTTAATAATGCGCATATCCCAGCAATCTGTGGTGCTGCAGCTGAAGTACCACTAAAGGCTGCCCAGCCATCTAAAGAAGACGTTTCATCACCTTGTGGATGTTTTTTACCAGCGTTTTGTTCATCGTATTTCCTCCCTGGTTCAACTGGAAGCATTATATAAGCACCTATAGGTTCGAGACCACATAAGCCACATATGTCAGGGACTTGACGTTCTGAATATATTTTACTTTTATAACCGTTCGCAAATGGTGTAGCTTCCATAGAACCATCATTTGCTACAAAAACACCTCCAACAGAAATTACATCTGGATGTATTCCAGGAAAAGATTCTCCTGGGGTATTACCACTTGCAAATATAACTGTAATACCTTTTCTTACAGCAGCTGCTATCTTAGCTGCAAATAATATTTGTGAAGCTGATAACCCATTTGGAGGTGTAGGAAATCCCCAACTACAGGTGATAATATCAGGATTTTGTGCTACTGCTGTTTCGAAGGCACCCATCGTTACAAACTTGTTCATTTTTACCATTGTAAAATCCACTTCTGGTGCTAATGAATATACATTAACAGCTTCACCTGTCCCATGCCCTGTTTCATCATGTATTGGTTCAGATGCTTCTGGTCCAAGAATAACGGGATTCAAGGGATATTGTCTTTTAGTAAAGAACGGATGTCTATAGAATCCTGAATCAACCATGACAACTTTTATCCCTTTTCCTGTGATTCCAGATTGTTGTGCTCTTTTTGCTAAAAGATGCTGAACTAAATCATGTGGAGGTTCTAAATAATAGTAATCTTTTTTAGGTGGATCAGGAGATACACTTCCAGGTGTTTCTAATCGCTCTAAGGTTGCACTGTTAGATGGCGAATGTAAAAATGCTCTTTCATTAATTGCCACTCCCTCTAAAACATCTGCTAAATCACTATTCTTTGTATCAATTAAACCCAGCATCTTTGAATTAGTTGAATCTAGTATTGTTGTGAATGTTTTTCCTGTAACGCCTTGTACTTCACGTTCTTTTGTAACAATATTAGTATGAAAAACCTTCTCGAAAATTACAGGAGGAGCAGCAATTGAAATTGATGTTTCTCCTATTGTTAGCACTTGAAATCCATTCTCTTTTAATTTTTTTACAGCTTTTTGTATTTTATTTTTCTCGGAATAGAAGTTCTCAACTGTTTCACTTGTAATATCTTTTGATGTTGTAAATACTGATTCTCCGCCTATTGAATGAACAGATGCCTCTGCATAAACAATTGATGGAAGTTCAGATGTAATTGAATTTTGCAAAATAAAAAACTCCTTTAATAGAATTAAGTATGTACTTTATAGGATTCTAATGCAGTACATTGAGCATAGAACTGATACGCAGTGAGTACATCAATAGCTGCCATTTATTTATTTATTTATAGTCGTTTCCTTTTTTTAACGCACGATATTCTCTCCATCAAATTTAGAAATTCACAGAAGTTACATTAATATAACCTCTTCCACTACTTTACTTGCATCAATGCGTCCCCATCCATATCGATTGTTCCATCCTTCTCCTGCAGGAGGATTTTTCCTCGCTGTTTTCATTAAGATATCACGTAGTTGGTCTATCGTAATATTGATACCTTTAGATTGAGCTTCAGCGAAAATTAACGCGATAACACCTGTTACTGCTGGTGCCGCCATACTAGTCCCCGACTTTTCAGTTGCTTTAACAACAGTACCTGACGCTGCAGCGGTTACATTATGACCAGGAGCACTAACCTCAGGTTTTTGGCGATTATCTCTTGTTGGTCCGGAGCTTGAAAACCAGGAGAGTGGTGCATCAGGAACATGAGCATCATAGGAACCCACGACAATGCTTTTATGTCCACAAGAGAGTGACCCTAGTGTATGGGTATTATCATGTGGAGGACTAAAGCTAGATTGACCTCGATCATCTCGTTCAATCCAAGCATGAAATTTACCGTTATTTACTGAACTACCATGAAGACGAACCGTCCAAGTGCCTGTAGGTAAATTTTGTTCTAAGAAAATACCAATTTGATTATCGTGATTGTTAGGATCACTTTTTCGATTAGCCATAAAAATCAAGGTTTCTCCTTCATTATTTAAAATGCTCCCATTTTCTCCAAGCGGAACACTACCAAGACTTTCTCCGTTCGATGTAATAAGTTCTACAATAAAATCATCAGTACCGTCGTACCATATTTCAAGCTCATTTAATGTAAAATCTCCACTGTTAACCTGCCAATGCAAATCGACAAAGTTTCCTTGGGACACAGTACCACTGGCATGAATACCATCATCATATGAATTGCTAGCTGCAATAACTATAGAGCGATTAGATTTTTCAATTAAAAGATTATCTATGCTCTGTTCAAAAAGGGACGTTCCATCATGGGGACCACCATTGGTTCCTAAGCTAATATTGATTACACAAGGACGTTCTCCAGCTGTATCCAAAATATATTTTACTGCATCAAGAAGTTGCGCAGAATCTCCAAGTGTAGAACCAACAACATCCCTTCCTCCCCATGGGATATCATTTGCAGCTAGCTCTACAAACACTAAATCTGCACTCGGAGCCACACCAGGAGTACCCGTTCCTTGACCATTTCCCGCAGCAATATCCATGACATGTGTGCCATGTTTGTGCCCAGGTGGATTTGGTGGATTGGCTGGAAAAGACCCACTAGCAGGGTAACCCAGGGTTTTATAGGGCCTGGAAGAAGTCAAGGCATTATTAATCTCTTCTCTAGTGAAGACTCTGCCATATGGGATTGAGCTATCATTGATTCTTTCTGCAGCCTGATCCCAGATAGTGAGTATTCGAGTAGATCCATCTGTATTGCGAAAGTTTTTATGAACGAAATCACAACCAGAATCAATTATGCCAACTACTACTCCTTGCCCCCCATGATCTCTTGCCACACCTGGTGGTAGGAGGTCATTCCTAGCACCAACCTCTTCAATAGTTTTTTTTAGTGCCGTTTGAACAGGTTGTGCAGCTTTTAAACTAATCACAGTAGGTGATTGTCGGATTGCCTCTAATTCATTTACAGACACTTTAGCCGTCACGATTTGACTTGATTTATCAGGTGCTGAAGAAATTGGATTTGTTTGATGAACACCAGGAATGTTACTCCATTCATTAATGTCCTTTACTTTCGCGATGACAGATACGTCTTTCGTAGCATCCGTGCTAACTTCTCGAATTTCCACTTCTCTTTGACTTTGTTCAATAATTCTTTGAAGTCGAGGGTCTATACTAGAAGGGATTTGTGCTGTTGTCTTTCTTAAACGCATAAGGTCTCATCCTTCCATTTATAGGATTTATTGCTCTCTAAGTAAGTATGGTTTATATTAACTAAATTTATGTAGGTCAATTAAGCGTTAGTTTTTATCTATCATAATGGTGTATGTAGTCATTTTTTAATAGAAATGCGGAAATTTATACACGAAAAAATAACTAATCATATAATAAACATTTTGGACTCAAAAATTATATGTCCATTTAATATACGAAATCTACGCACAATTGTAAGAAACCTCCAAATAAAAAAAGAATCATTGAAACAACGATTCTTTTTTATCCCATTTATACAAATTTATCATTTTAGCCAAGAAGACTCCTTCCTCAAGGAGCGTGAAGGGTCACAGCCCAGTGAGTAGGTGGGAGATGAATTGGCTTCGAACAAGGGATGGCAGGAAGCCATCTTACTTGTTCGACATACAGAAAGTGTTACTTTACTATCTATCGAATGTATGTTTGGTGTATAATAGTTATATAGCGAAATGGAGGTGAATGAAATGATGATCAATAAAGCCTATAAATTTCGTATCTATCCAAATAAAGCACAAGCAGTTCTAATCAACAAAACGATTGGTTGTTCCCGCTTTGTATTCAATTATTTTCTATCCTTATGGGATCACGCATACAAAGAGACAGGAAAAGGCTTGACCTATGGTACATGCTCTGCCAAACTACCTGCCATGAAGAAAGAGTTTGTTTGGCTAAAAGAAGTGGATAGTATTGCGATTCAGTCGTCTGTTCGCAACCTTGCTGATGCTTATACTCGCTTTTTCAAAAAACAAAACAGCGCACCGCGCTTTAAATCTAAGAAGAACAACGTACAATCTTACACCACAAAACAAACAAATGAAAACATTGCCGTTGTAGAGAACAAAATAAAGTTGCCGAAACTAGGCTTTGTTCGATTTGCCAAAAGTCGTAAAGTAGAGGGACGTATTATAAATGCGACTGTTAGACGAAACCCTTCTGGTAGATATTTTGTGTCACTATTAGTTGAAACAGAAGTACAAGAACTTCCGAAAACACATTCTTACATTGGGATAGATGTAGGACTCAAAGATTTCGCTATTTTGTCAGATGGGAAACCCTATGAAAATCCGAAGTTTTTCCGATCATTAGAAGATAAGTTGGCGAAAGCACAGCGTGTTCTTTCTAGAAGAATGAAAGGATCTTCTCGTTGGAATAAACAACGGGTAAAAGTAGCTAGAATTCACGAATACATATCAAATACTAGAAAAGATTACTTAGACAAAATCTCAACTGAAATCATCAAAAACCACGATGTTATCGGTATAGAGGATTTGCA
>NZ_MAOE01000103.1 GCF_001884185.1 Bacillus albus
GGTATCTTGGTCACAGTTTCGAACCATGTTGGAATATAAAGCAAAATGGTATGGCAAACAAGTCATTGTCGTATCGAAAACATTTGCTTCGAGCCAATTATGTTCTTGTTGTGGATATCAAAACAAAGACGTTAAAAATCTAAACCTACGTAAATGGGACTGTCCTTCTTGTCGTACACACCATGACAGGGATATTAACGCAAGTATCAATATAAAGAATGAAGCAATAAGGCTTCTAACCGCAGGGACTGCGGGTCTAGCCTAATCAATTAGAGTTCGATAGAACTCTTTACTTAGGAATCCCTCACTTCTAAACGAAGTGAAAGTGGGGGT
>NZ_MAOE01000104.1 GCF_001884185.1 Bacillus albus
ATGAAAGTGGGGGTAGTTCAAAAAGAGGTTTCTAATAAGCTAAATATATATGAAATCGTAATCGATTAAAAATAGAGGAAATACATAAGAGGGAGTACCTATAGATAGGGACTCTCTTTTTCTATCTCCCAAAGCGAAGGAATGCCCCATAACAAAATAATACTTTGCTATGGAGCTTAATATAAGGACGGACATTTAAACATAAATTAAAGAGGAAATAAAAAAAGTTTATTTATCACGTGAGTGTTGTTTTGTAGGATACAGTGGCGGAAAGAATAGTTATGCCATATTGACATTGCTTTAGAATATGATTGCTCAGCTGCCGCTAGAAAATCGTTATTAGGCGTTGCATCACCATAAAGTTTTTAATTAATTAGAATTACCAGAAAATTAATATAGTATAGTTCCACTGCAAGGCATATTGTTAAGAAGAAGTGGTACAATAGATGTAATAATATGTTCGGAGATTTATACGCTTAGTAACTAATAAGGAGGACGTATGGAAATAGTAAATGCATCTAAATTGGATTTAGAAGAAGTATCACAACTTACCGGTCAAGCTTTAAATGAAGGGTCTGTAAACAGTTATACTGTTGATAATGTAAAAGCAACCAGACTGATGGAAAAAGTATTAGCAAATAACGGTAAGCTCTTAGTAGTAAAAGAGTCGGAACAACTGGCGGGATGGGTGCTATTTGGCTCTCAAAAAGATGGTATCACTGATGAAGAAATTGGATTTATTTATGAGATTTATATTTTGAAGAATTATAGGAAACAGGGCTTCGCTAAAAGATTACTTGAAAAATGTATTACTGACCTAAAAACACAAGGTCTAAAAAATGTTCGTCTTGTTGTATATAAAGGGAATAAAGCAATTCAAATTTATGAGGAATTTGGGTTTATTGAGAATCGAATTGTCATGAATAAGGAAATTTAAGGTGAGTGTCCTTGTTGTACTGACGGAGGGCATTATGGAATAACTCATAAAATTAAATGATCTTATTGTTATATTTTTAAGTTTAGTGAAATATTTTACATCGAAAATTTAATAACTTTTAACCTCATTAACCAAAATTAAAATCCTTGCTACACTTCATAGGCAGCAAGGATTTATTTTTCCACATCAAAATTAAGCAAATTTGTTATTTCTCTATACGACGAGAATATTGTAATTTCATAGTTTTCCCCTAAAAAAGTAATTATTTAAACATCAGAATAATTACTTTTATTTTCGGTTGTATAGCTTTTAGAGTTTACCCTAAAGTCAATGATAATAGCGGAAACTAGAGTAAGGGTACATATACCTAACAAAACCATTAAACTACTATACCCTATTTGATCTAGCAAAAAACCAATTAACACTAAACATAGTTGCATAATTGTTCGATCTAACATTGTTTTAAATGAAAAAAATCTTCCATGAATACTTGAAGGGACTTTTTGTTGCGCATATGTATATAAAAGGGGATTAAACATGCCGTATGCCAAACCAAATACACTAAAAGAGAAAATAGTTAGATAAAGGTTTGTCAATGATAATAAAATTTGAGCTATCCCCATCAAACAGCAAGCAAATAAAAGAATACGCACTTGTTTTTGATATCGTTTTATTACTCTTTTGATGAGTAGTCCTGCAATTAATATACTTGTCCCTTCCATAAAATAGAGTATCCCCATGATTGAACTAGGTTGTCCCTTTCCAATCTCAATAACAAATAAATTAAAGCCAGAAATAAAGATTAGAGGGATAATGGATAACGTAAGAACTACTTTTATAGGATGATTATTTATAATAATGGGGAAAATATCCTTAAAATTAGTCTTGAGTTTTTTAGGATGCAATTGTATATCGTTTGGAATAACTAATAAAAAATTAATAAAGTATAAAATTACATAAGCGATGAGAGCAATGATAAATAATGTATATAAAGGAGCGACTGTTAATAAAAGGCCAGCTAATACAGCCCCAAAAATTCTTGACAAAGTGATAATATTTATATTAATAGCATTAACCGTAATTAAGTCATCCTTTTTAACTAAAGTTGGCAATATTGTTTGTATCGTAGGGTTAAAAAATGAAGCAGAACAGCCTATTCCTATACTATAGATAACCATCCAATAAATTGACCCCGTATATATAGCAACTAACATTGATAAAACAGATGCAATTCTCATCAATCCAACTAATTGTAATACCTTTAATTTAGAAGTAGAATCTATATAACGCCCTGCATAAGGGCCTATTATAACCCCAAGGACACCACCAATAACAAGAAAAAAAGCTTGAAGAACATGAGATTTTATATGTATTTGTAAAAATTGCAAATTCCCAATTGTGCCAAACCATATACCTAATTGAAAGACTAGTTGACTTCCTAATACAATACATAAATTTTTGTTATGAATGATGGCTTTAAAGGATTTCATTTCAAGTCCTCACCTCTAAACCTAAAATCTCTCCCATAATTTTTAGCTCCATCACTAATATGTCCTATTCCAGATAGTCCGCAAACAATTTCTTTTTCCTTATCTATAAATAGTCTTTCTTCTACTAATTCGTCTTTAAGATGACCAGTGAAAAAGGCACCTAACTTTAACCATGAAGCAACTAAATAGAAAGTCTGACTTAGGTGACCTACATCCATCATAATAATACGATATACCCTTGGACTCTTGTATTTCCACATAGGTCGTTCTAAACATGCTGTATAAAAAAAGAGGACCGATGCATTTTTTACATATTCTTGACCTGCGGCCATATCTATAATATCTGTAATTTTTTCTTTGTTAATCACATTCAATGAATGATTTTGAACATTGTAGTGATATAACCCTTCTTTTATCCCTGTTACATTAGTTATATAAGGGTATACCTCAATAGGATGTCTAGCACCCCCAGAAGGACTTGTTTTAAAAAGATTGGCACCAACTCCAAAATCTCTTTTACAAGACTGTGCCCCCCAAACAAAATAAAGAATTGTAGATAATTCAATTAGGGTAATAGGTTTTTCTGAGAAAGAACGTATAGTTTGTCTTTCTAAGAGAGTCTCTAGGAATTTTCCTTCTTTTTTAAAATCAGGAGTAGGTAATGGTATTTCTTCTACATTGTCATATATTTTATATATAGATGGTGCTTTTATATTTTGTTTCTTATTAACCAATCTTTCATAGTCTTGGTTTACATCTAAATAATTATCTTTATGGAGTAACCTTGTATTAAAATGAAAATATTTAGCTGGAGTTCCCCATTCTCTCCAATTTTCAAGCTTCATATCTTCTAGATTTTCTTTTTCTATTAATATATGAACTTCTCGAAGGCTTTTAATTATTTCCATCATTTCGTTTCTTGTTAAAGATGACGTTTGATTTTTCTGTAGCTGTAGATACGCACTATCAGGATCATTCCATTCTTTAAATAATCCTAAAATAGGGAAAACCGAAAGCTCTAAGCTATATTGTTCGTGTCTAATAAAATCATCTATCATAAGATGACCATTTTTCCAAAAATAAATCATATTTTCGGATATTTTTAACTGCATATCAATGTCTCCTAACTTAAAAATATGTATCTCTTTTTTTAAAGATAAATGACTGCCCCTAGTAGGACAGTCATTTAAGCATTTTCAATTATTTTGATGGAGAAGTCTCACCGTGTTCTAAATCAACGCGATTTGTATACTCATTTTCACAAGGTTTAAAAATTTTCATTTGTCTCAACTCCTTTCTAAAATTAGAAAATTATTACAATGTATATTTTTCCATAAAAGATTACTTTTGTCAATTAATAGTTTGAAATTATTTTTTCTTCTGAATATTTAAATCAACAAAAAAACAACTAGGTTATTAGAAAAGATGATTTACAAGTCTTGGGGAAAGAGGGACAAATAGCAGAAAGAGATACTTATTCAACTGTTCATTCAATCTATGAAGAATGAACAAATGTTTAAAAAAGAAGAACCAATTTTATCAACGATAGTATGGTTCTTTTATTAAACAAACATACAGTTGCTCACATTTGACAAGTAATCTTAAATTTAATCAACTTTTTTCACAATAGGTGAGTTTTTCTATTAAGTATTTCTAGCAAACTGTATACGGCTCATATTAAACGATACAAGCTCTTTCAAGGATAAACCATAGTTTACTATTAAATTGATTATACAAGTGTTTCTATCCATAATTAGAGGTCGGTATTTAGCTTGTCTTTCAGTTAACCCTATTGTCTTCATTCAAATAAGCAGAAAAAGCTTCTAAGATTTTCTCTAAATTAATTGTCACCTTCATTATAATCACCTAATTTCTTTGGGTGTATTATAACAGAAAGTAGGGGGAAGACCTGCTTTCGTCTTTTGCTACGCATAGTTGCTTTTTGATATATTGATTATTATTTACAAAGCCAAATGAATAAAGCTATCATAATA
This sequence comes from Bacillus albus, assembly GCF_001884185.1. Lineage (GTDB taxonomy): Bacteria > Bacillota > Bacilli > Bacillales > Bacillaceae_G > Bacillus_A > Bacillus_A albus. The sequence goes on from NZ_MAOE01000104.1 coordinate 4,422, forward strand.
CTCCAAAAAGGAACTACAAAGACTATTCCCCAAAATATCCCTTTGAAAAATCTAATCCCGTTATATGTATTCGTTTCGATATAAGTTATATCTTTTAGTACAGCCATATTTAATCCTCCTAATGATAATAGTTTACTAAAATGAAAAAAGGACAAACCTTGCCCTGTTAGGGATACGTAGGTTTGTCCTTTTGTATGAGGGTAATGCTATCATTAATTACCATTATTATAACTAAATTAACAAATATTATCAATTAGGTCTGACATCTTATTAACAATCATACTAGTAATAATAAAATCTATTATAAATATATATCTTATATATTAAAAAGAAATAAAGATAAAACTATTATAGGTCATCAAAAATAGGGGAAAGATCTACTCCCACGAGGGAAAATTTGATGTTAGAACCTAAAAAATCATAAATAGTAAAAAATGTATCCGTAGATTCAATGATTATTAGACTTTCAATTCTACAAAAAAGCAGAAAGAAAATCATATGTTTCTACATGAAATCGGAAAGAAATTAATACAAATCACTTTATATTTATCCAACTATGGGAATAGGCTGTATTTTCTTTAGTTTAGTAAATAAGGCAGTATCTCTCGTTCAATTATCCACATTTTGTTCAGAAAATGTAGCTATTTGTTAACATAACTCAGTATTTACACATAAATCACATTATTATTGATGATTTTTATTAGATGAAATAAACGACACTAGTATTATCAGGGATATTGAGAAAATATTATTCACATTTAATCATAATTGTCCTCATATCCACTGTTTTTATAAATATCCTTCTGATTTTTTGTAGATATAATAGGATAGGTTTTATTACGGAAGAAGAATACGCATTAGTATTATGTGGAGAGTTATGGACAGAAAGAAGAGAACTTGTATAGAAATGCATAAAAAAAGACTCCATTTTACATGAAGTCCTTCTAATTTGATATGTATAAATAGAGTAGTGGGAAAGGGGTATTAATGAAACAAACACGAATAGCCCTCCACTTTCGATTTTTTCAAAAATAGAGAGCTTGTTGCTTTTTATTTTATTTCCATCGCGGTTAGTACCTGATCCGGATTTGTTATCGTTACACCAGTACGTACTAAACGTTCGAAGGTACGCAAAAACTCTAGTAAATTAAACTGCTTTGGTAGCTCAATAACACGAAGTTTTTCTTGTGGTAGCTTATCAATGGCTTCGATAAACCATTCACGTACATCACTTGGAATCGTACGTTCTTTATGACCACGAGCTTTTAGTTTTTCACGCATTTCAATTTCTAAAGCGATATATGCATGGAGATTAACACCCTGATCATATGCATATTTTCTAAATAACGTTTCTTCTTGGTATTTTAGATAATTACGGTGATAAGACTCTTCCGTCACTGGTACCGCAAACTTTTGCTTCAATAGTGCATGCACATTTTTAAACATCTTCTTAATGTTATGAAGAGAGTACATAGAATAATGTAGACCAAAATTAAAGACAGCTTGCTCACGGTCACTATTTCTCTCTTTTGGTATGTGCTGCGCAATTAGAGGGTAGATGCCTTCTTTCGCCGCAGTATCAAGAATTTGATATTGAGATGTTTGATGCAATAGTTTTTTCAATGTATATACAATTTTCTTTGGATATCCTTCTTTTCGATCAACCATGTCACGAAGCCCATGAATGACACTGCGAATTTGACGATGACAAGTATGCTTTAAGACATGAATGAATTTATTCATGTCTGCAGACAGTTCACCGATGTTCATTTCTTGTAGAACTGACTCAATGAACTTCGCTTTACGAGCATAGGTAGCTTTTGGTGTAAATGGATCCCTGTGTTGTTCTTCTCCAGCTTCTTTCGAACATAAGAAGTCTGAATGGATAGACAGATATAATGTTGTATATCGTTTTGTATGCTTGACACCTTTTTGCATTTTGCAAATTTTGAATAGGGGATTCCCCGTACATGGTAATGCAGTTGTTAATTCTTCGATAACCGCACGGATCTGATGCGGATATTTTTTATGTAAGAAACGATACATCCCACCAAAGTGAGTTTTGTTGCCTCTTTCATCTTGCTTGTCCAAAGAACGTTTTAAAGTTGTTTCTGTATGTTGTTGCATTGCGATATCTAAGAATAGCTTCTTAGCCGCTACAGATAGCTTAAAGAAATCCTTTGTAAATACAACCGGACTAATATATACGTACGGATTTGCTTTTTCTGTTTCCTCATTCATAAAATGAGTTAGTTTAATTGTATATCGGCCATCTACGCCATTTTCAATGGAGATAATGTTATGTAAGTTTAATTTTTTTAATGCGATATAGAATTGAGAGTGTTGGATATAAGCAAATTCTTCTTTATATTGCTTGTAATCTTCCCACATCATATGTATTGTTACATTTGGAATGACACCATTTGTATAGCATTTTTTATGTAGGTACAAGAATACTTCAAGATCTGCATTCGTAATACCGTATAATTTATGTTTTCTTCCGGTTTTTTCTGCAATTGCAGACATTGCGCGACGTGAAAAAGATGGCTTGGCTTTTTCGACAAAGCCTTCTACGTCAGCAATACGTTCTTCGTATGTCATGTGCTGCAGAATATCTTCTAAATATGTATCTTTATAGCTGTAGTATTTCTCCTCAAATGTTTCCACAAGCTTTTGCCAAGATTTTAGTGTGACTAAAACTGCGTTTGTCTTTTCACCATTTAAGCTACGTTGATTACGTATCACAAATGATTTCCCCATCTTTTTCACCTCCGTTCTGCAAAATTCGAAATGTATGCCAGAATACTATAAAATATACCAATTTTGATTATAGCAAATCGAAATTTGGCAAAAGGTGCTCCTTTAAGAAGAAAAATAGCAACTTGCAACAGCTCATGAAGCTAGTTGTATCAAGGGATAGAAGAATTTCATAAATTTTTTTTGTGTTAAGGATACCGCAAACGTGTTGCAAGTTGTGTGATATGTATAAAAGTAAGTGGAAAGGTACCTAAACCCTTGGTATATAAAGAATTATATTAAAATCTGTAGGGAAGTTAGGGAGAGGATACCGCAAACGTGTTGCAAGTTGGTGAACACAATCATAAAAAATGAATTACAATGATTAACCTTGATATAGAAGGACTTGTTGGCATTTATAGATTGAAAGTAGGGAGAGGATACCGCAAACAGTGTTGCATCTTGTGAGAAAAATAAGGGTATGCATACCGCAAACGTGTTGCAAGTTGTGTGATATGTATAAAAGTAAGTGAAAAAGTACCTAAACCCTTGGTATATAAAGGATTAGAGTGAAAATGGTAGGGAAGTTAGGGAAAGGATACCGCAAACATGTTGCATTTTATGTATGTAACTTATTCAAAATATGAGAAAAATAGCTTAAAAACTTTAAAATGACATGATTTTTTAAGAATTACTTGGTTGAGAAATAAATTATACTGTTGCAAGTTGAAAGAAATAGGGCAAGGATACCGCAAACGTGTTGCAAGTTGAGAAATATAAGGTAAACAAAGCGCAAAAGGAATGTAAGTAAAGAGAGATAGGTAAGAGAAAGAGCAACCGTGTTGCAAGTTGAAGAGTTAAGGTAAACAAAGCGCAAAGGAATGTAAGTAAGGGAAAGTAGGGCAAACAAGGCGCAAAAGGAATGTAAGTGAAGAGAGATAGGTAAGAGAAAGAGCAAACGTGTTGCAAGTTGAAGAGTTAAGGTAAACAAAGCGCAAAGGAATGTAAGTAAGGGAAAGTAGGGCAAACAAAGCGCAAAAGGAATATAAGTAAGGAGAGATAGGTAAGAGAAAGAGCAACGATGTTGCAAGTTGAAGAGTTAAGGAAAGCAAAGCGCAAAAGGAGTGCAAGTAAAGCAGAATAG
>NZ_MAOE01000105.1 GCF_001884185.1 Bacillus albus
GTAGCGGTTATGAAACTCGGGGGAAATTATTATTAAGATGGCAGCTTTAAAATTATAAAATCATGGAATAAATCCTCAAACAAATTATATGAATAATATATTGAAGTTGCACGAGTCAATAATCTGTTGAGGTACGAGAATATTGCTGTAACAAGAAGCATAAGCTGACCATTTTGTCCATCTTATGCTTCTTTTAGTTTACGTTTTGTTATTTTACACGTATTCAGTTGTAATCCGGTCCTATTTGCGGTTTTCCTATTTGTACAATCTATTTATTTTGTGCAATCTTAGCACCTTCAAATAATTTATCCGTATAATTTTTAAGGTCCTGCCAATTATCCTTCGCTGTATTCAGATCTGCTATTATAATCTCATCAAACAAGTCTAGGCTAATGTTGTCAACACTGTCAATCAATGATTTATATTTTTTCTCCACTGTCCCCCACTGAGTCTTTATATTTTCAAGAGCAGTAACAGCTGTACCAACTGTTGCAGCCATATGTTCCGTTTTATTTTTGGCATCAGTCAAAATAACTACTTCTGCCTCTGCTCCAGAAATTCTGGACTTTAATTGTTCTATTTCTTGTTGTGCAGATGCGATATTCTTGTCAGCAGTGACAATCAATGGTATACCAACCGGAGGCATAAATACAGATAAAGCTATATAGCCACCACGTTTATCATAGTTTTCTTTAATGGTATTATTACAATTCTCAATTCGTTGTTGTAGAAGCGGAATACCAGCGTTCGTACTTTCTAGAATATTCTCCAATTGATTGAAATCTTCTTTGAAATTTCTTGTATCTTCTGCTATTTCACCTTGAAAATTTTTCAATTTTTCTAACAGTACATCTAATTTTTGACTATTGTACAAAATACTATTGTGCAAATTTTCTAGTTCATATTTTAATTTCTCTGTATCTTTTTGCTCTATAGCAGTTAGTAAAAGCTTATAACTTGCTTGAAACGTATCATTATAACTTACAATATTCTGATGCGTGTACATAATACGAGTTTTAAAATACATGAACCAAAAGTCGGCATTCTCTATTGCATCCCGTTGATGCTTAATCATGTTTGCTTGTAAATCACCATTTATAGAACTTATTTTACTTAAATCTGTTAGCTGTTGATTACTGATTGTATTGGCATATGAATCCATTGTAAGGATATTTGCCACCATTTTTCCCATTACTTCTTTAAATTCACCAGGACCAAGGGAATAGTTCTTCAAACTTTCTTGCTGTTGGGACACAGTTGGTTCTGCTGCTAAAGTATGAAGTGGAATTACATTATTCGCTGCCATTCCCGTAATGATTGTTGACAAAATAATTTTCTTATATAAATTCTTATTCATCTTTTTCACCTACTCTTTTACATGCATCACATATTTTATTAAATTCATAAGCTTCTATTCTTTACTTCAAATGAATTAAGATTATTGCAAATAAAACAACATATTAAAATAGAGATACTCTTACTTTCTTATTCTATAATCTTTATTAAGTTTCATAACTATATAGGAAGTCTCCTGCTCAAACTTGAACAGGAGACTCATATTATGTGTTCTTCAAAAGGGAAACTTAGTATATTATATTTTTCATTACTTCGGCAATTTCTTGATGTAATATTATTTGTTCAAGAATGAAATCTCACTACTTTGAATATTTTCAGCATACTTTCTAATCTGCTCCCAATGTTCCTTCGCTGTATCCAGATCTGCTGTTATATCCATAGCAAGGAATTCTGGGTCAACCTTTTTAGCTTTATCAATCAATGCGTCATATTTTGTACCCATTACATCCCACGTAGTCTTTATATTTTCAAGAGAAACAATAGCTTTATCAATTGTATCTGTTAAATTTTTAATATCACCTTGTACTATCGTTAACCTACCTGACTGTAGTTTCGCCATTGAAATATTTTGTGTTAGCTTTATAATTTCTTCTTGTGCCTTGATTATCTGCTGCTGCGATGAAACAACTCCGAATATAGAGCCTCCTAATCCAGCTGCACCAAGAGGCGCAAAAGGTGAAAGAATTAAGTATACACTAAAAGCAGTTGCAACCGACGATCCAATATAAATTTTATTATTTTCATCAATTAATGCTTTATTTGCTTCGATTTGTTGCTGGAACAGTGGAATTCCAGCTTCTTCACCAGTTAAAATATTTACGATTTTTTCAGCATTCCCTTTTAATTTTTGTGTATCTGTTTCTAATTTGCCGCGAAAGCTTCTCAAATCATCCACTAATTTGGTAACTTGAGCTTTATTCTGTGAAATTTCACCATTCAACTTTGTAAGCAAAGCTGTTAGTTTGACTGGATCATTTTTATATTGTAATAAATAACGAGAATAATTTTGGAATGTTGTATCATAACTGATAATATTTTGATTCGTCGTAATTATTCCTGATTTTAAATTATTTAACCAGTATGTTGCATTTTCTCTAGTAATATTTTGGTTGGCTTTAATGTCTGTTTTTAAATCATCGCCAACTGAAGGTAAACCATCCAAATTAATATCTGCTTGTTTAAGTATAGTTAAAGCATACAGGTCCATTACCAACATATTGGATTTAGTATCCTTCATCGCATTATCAAGCCCTGTTGGTCCAAGGTAATAACTAGGGTATTTAAGGTCTTGATTTGCATGAATAGGTGCTGGTTCCTCTGCTGAGGCATATGATGGCATAATGCCACCCGCTACGATTGTTGCTATTAATGTAGATAAGGCCATTACTTTATAAGGTTTTTTCATCACATTTTTCTCTCCTTACATTATATTATTGGGAATTATTATTATTCATTCTACAAATTTCATCCTGTTACTTTTATTTTTGTAACACTCTCTTGATATTCCGTTGTTTGTTTTTTCAATTCATCCGTAAACTGTTTAAGCTCTTTTAAACGTGCTTGTAATGAATTGGAATCTATTTTTGTATCAGCATTAAGACTTGTCCCCGTTTGAATCATTATGTTATTAAAGGTGTCCCAACTACTTACTAGATTGTCAAAACTCTGAGTTTGATTTTTAACTGTTCTTGTAAAGTTATTTAATTGCTGCTCAATAAGTGTCATTTGAGTTGCTTGCACTTCAATATTCGATAAATTTTGTACCAATTGAATTAGTTTCTGTTGCTTCTGAGCAATAGCTTTATTCAGTTCTGTTACTTTATCATTTTTGAGTTGTCCATATTGGTTATAAATCGCTTCCAAATTAGACACGTCTACAGTTTTATCCTTAACTCCGTCTTTCAAAATATTAATAACCGACTTTGTAATATTTAAAGAACCGTCTAGATTTTCTTTTGGTAGAGCTAGAAGTTTTTCAAAATCTTCTTGAATGCCTGCATTAAGTTGTCCCATTTCTGTTCTTAATTTTTCAATGTCTCCGTTTGAACTCTTATAAGATTCAAACGCTCTGGTAACTTTAATAGAAAATTTATTACTATCTTCAACCAAATCGTCTTTAAAATTATTTAAGTCTTCTGAATTTATTTTTATATTATACTGAATTGTTTGCACGTCACCTTGAAGTAAATTAAAAATACGTACAAATGATGCTTTTGCTTGCGGATCTTCATTCATTTTTCCAGCTAGTTCAACCAATGTATTATAATAATTTGTAAATCTTATTCCGAAACTCTGTATGTCTTGATTTACTTTGAATAATTTGGGATTATATACATCCAGCCAGTCTCGAACATGGTTTCTTGCAGTACCTTGATCAGTTGTTATTCCATATATAGTATTTACATCAAGGTCTGGTTGCTGTAATATGATTAGGCCATATCCTTGAATTAATGGCGTCTGTGATCCTAATTTCGTAATCGAATTTGATAACCTATCCATAGCGGGTCCAAGTATACTGCTTGGTTGTAAATAAGTTGTATTACTTTCTGCAAAAGTATTTACAGGTGAGAAGCAACTTGTAGATACTGCTGTAACTAATAACCCTGCGACTAACGCTTTTTTCATAGTGATCCCCCCATTTATTGGTGTCTTTTGATAAAATAGTTGGACTAAATTTTAATTAATTTGAAATCCAACACTACAACTATTAATCTATATAGATTATTTTAAAGATGAATTTTAAGGAATATAAATATAGATTGTAAACATTTGTACATAATGCCCTACTATAAACTTATTCCCTAAGTCATTACATAAAAGGCATATACGAAGATGATCTTGATTTTATATGTCTTAAAATGTAACTAACATCTTGTGCCCTTATTAAAACATCAAATTTTCAGTGCGTATATAGTAAAATTTTGTTGATTTTTGTATAATTTTGTCCTTTTTTTGTTTTTTTATCTTAATTATGTAATATGTGTACACATTAAAATACTATACTTCTAAAATTGCTATGGAACTTCACTCCTATTATTAAAATAATTATAATTTAATAATACCGATAAAAAGATACCTGATTTAATTTAACTAGGTTAATTTTTATTTCCAAAAAAATATTTTAGTATAATTTTTCAGTACTCTTCACTTATTTCTTCCTCTATATGGATATGTAAAATTGCATATCCATATAGAGGAAAGTTAACTATTATATATACATAGTCATAAGTGGTAATTTTACAAATAACTATTATGTACTACCGCTACATCAATATTAAGTTTCCATTACTTCTATAACAATTATGCGTTGGATTCATCAGTCTTGGACATAAGAATCCGACATGTTCTAAAACAACTAAATGTCCCCCTATAGAGTCAATGAAACATATATGGGGTACCACATTGCTAAGACCATTTTTTCTGAACTAACCGGTATATATACAAATTCATTTGAAAGACATTATGAAGCAATTACAACCTGGTCAAGTGTATGAATTACATGATGTATATGTGGAGAGTAAAGACAAACTGCCTAATCGCATTGTGGTTTATAGATGTACCGAGGAGCAAAAACAGAAACGCCTACGTGATCGAGATATATGACAAACATTCCTACGGAATGGGTACCAAAAGAGAAAATTTATGTTCTATATTCACTACGTTGGCAAATTGAACTGTTATTTAAAATATGGAAATCTTGGTTTCAAATTCATCGTTGTAAATCTATTAAACAAGAATGATTAGAATGTCACCTTTATGGGCAACTCATTAGTATTCTATTATGTTCTTCTACTATGTTTAAAATGCGAGAACTCCTGTTACATAAGAAACCAAAAGAGCTAAGTGAATATAAAGCAATGTACATAATTAAGAATTATTTTTACTTTTTTACCAAGCATTACACAAAAACACCCAAGAATCACCAAAGGTTCTCCTTCGTCTATTCAACCTCCTACAGCACAACGGACGAAAATCTCATCGATATGAGAAAAAGACAGTCTTTGATATTTTGGGTGTTATATATGAGTAGACCACTTCTACTCATCAGGTAGCATAGTAAAAAAATTGAATCCCATCAGGGTTTATTTGATATACCAACTTTTATAAAATTCATAAAAGATAATAAAAAACTATATGGAAAGAACGCATTTTGTATAAAAATATACCTTAAGTTGATGGATGTGTGATGCTACCCCATCGCCATCAACCTAAGAAAAATAAATACCCCAGAACGAGAAAATTGGCATCTCCAGGTGAAAATGATGGAGAAAAGAGGATTATCTGTTGCTCATACAACGATTATGAGCTGGGTTCATTCATTTGTTAGAGAAAGTATGGTAACATCTTAAATCAACAAATAACTCATGGAAAGCCGATAAAACCTACATTAAAGTAAAAAGACAATGGATGTATTTATATCGTGCCATCGATTCAGAAGGAAACACGATTGATTTGTAGCTCTTGAAAAAAGTTTGATTAAATTAACTTAATACATCCTGATAAAACAACAAATAGAAAAAGCGTGTTTTGAAAAAAGATTAATCAAAACACGCTTTTTCTATATTCAATTGAGTCATCCTTTTATAAAAAAATATGGTCTCAATCTTTTAATTCAATTAATTCTTCTTTCACTGTAACACCCGTTACTTTAACAGCGTATTTAAGTAATCATTTTCCATCCTACTAAATAGTTTACGGGCTTGTTCGATAAACCTATTTATAAAATTCGCATCTTTGTTATTGACGGAAAATTCAAATTCATTATATAATTTTTGGTATTACCAATATACTTAACATGTATTACCATAAAAATAAAGGGGAAGATGGCTTGAAAGAAAAGGAAAGCACCTCAGATAAAATTGAGAATGAATTAATTAGATCCATATTGGGTGGTGTTTATTCTGTAGGAAGTACTTTACCACCGGAAAGAGAGCTTGCGAAAAAATTTGGTGTCGGTCGCCCAACTATTCGTGAGGCGCTTCAACGTTTAGGAAGGAGTGGATGGATAACAGGGAGAAAAGGAATGCCATCGATTATTAATGATTATTGGAGCAATGGTAATCTAACGACACTTATTAATATTGTTGAGAATCATCATACCATTACAGATGAATTTATTATGTATTTATTAGAATTTAGAAGTTCGTTGACTCCGACTTATATTCGTAATGCTGTTACGTTTAATCAACCTAAAGTGGTTGCTCTCCTGGCTAATCTTGAGCAACTTGAAGATAGTGCAGAAAGCTATGCAGCATTTGATTGGGATTTGCAAAAAAGGTGTGCTGGGCTTGCTGCCAATCCGATCTTTCTACTCATTTTAAATAGCTTTGATTCCATTTATGTAGATATGGCAAAAAGGTATTTTTCTGTAAAAGATCATCGTGAGTTATCCTTCAACTATTATCACGATTTATTAAAAGCTGCATTAAAGGGAGATGCGATTGAAGCAGAAAGATTGTGTAAGACAACTTTGGAAAAAAGCTTGGCTCTTTGGAAAGATAGAAAAAAATAAAGAAAGCTGGAGGCGTGATAAATGAAACTAAAATATTTTAAAGAATATTTTTCCTATCCTGATATTTTGATTATGAGCTGTCTTTTCCTCACTAGCTTTGGATTTATGATTTTACATTTAACCTCTATCGAAATTTGGGGTGCTTTTATTTTGGGAATGATTATGTATTCCTTAGCTGAGTACGCTACTCACAGATTTATTTTTCATCTAAAACCACCAAAGAATGCATTTTTATTAAAAATGCTTAAGCGCCTACATTATGACCATCATACAAATCCGAATGAATTACATTTATTATTTTTACCCTTATGGTATAGTGTGCCAAACATTGCAATTTCAGGAGCCATTTTTTATTTTCTTTCATCCAGCTTTGTCATGACAAACGCATTTATTGCAGGTATTATGCTCTTTTTATTATTTTATGAGTGGAAGCATTATATCGCGCATCGCCCCCTTCAACCAATATCACCATGGGGGCGATGGATGAAAAAAGTTCATTTATGGCATCACTTCAAAAATGAAAATTACTGGTATGGTGTTACAAATCCAGCCTATGATTTTCTCATGGGAACCTTTAAAGACCAAAAAGATGTTGTCCAAAGTAAAACTGCTAAAAATCTAGAAAAACGTGGTGACCAGAAAATAGAATTATAAAAAATAATCCATTGTCATCATCCCAGAAATGTCGAAAGAATTTTGCAGTTTCGACATTTCCCAGGGAGTGACAGGTATTTTCCCTATTAAATAGTACGTTAAGAAACTTTTCACATATTAACATAAAGGATTTATTTAGCAGTTAATTTAATGTCGAATTTATCAGAATTTAGAAGTAACAAATGGTTACAAATAAAGTTTTATCATTATTATATAGAAACAGAAAATATAGACTTAAAAGAATACGGATATAACAAAATTGTTCTGATGTATATACTGATTAGCAAAAAAGACTCCATTTTGATTAACCTTTTTCAAAATGAAGTCTTTTTGTTTGACGTAAAATCAAGGAATATAAATTTTTCTGATTAAATTTTATTCTAAACTAATAACATTCTTATGTTCTTTATTATAACATCCCTTGAGTTTACTTAATTATCGAGTTAAATAACTTGTCTTATAGCTAAATTCTACTGATAGATATAACAAAAAGATGTTTTGACTACCTCTACTTTAAAAATAAAATGAATGGTAAATTATCTAGACGAGAATCAAATTACTTATCAATATGCTGAACAACAAGTGAAGCGTATTCTTTTGCTCCTGTTGGATTTAAATGAATTCCATCTGGTTCGAAATATGATTGATTTCCAGCACTTGCTGCATACCAATCAACTAGCACAGTATTTGGAAATTTGGAAGAGACTTCTTTTAATTTCTCATTAACTACGGCCTCCCACGGACGAGGTATTCTAGTATTAACTAATACAATTTCACGTTCATCACCTATTAACTGAATTAACGATTCTAGTTGCTGGGTAGTAAATGCTCCATTTGTACCTAATCCAATAATAACATGACTTCCTAAAGTGCCTTCCTTTTTCATTCCCTCTACTATCTCCAATGCTTGAGACATCTGTCTTCCAATTTTCGCATCAATAGTAATATTAGGAAAAGCATTTTTTAAATACGGAGAGACATCGATCATAATTGAATCACCAATGGCTGTAACAGTTTTAGGTTGTTTATTTTGTTTAGAGGAATCTTTATTTTCGTCCTCTAATGTTTTATCAACCGGTTTCTCTTCCTTAGTAACTGGATGAGCTGGTTCCTCATTTTTTTTCACTTGTACCGCCTCTGTCCTAACTTGTTTAGAATTGTCTTTTACTTTGCCGGCTGTTGAGAAACCAAAGATAACTGTTATGGAGAGGAATATTGTACATGCTAAAGCAACTCTATTAACGAATGATAAGTCTCTTATTTTCAAGTCCTTTAAACGAAGATTCTTCAATGCACCTTGCCGAATTGGATTTTCAATAAACTTCCACGAAAGATGTGCCATAAGTAGAATCAAAAAAACTTGAAAAATAGCTTTAGTAAGATGAGGTTCTTCTGTACTAGCTTGCGAGCTTGTCAATGTGATAATCGGATAATGCCAAAGGTATATTCCATAGGACCGAATACCAATCCAACGTAATGGTTTAAACCTTAAAAGCACACTAATTCTGCTAGTTGGATGAGCAAGGTTGGCTACTAATAAAGCAGTAACAACTGATAAAAATAACATTCCTCCACAATATAGGAATGAGTCATATTGATTTGTCTCCCAAAACATAATTAAAATAATAATTAAAGCGATTCCCCCAACTACATCTAACACTAGACGGGCTGACGGAATAATTTTATTAGAAAGTCTATTACTTGGCCAAAGTAGAGCGAGTACTGCCCCTATTAATAGAGAAAACGCTCTTGTATCGGTACCATAATAAACTCTACTTGGATCACTTCCTGGCTCATACAGTACAGCCATTGCAATTGCTGAAGCAATTGCTCCTAAAAAAATAAATAGTGGCATACGTGATCGTTTTTTTATGTAGTAGAATCCTAAACTAAGTATGAATGGCCAGACTACATAAAATTGCTCTTCAACAGCCAACGACCAAAAATGATTTAAAGGAGTAGGTTGGCCAAAGTTATCAAAATATGATAACTTATGATAAATGTACCACCAGTTACTAATATATAGTACTGCTGCTAACGAATCTCCCCGCATTTTTCCTAGTAAGGAGTTATGAAATAACGTCACCCATGCAAACACAATAATGAGCATAACAAACATTCCTGGAAGTAATCTTCTTGCCCTACGTATCCAGAAATTTTTTAAATCAATTCTTTTATATTTCTCCCACTCAGTAGCAAGTAAATCGGTAATTAAATAACCCGAGAGTACAAAGAACACTGTAACGCCCAGGAATCCTCCAGGTATCCACTTATAGTTGACATGATATAACACGACGCCCAGTATAGCCAGCCCTCTTAAACTATCTAATCCGACCATATAACGATTATTTTTCTTTAATGGTGTGAGCATATATAATCCTCCCTTAAACTTTGCTGATATGTTTGGTTACTTTTTCTCATAAGTGATCATCAACAGAAAACAAATGAAAACTCTATGAATATAAGGAAAAGTACATCTATACAACGAAACTTTTATATAGCAATTCCTTAATTTGTAATTATGTTCTTTGTTACCAAGCCAAAAAGTCGAAAGAACATTATAAAATGCTTTTTCGACTTTTACAATATATCATTTAATTAACTAGTACTTAAATATCTCCTTGTAATATTTCACAATCCCAATTTATCCTTTTTACAGATTTTCTATATAAGAAGCTCGATGTAGAACTTTGATTTGTCCGTAGATAGAAGAATTTCAAGATACTTAAATTCATAATTATTTCTCTGGCTTTTGCTCTTTTATTTCTATCTTCGCGCCTTTATAGAAACTTAATTTCTCCTTATTATAATCTATAGTATATTGATTGAACTTTTCTTTTTTCTTCTTTGCGTACCTTGAGGAAAGAGCCTTCTTGGTTAAAATGATAAAAAACACTCATTCTGATTAAGAACGAGTGTTTTTCTTTTTAGGTTATCTAACAGGGATAAACTTCCACGAGCTAGGTTTTTGTTTTTTTTCACCTAGTACAATCCAATTTTTCTTTGCATTTATATTCTCATAATTTAATGGATAGTCATCTGTAAAAATATTATATTCTGTAGGATTATCCAGGTTAATTTTAATTTTAAAATCAGCTAAACTATCAGATTTTTGAGCAAGGTGAATCCAACTAGAATAATTAGACCAATTTAAATATTGGAATTGGTCGTAATTTGAGTGCTTCATGCGAAGGTATATACTCTCCCCGTGGTGTAGCTTTGCATCATTTTCTTTGTAGAATTCAAATTCCATAGGTGTACCAGATAAACCATTGTTTTCTTTATTTGCAAGTGTGACATAATCGTAGCGATTTGCTAAATACCATTCAAATGTTAAACCTTGATAAGGAGATTCACTTGGTACGATATAATAATTTTTCCCTGCTTCTATGACGTTTCCTTCTATATCATAGATTAATGCAGTCTCAATACTTGGAGCTTTCACATTTTCAGTAAAAGTTTTAAACCACAAATTTAAGAAACCTGCTGTATTGCGCTGAGCTTCTCCTAAGCTTCGCTGCACAGCTGGGGTAACCATTTCTTGCCACAATTGTGCCTTACCACTATTATAATACTTAAATGTTTTATCATTAGTAATATTTTGGATTTCAGGTTTAGCTACTCGAGCCGCATAATCAATCCATTCTTCAGGTGTGGATAGAGAATTATTATAGTTCCCTCCAGTATTGACTGCAAATTGCTTTTGAATGGTTGTAACATAATTTTCAAAGTAGCTATGATATTTTATAGCTCTCGTATCAATTGCAGTAAAATTTGCTGCATGCATAGGTTGAGTAGCATCTGTAAAGTAGTGGGTAGCTACTCCTAAGTAATAGAAAGCTTTTTCATAGTCCTTATTTCGTAAATATTCTCCAGATTCATAAAAGTATTTCTTACCTTGTGTAAGAGCCGTTGGATTTGTTTCTCCTCTATAATTTTCTTTAGTATCAGGATCATAAAAGTGAGATTTCCATCCGCCTTTAAAAACGCCACCTATTCCTGTACCACCATCGTTAAACTCTGCATTATAATCTGCATCATATAATCCTTTAGAAAATAAATCATTATATTGTGGATAATTTAAAAAGTCCACAGCCTGCTTATTTGCTTCAATATTAGATTCTGTTTTCATAATTTCAATAGCTTGTTTTGCAATCCATAAATGTGTACTTTTATCAGAATGATACGGAGCTTCTGCAGACCATCTTGCAGTAATAGGATCATTCTCATTTAAATCAATTTGATCGAGATGAGCATAACTACTTTGAGGACATACTCCTAAAATAGTTAAAGTCACTCCAGCTATACATAGTGTTGATACGATTTTTTTCATTTTTTATCCCTTTCTAAATATAAAGATTCTTATGCGGATATTCATCTTATTCAAGAAAGTTAAATAGCTCTAATAAAAGAGCGATTAGCAAAGACTAATTGCTTAATTTCTCTCTTAATGGAATACCAACAAACATCGATTAAATTAAAAATTTTAAATTAATCCTAAACAATAGTTTTTCTTCTCTACCTCTAGTTATATATAAAAGCGCGTCTTATTTAAACATGTTTTTTTATGTAATTTTACATATCCAAAAATAGGGAATTGAATAACCTTCCATTTATTATATTAATGAAAGACCGTTGTCTCTAGATAATTGAAATTATGTTGTTTTAAGTTAATAATCTATATCCATCAACTAAAGAATTTAGAATTACCCCAAAATGAAAAAATGAACTTTTTGAAGTGTTGTTTTGTTTGCTTTTCTATATTCCCAAAAAGTAATCTAGGTATTAAGGAAAAAGATTTTAGATTTGGAAACGTAAGTGACATCTCATTTGGTACTAGTTCCTCTAAAGAACCATATTCTCTAATACGAAAATTTCCTGATAAGCTGGACAAGTCTTTAGCAAAGTTTGGAGAAAGAAATACTGCCATAACTTTCATATTTTTTACTGCTTCTGGAACAAAAGGTATTTGAGTTAAATTAAGTATCATGGTTGCATACATTTTGTCTTGATAGCGGTCGATTGGGTAAGTTTCATTTGGTAATGAATAGGGGATCTTTCCAATCCAACTTTCATTTATAGATAAATCGGGTCTTTTTCCGCCTAAATGTGTATTCTGTTTTCTCCTAATTTTAATAGGTAATTATATTGTATCAATAATGAAAAAATACGCTATTCTTTCTGTAAAATCATAGAAAAAGATAACGTATTTTAATCATTTTGAGGACCACATAATGAGTATAGGGTATCAGAAAAAACTTGTTAAGATTAGTAATTCCATACTATTTCATTTCATACAAAAGGAATTTTCTCATTATTAACGAAAGTGTATATTAACTAGATGAATTTATTCAGACACAGTACTACAAAAAAACATAGGAACAATCTCATAATACGTTTTAAAAACTAGTAAAATTAAGGAGCAACATTTTATGGGGAAAAAAGTACTGTTTTTTGGAGATTTCGGAATTGACGATACGATAGCTATCATATATGCGCATTTGACAGAAAAAATTGATGTTATAGGAATTGTTGCAGACTATGGGAACGTGCCTAAAGCTGAAGTTGTTAGAAATGTTCGCTTTTTACTTAAAAGTGTAGGAAAAGAATATATAAAAGTTTTTGGTGGGGCGGAGCATTCCATGTCTTCAGAAGCTGAAACTTTTTATCCAGAAGTTCACGGTAAATTTGGGATAGGACCTATTTACACAGGATTAGAGATACAGACATTTGAGAATTTTTTTGAGGTGCTCACACTTATTAAGCAGTATAAAAATGAACTTATTATCGTAAATACCGGAAGGTTAACTTCACTTGCAACTTTATTTCTCCTTTATGGAGATGTGATGGAATATGTACATTCTTATAAGATTATGGGAGGAGCTTTTCTATATCCAGGAAATGTTACTCCCATTGCTGAAGCTAACTTTTATGGCGATCCTGAATCGGCTAATATCGTAATGAGATACGCTAAGAATCTATCAATTTATCCGTTGAATGTTACACAATCGGCTATTGTAACACCAGAAATGGTTAATTATATCCACTCTAAAGGAAGAACTAAATTTTTAAAGCCTCTTTTAGACTATTACTATTATCAATTTTATCAAAAAACAGTTCCTGGAATACAAGGTAGCCCGGTTCATGATGTACTTACTTTAATTGCGATTAATCGTGATGATATTTTTACGTACCACCAATCAGCCGTGACAGTTAATGTACTTGATACTGTAAGAGGACAAAGTATAGGAGATTTTAGATCTACTTTTGACCCAGAAACATTCGGTAACCGCCCCAAACATAGGATTGCAATACAAATGAATTATCAACAGTTTTTTAAGGAGTTTATGACTGTAATGACTGGCGACCTATTTTAGTTAAAAACTTTATATGAACGTTATGTAACTAATACATTCTGCTACGGATGTAACTTAGGTCCTACTCAAACAGCTCGTTCAATACAAGAAATAGATCGAAAACAAATTGCTTGGATTAATCAAAGACATGTAACGGTTGAAGATTTAGACAAAGCAATTCGATATATTATTAATGCTTATAATCGTTTTGAGCTTCCAAAATATTGGGGAGATGGAAAAAGTGCATCAGCAGACGGCACGATATGGGATGTCTATGAACAAAATCTTTTATCTGAAAATCATATTCGATATGGAGGTTATGGAGGCATTGGATATTATCATGTTTCCGACACATATATTGCTTTATTTAGTAATTTTATTCCTTGTGGCGTTTGGGAAGGAATACATATATTAGATATTTTGATGAATGAAAAGGTAGATATTCAACCGGAAATTCTACATTCGGATACACAAGGACAAAGCACCACAGTCTTTGGGTTAGCTACTTTATTAGGTATTCAGTTAATGCCTCGCATTCGTAATTGGAAACACTTAAATTTATTTCGTCCCAATACACAAGACAATTATGTTCATATTGATGAACTATTTTCAAGGGAAATCAATTGGAGTATGATTGAAAATCACTACCCAGATATGCTTCGGATCGCGATGTCCATCAAAGCTGGTAAAATTACTCCATCTACTATATTGAATACATTAGGCACATATAGTAAGAAAAATAAATTATATCAGGCATTTTGTGAATTAGGCAGAGCTATTAGAACGATGTTTTTGTTACAATTCATGTCTAATGAAGAATTACGACGTACCATTCAATCTGCAACAAATAAATCTGAAGCCTTTAATGGATTTACAAAGTGGCTCTTTTTTGGGGGAGAAGGAATTATCTCTGAGAATGATCGTGAGAAACAGAAAAAAATTATTAAATATAACCACTTAGTTGCTAACTGCCTTATTTTTTATAACGTATTTTCCATGTCTAAACTACTTCACGAGTACGAGAAACAACAAGAGGGATTTAATAAAGAGTTGATTTGTTATTTAAGTCCTTACACGACAGCGCACGTAAATCGATTTGGAAAGTATCATATTGATTCAAATCGCGAACCTGACAAACCACCGTTTGATCTTTCTGTATCTTCCAAAGACATGGTATTTCCTTAAAAAGGGTATAATAAAAAACCGTAGGAATAAATTGTTCCTACGGTTTTAAAATTAAAAGTATTAAATAATCAAGTTAAACCTGAACAAAACTAGATATATTAATTTGAGAGCCCAATGAAGATGCTTCTTCTGGAAAGAAATAACTTCAACAACCCTATCTAGTATTAATTAATATTTTTTAACAACAAAATATCACAATATTTTAGAGTAAATGACTTTAGAAAAGAAAGTACTTCTTCCGTTACAATAAGATCTCCTCTAGTTGTTAAACAAAATTGATGCCCTGACCACTCGCTATAATTTCCATTTTCATGGTTTACTGTACCTAAAGGAATAAGCCTCCAGAAATTCGACAATTCTTTATCGGGATATAATTCTAGAAATTCCTCAGAAAGACTAATTAAGCATTCTTCCAATTTAAAACCTTTCAATTCGCTAGATAATAATGCGTTTTTCAGTTTCTCGGAAACAATAAAACAAGGTGTAGATTCTAACAAATCATCGCCAAGCCATCCATAGAATTCATAATGTAAAAATTGAACTTTTCCTGAAACTCCTTCTGTGCCAATATTCTTTTCTTTACTATAAATTGTTTTTTCTCCATGTCCACCAGCTACTTCAGGTGATAATAGATATAAGTTCATTGTTTAAATCTTCCTTTTTTTGTTATTTGTTTACTGGAGGTATAAATTTATCTCCATATCTTTTATCTAATTCTATCATATAATCAATTACTTCTTTTTTTGTTGGATTAGGATTTGATTTATAGAACTCGTTCCAATCTTTTCTTATTTTTGATAAATGTATTTCATTATTTATTTCTTTTGGTATCCCCCTCAAATTTTGTATATCATGTATTTCTGCTTCAGTAAATAAATTTGGGTATTTCTTTAGTACTTGTTGTTCAACTGCATGATGTACAACCACATTACCTTTTAATTCTGGATATTGATCAAAGAATGTTTTTCTATAATTTTTAGAAGCTTTTTCAAGGTTCTTTGCTTTATTTTCAATATCAGCTACTGTTCCAACTACTTTACCAATTGTCTTTACGGTACCACCTGTAGCAAGAGTTACTATACCCATGACATAATCGGAAGAATCATATGGGCGACTTGTACCTAGCTCTTGCCCTTGCCACATTTGGATAACTTCTTTTGGTACATTAAGTATAGGAACAAAGTCTATAGAGGTTGACATGAATTGATTAGCAGACTTTTGGCCAGCTATAAACTCATCGTATTTTTCTGGTGGAACACCAAGATCATATAACGCATTACTTAAATCAATATTACCAATGTTTCTAGCTGCCGCAGGAATATCAATCTTATGATTTGTTATTCTGTTAGCGGAGTCCATAAATGTATTTGCAAGGTCTAATCCCATGTTGAAATCTGTGAAAAAGCCCGGAATTTTCGCATCCAATGCTTGTAAATCTTTTGCAATGATTGGAGCGTTTTTTCTTGTTACTTGTACAAGTTCCTCCATCCCAGGTTTCGCTTCATCTACAGAATGTTTTAAGCGAATCGAACTATTTACAACTGGTCCTAAGTCTTTAACGATACCTGAAAGCCCTTCAGCTAACTTACGATGGTTCTCCTCGATTTCAACTGTTGCTTTAGCAAGAACATCTAAAAAGTCTGCAGTTTTCCCAGCAACCACATCTAATGCTTGATAATATCCAACATAGGTTTGATAAAGGGAGGTATAGTATTGCAGGATAGATACATATACATCAGCACTAAATCCCATCCACTCTTTTCCATACGCTAAAGCATCTTCTCTCGTATTTCCAAGCAGTTTAAATAACTCTTTTCTTTGAGTGACTGTTAAATTTTTAACGTCACCTTTCATTGCATTCACTAACTCTTGCAACTTATCATGTGCTTCCTTTATTACTTGCATTTTATGTTGCACATCTTTTTTCTCAGCGTCTAAATCGTTAGAAATTTCCCCCCAGAGTTCAACATCATCCAATGCACTTTGTTCTGCCTTTTCCATAGCTTTGAATGCATCATTCATTAATGTTTGATCAGTTTTCAAATAATCAAATACACCTTGGAATATTTTTAATTTCCCATCTAGTAATGTCAAAGGATTTTTTGCTTCCTGATCAAAAATAATAGCATCCTGGATACGTACATATCCTTTTACTCCTTGATAATTGACCTCATACCATGAACCGACTTTTCCGGTTACTTCTATCACTTCACCATTATTCACACGTTTTGCATGCAAGACTTTCCCTAAATCTGGCTCAGGATATACTTTTTTAACAAGGGATTCTAATGTAATCCAGCCTTTAACCATTTCTCCGTCTTGATTAAAGGAGAATTTCTTATCTTTATACGTAAAGTCACCTGTTTGTAACGCACCATTTGGATGCAGTAAATACCAATCGTATTCTAATTTCATCCATCCGCTTTTTGCTTCATGCGTGTCATCAAAATAAAAGGGTTTTCCCTCAAAAGTATGTAATCCACTTGTCAACCATCCGAATTCATTAAAATAATACATTTTGCCATCAATATACTGTACACCTGTTTCCATTGCACCTGATGGACTAAAATAAAAGGTTTTGGTTCCTTGTTGGGACCATCCCGTTTTCATAAATCCATCTGTCCCAAAATAATATTTTTTGCCATCAATTGTTTGAAAATCTGTTACACGTTGGCCATCTTTTCGATAATAGGTCCATTTTCCATCTTCTTGTATCCAACCTTGCTTATGGTCTAATAAAATATCCGCTTTAATTTTATCAATAAAATCATATCCATTCGCTAATGCATTGACATCACTATCTAATTGTTTTTCAAATTTCTTAATAATATTAGGGGGGAAATATTTTTCTGGATCTTTATGATACTCAGTCATCGTAAAATGAGAAAGGTTTGCTGCTTCTTTTACCACATCCCAAGAACGAACAGGTGATTCTCCTATCACGACTGATTCAAAAATCCGAACGTATCCAATTTCTCCTTGATATTTGACTTGATACCAAGGACCTTGCTTTCCAATTACTTCAAGAATATCCCCATCTTTTACTGGCTTTGATTCAAGTAAAAATTTTGTTTCCGGTTTTGGATATACTCTCTTAATCTTAGAGCGTAAAGTAATCCAGCCTTTCTCCATTTCTCCATATTTATTAATTTCAAATTGCTTCCCTTGATAAGTAAACGGACCTGTTACATATTTTCCATCTTTTATATAACTCCATGCTGTGGCAGAAAAACTCCAGCCATTTTGTAATTTTCCAGGAGCATCATAATGAATCCATTCAATCCAACTATATGGATTATCTCCTTTCTTTGTCCCAC
Organism: Bacillus albus; assembly: GCF_001884185.1. Classification (GTDB taxonomy): domain Bacteria; phylum Bacillota; class Bacilli; order Bacillales; family Bacillaceae_G; genus Bacillus_A; species Bacillus_A albus. Next base: position 18,381 of record NZ_MAOE01000105.1, read on the forward strand.
TTAGAAAACTACCATCTCCTCGGAATTCATATTCTACCCCATCTAAGGTAATATTTTTTGTTCGTTTAGTGCCATCTTTTTCGTAATAGTACCAATTCTCATTTTCTTTGACCCAGCCAACCGCTTCATTATTTTTAATACCTGATACTGCCATAATTGCCCTATATAAGAACATAGAAAACTGTTCTCTAGTAACAATACCATTTGGATTAAAATTGCCGTCACCTGTACCACTTGTTATGTTGTTACCAGCTAATATTTTGACATATTCGTTGGCCCAGTGACCTTTCATATCCGTAAATTCAACATTTCCTTGTGATTTCAAGTCAAATGTTTTGACAAGCACAGTTGCCATTTCAGCACGTGTCATATTATTTTTCGGATTGAATTTTTTCTCAGCATTTACACTGAAAATACCACGTGCTGTTAGTGCCAAAATTTCCTTTTTGAAATTGCTGTCACCAATATCAACAAAGGGATTATTTGTACTATCTTGCGGTTTTAAATATCGATACAAGAAAGCAGCGAGATGTTCACGAGTAATAGGATCGGCTGCACCGAAATACTCATTTCCGTATCCTGTTATAATCTTATTCTCCGCCATATACATCATTTCTTTATACGCCCAGTGGGTTTTAGGAACGTCAATAAAAGATAATGAATTCACTTGACCATTTTGTTCTGCATACGCTGTTCCTACTGTACTGAATAATAAAATACATACCATAAAACTTAAAAATAATTTCTTAATTGTGTTCATAATAGCTCCTATTCAATCGTTAAAAATATCATTGCAAAATCAGCACTTATTTTATCCTTCATTTACGGCATTTTATATAATTATCAAATTTCTATTCATACTGATATTTCGCATAAGGACAACCTAAGTCATTCTGTCTAAACAATAATTAATTCATAAGATGTTTCATTTTTTAAATGTAGTAGTCCGTTTATAGAACCTTCTTAATATACAGTAAAACCAGGTTTTTCAATTTGAAAATCCCTTAGTGTAAAATTCGCATTATGTTGACGAGATCCATAATAATACCAGTCTCCTTTCTCTTTGACGCGACCTATTTGATTTAAAACTTCGACTTCCTCTGTAAACATTGGTGCATAGGTAGAAAATAATTAAAATAATAATAATATAAGTCCTATGATTTTTTTCATACTCGCATCTCCTTATCAATTCATAAAAAACCTTTCAATTATATATTAGGTTTCATTGTTATTAAAATAAAAAAATATAAATATGCATAATTGCATATTTACCCTCTCAATAGAGTGTACCCTATTGAGAAGAAATCTTTTCCTTGATATTATTAGTCTCAGAGACTCTCAATAACACTTATCAAAAACATATGCAAAAAGAGGGATAATAATGGTCTATGGATACGCTCGTGTAAGTGCACAAGATCAAAATCTAGATACACAGATTGAACAGCTCATGAAATATGGAGTAGATGAAATTGTTAAAGAGAAAATAAGTGGAGTAACAAAACAAAAGCCAGAGTCAGACATTATACTGTCAAAACTAACTCCTGGGGATACTTTGGTCGTAACTAGAATGGATCGTTTAGGTAGAAATACCATTCAGCTACTACAGTTAGTAGAACAACTTCGGGAAAAGGATGTTCACTTTGCAATTTTAAATTTAGGAATAGATACTAGAACTCCAACAGGAAAATTCTTTTTAACTGTCATGGCTGCCTTTAGTGAATTAAATCGTGAAATGATTAAAGAAAAACAACATGCGGGAATAAAGCTAGCAAAACAAAAAGGAGTATATAGAGGAAGAATGAAGAAATACACAGATAAACATCCTGGCATGAACCATGCAATTGAATTACGAAAACATACCAATAAAACAGATTACAGGAGTGAGTCAGGCCGCTCTATATCGTAGATTAAAAGAACTTGAATAAAGTTCTATTTTATATTTGTAATTAAATCCCAGAGTGGCCCCTCATCTCCCGAATCGTTTCCGTACCCCTAACAAGTTTTGAATTTAGGCTGAACAAAACTCCCAGCGAATAATAACCTTCTGAAATAGCTTATCAATGATTTAAATAAATACCCTCATCATTATACTATTGAGCCACTCCAAATACATTGATTTCAGCTGCACTTGTCCATGGATTATTGTTTACCTCGCTTAATGCACGTAGTCTAATATAACGACCTGTCTTGTTTGCAAAGCTGACTTCTTTCAAATTAGTATTATTTGAAAAAGCACCTATGGATACAGCTGTTCCCCAATTCACTCCATCACTACTTACGTAAAACTCATAATCCTTAATCGTTCCGTTTATTTGGCCGTCTTGCCTTGGCAGGTAGCTGAATTTGGAGAGGTTATAGGTTGCCCCTAAATCAATTTGAATCTCATGCGGCATTGGAGCTACTGGGCTCCAATTTGTATGCCAAAATGTGTCTTTGTTTCCATCAAAGGCATACGTACCTAAATTGTACCAATTATAGCTATCTACATATTTTAGTGTCCAGTTTGTTTGCGGAATTAAAGTAGCTTCTTTTGTTGTGACTGCTACATTCATTGCAGAATTACTTGTACTTGTAGTTGTAATTGTTACTCCTGATTTTTCTCCCGTGTAGGTATTACTATTCGGATTGGTGTCTGGACTAAAGGTAGCAGCATGATTTTGATTCGTGTAATAGAAAGGGTCTTGGTATTCACTGACGGATTGTTCTATATCAATGAAAGGATGAGGATCACTGGAATTATTATTCATGGATTCATCAATATGCCAAACCGCAATACCACCAGAATTAGTTGGTAAGCTCGCATCATACCCAACCTTTGCGCGATTCTCAACTAAAAAATACGTATTATCCTTTAAAGGAATCTTTAACACATTATAGTTATTTGGGATCGCATTTAGAGTAAAATTGTTGCTGGTATTTACTACATTTGGCGTTACAAAGCCTATTTTTACCTTGGACCAAGCATCCATATGATCTGGCGTAGTTCCATACTCTTCTCCTGGAAGACTATTCCAAGCTCCATTCCCCATTATACTTAGACTACCCACACGGTTATTGTCGCCATATAGATCTGGAAGACCAAAAGAATGTCCTAACTCATGAGCAGGTATACCAATTGTCGCCATATGACCATATTGTTTTTCACCCTGCGCTGTATACATGCCTGATACTGTAACACCATCGTGATTTGTATTAGGAGCATATGACTGATGTGCCCAAATATTTGGAAGTGGACCTCCACTAGCCTGTTCATTACCAGCAAGAACAGTTACAATGTAGAAACCATCTTTGGAGTCAATAATTTGATCATTATTAGTATCAAGACTAGCAAAATTCACTTGGGAATCCGCTTTAGCCAATGCATCTGTTATAACCGTTCCCATGCTTTTTCCCGATGTACTCGGATGAGCGTAGTCTAATTTTATTTTAACTACCCCATCATTTTGCGTACCATATGTTTCGGAAGCTGGAGTGATTTGTACTTTTCCATTACTTACTTCATTATAGTAATTCTTTACTGACTTTTGATTTGTAGAAAAGAATTTATTACTCCAATCGTTATCGTTATATGCAATATCAACATCTGTAAATCCAATTAACAAAACAAGCAATTTTTTATTTCCTAAAACTGGAGTGACAGTTCCATCTATATTTTTTGGTACCTCTATTTGTAAATTATTCATGTACTCCTGTTTTTTCTTTGCTTGAGGGTTGTATTTCTTTATCCATTTGTTCAAATTGTTCTCATTTACCGCCATCGAAGGCTTCTTATCCATTTTATATTTTTTCCCCGTCGATTTCAGTTCATCTGATGTAAGCTCAGCGTAATTCCAATATCCCTTCTGATCTTGTAAAAGTACGTCACCATCCTTTGTACTTACCCAATGGAACCATTCATCCCCATGCAACGTACCCTCAAACGATTCGCCTGATGGCTGCTTCATTTTGACAACTCCATCATATGATGGTGCACCAAAAGCTTTTGTTTGAACATACAAAACACAAATTAAAGAAAAAACGGATATGAACAGGAATTTAAAAATTCTTTGCATAAACCTTCCCCCTTTTTCAATGGTATGTGGAATATTCTATTGATAGCCAAACTAGATTCATACACGGAATCAATCAACGGATACATCTGTATAAGGCTAACAGAACACCCTTTAATTATAATTACAGGAAATTGAAAAAATGTTATTTTTTTAATTAAATTAATATTTTCTCAAGATTATCCAATAATTCGCGTAACTTTCAAATATAAAACCCTCTTATATTAATATTGGGTATTTAAGAAATATGATTTGTTCAACAGGAAAAGAATTTATTAAGAAAGAATATAATTATATTGAATATACTATCGTGTTTTTAATTGTACCTTTAAGGAGGCGTTGTCAATGAGAAAATATTTTTATTTGATTAGGCAAAAAAACAAGAGGATAATAGTTCACTAGTTTAAAAACTACGTGTTCCTCTTCAATATTAGAAGGAGAGTATAAAATTGAAGAAATTTTATTTAAAGCCTATTGACAAAAGTAATTGGAAAGAAGCAATAAGACTGTCTGTTAAAGAAAAGCAACAAACATTTATTGCATCCAACCTCTATTCTATCGCAGAAGTTCAATTTTTAGATAACTTCTATGTAAAAGGTATTTATCTTGATGAAAAAATGATAGGGTTTACTATGTTTGGAATTGATTCTGATGATAATAATTATTGGATTTATAGACTTATGATTGATGAAAAATTTCAAGGGAAAGGTATAGGTAAACAAGCTATATATCTAGTTATTGATGACATAAAACGTAATAATCACACAAATATTTCTTTAATCATGATTGGATATGCTCCTGAAAACCTTACAGCTAAATTTGTATATAAAAAAGCAGGATTTATTGAGACTGAATTATCACCTTGGGGTGAACAGTTAGCTAAATATCCTTTATGAGTACTTGCATTCTCCACGTTGACTTTTGGACTTATAAAAAAAACAATTCAATAGTATAGCAATGTAGATAGGAAATGATTTATCCTTCATTTTACCTAGTAACATCCTAAAACATATAATAGATAAAAAAAGACGACGCTGAATACGTCGTCTTTTTTATAAAGGGCAAAGTGATTTTTCAAAGTTTTCTTATTACATCAAAGCCAATTATCTCTTAGTTTATATTCAGGTAAAGCTTACACTGTTTTCCATAATGATAAAGCATAAATCCAGTTTGGATCCCCATTTCCTTGATAATTCTGGACTGCTTCATACACTTTTTCCTTGTATAGAACTCTGTCTCCCTTTTTATATGCTTTCTTTGCATCCCATGCTTCATATGGAGCGTTTTCAGTTTTTATAGTAATTGTGAATGTATCACTCTGTACAGATTCATTTCCAGCTACATCAACCGCCTTCACTACATATTTATAAGTAGTATTAGCAACTAAGTTTTTATCCAAATAAGAAGTCGTAGTGGATGTTGCAATCTTTTTCAATAATCCTTCTGTTTCTCTATAAATATCGTAATGGTCTACACCAATATTATCGTCAGATGGACTCCACATTAGATCTACACTTGATGCAGTCGTTCCCATACTATGTAATCCTTTTGGTTGTGTTGGTGCTTCCTTATCAGGAGCCTCAACAGTCGCTTTTAATGTAAGCGCTTCACTTTCTTTTGATACATTTCCAGCTGCGTCAACTGCTTTTACAGTATAAGTGTATTCCATACTTGGTTGTAATTGTTTATTAATAAAATGAGTGCCTGGTACTGTATCAATCATCTCTCCATTACGGAAGACTTGATATCCTTTTACCCCTACATTATCCGTAGAAGCATTCCATGTTAGTTCAATACTATTTGCTGTTACTTTTTGAGCTTGAAGACCATTTGGAATACTTGGTGCCTCTGTGTCTGGTGTCACATCATTAATCAGATTCGTATCAATAACATTATAGAACGCATTCACAGTATCCGCTACATCCCATACAGCTAAAATCACATGGTATCCATTACGATCAGTAGGTACATTGATTTTGTGCGCTACATTATTTGAGGCTGCAGAACCATCATGTTGTACAGTACCAATTGGCTCAAAGTCTGCTCTTGTTAGCGCCTTATTTGGATTCCAGCCTATTTTAGTAATGTAGTAGTGCCATTTGCTCGTTAAGTGTGGCGCTGTAAACTTCCAAGTAAACGTATTTTCCCAGCCAATAATTGTATTTTTAAACCAACGATTTACCGTTTGTTGATCTAAAATACCAAATTTCCCGCCTGCGGAAGCAATAAGGCTTCTAACCGCAAGGACTGCGGGGATAGCCTAAGAACTCTTTACTTAGGAATCCCCCACTTCTAAACGAAGTGAAAGTGGGGGTAGTTCAATAAGCAATCTGGAGATCCTATTCAGGGGCCTATGGTTCAGACAAAATTATTACGTAGTAATTCAAAAAATATATTAGTTGTGAAATTATCACATCTTTGTTCAGATGGTGCTGGAGTCAAGGAATATATTAATTTGCTGGGAACAATTTATACTCAACTTTCTCTGGGGCATTCTAACGAAGAAATTATAAAGAGATTTAATGAAGAAAATGACGGTTTTCGTGATTAATCACCTGTATTCAAATATGCTGGAGTAATAGACATAAAAAGTGCGTATCGTCCCAGCCAAGAACAACAAGTAGCGTTATGGTCTTTTCCATCTCAGCCTATCAAAAATACTTATCCGAAAATGGCCGTGCGACGGTTAAGCCATGAGCAAACTCTACGTTTAACCCAATGGGTAAAAGCACAACAAGCTACCTTAAATGATGCAATCATGACTGCATACTTCCGCTCTTTATCACATTTCGCTGTGTATGCAGAACCTCGCACCGCAGAAAAAATGATTGGTTTAACAATTGATTTACGCCGATATCTCCCTAATCATACAACTGGTTCAATTTGCAACTTATCCGGGATGGAAATGCCAGTGATTAAAATGGAAAATGATGACTCATTTAATCAAACTCTAGTTCGAGTCAAAGAATCAAACTCTAGTTCGAGTCAAAGAATCAATGGCTACAATAAAATCTCAAAATCCAGGTCTTTCTTCAGCTGCAGGAATGGAGTTACTGGCAAGTAAAAAGCTATCTGAAGTGAAGGAAATGTATAAACAGCAATACGAACTGGCTTTACAAATGGGAATGGCTTTACCGTTACTTACTAATTTCGGATCAATAGCTGATGAACCTATTAAGTTTGGTGAAGTTCAAGCTCAGGACGGGTATATAACATCACCAATTATGTATGCACCATTCTTTACAATAGGTGCAAGCTCTTATAATGGGAGACTTACATTTACAATTGGTTATCATTCGCCAGATACTACAAAAGAAAAGGTAGAGCAATTTTTAGAAAGTGTGGTCAATCAATTATCAAAATTGTAACGGGAGTATCACCCTCAGCTCAATAAGTTAAGTTTATAAATCTAGCCAGGAAGATTCCTTCCTCAAGGAATGCGAAGGAAGGATGTGAGAGATGAACTGGCTTCGGACATAAGATGTAAGGAAGCCAGTTTAGTTATTTGCCATACATGGGATACCGGCCCATTCCCATTAACCTAAGAAAACAAATGTGAGATACTTCAAAATATTGGCTTGATGCACATGGTTCGGTTCCCTCATATGCTTGGATTAAAATCATTACAAACAGCTTTTAAAAAAATGCTGCAATAGAAGTTATGCATATCATCAAAATAGAAGGAATTTTTTAATCTTCAATTAATTATATTTGATAAATGACTCATATTAATTGAAAATAAAAGAGAATTAGCTGTATTTAATTATGTAAAAAACACACAATTAAATACAGCTATAACTATTATAAAACTCATATCAACATATCAGCGAAAGCAGATCCAACGTTATTTTTACGCTTCATATGCTTTTCTAAATATATTTTTGTGGTTTGAATATTTTCGTGACCAAGTGTTTGCATTAAATGATATAAATCTGCATTTCCTTGTTCTACTGCCATAATTGCAAAAGCATGTCGAAATGTATGTGCGGTTACTGGATTTTCACGATATTGTAAGAACTCTAAGTTTGTCTTCTTTATCATATCTGTTACTTGGTTTGATAATGTTTTAGAGTTATATGCATTTCCTCTTTGATTTATAAATAACGGACTCTCATCCCCTTTTTCCAATACCGTTTGGAAACCCCTTCTTCTCCTCACCTCACAAATACATTGGTATAAATGTTCTGAAACGAAAAGTTCACGCACTTTGTCCCCTTTCCCCCTAACCTTTAACCAATACTTTCCATCATAGTGTAAATCTTTTACTCTTGCAGTACACAACTCCTGAATACGTGCACCAGTACTAGCTAATGCAAGTATTATTGTATAGTTTATTAAATGTCCTCTTTCTTTATAAAAACCTAATATTTTCATGACTTCCTCATAGGATAAATCTCGATTCGGCCGATCTTTTTCATTTACATTTGCACGCTGTATTTCTTCATGAAGTGGTTTTTCAATATACCCAAATACATGAAGATGTTTTAAAAAAGAACGAATCAATACCGTTTTCTTCGCCAAAGTTGCAACAGCATACGTATTCCCACCTCGACCATTTTGTATATTTTTTAACCAGTAATTAAATTTACGAATATGCCAAGGCTGTAATGTTTTTAATAAGGAAGCATTTCGCTGAACTTCTTCCCCATTCACTTCAAACTCTTCTGCATGCTGCACCATACATTCGCAAAATGATAGTATCTCAGACACATAACTCTTTTTTGTATCATCCTTTCTATTTTTCTTTTCATCCATATCATTTTGTAAATTTACAAAATGATATATCACTTCCAGATCACCTAGAAATGCATATTTTCCCTTTCCTTCTTTTTCTGCATCCTCTATCTTTTGTTCCAAATCATTCATATAACGATTGTTATACATAAATGAAGATATAACTTTTATATTGTGTAAATATATATCTGTAAATTCTCTTTGACTTTTTAAAATAGGTAAATTTTCGTTTTGACTTTTATTATCCATGCCTATACATCACCTCTTCTTGTATAGATTTTAATCTTTAGTATATTTATTAAGTATACTATGATTTTTATATCACTTACATCAATTATAGAAATTAATAATCATATTATTTCTGTAATAAGTCTATATTCTTCTCTATTTAGTTATACATGTAATTTCCTATAATTATTTACTATATAGATAAACATTCATCATAATTTTATACACTTTGATAAAACATCTATATATAAATAATCATCAGACTTTATCTAAAATTAAAATAAAGTTATAAACCACTTTTACATATTGCTATAATGATAATTTATTTTATATTCAAATCATATTTTATATCTAATTAAGAATCTGATATGATATATACATACTTTATGAATTATAGAGAGTAAATAAGGAGGTATACTTTCATGACACAAGATTTACTGTTTATTACAAAACCTACAGTAACAACAAAAGAAGCAGCAGATTTAATGGGAGTTACCGTTCAGACCATTCTAAAGAAAGAAAAAGAAGGCCTTATAGAATGTGTATATAAAGATAATTGGAAGCAATTCGGAAGTAAAATATTCTATTTAGAAGATATTGAACGGTTAATGAATAAAGATGTAATAAAAGGATTAAGTACAAAAAAAGCAGCAGAAATTCTAAACATAGCACCCTCCACAATCTTTACATATATTAAATCTGGAAAATTAAAAGCCTCGATGGTAGAAAAGCGGGGTAAACAAGTATATGTCATTGATGAAGAAGAACTAGAAAATTTCCAGCTTAATTACGAAAAAGCTACAACAAAAGAACGTAAAACATTCATTACTAAGATTCAGGATACGGACATTTACTTATATCAATTATTAATACAGCAACATACAGGAAAAAAAGCTAGAGTAATAGAAATTAATGGATCAGATGGGAAGGTTCTTACAGAGGATGAAGAAATTTTCTCATTATCAGCTTATAAAGAACATGGTTATTCTCTTGAACCCTTCAAAAAACACACAGTAATTACGAAGCGAGGCTATTTATCTTTTACATTTAAAAAACCTCAGTTATTTAATTCTATTACTTATAATCTAATAAATTTATTTTATAAAGAGCTTGGTGTCACAAATATGCGATTAACTACTACACAAGATATCATCAGATTGGAAATTAAACCATTTGTTTTACAGGTAGATCCATTACAGTTCCAAGAAGAGATTAAGTATTTATATTCACATATGAAGTCAGGCTCAATACTCCCTCATGTTGAAGGTATTTATTTTAAAAGTAATGTAGAGCCATTAACTTTTCATGCAGATCATGACTTTAAGCAAAAAGTAATTCAAATGGCTGCTGAATCTGGTATGGGACAAGAAGAGTTTTTATTACAAGCAGTAAAGTCATATATTGAAAAGTTTTGAAGTTTATTTACATCAACTTCCTATTATATTTTCATCAATTTATCCTGGTACTGGAGGATGCAGCCATACAACTGGAGTAAAGATAAAGCCTAAGTATAATTTATCAAGTGGACAATTCCTTCATATTGATACAGTTCCAGGTAGTTATTTCTAACAATGACTTTAAATAGGAAATACAAGGATATATAATTATTTATTAAGATTTATTTGTATAACCTCTAAATGAATGCTTTTCATATTTTTTTGGATATAAATCATTAATCATTGCATATGGACTCCCATTCCAGTATCTTAGTAATGGAGTCCATAATCTATGCCTTTTTAGCCAATCCATTGTATATTTCTTTAATAATTGATTATCTGTCAGCTTTTCTTTTTCCTCAATTGTCCATCTTAATGCATCAAGCGCTTTTTCTTTCGTCCAAAAATTATTAGGAGCCTTAGTAAATTCCCATTCTTTAAATTGATTTGGATACAAATCATTAATCATTGCATATGGACTATCATTCCAATACAATTGTATGGCCCCTCTTAATCCCAATTGCGTTAACCATTTTTTTTCGTAAATATTTTTCAATTGTTCCTGATTTAACTTTTCTTTTTCTTCAATTGTCCATTTCAATGCTTGTAATGCCTTTTCTTTCGTCCAAAAATTATTAGGAGCCTTAGTAAATTCCCATTCTTTAAATCGGTTTGGGTATAAGTCATTAATCATCGCGTATGGGCTACCATCCCAAATCACCCGTAAAGGTGCACTTAGTCGCCGTTCATTTAACCATTTTTGCCCATAAATTTGCAAAAGTTTTTGTGGAGATAGTTTTTCCTCATCTTCAATTATCCATCTTAATAATTGTAAGGCTTTTTCTTTCGTCCAAAAATTTAATGGTGTCATTTTAAATTCCCATTCCTTAAATCGGTTCGGATATACATCATTAATCATCGCATACGGACTATTTTCATATTTAAGCTTCAATAAGCCATGTAGTCGGTACTTCACAATTAATGCGTTACCCCAATGCAGTTTAATCTCTTCTTCGTTCCACTTTAAAATATTTGTTACTAAATACCTTGTTACTCTTTTAGCCATATCATTGTTTTCATCTGACTTCCAAGTATTTCTTGGGAATCTATTTCTTTTTCCATCTAATATCTCCTGATAAATTTCCTCTATAGTAATGGCTTTAATATGCATTTCACAATTTTCATTCCTTTCCCGCCTTTTAAATACATAAAATTCCAATTTATTTTTATAAGTTAAAACTATGACCTTGTCATTCTATGGAAAAACTTCAATAATGCTTTCCAAGAAAATTAATGTGGATATTTATAAAATGATTTATGTATAAAATACAATCAATCTCTATTAAATTCTGCCATGAGTATCCAGGGGAATTAGATAATATAAGTAAAAAAGACCACTGTATTTATAAAATTCACAATGGTCATTTTTATCGTTTTCCGACAGAAGACTCCTTCCTCAAAAATGTGAAGGTGTGAAACACCAATTTTAGGTGGGAGATGAATGTCGGTTGGCATAAGCCAACATGTTTACTATCATTTACTTGTACAGATTGCTCTTTGAAAACTGAAGATATGAGATTGGTTGCAGAAAAACGTTGCAACCGTAAAATCTTCAACGTTCTTTCGCCCCACGCTTGCCGAAGTTGAGAAAACCAAGCTAAAGTAGGTAATGTGGTGAGTCAACGTACAAGATACTTATGTTTTCACCGTAGGGACTACGGGTAGAGCCTGCTAAGATAACCGGTG
>NZ_MAOE01000106.1 GCF_001884185.1 Bacillus albus
GAGTGGTGAGTAGTTCAATACTCTTATATCATATTTATTATATTTATTTCTCTTTGCCTTGTTCCTCACTAATAAACTTCGAAACTAATTCTGATAATGCTTCTACTTTTTCTTTTATTTTGTTAGATTGATTCGAGATTTCTTCAATTGAGGCTGCCTGTGATTCGATTGACTGTACTGTTTGAGTTGTTTCTTTAGCTACTTGCGCTGCGGTTTCAGAAACACTCGACATAGAGGCGTTTACTTCTTCTGTGCCGGCAGACATTTCTTCTGTCGCTGCAGATACTTCTTGAATTTGACTAGTGATTTTATTAATAGCTACCATAATAGATGAGAATGCTTGATCCGCTTTATTAGCTGTTTCTTTTCCTTCCGACGCTTTTTGTTGACCTTTTTGCATTGCATCAACTGTATCTTTTGTATCTTGTTGAATGGCTAGTATTAAATGATTGATTTCATCTGCAGATGCTTTAGACTGTTCAGCTAAATTCCCTACTTCCGCTGCTACCACTGCAAATCCTTTTCCATTTTCTCCAGCACGTGCGGCTTCAATTGAAGCGTTTAAAGCAAGAAGGTTTGTTTGTTCAGCAATATTAGTGATCGCATCCAAAGCTTTATCAATTTGCTGTGTACGCATAACAAGTCTCTCTATTACTGTGGATGTTTCTTCAACAACCTCATGAATACTATTCATTTGAAGGATAGATTGTTTAATTACTTCACTACCAGAATTGACTTGTTCTGTTGTTGTGACCGCCACTTCTGTAACCGTTGCTGAAGACTCAGCTACAGTTTGAACGCCAGTCGCAATTTCTTCCATTGATGAAGAGCTTTCTTGAATACTAGTAACTTGTCCTTCTATTTTTTTATCAACCTCGGATATAGTTTGAACTACCTCTCTTGATATATGAGATGCTCTTTTAGTATCTTGCAACATTCCATTGGTAGAAGAAATGACCTCTTGCGTTGTGATTTTTACTTCTCCAATTAATTGTTGTAAGTTATCCAGCATACTATTAAAAGATTTTACAATACTTCCTAATTCATTATCCGATTTATAAGAAGTACGTATCGTTAAATCACCTGCAGATACCTTTTCCATATCTCTTTCTAATAATACAATTGGTTGTCTAATTGCACTTTTAATGATATATCCTATAAAAATAACGATTGCGATTGCTATAATAGAGATACTAACAAACAGCATTATAGTATTTGTTGCACTGGCTGTATTATTTTTTTGTAATTGATCTGCATTATTATTATTAACCTGAATGAGCTCACGAATAGCCTGCACTGCCTTTTTCATATTAGGGTCAACTTCTTTCAGATAATAAGCATATGCTTCTTCATTATTAGATTGTCCCAAATCTTGTACTTTCCTCAGTTGTGTTCTTAATTCATTAAATACCGCATGAAATGTTGTATACAATTCTTTTTCTTTATTAGAACTAACTCTAGACTCAAACTTCTTTATTAACTGATCAGTTTCTGTACGAGCTACATCTATTTCTACCAAAAGCTCCTTTATTCTTTCCTGATCTTTTGATAGAATAGTTTCCTTTACATTCATATTGATTAGATAAAAATTAGACTCTATAGCTCCTATCCACTGAATTGGTAATAAACTATCTTCATACATCGTATTAGATGCATGCTCCCCCTTTTTCAGACCCAAAAATCCTAGTATAGATAATATTATACAAGCTACACTTGCTATAATTACTAATACATTTAATGTTGTACCAATTTTACTGTTTTTAAAAAACGACAATTAACTTCACTCCATTGTTATATTATGATTAAATAATTTTATTTACATAAATAAAAGACATTTAATTGTTTATATCTATTAAAAAACCGTATAAAGTTTTCTAAAATAAGAAAGTTCATATTTAAATCTAAATTTAAATATAATCCGTTAAAAAGAGCGTGTTTTCATCTATTTATCTAAACACGCTCATGCTAATATTTAAACCCTATAGTAATTACTTATTCCATTCTGATTTCCTTTTTACTAATACATATCTTTTTATATACGATTATCATGCCAGAAGTTTATTGGAAAATGATCATTCTCATTATAAGCTTCAAATTCATAACCTTTTTCTTTTAATCCTTTTATAATTGCTGGAACTGCCGCGACAGATTGGGGATGAATATCATGCATTAAAACAATTTCTTTTGAAGATGTCGCACCTGCCAATACATTTTGCACAATTTTTGCGGCTGCTACTTCAACGGCTAATTTATTGTATTTCCAATCTAAAGAATCAATTGTCCAATCCCATACTTTTAAATCATTTCCGACCACTTGATTTCGAAGTGATTCATTTAAGCCAGGCATTGATCCATATGGTGGCCGTGTTAATTTCGGGGAGTTTCCAATAACATTTTTAATTAAAGATTGATCCTCTTTCATTTCCTTAACATATTCATTATTGGTGTATAACCTTTTAAAATCATGTGTCATGCTATGCATGCCAACATAATGACTCTCTACATGTTCTCGTTTCACTAAATCTGGGAACCTTTTCACATTGTCACCAATTAAAAAGAATGTTGCTTTCACATTATTTCTTTTTAATATATCTAATAGGTTAGCTGTATATTTTCCTGGTCCATCATCAAAAGTTAAATATACAACTTTTCTTTCTTTACCATCAAAACGATTAGGTATTAATTTTCTAAATTCATTTTTAGGAAGACTGCTCACTTGTTGTACACTGTTTTCCTCTTCTGCATTTACTAGCTTAGGATTCGTTATAGATTGAAACATGTAATAACCTATTGCTACTAATGTAATAGCTAACAATACACATAAAATTCTTTTTTTCTTTAGCTTAATTTTCATACCATAATTCTTCTTTCTATCCTATTATTCCGCTATATGTTATTTAACCAAACTCATTTTGCCTTTGTTAATAGTTTTAATAATCTGGATAATCCCTATTAATTTCCTGCACTACTGCTCATACCATTTCCAATAATAGTTAGAACTAATGGATATAACACTGGCCCTAATGTAAGGAAAATGTTTAAAATTATAATAAACTTGTATAGGAAACTGTCTTTTTGATTATTAAGATCTAAAAATATCAAGACAACTAATGTTATTATAGTAATTAAATATAATAATAAAATTATCAACCAATAGTACATCATTATAGTAGTATTCCACTTTCCTAATAGTTGGTATGTTATCCCTACAACTATTCCTAATACTGCAGCATTAAAGGAAATAAACAAAGTTCTGTATAGTATTTTAGGAAATATTTTATAATACACCTTTTTATTTGATAGATCTATTAAAATGGCCAAAGATAGATATGCCAGTAATACTCCCACCCAATTTAAGATCCAATCTTGATTTCCCATTAAATTAAACAAAAGTGCAATGCCCCCTCCTAATGCAAAAATCAAAGAGATCATAATATTATTTAAAGCTGATTTCATGATGTTCTCACTTCCTTAATAATTTTTATCGTTTTCCGACAGAAGACTCCTTCCTCAAAAATGTGAAGGTGTGAAACACCAATTTTAGGTGGGAGATGAATGTCGGTTGGCATAAGCCAACATGTTTGCTATCATTTACTTGTACAGATTGCTCTTTGAAAACTGAAGATATGAGGTTGGTTGCAGAAAAACGTTGCAACCGTAAAATCTTCAACGTTCTTTCGCCCCATACTTGCCGAAGTTGCGAAAACCAAGCTAAAGTAGGTAGTGTGGTGAGTCAACGTACAAGATACTTATGTTTTCACCGTAGGGACTACGGGTAGAGCCTGCTAAGATAATCGGTGGATACACCGGTGTTCGCAGGAATCTCCCACTTCAAACAGTCCGTAAGGACGTTAAGTGGTGAGTAGTTCAAGATAAAGCATTGATGTTTACTCTTGAGTTGTCCTTTCCTTATTAAAAACTCTTTTTATTAATCGAGAACCTGTTTGATACTATTCTTCCATTACTTCTCTTGAACTCATACTTTCTACTATTCCCCATACAATATGTGTAACTTGATTCGAATTTTGTTTTAAAGCGTTTTTTGCATATAGTCTTTTCTCTCTATATCTATTAATTCTTTTAATAATTTATACAAATAATTATTACTAGCTGTATATACACCGTTTAAAAATGGTTCTAATGTTCTATCTACAAACCCAGATGCTATTCTAACTGCCAGTCTATTAGCCATTTTTTTATTATCAATCCCAATATCTTGTACGAAAATACCCTCATGTAATCTGGTCATCATACCTAAAAACATACAAGAAGAATAATCCTAATCATTTCTCCTTTTATTTATTATCCTCACAACTATGCAGGTGCTTGGAAATTTAATCATACTTTATTATAATTAAGTATATATTAACAACATGTTTAGTATAAGTAAATAAAATTAACTATAATTTAATATTTTTTTACTTATTTAAAGGGGATTACACATATGAACAATATTAATGTTGGTCAAAAAATTATGGCATTTAGAAAAAATGCCGGATTAACTAGTAAACGGTTAGCTGAATTAGCTGATATAACACCTTCCATGTTAAGTCAGATTGAGAAAGGAATCACGAATCCATCATTACAAACACTAAAATTAATTTCTGTAGCATTAAATATTCCTTTATTTAATTTTTTCTTAGAAGATACCAATACAGAAGAATTAGTTGTAAGAGCTAATCAAAGAAAAAAAATAACTTTCCCTGAAAGTGGAAATGTTTCGTATGAGTTATTATCTCCCAATTTAGATGGATCACTAGAATTGGCTTTAATGAATCTGTTACCTCAAACCGCTTCATCTATAGAACCTGTGGCACATAAAGGTGAAGAAATAGCATTTATTATGGAAGGACAAGTAAAACTATATTTAAATGATGAGGTTTTACTTCTCAATACAGGTGATAGTGTTAAAATCCCACCATATGCAAAGCATAAATGGGAAAACACTTCTTTAAACAAAGTCACTGTTATATTCGGAGTAACCCCACCATCTTTTTAATTCCATATACTATCGGTTAAAAGTTAGAGAAAATCATTCTCTAACTTTTTGTATACATAACTATATTTTAAGAAAATAAAAAACTTGTCTCTTAATTATATGATATTAAAAGCTAAACAATTAAGAATAGTAAAGTAGAGCTTTTTGATTACAGAACTTATGATACGAGAAAGCCCACACAGGACTTTAGTCCGTCTTTAGACGTGGGATGAAAGTATCGTTTTTGCATAGCAAAACATGGTATACTCTATTCATAGTCATGCAAAAGACTTTAAAACGACTGTTCTCTGAAAACAGAATACATATGAGGTTGGAGTAGCAAATTCTTCTACTCCGTAAAATGTATTAAGTCGTCAAGAACAAGACGTAAAAACATTTGAGAACTAACAATCTGTACGGTATGGTCACAGTACCGTAGCCCACGAACCTATATGGTCTGTTGTGGGAGTGGTGATGGCACACCGCAATCTTGCACGTCAGCGATACCAGAAATGGACTTCGCCTTTGGTAGTAAGAATCCCACTGACGTTAGTCAGCTTGCGGCTTTAGCCGTGGGAGTGTCAAATGCTTAATTTACTTTTTAATGTCCAGTATTTTTCCCCATTAGCGTCAAAAGAGAATTCGACCCATCCATTTGGATCTTCACGATAAATAAAGATGTTTGTTCCAGGAGTTAATGTACCAACATTATTTTGCGTTACATCTACATCTGATCTACTTTTAATTTTCAAATCAAATGGATAAGGTACATAGTAATAAGTAGCTGATGATACTATATTTGCACTCGAACCATCTGCATACATTTTATACGGTATTTCATTAGATAATGCTTCAACATCTAATGTTTCAGGACTCTTTGGTAATTTTTTCGCATATGTATAGTCTTCTGCACGGAATGGTTTCATACGTTCCATAATACCCGCAATTTTTTTTGCCCAGCCTTTATCTGATGCATATTTCACGTTCATACCAGCTAACGTTGGTCCGTTATAATGCATACCACTTTCTTCTAAATATCTTTCTCGTACATAATTAGCGTTATACGCAATACTGTCGCCGTACGTTGGTAAGTATTTTGCATATTTAAATGGATCTCTATCATAAGCACGTAATCCGAATAGATTATGTTTTTGATATGCAATTTCTGATTTACCGTATCCAGATTCTAAAATCGCATGCGCCGCTAAATAATGAGCATTCACGCCATATTGATTTTGCGCATTGATAAAATCTTGCCCATGTCCAACTAATGGACTATCTGAATGATATTTTGCAATAAAACTATCAATCTCTTGAGCTGTAATTTTAGAAGTCACTGTTAAATTCAAATCTTCATATGAGGTAGCAGTAATAATCTCTTTTTCCTTTAAAACATTCTTTGAAGTTAGTTGCATCATATCTGTTTTTGCAGTAAGTTGAGCAGCTTCAGCGCGTGTTATGAATCTATTTGGTTGCCAACCGTTATCAGTACCAACGGAAATTTTTAAATCAATTAAAATATTGGCGAACCTTTCACCCCAATGGCCTGTTAAATCGTCAAATTTACTTTGGCCATTATCATTTGCTGTACTTTGAAGTTTATACGCATTTACTAGCATTGCCGCCATAGCAGCGCGCGTTACTTTTCCGGATGGATTGAAGATACCATTACCTTCGCCTTTAATAATGCCAGCTTTTTCTGCTGCGGCAATATAAGGTGTTCCCCAGTGGTTTTGTGAGTCTGTAAAAGATGGTTTTGCATCGTAGTCAATTTGTATACCTAAAACTTTTGTCATAATTGTTGCGGCGGAAGCTCTGTCTAGTGAATCATTTGAGCCAAAATTTCCGTCTGGGTAACCACTTATTACTTGTTTATCCACTAAATAATTAACGGATTGCTCTGCCCACCTTGGAACATCAGGAAATTTGTGAGTATCTGCTAAAATATTAGAAGAATAAGATAATATTGCTCCTGCGAGGATACTTGTTGCGATGAATTTGTGTTTCATAAAAATATACACCTCTACCATTCTATCGTATTAATCAAATTGAGATTTTATATTTTTATATTTACATGCTTATAATCATGATGAAATTATATTAACATGCATTCAATTTGATGTAACGATTATAGTTACTTATATACACAAGTGTCAATGAATGTCTTTTACAAAATTGTATAATATTTACAAAAAATTATAATTTCGCATTATTGTAATTAACTTATGTATAAGGTTGATTTATTAATTAACTTTTACTTAATTATATTTACCAGTACTGAAAATCGTGTTAATGTATATTTAATAATAGAATAACTAGCTTTTAATAGTTGGCAATAAAATATTTATAATTTGTATATACTTATATTAAGATTTATAGTATAATCGGTCTGTCTGTTATTTGTTTTAATTCATTTGATTGGGCAATCCATTAAAAAGAGGATTGCCTATTTTTTATAACAAAATTATAAATTCTCACAGTAAAATTTAAAGAATTAATCAAGAATATAGTATGATTAATGTATATTCAATATAAATTAAAAAAGACAAGATGCTATTATCAAGAGGATCTTTACTATACTTTTACTTTTTAGACCTATGCTCGATCTTACCACAGCGAAAAATGGATTTTCTGCTATCTTTTATACACTTGCTTCCTTAGCACATATGTTGAATACTCACGCTTAATTGCTCTTTCACTCTCTTTTAAAAGTTCAAACAAAAACCCGATGTATTATCCCCTCACACGGTATACATTTCTACTTCTATTTCCATCCATTTAAATAGAAAATCAACAATAATACTATCATATTCAAACAATCTAGTTTACTGTAATATCATTATGTATAATTTAATTTTATATTTTGTAATATTTAATATCAAATTACATATTTAGAATTTTTAGATATTTATTTATCAAGTTTAACGAATACAAAACACAGGTGGAATATGTTACCATTCCATTAACCCATTAAATATATATTATTATAATAGGTTAATAAAAAAATAGAGGGGGATTTTTTATGTCAAAGTCACAAATTAAAAAGGTCGTTGGGGCGCTAAGTTTAACATCTGCTTTACTTATTTCAGCAATGCCTGCAAGTGCGGGTTCAGGATTGATATGGGTTAGAGACAAATACCCTAATGCATATGAATTTGATTATAATGGTGCAAAGGGAACAGTTAAGGTTTTTTATAGGGATAAAAAAGGTAATACTAAAACAAAGATAGAGAAATGCTATATGGATAACAACACTTGTTATGTACCAGATAAATGATAAATGAAAGTAATAAAAACACTCAATTCGAGTGTTTTTATTACTTTCCTATAGACAATTACAATATTTACTTTAAAGTTATTGTTGTAAAAAAATTCTCTTCTAAATGCATTCTTTTTCTATGAATACATTTTTGTATATATGCGTTTTAAATAGTGATTTCTAATAAGAAAGAAGTAAATAATTTGTATACAAATAAAGCTTATTAATACAACAATTGAACTTTGAATAACGGACATTTCCTTACTTACTGTTTGTCCTAATTGATGAAACGTTAGAAATGCAAAACTACTATGAACCATAGCCACTATAATCGGTAAGAAAAATAGTAGCATCATTTGTCTTGTCACGATTTGCTTTAACTCACTTTGACTTAATCCTAATTTTGAAATCATTTGATATCGCTCTTGATCACGTTCTAAATCAGTAAATAGACGGAAATATAAAAAGCTTAGCGTAAATACGAAAAATACAATCCCCACCATTATACTTGAGATAGAAAGTAATCCGTTTTGTTGTTTCAATTCAAGCCATCTTAAATACAAAGATGAAAACATATAATAATCCTCTTGATTCTTACAGTCCTTCCCGAACGAGAAAGCCCATCGCCTTTAGGCATGGGATTTTTCGTTGGAGAAGGACTGTAAAAGAACTCCAAAACAAATGGAATGGCAGTCATATTCCCCAATTGGTTAATAGTATTGAATCCACTTATGGTTAACATTAAAATTGCCAAACTTATTAAAAAATACAGTATTTATCTACTGTGATTTAAATCCGTCGTTTGTTCGATCAGATACTTTGATATATCTGTGTTGGTGCCATTCCGCATGAGGAATTCCACTAAATCTTGTTTTTGAAGAACAGGATTAATAACTGCTACATCTAACTGACTCAGAATCTGAACGATGCCATGATGTGAAACACTCTTGATTGTTTTTAAAAGTTCTGCATCACGTTTCTTTCTTTCGGCGGATTCTTGGGGATACCCAGTATTGAACGGTTCTTCAAAAAGTTTCTCAAGCGTGAAGCGAAGATTTAGTTCGCCCGCCCAACCAAAATTCAATCCAAGTGGCAGTGATGCACAGTTTCCGTTATTTATCCTACCAAACAGAAACGCATCTGTTGGAGTTGGCAGATAACCACTAATGACATTCGGAAGTTTATTACAGGCAATCGACATACCAACACCGCTACTACATCCAGTGACGACAAAATCAACTGCACCTGAGTTTAGAAGTAGACCAACAGCTAAGGACACTTGGATATAGCTTAACTCAGATTCTTCAACAGTAACACCGAAATTCAACACTTCATATCCATGCTTCGCCACAGCCCTTTTTGTTTCTTCAAATATCAGTTCATTTTTGCTAGTTTGGGTACTTGCTTGTATTACAGCTATCTTCATTCTTTCACGACCTTTCGATTTAATTATTACACAAGCCAAAATTCAAAAGAAGATAAAAATGATAAAACTAATCTTCCCTTAATATTTGCTTTTCTATTTGTTCATTTCAAAAACTCACACAGATTTTTTGACAATTCCGGTTATTATTTTCTATTTTTCCATCACAGTATTGTGATGCTTTTTCTGTATTTTGAGCAGTATTGGTCATTTGATGTTACAGAAACTGTTATTCTTCCATTTCTATAGAAAAAGTTGGGGATTCCCCCAACTTTTTTATACATCTATTGTCTTATTAATCCTGTGGATGTAACCTGATATGTTCTTTTCTTACCTATATATTCCTGTTTTCCATTCTCAAGGTTAGTTAAAGTCGCTCGCGTTTTTTCCTTTGCTGCTTCCCCTTCTATATGAGTAAATTCTATATAATCTCCCACTTTTATAGGTACTGTTTGGGTTTCAGCATATTGTTGTCTATTTCCCATGATTTCCTTATTGTACATAACGCTACCGGATGAGCCTTGGACCTTAATACTTGCATATGTACTATTAAAGTAAGCATGCGGTACGCCAGCTTCTAATTTGATTTTCAGCTCTTCTGCTGTTTTATTATAATCTACTTTTGCAATTTCTCGATCACTATATCCTTTTAATGACCATGCAAATTGTTGTCCATCTAGAATTGTTGTCTCTGGCATTTTTTCAACTTTCTTTAATCCCTCTTTAGTTACCAGATACCTTGCTGTCTTTCCAAAAGTCTCATTTTTGTTATTTTCAAGATTCGTTAATGTTGCGCGTGTCTTTTCCTTTACTGCGTCTCCTTCTATATGAGTTAATTCAATGTAATCCCCCACTTTTACAGACACAGTTTGGCTTTCGGTATTTTGTTGTCTATTCCCCACGATTTCCTTATTGTATAATACGCTACCAGATAAGTTTTGGACCTTAATACTTGCATATGTGCTATTGAAGTAAGAATGCGGTACACCAGCTTCCAATTTGATTTTCAACTCTTCTGCCGCTTTATTATAATCTACTTTTGCAATTTCTCGATCACTATATCCTTTTAGGGACCATGCAAATTGGTTCCCTACTAAAATATCAGAATTTCCATTTGTAATTCCTACTTTTTTCTCTACAGTTCGATCAAATATGTCTGTTAATGTAATTTTAGCAAAAGCCGTTTGAGACAATTGCATAGTTTGACTTACCTCAGTTTGGTAGGACTTAATATTATCAATTACTTTCAAAGGTTGTCCCATTAACTTTTCATTGTTATAGATTTCAATTTTCCCTTTAAATTGTGGAGTACTTTGTTCTTTCAATTTCCAAGAAACATTTAATTTCTCATCTTCAAAGCAAATATTTTGAATATCAAAATCCAAAATTCCCATTTCAGGTTGACTAGGCTGAATAATATTAAAACTTTTTCCATTACCAATAGTTGATTGAGTATTTCCTCCTGCCTTAACCCAGAGATATTCTGAAGTTGCTCCTCCATCGTATTGATAGGACGTATCATGTTGCCCAGAGATACGCTGGTTATTCCAAGAATTCCATTGTTGATCTGAAACTTTTCTACTGTATCCATTTTTAAGGCGTGCTTCTCTTACATCTTGTCCATTACCAGCCCAGTCCTCTTGAAACATCGATAGACCATAGTTAAATGCAACATTCGCAACTGGATGATCCATAATAGCAACTAACTTCCATTGATTTAATTTATTATCTTTTATCCACTGGCCAAACTTTGTATGGCCATCTTCTTGCCAAGAACGTAGAGTCATTCGATACCATTCACTATCTTTCCAATTATAAGTTGTTTGTACCTTCAGACCTGTTCCTTCTCCACCAAATCTACTGGCTTCTGAAGTCGGAGATAAATATTCAGCTTTTATTGCTTGGTTTGATGCTATTGGATCCCAAAGCGCAAAATGAAGAGTACGTTTACCGGTTTGATCAAAACCACTTTGTTGTTGGAAGCCAGCATAACCACCACCCTCTCCCCCCTGATTCCAGTTATGCACAGCCCAATACGTATAAGGTGCTGTTTGGACTGGTGACCAGTCTATGCTAATAATATCTGAAGCAGCAGTATTTTGTGCTGTTACATAAACTGATGGAGCATGGGATCGGATTGCTGCCTTTGTACTAGAAATTGGTGCTCCATACATTGACAACATGGTGCAAGCCGCAGTAATTATAACAATCTTTTTTAATCTTCCATTGTTTTTTTCTTTAAACATGACTCCCTATCTCCTTTTAAATTATTTTAGTTACATTGAATAATAACGATGTACATACTATTAAACAAATTATGTAAAAAAATAACATTAGCTATACTACCTAGTTATGTTTAATGTTTTTTTCACTACTATTTCTAACCAAATTATAGTATTTTGTAAGAAAATCGGATGATTTGTGACTAAATGTTTGCTAAAAATATTATAAAAATTCATAAATAAATAGTTTTAGATAATCATGCTAAAAGACTTCTTTAATTTTTTTGATTTTTCAATATATTAATCTCCTTAATCACTCACACTATTAACCATGCGTTTGTTTACAGGGATAACATTATGTAAACTAATAACGTAACAATTGGATAAAATAGCTTATGAATTTGCACATATCTTATCATTAGGTTAAAAGAGCCCACCAAAAAACGTAGACTCCTTTAATTACCTAAACATTAAGCATTGCAACCAACCAAAAATTAACATTAGATTCTTCTGTTAGCTTATTTAATATTTAATGACGTAGATAATGTATTCCAAGGTGCATTTGTAGATGTATTTTGATATTTGAATTGTCCATTTTGCTGTCCCGAAGCATCCCATTTATATTCCCATCCATCAACTGTTCTATCACCATTAATATCAATCATCTTAGAATCTACTTTTTTTAGTTTTTGACCACTCATTTGAGCAATCGGATTTCTACCCTATCCCATTTCATTTGTTTAAATGTATAAATAGCTTCCCCCATGATCTTTAAATGTACTTAAATTGTTCGGACCAATAAATTCAACTCCGCCTAATTGAGATTCAACCTTTACTACATTTAATGATGTTAATGGTGGTGCAGGTGCTGCAGATACATCTGTCGCTAAACCAACTGTTGCTCCCACTACTAATGATGGAACTCCTAAAATCATTCTTTTTAGCATACCATCATCCCCTTTATATTTAATACAAATTGATTCTATCATACTAATTTCATACATTTCCTTCCCTGTGAAAGAGTTAACAAAAAGTACCTATTTATATATGAAATTGTGCATATTTATTGCGTTTTTACTATTTGTACTTACCATTAATCCTACTAAAACATAATTACTTCTCAATTCCAGTTGACTTTCCACATTTGGATTTATTTCAAGCTGGCTATTGTAAGAACTATTAGGAAACTGGTAGTTCATCTAGCGCATACATTATTATCATCCCTTTTTCTGACGTTTTCACACTATTGAATATCCAGAAATCCACTTGTTAAGTCGAGGATATCACCAAATTAGTAAATATTACGACAATAGCATACTAGTCCTATTAACTCTATAACGACGCTTTTACAAACACAATTCCTTATAACTTCTTTGAATTATCAACTTTTTTCATTATTTTTAGCATAGATTTTTATATTCACACTTCTGTAACATTATTATATATTGTTTTAATGAATATTATGTTAAACTTATTACATTCCAAGAAGTCCTTTACTTTTAGAATCGACAATTCTTCAATACCCTTAGACTTACCCTACGTCCCCTGTAGGGCTTTTTATATACTTTTTGTACACTTTCTGAATCTTATCTCTACTATAATGTATCCACTTCAATTTTAGATTTTTTATCAAAATAGAATTTTTAAAAAAAGAATATGAAATAATGTATATTAAATTGAACGGATAATATGATGTACTTTCAAAGAACTGATACATAATTTCTTTAAATCGGAGAAAATAAATCCTTATCTACTCAGTTTTTGAGCGCCTTATGGCTTCTTTTTTGCAAAAGAAGCTGCACAATTCATACATAAAAAACAACAAATATATGGACTCTATTTTCTAATCCATTACACTTATTCCTATCTTAATTAACTCTTTTTAGAGTTAATTTCGAATCTTGCTTTTGAGTTCTAAACCCTAATGCGATAGCAGCTCCAATACAGCTAGAAAAACAACCAATAAACAAATACGGGGATGGATCTGACTCACCGATTAAAACGGAAGCTATTCCTCCAATTACAGGGAATAGCGCCACCATATACCCACTTCGAGCTCCTCCGATTTTTTCTACAAGCTTCAAATAGAATAACCATGCTACAAAAGAAGCAAACAGAGTTAAATATAGCAACATACATACATATGAAAACGATGTGGGAAACGTAAATTTTCCCCCTTGAAATAATACAATTCCCCCCATCAATATACCACCTACTGTAAATCCAATTGCATTTGCATAGATAGGATTCACCTTGTGGCTTGCATTTCGTGCCGAGCTCGCATCACCTATTGCTGTAAGAAGCGTACCTAAGATTGCAACCATGATTCCTTTTATATCATTAAAACCTTGAAAATTATTTAAATTCGGATAGATGAGAATGCATACTCCTAATACACCTAAAATGCCTCCAACCAAAACGCGTGAATGTAACTTTTCTTTTAAAAAAATTCGAAGAGCGATTGGGGTCAAAATCACCTTTAATGAAAAAATTAACGTTACAATTGCTGCAGAACTCAAAATTGTAGCGTAATAAAGGCATAAATAGCTTAATGCAAAGTTACATATACCAAAATTCATTATAAATAAAATATCTTTTTTTGTTGGCATCCCTCTTGGTCGAAGGAAACAAATAAGAATCAAAAACAAAAAAGCTGTCATAACTAAACGATAAGTTAAGGATAGTTCTAAGCTGACAGGAGTTCCTTGAATTTTTACTGCAATAAAGTTGAGTCCCCATACAATCAAACAAAATATGTACATAAATATTGTCATAAACTTTCTCCTAGATTAAATTTTTTATAAATTCATTATTTATTTATACTGTCATTTCTAAAAGGGACAGTTTACAATAAATACAAATGACAGATGAGGTATTCAAATAATGAAGGAACTAATATTTAACATAAATCGAAAAAGTAAAAATCCTATGTATCAACAAGTTTATCAATATATACGAACTCAGATTTTATCTGGTAAATTAGAACAAGGTAAAAAGTTGCCATCCATTAGACAACTCGCTACCCAATTAAAGGTCAGCAGAAACACAACCCAGGTTGCCTATGAACAATTGCAATCGGAAGGATATATTCGAAGTGAAAACAAAAAAGGATTTTTTGTAGAGGCTATTATATTAGATGAAACACTAAATTTTGAACCTATCAGAGAACTGCATCATGAAACAAATCATACTGCCATGAAAACTATTGATTTTAAGATTGGGACAGTGGATCAAGAAAACTTCCCTTTGAAAAAATGGAGAATGATTACAAACAAAATTATTAAAGACTCTAGCATGTTTTCATACGGAGAAAAACAAGGCGACATTAAATTAAGGAAAGCACTAGCAGATTACTTATTTCAATCAAGAGGAGTTAATACTTCTGCAGAACAAATTATTATTGGTAGTAGTACACAACATTTGTTATTACTTTTGTCACTGATGCTAAAGACAGACTATCATTATATGGCAGTAGAAGATCCTGGGTATGACGTGGCAAGGGAACTTTTTGTTCTTCAATCATTTAGTATTGATCCAATTCCTGTAAAAAAACGGGGCATTCAAACCGATCTTCTTTTAAAATCGCCTTCTAGACTTTTATATGTCACTCCTACTCACCACTTTCCTTATGGAGTGACCATCCCTGTCAATGAAAGACTAAAGTTACTTGAATGGGCAAAAAAGGTGGAAGGCTATATTATTGAGGATGACTATGATAGTGAATTTCGATATATCCATCAACCTATACCGTCTCTTCAAAGCTTAGATTCCAATGATAGAGTGGTTTATTTAGGAACCTTTTCAAAAGCACTCCTTCCCTCTATCCGTGTCAGTTATATGGTTTTGCCTAGGCGGCTAATACATGACTATAAAAAGATACTCCCTTTACTTGAACAAACATCCTCATCTATTCATCAGCAAACATTGGCAACTTTTATGAATGAAGGATATTGGTACTCGCACTTAAGGAAGATGAAAGCTTTGTATAAACGTAAAATGAATCTATTAAATAAGGAATTATCAAAGCATTTTAAGAAATATATCAAGATTAAAGGCGGTAGCTCCGGAATATTCGTTATTATTGAAGTGAAAACAAAAATGAGTGAAAAAATGCTAATTGAAAGAGCACATGATCACGGCATTATAGTTTATCCTTGCTCAAAATATTTCTCAGAATATTTACCAGAATATCCGCATATCCAACTTGGATTTGGTGATTTATCTGAAGAAGAGATAATAAAAGGAGTATCACAATTAGCAAAAATTTGGTTCTAATAGGAAAAGAGATAAAACAATTAATGAATAATTTTATTTAATTATGAATAGAAATCCCTTTAGTATTTTGAAGTTTTTTACACAAATTAATATTTTTCTTTTTTAGTATAAAAAAGACACCTTTAAGGTGTCTTCCTCCAAATTAATAACCGAATGTTATATCATAAACTTTCTCAATAATTATGAACTTAATCATTACTTTTAAATATATCCTTTTAACATATTTTTTGAGAAACGATTTGGATATAGAGCAATAAGCATTTCATATGGACTTCCTTTCCAATAGCGTTTTAACGGTGTCAATAATTTTTGTTTTATTAGCCATTTTTGATTAAATACTTTTAATAGCTGTTTTTCATCCAATTTTTCTTTTTCTTCAATAGTCCACCTTAACGCCTCTAATGCTTTACGTTTAGACCAATATCCAACAGGAGTAACTTTAAATTCCCATTCTTTAAAACGGTCTCTATACAAATCATTAATCATTCTAAACGGACTATTCCCCCAAAACATTTGACATACTGATGCTAATCCATGGGTTTTTAACCACTTTATATTGTATATATCAAGCAATTGTTTAGGAGTTAATCTCTCTTTTTCTTCAATGGTCCATTTCAATGCTTCTAATGCTTTTTCTTTAGTCCAAAAGTTATTAGGAGTCATACCAAATTCCCATTCTTTAAAACGTCTTGGATAAAGATCATTAATCATTGCATAAGGGCTACTATTCCAATACATAGCCAGAGGTGCGCTAAGCTTATTTTTTTTCAACCATTTTTTCCCGTATACTCCTAAGAGCTTTTCTTGTGAAAGGCCCTCTTTTTCCTCAATAATCCATTTCAAAATTGTTAATGCTTTTTCTTTAGTCCAATAATTTAAAGGAGTCATACCAAATTCCCATTCTTTGAATTGATTTGGGTACAAATCATTTATTGCTTTAAAAGGGCTATTTTCATACCTATGTTTGAGTAATCCCCGTAGCCTATATTTTACAATTAATTTTGTGTTCCATTTTTTTCTTATGTCTTCCTTATTCCATTTTAAAATACTGTTAAGCAAATATGTTATTACCCTCCGCGCCATTTTATTATCTATATCTTCTTTCCATGTATTTGGAGGGAATTTATTTCTTTTTCCATCTAATATTTCCTGATAAATATCTTCTATAGCAACTTCTTTCATTAACAATATATAAATCCTCCTACATTTTGTATTAATATTTATACACTATCATTATTTTCAATCAATATATCTATATTAAATAATATAAGTAAAACCCAAATTAAAAGCAACACAAAATTTGTTTTTTATAAAAATTCTAATAATTAACTAAGTAAATTTTTATTTTAATTTTCTAATTATTGGTTTATACTAATCTAGTATTGTTATATTTAAATATAAGGAGTGCATTCGTATGGAGAAGCTTAGTAAAAGCGATATTATTCGTACTGTTCCGCAAAGCGGTTTTTTCGGACACCCTAAGGGGCTGTTTACCCTATTCTTTACAGAGTTTTGGGAGCGATTCTCTTACTATGGGATGAGAGCAATATTACTTTACTACATGTATTATTCAATCTCACAAGGTGGTTTAGGGATGGATCATGCGACCGCAGCGTCAATTATGGCCATCTATGGATCTCTCGTTTACATGTCTGGCATTATTGGTGGCTGGATTGCAGATCGTCTATTAGGTTCAAGTAGAACGATTTTTTGGGGTGGAGTTTTAATTATGATAGGTCACCTGATTTTAGCACTACCAGGAACTATAAGTACTTTATTCATATCTATGGTATTTTTAGTACTAGGTACAGGTTTATTAAAGCCTAATGTATCTAGCATTGTTGGTGATTTATATAGTGAAACAGATACTCGACGTGACTCAGGTTTTAGTATTTTCTATATGGGTATTAATTTAGGAGCTCTTTTATCTCCTTTTATTATAGGGACACTTGGTCAAAAGTATAACTTCCACCTAGGCTTTGGTGTTGCTGCAATTGGTATGCTATTGGGCTTAATTATTTTTGTTCTTACAAAAAAGAAAAACCTTGGTTTAGCAGGAACACAAGTACCAAATCCTTTAACAGACATCGAAAGAAAAAAAGTTATTACACAGTTTAGTATTGGTACAATAGCTATAGTACTATTTTGTATTTTAACGATACCAACGGGTATTTTAACTATTAATCGCTTCACTTTATTAGTAAGTATTTTAGGTATTCTCATTCCAACTGGTTACTTTATTTTTATGTATCGCAGCCCGAAAACTACGAAAATTGAAAAGTCTCGTTTAATTGCTTACATACCATTATTTATTGCTGCAACAATGTTTTGGGCCATTCAAGAACAAGGAGCTATCATTTTAGCTTCATATGCTGATCAGCGTACTCAATTAAAATTGGCTGGGCTTGAACTGCAATCTTCATGGTTTCAATCATTAAACCCTATTTATATCGTTTTGTTAGCACCAGTATTTGCTTGGTTATGGGTAAAGCTTAATTCACGTCAACCAAGTACGGCTAATAAATTTGCGATTGGTTTATTATTTGCTGGTTTATCTTTCTTAGTTATGATTATCCCTGCATATATCCATGGTACAGAATCCCTTGTAAGCCCTATGTGGTTAGCGATTAGCTTCCTGTTAGTAGTAATCGGAGAACTTTGTTTATCACCTGTAGGCCTATCAATTACAACCAAATTAGCACCAGCTGCCTTCTCTGCTCAAACAATGAGTCTGTGGTTCTTAACTAGTGCAGCTGCACAAGCTATAAATGCTCAAATAGTTCGATTATATAATCCTGAAACAGAAATTATTTATTTCGGTGCAATTGGTGGTCTTTCAATCATTTTAAGTATAATTTTATATTTTATGGCCCCAAAGATTCAAGTTTTAATGAAAGGCATAAAATAAAAAAAACTGTGCTAAAAACTTGTTATTGAAGTGAACCCGAATAGTGGTACATGAAAAAAACACCTCCTGAATTCGCATACTAAGTATGCAAATTCAATG
>NZ_MAOE01000107.1 GCF_001884185.1 Bacillus albus
TGTTTGAATTACTATAAAAAAAGTGGAAGCGGCTCGCTCGGAATGTGAGGGGGATGGAGCTTCAGACGTAGAGGCGCACTTTGCCTCGCAGGAAGAAGCGAAGCCACCGAACATTCTAGCCGCTGGAACTGGATTGAAAAAAAGTGAAACGACCGACTGTTCTAGCCACTGGAACTAGAGTATAAAGAATGGAAGCAACAAAGGTTTATAAAAACAAAAGGGAGAGCCAGCTTCTTTCAAAACGGAAGAAGCGGCTTATGAAAATATGAAGGAGGAAATTTTCATGGAAAAAACAGTAGGAAGTGCGGTTAAAGGCGGTAGCTTTTTAGTTGATGAAATTACGATTGATCAAGTGTTTACGCCAGAAGATTTTTCATCTGAGCATAAAATGATTGCAAAAACGACAGAGGACTTTATCGTAAATGAAGTTCTTCCAGAGCTTGAATATTTAGAGCAACATGAGTTTGATCGTTCTGTTCGTCTTTTAAAAGAAGCTGGGGAACTTGGTTTATTAGGTGCTGACGTACCAGAAGAGTACGGCGGAATTGGTCTTGATA
The DNA here is from genome assembly GCF_001884185.1 of Bacillus albus. Taxonomy (GTDB): domain Bacteria; phylum Bacillota; class Bacilli; order Bacillales; family Bacillaceae_G; genus Bacillus_A; species Bacillus_A albus. The sequence continues at coordinate 558 of NZ_MAOE01000107.1, forward strand.
AAGTAAGCTCAGCGTTAATCGCAGAGAAATTCTCTCGCGCTGGTGGTTTTGCAATTACTCACGGTGCTCACGTAGGAATCGGATCTTTACCAATCGTATTATTCGGTAACGAAGAGCAAAAGAAAAAGTATTTACCATTACTTGCAACTGGTGAAAAATTAGCTGCATACGCATTAACAGAGCCAGGTTCAGGATCTGATGCATTAGGTGCAAAAACAACTGCACGTTTAAATGCAGAAGGTACACATTACGTATTAAATGGTGAAAAGCAATGGATTACAAACTCAGCATTCGCTGACGTGTTTATCGTATACGCAAAAATTGATGGAGAGCACTTCTCAGCATTTATCGTAGAGAAAGAATATGCTGGCGTATCTACAAGCCCAGAAGAAAAGAAAATGGGTATTAAATGTTCTTCAACTCGTACGTTAATTTTAGAAGATGCATTAGTACCGAAAGAGAACTTACTTGGTGAAGTCGGTAAAGGTCATATTATCGCATTCAACATTTTAAATATCGGTCGTTATAAATTAGGTGTTGGTACAGTTGGATCTGCGAAACGTGCAGTAGAAATTTCAGCACAATATGCAAACCAACGTCAACAGTTCAAACAACCAATCGCTCGCTTCCCATTAATTCAAGAGAAACTTGCGAATATGGCAGCGAAAACATATGCAGCTGAAAGCTCTGTATATCGTACAGTAGGTTTATTCGAAAGCCGCATGAGCACATTATCTGAAGAAGAAGTGAAGGACGGTAAAGCAGTAGCAGCTTCTATCGCTGAATATGCAATCGAGTGCTCTTTAAATAAAGTATTCGGTTCTGAAGTACTAGATTATACAGTAGATGAAGGTGTTCAAATTCACGGTGGTTACGGATTTATGGCAGAGTACGAGATTGAAAGAATGTACCGTGATTCTCGTATTAACCGTATTTTCGAAGGAACGAACGAAATTAACCGCCTAATCGTACCAGGTACGTTCTTACGTAAAGCGATGAAAGGTGAATTGCCACTTCTTCAAAAAGCACAAAAATTACAAGAAGAGTTAATGATGATGATGCCAGAAGAAGTAGGCGATGAGCCATTAGCACTTCAAAAATATTTAGTAAGTAACGCGAAGAAAATCGGTTTAATGGTAGCGGGATTAGCTGCTCAAAAATACGGTAAAGCATTAGATAAAGAGCAAGAAATTCTTGTGAATATCGCTGACATCGTAAGCAACCTATACGCAATGGAGTCAGCTGTTCTTCGGACAGAGAAAGCAATTAAAACAACTGGTCTTGAAAAGAATAAACAAAAAGTGTTATACACTGAAGTATTCTGCCAAGAAGCATTCAACGAAATCGAAGCAGATGCGAAAGAAACACTTATCGCAGTTGAAAACGGCGACATGCTGCGCATGATGTTATCATCATTACGTAAATTAACTCGCCACACACCACTTAACGTAATTCCGAAGAAACGTGAAATCGCTGCGAAAATTTTAGAAGATGAGCGTTACACAGTTTAATAGCTGTACAGAAAAGTAGTCGTATAAACGGCTACTTTTCTTTTTTTTGTAAAAATGAAATTTTTAGTGACACAAAACTAATACCATTAGTATAATAAAACTAATAGTATTAGTTTTCGTGAAAAGGGAGATGGAAATATGAGAATGATACATGAAAAAACGGTATATCAATTGTCATTTTTGCCAAGAGTGTTTCCTGTGAATTGTTACTTTGTGGAGGAAGAAGATAGTTTAACTTTAATTGATGCAGCTTTGCCATATAGCGCAAAAGGTATTTTACAGGCGGCTGAGAAAATAGGAAAACCAATTACTAAGATTGTATTAACACATGCACATGATGATCACATCGGTGCATTAGACGCATTAAAGGAAGTACTTCCTAACGTTCCAGTCTATATTTCTAAGCGGGACGCAAAGCTGTTAGAAGGAGATGCGACGTTACAAGAGGATGAACCGAATATACCGATAAAAGGCGGTGTACCTAAAAAAGTAAAAACGGTACCTGATGTGTTATTGGAAGATGGCGACCGAGTTGGATCGCTTCTTGCGATTATGACACCGGGACATACGCCAGGCTCCATGTCATTTCTTGATGTACGAAATAAAGCTCTTATTGTCGGGGATGCATTCCAAACAAGAGGAGGTATGGCTGTTTCGGGACAAATGAAATTTTGGTTTCCATTCCCTGCGATGGCAACGTGGAGCAAAGAAATATCATTACAAAGTGCAGAGAAGTTAAGCGAATATGCTCCTTCCTTACTTGCGGCAGGACATGGGAAAATGATAAAGAATCCAGGCACTGTCATAGAGCTTGCTATTAAGGAAGCGAAGAGGAATATAGAAAGTAGAAAAGAGGGTTAATTTATGTCACCGAGAATCGGACTTACATTACAAAAAATTGTAGAAACAGCAGCAGAAATTGCAGATACAAATGGAATACAAGAAGTAACGTTAGCTTCATTAGCGCAAACATTAGGAGTACGTTCGCCCTCGCTATACAATCATGTAAAAGGTTTACAAGATGTACGGAAAAATCTTGGTATTCACGGAATCAAACAGCTGCATAACAGGCTAGAAGAAGCTGCTGAGGGGAAATGTACGGACGAAGCAATTCATGCTTTAGGAGAAGCGTATGTAGCATTCGTACGTAAACATCCTGGACTGTATGAAGCAACCTTTTTACGAGATGAAGAAGTAAGAAAAGCAGGTGACGGAATTGTAAAACTTTGTCTTCACGTTTTACAACAGTACGAATTAGAAGGAGAGAATGCACTTCATGCGACACGTGGATTCAGAAGTATTTGTCACGGGTTTGCATCGATTGAACAGCAAGGTGGATTTGGTTTGCCGTTAGATTTAGATACGAGTTTACATGTATTATTGGAAACATTTATTAAAGGATTACGTGAATAAGAAGCAAGGCAAACAAAAACCTTAGAAGTGATTCTAAGGTTTTTTAGTGCATAGGATTCGAAAAGAATGGTAGGTTTTTTTTCATGAAATGATATTATTTTGTAGGTTTGAAAAATGTATATATCGCTAAGAAAAAGCAAACGAAACTGAATGCGATAGGATCTTGATATGGACTAGGTTCAGAGCCCTTCTGGATTTCTGTAAGGAAGTCATGTGTTTTCATGTTCATTGCTCCTTTATATAAGAATACTTTTAATGAAACTAATACTTACTAATAGAGTTGCACTAATAAATGCTAAGAAAAACGTAGTATTGTGGTTTTTATAGTTGTTAAGCGCAATGAGTAAAAAACAAATGAGAAATAACATACGTAAAGGTATAGAAGTGAATAATGGTTTTGAAGTTAATATATCAATCAACAATTTTACATACAGTATCGCATAAACCATTAGGAAGATAACTTTAAAATATTTTGGCATAAGCACACCTACCTACTATGGTTTGTTCGGGGGTTATATTGTTGTCATAGGTTACCTATTTAAAATTTGTATTTTTCTGTAATTATAACATTTTTTTGTATTTATAAATAGATGTGAAATGTAAGAAAGCTTTTTCATGAATATGATTTAAAAAGAGCAGAATACTAAAGGAGAATGAAAGAAGAAAGGTAGGAGTATTCCATGCAAAACTTAACAGAGCTTGAAGTAGAAAACTTACGTCATTTGATCGGTGGACACGCAACAATTATTAACAAGTTGGAGCAGTATGCACAAACGTGTACAGATCCACAATTGAAACAAATGTTACAAAAGGATGCGCAAGATGCACGAAATACGAAGCAACAATTAATGACTTTCCTAGGATAGGAGGAAGCGGAACATGAATGAAAAAGATATGGTAAATGATTATTTAGCAGGATTAAATGCAAGTTTAACAAGTTATGCAAATTATATTGCTCAGTCTGATAATGAACAGTTACACCAAACGTTAATTCAAATTCGTAATCAAGATGAAATGCGCCAACGTAATATGTATGAGTACGCAAAGCAAAAGAGTTATTACAAACCGGCAGCACCTGCGAATCCAATGATTGTGCAGCAATTAAAAAGTCAATTAAGTACGGAACAATAGGGAAAAGAAAACGAGCGAATCTATTCGCTCGTTTTCTTTTTGCATATGTCAATAAATACATAATAAATATTTTTTCAGTTGTAACAAATATGACGAAAATGGAATATAACAATTCACAAAAAGGACAAAAGTTTGTTCGATATTTCACAAAGTATCCATGGTTTATATCGTGGGAACCTCTATAATTAGGAGTGTAAAGAACAAAAGAAATAGATTATATGATCAATTAGGAGAGATTGCTATGAAACGAAATACAAGAAAAATTGCAATTATCGGTACTGGATTAGTTGGATCAAGTTGTGCATATTCCATTGTGAATCAAGGCATTTGCGAAGAGCTATTATTAATTGATATAAATCATGAACGTGCAGTTGGGGAAGCGATGGATTTATCACACTGCATTAACTTTACAAATACAAGAACAAAAGTATATGCAGGAAGCTATGAAGACTGCAAAGATATGGACATCGTTATCATTACAGCAGGACCAGCACCAAAGCCTGGGCAAAGTCGCTTAGATACTTTAGGAGCGAGTGCGAAGATTATGGAAAGTGTTGTTGGCGGCGTAATGGAAAGTGGATTTGATGGTATTTTCTTACTTGCATCGAACCCAGTTGATATTATTACATATGAAGTGTGGAAATTATCTGGATTACCTAGAAATCGTGTAATCGGTACTGGTACATCACTAGATTCTTCTCGCTTAAAAACAATTTTATCTGAAATGTTACATGTAGATCCTCGTAGTATTCATGGGTATTCATTAGGAGAACATGGTGATTCTCAAATGGTTGCTTGGTCTCACGTAACTGTTGGTGGAAAGCCAATTCTACAAATTTTAGAAGAACAAAAAGAACGATTTGGTGAAATAGATTTAGATGAAATTGTTGAGAAGACTGCAAAAGCTGGATGGGAAATTTATAAACGAAAAGGTACTACTTATTACGGAATCGGAAATTCTCTAGCGTATATTGCGAGTTCAATCTTTAACGATGACCACCGTGTAATTGCTGTATCAGCCATTTTAGATGGGGAGTACGGAGAGTATGATATTTGTACAGGAGTACCAGCTATTATTACTAGAGATGGTATAAAAGAAATTGTAGAACTAAACTTAACAGAGGATGAAGAATCTCGATTCGCAAAATCAAACGATATTTTACGTGATTATATGAAAACAATTGGTTACTAACTTATAGGAGAAGGTGAAACAAATGAAGGAATATATAATGTCTCGTGTATTTAAAGCATCTGCTGGAATCGCACAAGGTATTTTCGTATCCCTTGGAATTGGTTTACTAATCGAAAATATAGGAAGAATTGTTGATATTCCATTGCTTATTACAATCGGAGTTGTTGCAAAATCACTTATGGCACCAGCCATTGGTGCCGGAATTGCTTTTATGCTCGGTGCAAATGGTCTTGTAATCTTCTCGGCTATGGTAGCTGGAGCGATTGGTGCTGGATCCATTTCAATTACTGAAGCAGGTCTAATTATTAAAACAGGTGAGCCAATCGGTGCATTATTAACAGCGACTTTAGCTGTATATATTGGTAAACGTTTAAGTGGAAAAACTGCGTTAGATATGATGCTCGTTCCATTTGCGGCAATATTAGGTTCTGGTTTAGTCGGTATTTGGTTATCTCATAATATTACTCCTGTGTTAAATACAGTTGGAGCATTTATTAAAGATAGCTCAGCTGGTAGCCCGTTCATCGCTTCTATCGTCATTGCAGTCGTTTGGGGATTATTACTTATCTCTCCAGCTTCATCAGCTGCGTTAGCGATCGCACTTAGCTTAGACGGTGTTGCAGGTGGTGCTGCTCTTGCAGGCTGCGTTGCTCAGTTTATCGGATTCTCTGTTATCTCAGCGAAAGAAAACAATTTAGGCGGCATATTAGCTCAGGCTCTTTGTACTCCGAAAGTACAGTTGCCAAATATCACTAAAAATCCAATGATTCTCGTCCCAACTGTCGTCGCCAGTGCTATAGTTGGTCCAGTATCTGCATTAATTTTCCAACTGGAAGCAGGAAAAGAAATTGCAGGTCTTGGATTAAGTTCTCTTATCGCACCAATTAATTTAATTTCTAGCGAAGGATGGGAAGTTGTCCCAGCGATGGTAATCACTTATATCATCATTCCAGTAGCTGTTTCTTATATACTTTACATTGCTCTAAAAAAAGCAGGTCGTATTCACTCTGGTGATATGACTGTACCGCAATCTTAACTTGAAAATCTCCTTTTATATAGAGAAAAGCAGACTGGAAGCCACAGTCTGCTTTTTACATTTTTTGATTTTGTTTTACTGGAACACGTACGGTTTCTTTTGCTAATAACAGCTGAACGCCGAAGTACAGTATGCTTGCCAGTGTCATTCCAGAAATAGCGTCTACAAATGCGTGTTGCTTCGTAAATAGCGTTGATAAAATAATGAGCGTACCGAAGAACATAAGGATGTAATATTCAAAAGCATGTTGTTCTCTACGTTTAAAGGCAGCTAACATAATGATAAAGGTAGTAAGAACGTGAATGCTAGGGAAACAGTTTACTGGTTGATCGATACTATAAATATAGCGGACTAGTTCGGAAAATACGTCTGATCCAACGACTGTTGGACGTGGTACAGTTGTCTGCCAAAAATAATAAATAGAAAAACAAGCAAGTTTTCCAAGAATGATACTACTTAAAGTGACATAATATTGTTTTCGATCTGCAAAGCAGTAATAAATAAGTGCGCCGTATAAGTAAGGAAACCAAAGTAAATAAGGAATAATAAATGCTTTTACAAATGGAATCCAATCATCTACTATAGTTGTGACATCTACTGCGTGAACAGCCGATTTATTTAATACATCGTAAAGGGGACTTACGAGTACGAGTAGAAGTATATAACTTAACGGAAGAAAAGATGAAAGTTTAAATTTCTTCATGATAATCTCCTATGTTTAGTAATGTAAGTAAATTCAATTGATTATAATATAGAAACGTAATTTGGGCTATCGATTTTACTTACATTTTCTTGAATGAACCTTACGTTTTTGTCACTTGACTGAAAAGAAGGGGAGGGTGCTATATGAAGCGTTTATCGTATTTCTTAGTTTTTATATTGATATGCCTAGTCGGTGCTGGGTGTGCAAAGGATAAAGAAGGAGAGAAATTAGAATATAACGGAAGAGCACTCGTAATTGGAGTTATTGGAGAAAAACCGAAAGATACGTTTAGAAATATAAAGTTTGAGGAAATGAAGTTAGAGGAACTGGAAAAGAAATCTAAGGAAGTGGATGGTTTTCTAATAATGAAAGATCACTTTCAAGAAGCCTCAACAGAACAATATAAAAATGTATTTTCATCACTAAAGAAACCAGTGTTTTTTATCGGTTTACAAGATAAGTCATATTCGATTTTTATTACAAAAGGGATAGAGTATAACAGTGCTCGAAAAGATGTAAATGCTATGTATACGCAAGGCTTTGCAAATATCGGAAGTGGTGAAGGACAACAATGGGCAGTTGGTTTATCAAATGGTGGAAATACTGAAGAAAGTATTCATAATATGTATATCGTCGTATTTCAAACAATTGCAGATTATTTGAATAGATGAGGAAGAAGCCTGTCAAAGGCTCCTTTTTTATTTTTAATCAAACGTTTGTTTAAGATATATGTTTGCTAGGAAGAAAGGGATGTAGTTCAAGGGTTAATAAAGAAAAATGGGGAGTTAATCAAACGTTTGTTTAAGATGTATGTTCGGTAGGAAGAAAGTGATGTAGCTCAAGGGTTAACAAAGAAAAATAGGGAGTTAATCAAACGTTTGTTTAAGATGTATGTTCGGGGAGGGATGCGAGAAGAATCAAAAAAAATTATATATTTATTTTTTCTTAACAAATGGCGGAAAAATAAGAAAAATCAGCAGGATTATTAAAAATAATCACGAAATAAGTAAAAGTTTAGCGAATAATCGTTTGAAATAATAAAACGTTTTCTATATGATAAAGGTAAAGGTTAGTAAAAAAGTAGGTGAATTTATGACAGTAACATTTTATTCATATCCAAAGTGTGGCACATGTCAAAAAGCAAAGAAATGGTTTGAGGCAAACGATGTAGCATATGAGATGATTCATATTGTTGAAAATCCACCATCAAAAGAAGATTTACGTAATTTACATGAAAAAAGTGAATTACCATTGAAAAAATTCTTTAATACAAGTGGAATGCGTTACCGTGAACTTGGTCTGAAAGATAAGTTAAAAGATGCGAGTGAAGACGAAATGTACGAGCTTTTAGCATCTGATGGCATGTTGATTAAACGTCCAATTGTAACAGATGGAACGAATGTAACACTTGGTTTTAACGAAGAGCAGTTTGAAAGTGTGTGGAAAAAGTACCAATAAGGTATTTTTACATAATTAATACATTCACTGGAGGTACAGTCATGAGCATTCCAAATAATTTACGTTACTCTGAAGAACACGAATGGGTAAAAACTGAAGGTAATGAAGTTGTTATCGGTATTACTCACTTTGCACAAGGTGAGCTAGGCGATATCGTATTCGTTGAACTTCCTGAAGTAGGTGCAACAATTGAAGCTGACGAGCCATTCGGAAGCGTAGAATCTGTTAAAACAGTTTCTGAGTTATATGCGCCTGTAAGCGGTAAAGTTGTAGCAGTAAACGAAGAATTAAGTGACCAACCAGAACTTGTTAACGAATCTCCATACGAGGGTGCATGGATGGTTAAAGTTGAACTTTCTGATGCAAGCCAAGTTGAGAAGTTATTAACTGCTGAAAAATATGCAGAAATGACAAACCAAGACTAATTATAGTCGACTAAAGGACAGCCTTTGTGCTGTCCTTTTTTATTTTGTGCTACATAATACATTTAAAATCGAGCGTAAATGAATAAGCTATTATGGGAATGAATGTTTTTTGGTAAGATTTCATGGGCTTCGTAATCTGAGCGAGCGGCTTGCGCTTTTCATTGTCTAGCTCCACCTCCTAGCCCTTCCTGTCTAAGAACCTTCCGTACGAGAAGACAAAAATCGTCTTCTGTACGAAAGAACCTTAGCCAACAGGGCTAAACAGTCGGTTCCGCTTTTTTTTATTGTCCAGCTTCAGCGGCTAGATTGTTCGGTGGCTTCGCTTCTTCCTACAAGGCAAAAAGCGCCTTTACGTCAGAAGCTCCATCCCCCTCAC
>NZ_MAOE01000108.1 GCF_001884185.1 Bacillus albus
GAACGAGCCGCCTCCGCTTTTCTTTTGCAAAAATAAACAGGAAACAACATGAAAATAACGAATATACTATATACTAAGTTAAAGGTTGTATAGTATATGGTGATCGGGTGATGACATATGATTTATGTAGAAAAAGTCATTATTGTAGAAGGTACATCAGATAGAAGAAAGATTGAATCTATTATTCGGGAACCGGTGGAAATTGTTTGTACAAATGGTACAATTGGTTTGTCGAAAATGGATGAGCTCGTTGATCAGTTTTTTGATAAGGAAGTGTATGTGCTAGTGGATGCTGATGATGCTGGAGAAAAGTTAAGGAAACAATTTCGCAAAGAATTTCCGCAAGCAGAGCATATTTATATTGATCGCTCGTACCGAGAAGTGGCAACTGCGCCATCTTCACACTTAGCAAATGTATTATGGGGAGCTGACATTGACGTTTATACAGAATATTTACGGTAAGGAATGATAGAAGTGATTGACTGGACAGGAGCCGAAGCAACAGCCCTAATAGAGAACGAAGAAAAAACAGTGTTATATGTATATACTCCAATGTGTGGAACATGCCAATTAGCAAAAAAGATGTTAACTGTCGTTGAGCTGACAATTGAAGATTTGAAAATTGGAATGTTAGATTTAAATTATGCTCCGCATTTAGCGAAAGAGTATGGAATCGAAAGTGTACCGTGTTTACTTGTTTTTGAAAATGGGACACTCATGAAGAAGATATATGCATTTCATTCGGTTGAATATTTATATACGGAATTAAAGTAGGCGGCAAAGTTTTTGCCGCCTCGACATATTTCTTGGGAAATATGTCGAGATGCAGTGTGGTTACAGTATTTGTCGAGCGAAAGTAACAGGATTGCTCCTTAGTGAGAGGGAATGGTATGTGTAATAGAAAGTGATATGAAGGATGTGATTTAAGGTGAAATTATATTCTTTGCTGCAATCATTTGTAAATTACGCTAATGGTCAGTATCATTTAGAGCCGCTTTTAAGACAAGGAGAAAAAACTGTTAATTTCCGCTTTGGAGATGAAAGTTGTTCGTTACAAATTTCAAGAGATTATATAGAACTGCTACATGAGGAAATAGGGACGGAGCAAATCGTTTGTGTAGATGAAGAAGATGTAAAACAATTGGTAAACGGCAATGTACGATTGCAAATGTTAATGAACGATGGACGTGTACAATATTCGGGAACATATCGAACGATGCTATTAGTCGAATCGATGTTTCACATATGTAAACCGATGTCAGTAGGGGCTTAAAATTCTGAAGGTTCATTTTTTGCGAAAATTTCTGTTGACATGGTGTGTGGATATTGATACAATTCAATTCATAAAATATAGACAATTTCATAAATTACAAATCAGACGAAAATGTAATCTGATTTCTCTTATCAAGAGAGGTGGAGGGACTGTGCCCTGTGAAGCCCGGCAACCGTCAACTTATGTTGAAATGGTGCCAATTCCTGCAAAGCAAATGCTTTGAGAGATGAGAGAGAGGGATAATGTTGTTATATACGCACATAAACCTTTCTGCTTCTCTAAAGCGGAAAGGTTTTTTTATTGTTTGAATGTGGAGGACATTCAAATAATAAAAGTAGTGATAACGGTGGACTACACGCATTAAACATAAAAAATTGCGGAGTCGATCCAAAAATCTAGCTTCAGCGGCTAGAACAGTCGGTCGTTTCATCCCTTCCTATGAGGCAAAAAGCGCCTCTACGTCAGGGATTCGGGCGTCCTCTTGTTCTAAACGAGCCGCTTGCGCTTTTTATTAAAAAAAGGGGTGATACACCATGATTCTATTAGAGAATGTAAAGAAAATATATAAAGCAAAAAGCGGTGATGTCACTGCTGTAGATAATGCCAATTTAAAAATAGACAAAGGTGAAATCTTTGGTGTTATCGGATATAGTGGCGCTGGGAAAAGTTCTTTAATCAGATTATTCAATCAGTTGGAGAAACCAACTTCTGGCCAAATTACAATTGCAAATCGTGTCATTTCAGCGATTAAAGGAAGTGAACTTCGTAAGGCAAGGCAAGAAATCGGAATGATTTTTCAGCACTTCAATTTACTTTGGTCACGAACTGTACGCGAAAATATCGAGTTCCCGCTTGAAATTGCAGGTGTTGATAAGGCGCAGAGAAGAAAACGCGTGGATGAGTTAATTCATCTTGTTGGATTAGAAGGAAGAGGAGACGCGTATCCATCTCAGCTGAGCGGAGGACAAAAACAACGCGTTGGTATTGCAAGAGCGTTAGCTAACAATCCGCAAGTGCTTTTATGTGATGAAGCAACATCAGCTCTTGATCCAGAAACGACAGATCAAATTTTAGATTTATTATTAGATATTAATAAGCGTCTCGGTTTAACAATTGTACTTATTACACATGAGATGCACGTGATTCGGAAAATTTGTAATCGAGTAGCGGTAATGGAGAAAGGGAAGATTGTAGAAATGGGTCCAGTACTTGATGTATTCCGCAATCCGCAGAAAGACATTACGAAACGATTTGTACAGCAGTTAACGGATTCTGAAGATACAAATGAAACGATTGAAAGTTTAATTGAAAAATATCCAGATGGAAGAGTAATTCGTTTGCAGTTTATCGGTGAAGCGGTAGAAAGACCAGTACTTCAAAGATTGATGCAGCGCAGTGATATAGAAGTCAGCATTTTGCAAGGAAATATCGCACAAACGAATAACGGCTCTTATGGTAGTTTAGTTGTTCATTTAAATGGTGAGGAAACAGCGATTCAGCAAGCAATAGAGGGAATACATCAAGATCAAGTAGAGCTGGAGGTGATTGCACATGGATAAGTTACTCACAAATGTTGATTGGAATCAAATGTTAGAAGCAACTGGTGAAACGTTATATATGACGGCAATCGCAGCTCTTGCCACATTTGTTTTAGGACTAATTTTAGGATTGTTACTTTTCATGACAGCGAAAGATAATTTATGGGAAAACAAAACGGTTAATACGGCGATTGGAGCGTTCGTAAACATTTTCCGTTCTATACCGTTCATCATTTTAATTATTTTATTAATCCCATTCACAAAGATCTTGCTTGGAACAATTCTTGGAGCAAGTGCAGCGTTGCCAGCTTTAATTATAGGGGCGGCACCGTTTTACGCGAGAATGGTTGAAATCGCACTTCGCGAAATTGATAAAGGCGTAATTGAAGCTTCAAAAGCGATGGGAGCAAAAACAAGCACAATTATTTTGAAAGTGTTAATTCCAGAATCGTTACCAGCATTAGTATCTGGTATTACGGTTACGACAATTGCTTTAGTAGGCTATACAGCAATGGCGGGAGTTGTTGGTGCTGGTGGTCTTGGAACACTTGCATATTTAGAAGGATTCCAACGAGGAAATAACGATGTAACAATCGTTGCGACAATTTGTGTATTACTAGTTGTATTTTTCATTCAGTGGATTGGTGATCGTGTAACGACTCGAATAGATAAACGATAATAAAAAACGGGAGGATGTTTCAAATGAAAAAATTATTACTTACAGCACTTATTTCAACTTCAATTTTTGGGTTAGCTGCTTGTGGCGGGAAAGATAAAGATGAAAAGAAACTTGTTGTGGGAGCTTCTAACGTACCGCACGCTGAAATTTTAGAAAAGGCAAAGCCGTTACTTGAGAAAAAAGGAATTGAATTAGAAGTGAAAAAATTCCAAGATTACGTGTTGCCAAATAAATCGTTAGCGGATAAGGATTTGGATGCAAACTACTTCCAGCACATTCCGTATTTGGAAAAAGAAATTAAAGATAAAAAATATGATTTTGAAATAGCGGGGAAAATTCATTTAGAACCAATCGGTGTATACTCGCAAAAATATAAGAGCTTAAAAGAACTTCCAGACGGGGCGACAATTATTATGAGTAATTCCGTTACTGACCATGGACGTGGTTTAGCAATTTTACAAAAAGAAGGCATTTTAAAAATTAAAGACGGAGTAGATCCAGTTAGTGCAACTCCAAAAGATATTGCAGACAATCCGAAAAACTTAAAGTTCAAAACGGATATTGAGCCTGGTTTATTACCACAAGTGTATAACAATAAAGAAGGCGACGCTGTTTTAATTAACTCGAACTATGCAATTGATGCGAAATTAAACCCAGAAAAAGATGCAATTGCAATTGAAGGTGACGATTCTCCATACGCAAACGTAGTAGCTGTCCGTAAAGGTGATAAAGATAAAAAAGCGATTAAAGAGCTTGTAGAAGTATTGCATTCTAAAGAAATCGAAGACTTTATTACTAAAGAATATAAAGGAGCGGTTGTTCCTGTAAAAGAATAATTGCTGAAAAAGGGCTGGTGTATGCCGGTCCTTTTTTTACTACATAACTATAGGGGAGAAGGGGACATCATATGAAAAAGATTCTATTGTCAGTTGTTACAGCGCTGTCTGTATTTACATTAGCGGCTTGCGGAGGGAAAGAGGAGAATAAGCTTGTTGTTGGAGCTTCTAACGTGCCGCACGCTGTTATTTTAGAGAAGGCACAGCCGATATTAGAAAAAAAGGGTATTAAATTAGAAATTAAAAAATTCCAAGATTATGTGCTGCCGAATAAAGCGTTAGCGGATAAGGAAATTGATGCAAACTACTTCCAGCACATTCCTTACTTAGATAAAGAAATTCAAGAAAAAGGATATAAAATTGTAAATGCAGGAAAAATCCATTTAGAGCCAATGGGCATTTATTCTAAGAAATATAAAAGCTTAAAAGACTTGCCAGAGGGCGGGACAGTTATTATGAGTAATAACGTGGCAGAGCGTGGACGTATGCTGGCACTTTTACAAAAAGGTGGCGTTATTAAATTAAAAGATGGCGTAGATGTTGTTAAGGCAACAGTAAAAGATGTTGTAGAAAATCCGAAAAATTTAAAGTTTAAAACAGATGTAGAGCCTGGATTGTCACCGAAGTTATATGAAAATAATGAAGGCGATGCTTTATTCATTAATTCAAACTATGCAATTGATGCGAAATTAAATCCAACAAAGGATGCAATTGCGATTGAAGGATCAGACTCTCCGTACGCGAATATTATTGCAGTTCGTAAAGGTGACGAGAAGAAAAAAGAAATTAAAGAGCTAGTAGAAGTATTGCATTCAAAAGAAATTCAAGACTTTATTACTAAAGAATATAAAGGTGCTGTACTTCCGGTAAATGAATAAATATAAGGAAAGGGCTGGAAAATTACCAGTCCTTTTTTCTTTATATAAATAAGAAGAAAGGTGTATCATATAAGGGGGCAAGGGAAATACTTATATACATTTGTGAAAAAATTGTTACTTTTTTTCGTCGTTTGCGATATCATTTTATTTGATATAAGATTAGAATGAGAATAAAATGAGAATATGAACGTTTTAGGAATTTTTAAAATGTATATATAGGATTAATGGAGGTATTGAGATGGCTGGTTCTACATTAACGGTTAAAGACTTACACGTATCAATTGATGGCAAAGAAATTTTAAAAGGTGTAAACCTTGAAGTAAAGGGTGGAGAAATCCACGCAATTATGGGACCTAACGGAACAGGTAAATCAACTTTATCTTCTGCAATTATGGGTCACCCAAAATATGAAGTAACAGAAGGTAGCATCATCATCGACGGTGAAGATGTATTAGAAATGGAAGTAGACGAGCGCGCACAAGCAGGTCTATTCCTAGCAATGCAATATCCAAGTGAAATTAGCGGAGTAACAAACGCTGACTTCTTACGTTCTGCAATTAACGCACGTCGTGAAGAAGGCGATGAAATTTCTCTTATGAAATTTATCCGTACATTAGATAAAAACATGGAATTCCTAGAAATGGATCCAGAAATGGCACAACGTTACTTAAACGAAGGTTTCTCTGGTGGAGAGAAAAAACGTAACGAAATTCTTCAATTAATGATGATTGAGCCAAAAATCGCAATTTTAGACGAAATCGACTCAGGTCTTGATATCGATGCATTAAAAGTTGTATCTAAAGGTATTAACGAAATGCGCGGCGAAGAGTTCGGTTGCCTAATGATTACGCATTACCAACGTTTATTAAACTACATCACTCCAGACTTCGTTCACGTTATGATGAACGGTCGTATCGTTAAATCTGGTGGCCCTGAGCTTGCACAACGTCTAGAAGCTGAAGGTTACGACTGGATTAAAAAAGAATTAGGTATTGAAGACGAAACAACAGAGCAAGAAGCGTAAGAGAGGAGCATAAACATGACAATCGGTACATTACCTTTCGATCAAGAAACAATCCGTCAACGCGCAAGCGAAGTAAACGAAGCTGCTTGGTTGACTGAGTTCCGCTTACAAGCTCTTGCACAAGCAACTGAACTTCCAATGCCAACGCCTGATAAAACGAAAATTGAAAAATGGGACTTTATCGGAAAAGGCGACGCTGCTAAGCAAGAGCCTGTAAGTTCTTTAACAGAGCTTCCAGAAGCAGTGAAAAACTTAATCGATGAAAACAACAGCGTATTAGTACAACGCACTGGTACAACTGCGTTCGTTTCTTTAGCAGACGAAGCAAAAGAAAAAGGTGTTATTTTTACAGACATCGTAACAGCTGCAACTGAGCACGCTGAGCTAGTACAAAAGTACTTAATGAAAGACGGCGTGAAAGTAGACGAGCATCGTCTAACTGCACTTCATGCTGCATTAATCAACGGCGGTGCATTCGTATATGTTCCGAAAAACGTTGTTCTTGAAACTCCACTTCAAGCTGTATTCTTAGTAGACGGCGAAGAAGCTAACGTATATAACCACGTATTATTCGTAGCTGATGCGAACAGTACTGCAACTTATGTAGAAAACTACGTTGCAAATGAAAATGCTAAAGGTATTGCAAATATCGTAGCAGAAGTAATCGTGGAACAAGGCGCACAAGTGAAATTTGGTGCGGTTGATTTATTAGCAAAAGACGTAACAACTTACGTTAACCGCCGCGGCACAGTAGGACGCGACGGCCGCATTGATTGGGCTCTAGGCCTTATGAATGACGGAAACACAATTTCAGAGAACGTTACAAACTTAATGGGCGACGGTTCATATGCTGATACGAAAACAGTAACAATTGGCCGTGGTAACCAAACACAAAACTTTACAACTAAAGTTGTTCACTTCGGTAAACACTCTGAAGGTTGGATTTTAAAACACGGTGTACAAAAAGATAGTGCAACATCTATCTTTAACGGAATTGGTAAGATTGAACACGGTGCATCTAAATCAAATGCACAACAATCTTCTCGCGTTCTTATGTTAGATGAAAAAGCACGCGGTGATGCAAACCCAATTCTTTTAATCGACGAAGATGATGTAATGGCAGGTCACGCAGCTTCAGTAGGTCGCGTAGATCCAATCCAACTATACTACTTGATGAGCCGTGGTATTCCAAAACGCGAAGCAGAACGTTTAGTCATCCATGGATTCTTAGCACCTGTAGTTAATGAGCTTCCAATTGAAGGAGTAAAGGCACAGCTTGTTGAGGTAATTGAAAGGAAAGTTCGCTAATGAATATTCATGAAATACGCAAACAGTTTCCAATTCTTGATCAAAAAGTGAACGGCAAACAACTTGTTTATTTCGATAGTGCAGCAACTTCTCAAAAACCAATTCAAGTCATTGAAACGTTAGAACGTTACTATAAAGAATATAATTCTAACGTGCATCGCGGTGTTCATACGCTCGGTACGAAAGCTACCGACGCGTATGAAGGTGCACGCGAGAAAGTTCGTAAGTTTATTAACGCGAAATCAATGGAAGAGATTATTTTCACGCGCGGAACGACAACTGCATTAAATACAGTAGCGGCTAGCTATGGTCTTGAAAATGTAAAAGAAGGCGATGAAATCGTTATTTCTTACATGGAGCACCATAGTAACATCATTCCGTGGCAACAAGTTGCGAAGAAAACTGGTGCAACTTTAAAATACCTTCCGCTTCAACCAGACGGTACAATTTCTTTAGAAGATGTTCGTCAAACAGTTACACCGAATACAAAAATCGTTTCTATTATGCAAGTTTCAAACGTGCTTGGAACGATTAACCCTGTAAAAGAAATCGGAGCAATCGCACATGAAAATGGCGCAATTATGGTTGTTGACGGTGCACAAAGTACACCTCACATGAAAGTGGATGTACAAGATTTGAACTGTGATTTCTACGCATTATCTGCTCATAAGATGTGCGGACCTACAGGCATCGGCGTATTATATGGTAAGAAAGAATTGCTGAACAATATGGAGCCAATTGAATTTGGCGGTGAAATGATTGATTTCGTAGATTTACAAGAATCTACGTGGAAAGAGCTTCCGTGGAAGTTCGAAGCAGGTACACCGATTATCGGTAATGCAATCGGACTTGGTGCGGCAATTGATTTCCTAGACGAAATCGGTCTTCATAATATTGAAAAGCATGAACATGAATTAGCGCAATATGCTTTAGAAAGACTATCAGAAGTAGATGGCGTTACAATTTATGGTCCAAAGCATCGCGCTGGTCTTGTTACATTTAATATTGAAGACGTACATCCTCACGATGTAGCGACAGTATTAGATGTAGAAGGTATTGCGGTTCGCGCAGGACACCACTGTGCACAACCGCTTATGAAGTGGCTGAAAGCTTCTTCAACAGCACGTGCGAGCTTCTATTTATATAATACAAAAGAAGAAATTGATACATTTGTTGAATCGCTAATCAAGACAAAGGAGTATTTCACAAATGTCATTTAATAATTTAGATACGTTATATCGTCAAGTTATTATGGATCATTATAAAAATCCTCGTAACAATGGCGTGTTAGAAGATAGTGTTACAGTAAACTTGAACAATCCAACTTGCGGCGATCGTATTCAACTTACGATGAAAGTAGAAGAAGGTATTGTGCAAGAAGCGAAGTTTGAAGGAGAAGGATGTTCTATCTCAATGTCTTCAGCTTCCATGATGACACAAGCAGTAAAAGGTAAGAAAATTGAAGAGGCACTTCAGCTTTCTAAAATTTTCTCTGACATGATGCTAGGAAAAGAGTACGATGACAGCATCGATTTAGGAGATATTGAAGCATTACAAGGCGTATGCAAGTTCCCTGCACGTATTAAATGTGCAACATTAGCGTGGAAAGCGTTAGAAAAGGGCTTAAACGAAGATAAGTAATGTTAAAGGTTCCTAAAAACGAGGTTATCTAAGGAGGGACACACCAACATGGCGAAGCAACTGCCAGATATCGGCGATTACAAATATGGTTTCAAAGACAAAGACGTTTCGATTTTCCGTGCTGGACGCGGTTTAACAAAAGAGATCGTTGAAGAGATTTCACGTATGAAAGAAGAACCACAGTGGATGTTAGACTTCCGTTTAAAATCACTGGATAAGTTCTATGAAATGCCAATGCCACAATGGGGCGGCGACTTAAACGACTTAGATTTCGATGAAATTACGTACTACGTAAAACCATCTGAGAAATCTGAGAAGTCTTGGGATGAAGTACCTGATGAAATTAAAGCAACATTTGATAAATTAGGTATTCCAGAAGCTGAGCAAAAATATTTAGCTGGTGTATCTGCACAGTACGAATCTGAAGTTGTATACCACAACATGAAAGAAGACCTAGAAGCTCTAGGAATCGTCTTCAAAGATACAGATAGCGCATTAAAAGAGAACGAAGATATTTTCCGTGAGCATTTCGGAAAAGTAATCCCACCAACAGACAACAAATTCTCTGCATTAAACTCTGCAGTTTGGTCTGGTGGATCATTCATCTACGTTCCAAAAGGTGTTAAAGTTGATACGCCACTTCAAGCGTATTTCCGTATTAACTCTGAAAATATGGGACAATTCGAGCGTACGCTTATCATCGTAGACGAAGGCGCACACGTACACTACGTAGAAGGTTGTACAGCACCTGTTTACACAACTAACTCACTTCACAGTGCGGTAGTAGAAATCATCATTAAAAAAGATGCATATTGCCGTTATACAACAATCCAAAACTGGGCGAACAACGTATACAACCTAGTTACAAAACGTGCGGTTTGTGAAGAAAACGCAACGATGGAATGGATTGACGGTAACATCGGATCTAAATTAACGATGAAATACCCAGCAGTTATCTTAAAAGGCGAAGGCGCTCGTGGTTTAACATTATCTATCGCGATTGCTGGTAAAGGCCAACACCAAGATGCTGGTGCGAAAATGATTCACTTAGCACCAAACACGTCTTCAACAATCGTTTCTAAATCGATTGCGAAGCATGGTGGTAAAGTAACTTACCGTGGTATCGTACACTTCGGACCAAAAGCGAAAAACTCTCGCTCTAACATCGAGTGTGACACGTTAATCATGGATAACCAATCTACATCTGATACAATTCCTTACAACGAAATCAAAAACGATTACGTTTCACTTGAGCATGAAGCGAAAGTATCGAAAGTATCAGAAGAACAATTATTCTACCTAATGAGCCGCGGTATTTCTGAGCAAGAAGCTACAGAAATGATCGTAATGGGCTTCATCGAGCCATTCACTCGCGAACTTCCAATGGAATACGCAGTTGAAATGAACCGCCTGATCAAGTTTGAGATGGAAGGTTCTATTGGTTAATATAAGTATGAAGAAAGCGCCCTGCTGTGCAGGGCG
>NZ_MAOE01000109.1 GCF_001884185.1 Bacillus albus
TTGGTAAGCTGGGCTTGGGATTAGCTGAGATACCCAGGTAGGTTTCCAGCTAAATATATCAGCGATTTTTCAAATATATCGAACATAACTCGGAATATATCAGCGATTATTTCAATATATCGACGATTCGACAAGGAATATCGACTTATCAACAAATTACGACATAGCAGAAGTGGGCATATACCCCTCAATATTTAGAGGAAAGAGGAGCACCTATTCGTAAAGCGCCGAATTGAAGTAGTTGATGCTAAGATACTGACAAACCCATGGGGGAAATCCACCAAAATACTCGCAAAACCACTCAAAAAAAATTCTCACAAATCCCCGCTTTACCAACTAATCCACAAACTAGAAAAGTAAAGTTTTCATATTAAAAAGGGCAATTTTTTGCTTTTTCTCATAATGCGAGTACAATGTAAAATAGCAAGAAAAGACGAAAAGTATTTACAGGATTATTGCGCACGCATAGCGTAAATGGCAGTAAGGAACTGAGAGGAGGTTTTTTCTCTGAATATAAATAAAGAAACAATCATCCACCTTTATCATACAAACGATATACATAGTCATTTTGAAAATTGGCCGCAAATTTCTCGGTTTGTACAAGGGGAGAAAAAGCGAAGACAAGAAGCCGGAGAGACCGTTTTGACGGTTGATATCGGCGATCATGTGGATCGTTTTCATAGTATTTCGGAAGCGACGAATGGACTTGGCAATACGAAGCTTTTAAATGAGGCGTTATATGATTATGTAACGATCGGAAATAATGAAGGAATTACGTTAGCGAAGGAGCATTTGAATCATCTATATGATGATGCTGGATTTGAGGTGCTCGTCGCGAATTTATTTGAAAAAGAAGGGGTACGTCCAGAGTGGGCAAAGCCTTATAAATTACATACCACGACAGATGGGATTACAATTGCTTTTATCGGGTTAACGGTAGCTTATCCAGAGTTTTACCATATGCTCGATTGGCATATTGAAGATCCGCTTATTCATTTAGAGTCTATTTTAGAAGAAGTGCGAGATGAGGCTCATATTACGGTTGTCCTTTCTCATCTTGGAAAAAGTATGGATGAGTATATGGCAGAGCATTATGATGTAGATGTTATTTTAGGGGCACATACGCATCATTTATTTGAGCGTGGCGTTCTTATGAATAATACGTTACTTTGTTGTTGTGAAAAGTGGGGACGTTACGTTGGGCACGTTCAGCTTACTGTGGATAAAGAAACGAAGAAGCTGTTGAAAAAAGACGGTAGAGCGATTAAGACAGAACGTTTAGGTGCTTATAGCAAACCGTTATCCACAATTGGATTGTTGCAAGCAGAAAGTAAACAGATTATGGCAGAGCCTGTCGTTCATTTAAAGGAATCATTACCGGTCGATTGGTTTCAGGAGACAGCATTTTCGCACATGTTAGCGAATGCGCTGAAAACGTGGTGCGGTGCAGAGATTGGCATGGTGAACGCTGGTGTACTTCTTGAAGGGTTAGAAGAAGGTGTTGTGACGCGCGGAGATATTCACAGAATTTGTCCACATCCCATTAATCCATGTTTATTAAAAGTGCCAGGGAAAACGTTACGAGAAGTTATTTTGAAAGCACGTCGCCCGAATATGGAGAACCTTGAGGTAAAAGGATTCGGATTTCGCGGGAAAGTGATGGGGAAAATGATTTACGCTGGTGTAGAAGTTATTCCAGATACGATTCCTGGGAATAAAATTTTACTCGAAGATGTAGTGATTAACGGGGAATCGCTGGAATTAGATCGTATATATACAATAGGAACGATTGATATGTTTACATTCGGCTACTTATACCCAGAGCTATCCACACTTTCTGACAAACAATATTATATGCCAGAACTACTTAGAGATGTGTTAACAGACATGTTAATAACTCATACATCTTCCGTCAAACTATAGGCTAGGTAACTTGTAACACTCATTTTTCTCTTGTCATACAGATAAGAAAGAGAGGAGTGTGAACTATGGTTAATGTGGAGCCAATTATAATCGATAATTATACGTTTATCGCGGTTAGCGTCAAACTTCCAAAGACAAATTTGCTAGCTGTAATGAGCGATAAAGGATATATTATGTGCGGTGCATTAGATGTAGGTCTTTTAAATGAGAAGTTAGGGGATCGAGGAATTATTGCTGGCCGTGCGGTTGGTGTAAGAACGATTGAACAACTTCTTGAGGCACCGCTAGAATCAGTAACGATTGAAGCCGAAACTTTAGGTATTACGGCTGGCACAATCGGAAAAGAAGCATTATTAAAAATGAGATAAGCATATATCGTCCCTCCTTCTTGCATAGAAATGATATAAGAAGGAGGTTTTTTTATGAGTATATTTCGTTCGAAAAATTCGCGGTTTCGAAGGGGACCTATTTCCTTTCGGCACATACTGCTTATGTCGTTTATTCTTTTTGTCATATTACTCGTACAAGGATTATGGATTGTGAATAGTAGCATTCAGCCCACATTAATGAAATATGGAGAAGTAGAGACGCATAAAATGGCGACAGCGGTTATGACGAAGGCGGTAAAAGACAGAATTAATGAAGGGTTCGATGTCGATTCATTAATGAAAGTACAAAATGATAAAAACGGGAAAGTATCCACAATTAATTTGAATACGAAGCAAGTAAATGAAATCGTAACGTCAACAACAACGTACATAGAAAAATATTTACAGCAAGTAGAACAAGGTGACTTGAAGGAGTTAGGTATTTCTGAAAAAAATGGAGCAACGATGGCAGTTCCTTTTGGTCGCGTAACGGATAATGCGCTTCTTGGAAATATAGGACCCGATATTCCAATTGATTTCACGACGATTGGTCATGTGAATACGGATATTAAACAAAAAATTGAGCCACACGGAATCAATACGACAGCGATTCAAATTATTATGGAGATGGAAGTAACGTTGCAAGTCATTATTCCATTTCATACGAAAGAAATAAAAGTGAAGCAAGACGTTCCGATTGCAACGCGCATTGTTCAAGGAGAAGTGCCTACGTATTATGGAAGCGGAAGTGTTGTTGTACCTGATAAAAAGAAAACGGATAGTTAGCCGAATTTAAAAAATAACCGTAGCATATTGCTACGGTTATCGTTTTGTATTCGCGCGTTCTTTTCGCTCCCAAAGACTTAAATGCATGTATGGATCGAAAGCCCATTCTGTATAGCCATTGTCTTTATACATACCGAAATGTAAGTGGGGCGGGAATTTTCCAGCTGTGCCGGGAGGGCCGTAACCGGTGCTACCAACAAATCCGATTACTTTTCCTGGCTCAACAATTTGTCCGAGCTGTATTTCTTTTGAGAATCCGCCTAAATGAGCGTAGTAATGATAATTATTATGAAGGTCGCGAATACCGATGCGCCATCCACCAAGGCGGTTCCAACCTTTTGTTTCAATAATGCCATAGCAAGTAGATCTTACTGGTACGCCATAGCCTGCAAAAATATCAGTTCCTTCATGAACTCTTCTTCCCCCAAAACTTCTTCCAGCACCGAAAGTACTACGGTAGCTATGGTCACTACGAATTGGAAGAGGGAACGCATTTCCTTCTAAATTAATACGTCCGTAATGTTTATAAATTTGCGCGTATTCGGAAATTAATTCAACTGTTTTTGCACGTTTATAATATTCCCAAAGCATAATGTGAACACGGTCTTCGGACGTTCCTTGTTTTTTTAAAATCGTTGCTGCTGTATGCAAAAGATCACGGTCGTTATTTGCATTTGCGAATCCATCTTTGTCCCCATCTAAACCGATTCCGCCAAATAGAGAAATTGTATGGGGAAGGGTATCGTTACCATTAACAGGTCCAGCCCATATTTCTGGTTTGAAATAAAGGGAAATGATGGCATCTGGTTTTTTCGGAATATCTTTTCTTACGCTCCGTATATTTCTTTCATATTGATCCATTGCAGCTAAGTAATACCACGGAATGCCTGAAGATTGCTCGGTTTCTTTATATAGTGCCATGCGCTTTTCGTATATGCTTTGCTGATTATCTTCACCGTAAGCGATGTTTTGGTGGAGAAGAAAGCAAATCGAAAGCAAAAGAGAAATTTTTCGAAGCATGAAATAGACTCCTTTCACATCATCACTCTTTTTAGTGTGGGATATACGGAGTATTTCATTATAGGGAACGATTGGAAAAAATCTTAGAATCTTCATTTGAGCAAATCGCTTTCATACGTTAGAATAGATATGTTACATTGAAAGAAGCGAACACGGTAAACTATTTCATATTGTGCGGAGTTGATAACCATGACAAAACAAACAGAATATAAGCGCAAGCCCGAATGGTTGAAAATTAAGTTAAACACGAATGAAAACTATACAGGCTTAAAGAAAATGATGCGTTCTAAAAATCTTCATACAGTTTGTGAGGAAGCAAAATGTCCGAATATTCATGAATGCTGGGCTGTAAGAAAAACAGCAACATTTATGATTTTAGGTGCGGTTTGTACACGTGCTTGTCGTTTTTGTGCGGTTAAAACAGGCTTACCAACTGAGCTTGATTTACAAGAGCCAGAACGCGTAGCAGATTCTGTAGTACAAATGGGCTTAAAGCACGTTGTTATAACAGCGGTTGCACGTGATGATTTAAAAGACGGGGGAGCAGCTGTTTTTGCTGAAACAGTACGAGCTGTACGTCGTAAAAATCCATTTACGTCAATCGAAGTATTACCATCTGATATGGGTGGAGTAGAAGAAAACTTAAAAATGTTAATGGATGCAAAACCAGATATTTTAAACCATAACATTGAAACAGTACGTCGATTATCTAACCGAGTTCGCGCTAGAGCAAAATATGACCGTTCATTAGAGTTTTTACGTCGAGCGAAAGAAATGCAGCCTGATATTCCAACTAAATCGAGCATTATGGTGGGGTTAGGTGAAACGAGAGAAGATTTAATTGAAGCAATGGATGACTTACGTGCAAACAATGTGGATATTTTAACTCTTGGACAATACCTACAACCATCTAAGAAGCATTTACCAGTTCTTAAATATTACCCACCAGCAGAATTTGCAGAGCTTAAAGAAATTGCACTTAGCAAAGGCTTTAGCCACTGTGAAGCTGGTCCACTTGTGCGTTCTTCTTACCATGCGGACGAGCAAGTTCGTTCTGCAAAAGAAAAAACAGCAGAAGCAAAATAATGAAAAAAAGAGAGCTATTATAAGCTCTCTTTTTGTTTATATTCTAAAACAGTATTTGAGCATGTTAATAAAATCTTCTTTAATTCCTCTGTGGATAATTCAATTGTAAATTCAGGTACACCAGGTGTAATTAAAATTTTATCGTACGTATAAATAGCGTTATCCACAATAATTGTTACATCTTGTGAATAACCGAAAGGAGCGACACATCCTGGCGTACAACCAGTTTTGTCTCGCATTTCATCAGGAGAACAGAGAGATAAGCGTTCCCCAGTTATTTCTTTCATCTCTCCCCGGTTAAGCCTTGTGCCCTCTAACGTGAAAAATACGTAATAATCTCCAGACTTTGATTTCAAAAATAAGCTCTTACTTGGAGTACCTTGTAAGCCGAGCCTTTCACGTACGATACGATCTGTTTCATAATCGAGTACCGGTTCGTGCTCAAACTTTTCGTAAGAAGCATTTGTTTTATGTAGTAAAGCAAGTACATCTTCGTACATATGGAGTGATACCCCTTTCTATTGTTAGTACAGTTTCTTCTCGTGGCGTCAACTGAATGTGTTGGAAAGAGATATTACTTGGATGGTGCTTCCCATAATCGTTTTATAGTACATTGTTCATCGATTATAATTTCATAAACATCAGGATTCGTTAAAGCTCTCCATTCATTAAAGCCGATCGTATGATCAAAGTGCTTTAAAATGAGCGTAAGTAAGTTTCCATGTGTAACGAGTAGTGTTGTAGTACGGTTTAATTTTAAAACGTCTTGGATAAGCGATATAGCACGTTCTGTTGCTTGTTTTGTTGACTCTCCGCCTGAAAAGGCAATATCTATATTTGTAAAAGTAGATTCTAGTTTTTGCATCCAATCGTCCATTGGAACGTCGCTTAATATGCGTTCAGCTAATCGTTCATCTTCTTGGATAGACAAATTAGCTTGGAGTGCATAAGGCCGGATAGAATCGATAGCTCGCACAAATGGGCTTGAAATAATATGATCTATTTGTGGTTGGTTTTCTAAGAGAAATGTAGCAAGAATGTTTGCTTGATTTTTTCCTGCAATCGTTAATTCCGCACCACGTTCTTGGCCAGTTGCTGAACAATGTCGTATTACAATCAATTTCTTCATAATTCATCCCCATCTTTCAAGTTGACGCTATATACTTCGACAAATGCGAAAAAAATTCCTTTTTATTGGAAACGGCATATTGATTTATAGATGTGGAAAAGTAATGTGGATAATGAAAATTGAGGTGCCAGTATGAAAAAAATGATATGTCTCGTATTCATGATTTGTTTTCTTACGCAAATGTCCACAACATATGCACATTCCAATCAAAGGTTAGATTATCCAAGCAACCGAAATAAATCGTTTGCGAGTGAAGATGTATTTTATGAACAGTTAGATAAGAAAATCTACAAAGAATACAACGATGTAGCATATAGCGTTCGGAAAAAGATCTTATTTAAAGAAGTGCCGGATGAAGAATTTTCTTTCTTACAAAAAACAGCTGTAGGTTGTCGGAGTAGTGTGGTGTTCCAAGATTCTTTTATTCACCCTGATCGCCAAGTTTATTTTTTCGCGTCCTTTTCTCAAAATGAAGCAGACGAATTTCGTAAGTACATTGTTATAGATGCAGAAACGAAGAGGAAGCTGCAAGAGGGAAAAAGCTATCATCATTATGATAATCCATATAAAAAATAACCCACCAACAGGTGGGTTATTTTTTATTCCGGCACACTCATTAATTTTTCTTTCATTTTACGAATAAGAATGATAGCACCAATTGTGAAGAGAAGGGTAATTCCTTCTGCAACAAAGATGTTGATTGTTTTTGTTTGGTAAAGTGCGGCGAAAAAGTCTACAAATGCGTGGAATAATATAGCGTAAACAAGGAAGATATATTTCTTCTGTTTTACTGCGTATAAGACAAGCATCGTAAAGGCAATTTGCAACACAAGAGCCATAATTCTTTCCAAACTGCCAAGGAAGTATAAATAAGCAGGCTGCTCTATTAACATATCCTTTACAACATTTAATTGTGGTAGTTTTTCTGCCATTTGAGCGAAGCTACCGTTGTTAATAGCATTTGCGAATATAAGTGTCTGTAATGCCGAGAATCCACCGACTAAAATAGATTCAATCCCGCCGTGACCTATTCCGTAAGCAAAACCATCTTTATATTCTTGATATTTTTTTAGTAAGAAGAAGAAGGCAACGAAGCGTCCTAATTCTTCAAAAATACCAGCGGTTAGACCGCCATAAAGTGCGAAGACAAATGGATTTTCTAAAATTGGAGCGATTGCCGGATTTCCGCGCATAAATAGGTGGAACGGTGTCTCCAGAATTTGAGTAAACCCAATAAAAATAAGAACACCGACGCCGGCTACTTTCCAATTAATATGATATTTTTTACGAAAATAAACAAACGCAATAATAGGTACCAGAATCGAAAGCACAAGTTGAATTGTGATACTGGCAATTACCGTACTTGAAACCATATTTTCACCGCTTTCTAATATATGTACATATCTATTATGCATGAAATATAGTGGAGATGAAACTTTTAACAAAAAAATGAATTTACTTATTGACTCTAACGTTGCGTCATACTTTATCGTATGTATTAAGGGGGAGATACACATGACAATGAAGGTAAAAGAAGTAGCTAATTTAGTTGGAATTAGTGTGCGCACACTGCATCATTACGATGAAATTGGGTTGTTAACCCCAGATGAGACGACAGAGTCTGGATATCGTCTGTATTCCAATGAAAATTTAGAGACATTGCAGCAAATTTTATTTTTTAAAGAACTAGGCTTCCCTTTGAAGAAAATTAAAGAAATTATCATGAGTCCATCATTTGACCGAGAAGAAGCGCTACAGCTTCATAAGAAAATGCTTCTTGAAAAGCGTGCTCGGTTAGATAAAGTGATTGCGACGATTGATAAGACAATTCAGCATACAAAAGGAGAGATTGAAATGACGAATAAAGAGAAATTTGAAGGCTTCGATTTCAGCCATAATCCGTACGAAGAAGAAGCGCGTGAAAGATGGGGAGACGCAGCTGTAGATAAAGCGAATGAATATGCGAAAGGTATGTCAAAAGACAATCAAGAAGAGTTTAATACGATTTACAGAAACTTAGCGGCGCTTAGACACGGCGCACCAGATTGTAAAGAGGCACAGGAAGCAATTGGAGTATGGTACGATTACTTGCAAAACTTCGGTGAATATTCATTAGACGCTTTTAAAGGACTCGGTCAAATGTACGTCGCTGATGAGCGCTTCACGAAAAATATCGATAAGTTTGGCGTGGGATTAGCGCAGTTTATGTGTGATGCGATGGCGGTTTATGCGGATCGTAAGAAATAGTTAAAAATAAAGAAGGCGGAGTTTTTCTCCACCTTCTTTATTTTTTTATCATATTATTTAAAGTCTGATCCCCTGTATTGTTCAAATGAGGATTTTTACTCATTTCACGCTTTAACATATCAATGCTTTGTGTATATTCTGTATCATTTAATGCGCCAGATTGAAGGCCTTGAATTTGAGAAATCAACTTTTGGTCTGTTGATACATATGCTTTATAATAGCGAGGAACGATGGACAAAGCAGCTCTATATACTTGATCCGCTACGAGTTTTGGATCCGTTGTGTTTGCACGGTATACAACAAATACTTCATCATCGGTAACGAGTGTAGCAGCGTTTGTAACGTCAGGAAGTTTGACTGCCATGCTTGTAATCATTTCAGCGACTTTCTCACGGTTAATAGCTCCTACTTGTTTGTTAGATACTTCATGTTTTTGTTTAGATGAATAACCGACTCTCGTTAATCGTGTATTTGTATTTTCCGTATGATACATGTCGTTTTTGTTGGAAACAAGAACACGACTTCCTTCTTCACGTTCCATTTCGGCATTATTATTTGTTTGACAGCCTGCAAATAAGGAAAGAGTGAGGAGAGAGAGTATAATTTGTTTTTTCACGATGTATCACCTCCTTCTCCATAGCATGCACTAATTTTCAATTTTTTGTATTTGAAATTGTTGGTTGGTATGCTTTGTGATACGATAAAAAGAAGAATGCTTAGAGAGGAAGTTAATGATGGAGCAAAAGCAAGAGCAAGAGATGCATGCTACGGTGAGCATTAATAATGTTCAGTACGAAGTAATTAAAAACTTTCGTGATGGTTTTAGTGAAGAAGCATTTAAAGAGCGTTATGCAGAAATTTTAAATAAATATGATTATATCGTTGGAGACTGGGGTTATGAGCAACTTAGATTGCGCGGTTTCTTTGATGATAGTAATCAACGTTCGACATATGATACGAAAATTAGTACGTTATCAGAGTATTTATACGAGTACTGTAACTTCGGTTGTGCACACTTCGTATTACGAAAAGTGAAGAAATAAAAAAATCCTCTTACGATTGTAAGAGGATTTTTTTACTTGCTCACAAACATATTGAAATTGAATCGCCTTCAGAAAGTATTGTATTGGGTTTCATTTGTTGCCCGTTTAATTGAATATCCCCATTTTTAATTTTATCCACAATGCGTGTACGGCTCCAGTCAGAAATATATGTGGATAAAGCTTTATCGATTCGGTGGGAACCGAAAACGAGGTCTAATACAATCGTAATTTCAGCTATGCCGCTTTCTTTATGTTGTGTAATGGAAATGGTAGTAGTTGTTTCTATTTGATCTTGTTGCGTCATATCGACTGTTTCCACATGATCAGTAAATGATTTATAAATACGAAGCTTTTGGTTCCACGTATGATCTTTCGGACATTTATAAATGGCAAAACGATATATATTTTTTCCGTTGGCGTTATGCCTACGAATATTCGTGTCAGTAAATAAGGTAGTGTGTCTGCAATTTTTACAATACTTTTCGATTGTATTTTGCTCGTTTTCATATAAACTCCAAGAAAGTTGTACTTTCTGCATTTTCCTTCACCTCTTATAGTAGTGGTAAAGGAACGTAATACAGCTATTTGGATGTCTTGTAGTATGAAGACAGGAGAAAAAGACAAAAATAAAAGGAGGTTCCCCAAAGAGGAACCTCCGTAAACATCATACTACAGATGCGTTACGTTCCTTTGTAATGGGAATGGGCAGACTACTCCCTTGAAAAAGCACGGAGCTTTTTTGAGAGTAATGCTATCCAATTGCTGGTCCATTACAAAGTAGATGTTGGCATACGTAGATAACGTCCTTTCTATCCAAATAGATTTATTCTTAATTATAACATATTAGTTAGAAAATTCAAAACTCTCTCAACGAAAAAACACCAGCTAAAATAGCTGGTGCATACGATAAATTATATAAGTTCAAATAAAAATGAGCGTAGTTCTTCTGCAATTTCTTCAGTCATAGAAAATGCATGCTCTAAGTAGCCTGGTTCGTTTAAATCGTCAGGACCGATGATTGCAAATTTATTGCGCTGCATATCAAGGACAATTGTTTTACCGTAATGACGATCGGAGTATAAAAGCGCTAAATCATGACGCTCATTTTCTCCCATAAAGCTAACGAAACGAGTTCTTGTAGCGACTGTATCGTCGTACAGAAAGAAACGTTCTTCCATACACATGGCTCCTTTATTAAATATCTAAGTTTAAGTGTGGCTTATGATCTAAATGGTGATGCGTTTTAATGAATCGTACTGTTCTTGTTTTGTAACGCATTACGATAGAATATGTCTCAGCTAAATCTCCGCCAAGGAATTTCACGCCGTCTAATAATTCACCAGCAGATACACCAGTTGCTGAGAAGATTGCATCGTCACCAGATACTAAGTCTTCTAGCATTAGAAGTTGACGTGGGTCTTCTAATCCCATTTCACGACAACGAGCTTCTTCTTCTTCGTTCATTGGAACTAAGCGAGCTTGCATTTCACCTTCAAGGCATTTTAATGCTGCTGCAGAAATAACACCTTCTGGAGCTCCGCCAGTACCTACGAATAAGTCGATACCTGTCCCAGGTAGTGCTGTTGCGATTGACGCACCAACATCACCATCACCAAATAATTTTACGCGTGCACCTTTTGCACGAACACGATCAATAATATCTTGATGACGTTCACGTTCTTGAATGATAACCGTTAGATCGCGAATCTTTTTATTGTTAGCTTCTGCTACAATTTCAATTGTTTTTTCAATTGGATCATCTAAGCTAATTTTACCAGCTGCTTTTGGACCAACCGCGATTTTTTCCATGTACATATCAGGAGCATGAAGAAGGTTCCCTTTATCTGCGATTGCGATAACTGCCATTGCATTTGCAAGACCTTTTGCAACGATGTTTGTACCTTCTAATGGGTCAACGGCGATGTCTACTTCTGGACCGTTACCTGTTCCTAGTTCTTCACCAATATACAACATCGGTGCTTCATCAAGTTCTCCTTCACCAATTACAACTGTACCTGCCATGTTTACTGAATCAAACATATCACGCATTGCTGTAGTTGCTGCATCATCTGCTTCGTTCTTCTTTCCGCGGCCCATCCACTGTGCGGATGCTAATGCTGCTGCTTCTGTTACACGGACAATTTCTAGTGCGAGTTCACGTTCCAAGATTTCATTCCTCCAATTTCAAAAATCATACAAATATAACTATAACAAATAACGGAGAAAAGGTGAATTCGAAAAATTGTCGATTTTTTCAGAAGAAAGCGTTACAATTAAAATGTAAATGCTTTAATTTCCAGGTAGGTGACATTCATGTATTTTGTAGACAGAAAGAAAATAGAACAAATGCTAGTATGTTTAGAACGAGCAACAAGTACATTTCAAGAGAAAAAGATATATGAAACCGAGTTTGAATTTTACGCATTAGAACGCATAGCTCATCTCATTATTGATACTGTATTAGATGTAGGGAATGCGATGATTGATGGATTTATTATGCGCGATCCAGGAAGTTATGAAGATATTATCGACATTTTGATGGACGAGCGAGTGATAAGTGCAGAAGAAGGACAAGGAATGAAAGAAGTGATTCTTCTTCGAAAAATGCTTACGCAAGATTATATTCAAATGAATCATGATGAATTATATAAGACGATTCAAAAACATATTGCAGTGGTAGAGAAATACCCAGCAAATATTCGCAGTTATTTAGAGAAGGAATTAGGACCTGTATCTGCATTTGTACCAGAATAATTATGCTTATAAGATCCCCAAGGTACCTTTTTGGGGATCTTATATTGTATGTGAGAAAGAAAAGGGAGAAGGTTGAAACATGGGGGAAGCACGTACGACGAAAGACGAAATTGTGCAATTGTTGAAAGTAAAGGGAGAACACACGGTAGCGGAACTAGCAGACGTTTTAGAGATTACAGAAATGGCGATTCGAAGACATTTAAGTAATCTTGAGAAAGATGGTTTCATCTATTCCAAGATGGTAAGGCAACATGTCGGAAGACCAACTTATTTGTATGGATTAAGTGAAAAGGGAGAAGATACATTCCCGAAGGAGTATAAGCAATTTGCGATTGATATGCTAGAAGATTTAGCTCGAATGGGTGATGAAAAAATACTTCGTTACGTTTTAAAAGAGAGAACGAAGCGAATGGAAGAACAGTTGCAAAAGCGAGTGAGTAATCAAAAGAATTTAGCATATAAAGTGCAAGAGATAGCAGCTATGCAAGAGAAAAATGGTTATATGGTTCAAATAAAGAGAGAGGGAGAAAACTCTTTCGTAATTGAAAAACAAAACTGTCCGTTAAAGGAAATTGCAGAGAGATTCCCGCAAGTATGTGAAGATGAAAAAGAGATGTATAATCGTTTATTTGCAGGAGCAGATGTGAAGACGTTAGCAAACATGTGTGAGGGCGATTGTAGTTGTTCTTACCAAGTAAAAGAGAAAAAATGAACGTTATGGGGCGCTTTAAGGTAAAGCGTTTTTTTCTTTGGGAAAAGCGGGTAATATAAGAGTGGTATGATAGGTGAGAACGTTAGCATAGAAGGAGAGACATAATCGATGTATAAAGGTTACTTAATTGACTTAGACGGTACGATGTATCGCGGAGAAGAACAAATTGAAGAAGCGAGCGACTTTGTAAAAGCATTAGGAGAGCGCGGTATTCCATATTTATTCGTTACGAACAACTCAACGCGTAAACCAGAACAAGTGGCAGAAAAACTTGTTCGTTTCGATATTCCAGCGAAAGCAGAGCAAGTATTCACAACGAGTATGGCGACAGCGAACTTTATTTATGAACGTAAACAAGACGCAACTGTATATATGATTGGTGAAGAAGGCTTACATGATGCGCTTGTGGAAAAAGGCTTTGAACTTGTGGATGAAAATCCTGATTTCGTTGTTGTTGGTTTAGATCGTGACATCACATATGAAAAATTAGCAAAAGCTTGTCTTGCTGTACGTAACGGCGCAACGTTTATTTCTACAAATGGAGACATTGCTATTCCGACTGAGCGCGGATTATTACCAGGTAACGGCTCATTAACATCAGTTGTAGCAGTATCAACAGGTGTGGATCCAATCTTCATCGGAAAACCAGAATCAATCATTATGGAACAAGCTTTAAAAGTGCTTGGCATAGAAAAAAATGAAGCATTAATGGTTGGGGATAACTACGATACAGACATTTTAGCAGGAATAAATGCTGGTATGCACACCCTTCTTGTCCACACTGGAGTAACAACTGTGGAGAAGTTAACAGAATATGAAGTACAACCAACGCAAGTTGTGCATAACTTGACGGAGTGGATTGAGAAGATGTAATGAGATGCAGGTAACCGGAATAGGTTACCTGTTTTTTTATGCATAATTGCATATGTGCTATTGTTATATAAAATGTAAAATTTACATGTAATGATAAAAGGGGGAATCAGCGTGTACTGGATGTCATGTATTATGTTTGTTTTTACATTATGTGTTTTGTTTTTTGTTCTATGGAAGATATATAAAATAAATGAAATGAAAAAAAGCGCAGGAAAACGCATTGCAATGTACCCTCGGGTGAAAAGACGTTGGATTGCATTACTTGGACCAGCATATTTCATTGGACAATGTATGTATATATATGCTCAGTATGTAAGTGGCGATATGGATACTGTTGAACAGTTTCTCATCCAGCTAGGTATTCATGCTGTAGCAAGTTGTTTTATGACGTTAATAGCTATCCATCTTATTAAAAGTGTACAAATATATGAAAAAGGCGTAGTAGACGGATTAAACTTTTATTCATACGAAGAATTAAAAGGCTATAAAACATCAACATGGGAAAATCCAAAAGAAAATATATTTTTATATCGCGGGCGAGAAAAAATGAATGACAATGTGAATTTACTTATTAGACAGGAAGATATGAATGAATTAGAAAGCATTCTTCAAAGATATATTCCGAAATTAATGATGAAATGAAAAACTCCGGTTGTTAAAGCCGGAGTTTTTTTATTAAAATGCACGATTCACAACATCTTTAACTTCTTCAAGATATTGCTTACGCACACTATTATCCACAGAAGGAACACTCGTATAGAATGTATGCTCAATTGTTTCAATGCCTGTAAATTCAAAGATACCAACATCTGCTGTTTTCTTCATTGCTTCAAACATACCGCCTGCTGTGTATGCTTCTTTCGTATTTCCCATTGTAGATAATAATAAGCCTTTTTTACCACTTAATAACTTCTCAATACCATTTTCACCGTAAGCATAAGCGAAGCCGTGGCTAAATACACGGTCAACGTATCCTTTTAAAATAGCAGGAAGTCCCGCCCACCAAACTGGATAAATGAATGTAATGCTATCAGCCCAAGAGATATGCTCTTGCTCTTCTTTAATATCTTCTGGTGTGTTTCCTTGAGAAAATGAGATGAAATCGGAAGCGCCTAATACTGGATTGAAGTTTAACTCGTATAAATCGCGAACGCGTACTTCATGACCTTTTTCTTCTAATTGACTTTTTACCGTTTCTAAAATCGCATGGTTGAAGCTTTCTGTATTTGGGTGTGCATAAACGATTACATGTTTCATTGTTCTTCCTCCTATTTGTGGATAGTTTTTTATTTATGTAACTATTATGGTTACCTCTGTTGTGAGAGTCAACTTTTTTGACGTGAGAAATAAAGCGGAAATGTAATTAGCTAATATGGGATACATGTTAGTATATGACAAAAAAATACAAAAAAGTAGGGATTTTGCATTCTGAATAGAATATATAGATTGGTAAATAGAGAGAGAAGGGGATATGGGGATGAATATTATTGAAATTAAAAGGTTAGAAAAATCGTTTGATATTGGGGATAGTAAAGTAAAAATATTAAAAGGCATTAATCTTCAAATTCAAAAAGGAGATTTCGTCTGTATTATGGGGGCAAGTGGATCGGGTAAAACGACCTTACTTCAGTTGTTAGGTGGATTAGATATTCCATCAGTAGGTAGTATTCGAGTTGACGGTACAGAGATATCAACATTAAAAGAAAAAGAGCTAGCTTTATTTAGAAGGCATAAAATCGGTTTTATTTTTCAGCAGTTTAATTTAATTCCAGTGTTTAGTGCAGAAGAGAATGTAGGATTACCGTTACTGTTAGATAATGTCTCGCAAAAGAAGGCAACGATGACAGCAACTCGTTTATTAGAACTCGTCGGGCTAAAGGGAAAAGAAAAGCATTTACCAGCACAGTTATCAGGTGGGCAACAGCAAAGGGTTGCGATCGCAAGAGCTTTTGCAAATGAGCCGGCTATTATATTAGCAGATGAACCAACAGGGGCGTTAGATTCTGAAAATAGCAAAAATATAATCGCGGCACTTCGCAATGCGTGTGATGAGTTAGGGCAAACAGCTGTCGTTGTAACGCACGACCCATTCGTAGCGGCCCATGCGGATAAAGTTGTTTTCTTATTAGATGGTGAAGTGATTCATGAACATGCTGAAAGTAAAGGATGGAAATTTCGAAATATCCCGCAACAAGTTACTCACATTCAAGAGATTATGAATCGTCACTTTAAAGTAGGAGGTAAAGGTGATGCGATGGGTAATTAAATACGCGGTAAAATCAATGAAACAAAATTGGCTGCGAAATATGTTGATTGCTCTCGGTGCAGCTTTAGGTGTTATGTTAGCAACGATGTTATTACTTGGTAATCAATCAGTAGAACAAAGTGTGAAGGAACAAGTAGTAAGTCGGTATGGAGATTATAATTTACAATTTGGCTATATAAAAAACGATATGTATTTAAATAATGAAAGTTTAAAAGGAATAGATGGCTTAGAAAATGCTGAAAAAATATCAAAAGCACTTATACCGTATCCTTTTCCACATTATAAAGAATTATCGGGAAAGCCATCTTACTGGGGTGTTGAGCAAGATTCTCCAGAAATGCATTCTTATAAAATATTAGAAGGACGATATCCGAAAGAAGGTGCTGAAGTAGCACTGACAAAAGGGTATACAGATCGTGAAAATATACGGGTAGGAGATACGATTAAACTGCCATTTCCACAGCATGGTGAAAAGACTGTGAAAGTTGTCGGTATTTTAAATCCACCGTTAATGGCGTCAATGGGACATAGTGCTTATTTTCCAATCCATTGGCTTCAAAAAGAATTAAATTTACCAAATCAATTCAATCTCGTTCAAGTGAAAGTACAAGATGTAAATGTGAAAAAAGCAATTGCTTTTGATGTACATAAAAAGATTGAAAATATAAAGGTGGACCAACGTACTTATGTAGATAAGGCATTTGAACGACTAAATGTAATGAAGCCATTAATTTTTAGTTTAGGTGGTATTGCCTTATTTGTTGTAGCCCTTTTAATAATGGGAAGTTTCTTCTTATCTGTCAGAAGTCGATTTAAGCAATGGGCATTATTACGTGCACTTGGTAGTAATCCAAATCAAATTATATTAGTCGTTTTATTAGAGGCTTTATGTATTGGGGCAATCGGATCACTAGCAGGAGTTATTCTTGGAGCAGGTACGCAAACAATTGCAGCATCATTCATTAACAAATGGGTGAATATTGAGGAAGCAGGGAAAGCATCATTCTCGATTTCAGGCGAGATTTTACTCATTACGTTTTTATTAGGGATAGTTATGTCTATCATAGGGGCCATTATACCTGCTTTCATGGTTAGAAAGATTCCGCCAGTTCAAGCACTTCGGCCAGGTCTTCCTAGTAATGAGAAAAAAGAAAAGAGATGGAGCGCTTTTAGCCTTAGCATTCTAATCATTGGTACTGTTATTGGACTCACGGGTAACATATTAGAGCAGTATATCGGTTTTAATCCAAGTGCGATAGGTGCGCTGTTATTTGCGGTCGGTTTGTTATTTGCGATTCCGTTATTTATTCGTATGATAGCACCAGTAATTGCAAAACCACTTCAAATGATATTACGAATTGAAACGACAATTAGTAGCCGGAATGTAATTCGTTATCGGAATAAGGCAGCTGTGTCAGTTGCTATATTAGCATTTGGTTTTATGTTAGCGCTTGTTGGGACGATGTATATAAACTCTATTTACGAAGGCATGAAAGATGGGTTACAAAAACATTTACCGGCTGATTTAGTAATAAGAATTCCAATAGAATCGCAAAGTACTGAAGTATTACCATTTAGTTGGATGGAGCAGATTAAAAAAATTGATGGTGTAGAAGAGAGCGTAGCAAATGTTACTGACTTTACAGCGAAACTTATAAATTATGATTTTAAAAAAGCGGATCCAGAGTGGTATGAAAATGTGAGGAAAGATGATTTTGAATATGATGTGATAGAGGTTGTGGGGAATGACATTGTTGCTTATCAAAAAGTAACAAAAGCGAAAGTGATTACAGGACAAGATTTAAATAAGCCATTAAAAGATGGTGAGGGAGTCGTTACGAAGAGAACTGCTAAAACATTAGGGATTCAGTTGCATGATACGATTGAAGTACAAGGAAAAGGGAAAGAAAAACAAACGATTAAAGTCGTTTCGATTATTGAGCAAGGATTAAGGGGAAGAGGATTAGACATTTTCGTAAATGAACAATGGGTTCGTGATAAGTTTCACGTGCAAGGATATGAAGCAATTCAAGTTATGACAAATTCTAATCAATCATTTGAAGAGATTAAGAAGCAAGTAAAACAAATTACAAATAATAAAGAGAATGTAGAAGTTATTAATAGTCATGAGTTATTAAAAGAACAGGAGGAGTTATTATCGCAAATGATGATGTTAATTCGCTTGTTAGTCGTAATTGTTTTTATTATTTCTGGTATAGGGTTAATGAATGCGATTGTCTCAAGTTTACATGAAAGACGTGCTGAAATTAGTATGATTCGTGCGGTAGGAGCTATTCCGAAGCAAATGAGACGGATCGTTTTATTAGAGGGAACTTTACTTGGAGCGATAGCTGGTTGTATTGGCATTTTTGGCGGGATTTTGTTTAGTTATATTGTGTTATCAAGCTTAGATCTAACGGTTATTATCATTCCGTATAATCAAGTTTGCATATTAGCTTTTGCTAGTGTGGTGCTTGGAGCAGGAGCAGCATTGATTGCGTCATTACAATTAAGAAAGTTTAAATTAAGTGATACTTTAAAGGAGTTATCAGCATAAAAGATTGCTATACCCCGCTCATACAAAGAACAAAGAAAACAAATAAAATGATGACAATACCAATGCCGAAGTTAAATACGAGAGTACTATCCATATATGTAACCTCCCTATTTGAAAGTAAAAAGCACTCTAGTGAAGAGTGCTTTTTTATTTTGAGTCTACTGAACAACTTTGAGA
The DNA here is from genome assembly GCF_001884185.1 of Bacillus albus. Lineage (GTDB taxonomy): Bacteria > Bacillota > Bacilli > Bacillales > Bacillaceae_G > Bacillus_A > Bacillus_A albus. Next base: position 18,942 of record NZ_MAOE01000109.1, read on the forward strand.
AAAGGATTCATGCATGTAAAGAGTTACATTATTTTATGTGTTTATACTTTGAAATGAGTAAGTCCTTGTGAGAGATAAAAAAAAGACACTCTTTTGAGTGTCTTTAACGATGACAAAATGTGCCAATTGCTTGAGTTTGATAAGGCGCTAATATCCGTTTTAACGCCTTTTCTTTGATCAAGAAGTGTAGCAACAGCGATTCAAATAAAATTGTACCATTTGTTTCATAGGTGTGCGTATGCAATTATGCATATTCCGATTGGAGGGAAATGAGGTGTGAAAAATGAATGAGTATATATAGAACATTTGATAAGGAGAGAGAAGGATGGATATACATAAGTTAACGGTAGAAGAAGCAAATGAGGTAAATACGTGGACGTACGAAGAACCTTATAATTTGTATAGTTTTTCAGGTGAGGAAGAAGTAATAGAAGAATTATTAGATGGGACGTATTATGGCTGCTGTGACGATAAGGGAGCGTTTATTGGCTATTTTTGTTTTGGGGAAAATGCACAAGTGCCAGGGGGAAGAGATGCTCATTTATATGGTGGAGAAGGTGTAATTGATATCGGACTTGGTATGAAGCCAGCGTTAACAGGGAAGGGGCTGGGGAAAAATTTTTTTCAAGCTGGGATAGCCTTTGCTGCAAAAGAATATAAGCCGAAAACATTCCGGCTTAGTGTAGCGACATTTAATACGAGAGCAATTACGCTATATAAAAATATAGGTTTTCAGCAAGGTCCTATTTTTTTGAGCCGGGGAAGAGAATTTATGCTCATGGAATACGAAAGACCGTCAGTATGAAACTGACGGTCTTTCATGTCTTATTATTCCGAATGCTCAGCTCTGTGCGCTAAGCGGCTTGAAGCAGCGGCAGCAATTCCGCCAACGATATCATCAAGGAATGTATGCACCTTTCCAGATGATTTATCATTTAAGTATTCTAAAATACCAGGTTTTAATTTATCGATATATCCAAAGTTCGTGAATCCGATAGAACCGTACACATTAACGATAGAAAGTGCAATCACTTCATCAATTCCGTATAAGCCTTCATCACGTTTTACGATATCTTGTAATGGCTGACTTAACATTCCTTTTTCAGTAAGGACATCGAGTTCGATACCTGTAATCAGTGCATTTTGTACTTCACGTTTTGATAATACACGCTCAACGTTATAACGGCATTCTGACATCTCTAAATTTGGATGATATTTTTTTTGAAGAAAATGAACAAGCTCAGCAATATCGTCAATTGTTACACCGCGCTCTTGTAATAGTTGTAATGCTCTTTCTTGTAGTTGATTTGATTCTTTCATGTTTATCACCTTTTTTTCTTTTTAGTATTTGTATACGTTTCGTTGCTTTATCACGTGCATAGGAATGAAAGGCGAGCACAAGCTCATATATATAAAGAAAAACCATAGGTGGCGAATGCGATGATTCATCATATTTATGAGCATTATCATATGCATGTTAAAGAATTAATCCCCCTTGGCCCCTATAAAAGCTTTTGGATTCGCAACAAAATTTATGTACTTGTTCCAATTGGAGAAATGGAGGAAGAAGTACTTGTAGAGATGAAAAAGCTCAGTGACTATATGAACCAGCAAGGGGATATAACTGTAGCGACTTTCGTTCCGACTATACACGGCTACTATGTAAGTGAGATAGAAGAACAAAATTACTGCTTATTAAAAGGTATGCGTGCGTTAGAACGACATGCTACATCATTAGGAAGTGAGCTTTCGATATTCCATAAACGAGGTGCTTTTTTTCCGGAAGAGATCGAACAATTAAGCCGCATTGGTGAATGGAAAGCGTTATGGGAAAAAAGGCTCGACCAATTAGAAAAGTTTTGGCAATCACAAGTGATGAACCACCCTACAGACGTATTCGATCAATTGTTTATTGAATCCTTCCCGTATTACTTAGGAGTTGCAGAAAATGCAATTCAATATGTTGTTGATACAGAGATGGATGATACGCCGCAACTAACTGATGCAGCAACCATTTGCCAAGAACGATTCACACCTTTATTATGGCATCAAACGAAGCGTCTCAAACTTCCTTTTGATTGGGTGTATGATCACCCAACTCGAGATATGGCAGAATTAATCCGCTATATGATGATAGAAAAAAAGAAAGACTGGGAGCAAACAATCGTTCAATTTGTTACAGATTACGAACGAAATTATTCGCTATCCTCATTTGGTTGGCGCCTATTATTTGCAAGGCTCCTGTTCCCACTTCACTATTTTGAAACAGTCGAACGATATTACCAAACAGGAAACGAAGAACAAAAAAGCATATATAGAGATCGCTTAGAAGCCATTTTACACGATGTGAACCGCTCAGAGCAATTTATGAAGCACTTTTATGGATCACTTCGTTTACCAGTTGATAAGCTCGGGATTAGAAAATTAGATTGGCTGTCTTAAAAATATAAAAAAGAGACCGATTGAGGTCTCTTTTTTATATACCACAATTGTATGTAATACATTATGCCCCTACTTGTTGATCTGCACATATATTTAAAATGAATTGATGTTGTTCGATTTTTTCATTTACTTTACTCAATAATTCTTGCTGGATTTCTTTAAATAAAAATTGATAGCTTGCATTCCATGTTGGTATAACGGATGAAAGGTCTAATAAATACTCTTTTTTCTTTTCTAGTTCTTGAATTGTTAAAAAAGTGTTCCCCATTTTTGGCATGTGTCGTCCCCCTATGTTTTTACTTTATATGTGTGAACGATTCTATAGTATTAATTATCTCATTTTTTGAGAAGGATTTCCAATTTTGCTTTATGATGTTAAAGGGGGATTGTTATTTGAATAAAAAAAGAGACCCATTTGGGTCTCTTTCTAGGAAGCGATGTCGCTTCCGCTTTTAGATTAATATCTAGCTCCAGCGGCTAAAATGTTCGGTGGCTTCGCTTCTTCCGCCGAGGCAAAAAGCGCCTCTATGTCAGAAGCTCCATCCTCCTCACATTTTGAAAGAGCCGCTTCCGCTTTTAATTAAAATACTTGTTCTACTTCAATAACGCCTGGTACTTCTTCAAGTAATGCGCGTTCGATACCAGCTTTTAGTGTGATTGTAGAACTTGGGCAGCTGCCGCATGCACCCATAAGGCGTAATTTTACGATACCTTCTTCAATGTCTACTAATTCAACGTCTCCGCCATCGCGAAGTAAGAATGGACGTAATTTATCTAATACTTCTAGTACTTGTTCTTGCATATGTGGGTTTTCCATTTTTATCGACTCCTTTCATCAGTTTTATTATAATCAAGATAGAGGGGAAAATCTATTTTTTCTGTTCTTGTTTTAATGTCGAAATTTTTTATCATGTTTACAACGTGTTTTTTCAGTATAGGGGTATGGAATAAGTTTGTAAAATGATGTGCTTATGTACTAAGACATCTGAATATACTGTTGAAACAAGAAGTGGGGGAGAAGAAATGGTTAATGTGCAAGTGTATGGGACGAAAGTAATTTGTGCGAGCTGCGTTGGAATGCCATCTTCAACAGAAACGTTTGAGTGGTTACAAGCGGCGATTGGTCGTAAATATGAAGGACAAGAAAATAAATTTAATTTCGAGTATATTGATTTTCAAGAAGAACAAGAAGATGAAGATAAAAAAGCATTCGCAGAGCGCGTAGTGGAGGAAGATCTATTTTATCCAGTCGTTCTTGTAAATGGAGAAATTGTTGGAGAAGGAAATCCTCGTTTGAAGGATGTTTACGAAGAAATCGAGAAATATTTATAAAGCAGGAAGCCTTTGCGAATTTGCAAAGGCTCTTTTTTATTGGAGGGATAGATGTGAAAAATGGAGTGAAGCATGCGTTACCGACAGAAGTACAACAGTTGATGAAGCAGTACACAGTAGAATTAAAAGAAATTTTTTTGGATGAAAAAATAGTCGGGGTATATATTTACGGGTCCATCGCACTCGGTGCATTTCATGCAGAAACGAGCGATGTTGATTTTGTTACGGTAATAAATGATTCTGTGAATGAAGCTGAAAAACAGCAACTTGTCGAACTTCATAAGAAGCTTAGTAGTAGTACGTTAGGCAAAAGAATGGACGGTATGTATATTCCGCTTGCTGATTTAGGGAAATACAATGATGAAATGAATGAGTACGTGTATTGTGCAGATGGTAAAGCGAATATAGGTCATTGGGATATTAATGCGGTCACATGGTGGACATTGAAAAATCAAGGTATTACAGTAGTCGGGAAAGAAGCGGAAGATCTTTCGTTTCAAATAAGATGGGATGATGTAGTCAATACGATGAAATACAACGTAGAACAGTACTGGAGTGGAAAGGCGAAGCAGCCATATTTATTTTTTATAGAAGAGTGGGTAGAATCAGCTGTCGTTACGATGGGACGTATTTTATATACACTGGATCATAAAACAATCATTTCAAAAGATAGAGGATTGCAATACTTGTTAGAACGTTCAGGGGAAGAATGGGGGATTTTGTTAAAAGAAGTAGCGAGAATAAGGCAGAATCCAAAAGAAAAGCGAATGCTCTCAAGATGGAGAAGAGCAGATATGACGAGGAAGTACTTACTGCATTTAATTGAAACGTGTAGAGAGAAATGGTAGGGAAAAAGACGATACAGTAGATTGTATCGTCTTTTTTTAAATTGAAATTGGTATATAATGGTTTAAAAGGTTTAATTATACTGGAGGGGATATGATGGACACGGAATTAGTTACATATAAAGAAAAGAATGTACAAATGAGTATGCTCGAAGTAATCAGTATGATAGTAATTATTTTTGGGGTCATGTATGGAATTGGTTTTTTGAACTTTTTATATGACTCCTCATTATATCCGTGGTATGTAAATCATCTCATTTCACCTTTTACATTTTTTGTAATTATTTTAATGTATGCACCAGCGAGAAATTACTGTTTACATTTAATAAAATCATTACAATTCAATCATTTTAAATATTATGTAACGATAGTAATAACAACGATTGTACTGCTTATATATCTTGCGGTATTAAATGTAGTTTTACCACATGGGCTTGTTGTGGATGAGTCTAATAGAGTAATAGAGCCTACTATAAGTGAACTCATTTTATACGTAGTTGTGCTCACAATTTTTGCGCCTATTTGGGAAGAAATTGTATTTCGAGGTATGTTTTTCGCGAAATTATCTCAGCGTTTTTCTACACTTAGTAGTGCCGTCATAAGTGCTTTCATATTTACTTTAGGTCACCCCCTTATAGTAGGTAGTATTTTATATATTTTTGGTATAGGTGTATGTTTAGCCTATACATATAAGAAAACAAATAATTTACTCGTTCCAATTGGGATTCATGTATTAAACAATTCATTCTATTTATTATTGAATTTTCAACTGTAAAAAGACGCCTTTTTGAAAAGGGCGTCTTTCCTATTTTGTAGTAAGTAGAAAGGGCTTTACAAGCATTGTGTAGAGGCAAGGTAATACAAAATATAAATAGTTTCATGTGAAACATTTTTATTATCAAATATGTAAAATGTTTAACTTAGTGTATTAAACCTATCATTCATAAGTATTTTAATATATTAAAAAGTAAAATGGAATAATTAACGGGTAATTGTAGGAATATATTCGATTTCTGTTCATTTTTATGAAATATATGTACTTTTTGTTAGATTCCTTCTTTTTCTTTCTATAAAATACATGTATGTAGAAGGAAGAAAAGGATGATGTACGTGAAGGAAACTGTTTTACAAGAAACAAATTCCCCGCAAGAGTTACATAAAGTTGTTCAAAAGAATACAGCTTATTATGACTTTAAATGGGGCAAAGTAGAAAATTCAGCGCAAGGGAATACGTGGAATTGGGTGGCATTTTTCTTCCCAACTTTTTGGTTAGCTTATCGTAAAATGTATAAGTTGTTTATTATACTTACGTTATTGGCGGTACCTAGTATCGTTGTAACTCCTTTTATAGATATTCCAGATGGGATTTATTTAACATGTAGTTTAGTTCTTCAGTTAGGAACGATGATATTTACTGGATGGCAAGGAAACCGTTTATATTATAAGCATGCTGTTCGTGTTTTACATAAGGGAGAAGGTACGCCTGATCATGAGAAGGCATATTACTTACAATCAAAGGGCAACGCTAGTTTTGCTGGCATGATTGGTTTACAGGTTATAGTGATGATAGTATTTGGTGGAGTTATGTTCGGACTCTCACTTTTACCAACTGAGCCGAATATTAAAAATGTCGTTCGTTCAAGTAGTGAAGGTATTACTTTAGAGATTATGACGGATAATCCAACTTGGAAGTTTGTGAAGAAAGAACAAGATTATGATGTAGTAGAGTTTACTGGTTATGATTATACAGAGAAGAAAAACGTGAAAATTAAATTTGCTGTTTATTTCAGTGAAGACTATTTTGAATGGCAAGAAGTATATGAGAATAATAAGAAGTTAAGCGAAGATGAGTTAGAAGAGTATCAATTTTACATTGAAGAAAATGATTGGGGATTCTAGTCAGAACTCGTTCATTTTGAAAAGAAGAATCTTATGAAGGTTCTTCTTTTTTACTTAGAAACACCATACGAATTGAAATTTTGTAAAATAAAATAAAAAATGAGAATTTGAGGTAGGCTTGTCAATAACGTGAGACTATGGCACTATAAAGAAATGCTGTACAAATTTTATTTATCGAGATGTAAACATCAATTTTGATTTTTACGTATAAATAATGAACGGAGGAAATGAATTTATGGCTACTTTACCAAATTGTCCAAAATGTAATTCAGAATATACGTATGAGGATGGCGTTCTTTTCGTATGTCCAGAATGTGCTCATGAGTGGGGCCAAGAAGCAGAAACTGAAAATAATGATGGTGCAAAAGTTGTAAAAGATGCGAACGGAAACGTTCTTCAAGACGGCGATGCTGTTACTGTTATTAAAGATTTAAAAGTAAAAGGAACTTCTTCAGTTGTGAAGATCGGTACGAAAGTAAAGAGTATCCGTCTAGTTGATGGCGATCACGATATTGATTGCAAAATCGACGGTTTCGGTGCTATGAAGTTAAAATCACAATTCGTTAAGAAGGCGTAAGTAAAAAGAGGAGGCGAGTAGCCTCCTCTTTTTTATTGTCATTTTTTGTCGGTCAGTCTATATAATTTCATTTACCATGAACAGTGAAACATTTACCGTGCACTATAGTCGACCTCTTTCAACTGACACCGCTTATTAAAGAAGGTCTTATATCCAAGCTGTAAAAAGATAATGACAGCAAAAGCAGTGCTTCCTGAAATCCCAAGTATGATAGCAATTTGATATTGAATGGCTGTGAACGGTGATACACCAGCTAAGATTTGACCGGTCATCATGCCCGGTAAGCTTATAATTCCCATTCCGACCATAGAATTGATCGTTGGTAAAATGGCAGAGTCAAAAGCGTCGCGTATGAGCGGAGCAGTTGCTTCTTTCGGTGTTGCACCAAGCATAAGTGCCCCTTCAATTTGACCTCTTTGTGATTTCATATTGTTTAAGAACGTATTTGCACCGAGAGAAACACCAGTCATGGCATTCCCAACTAACATTCCTGTAATCGGAACGATATATTGCGGCGCATACCAAGGATCATGCCCGATAATAACAAAGATAAATAATAGAAGTGGCCCAATTGATCCAGCAACCATGGAAAGCGCGGCTACTCGTTTTAAGTCTTTTGACATTGGGATGTTAACTCGTTTATAAATATTAAAAATTGCAAAGGTAGTAATAGAAGTAATGAGAGCAATTGTATAAAATGGATTACTATTTTCAAATACGTATGTAAGGACATATGCAACAAGTACGAGCTGAATCGTCATACGGAACGTTGCGAGCGCAATTTGTTTTTCGCGTGGTATTCCTTTTAATTTCACAAGTCCAATTAATATAAGAATGAAAATATATGCAGCGGCAAGTTGCCAGATTTGGAGTTCAATAACGCCCTTCAAATGAGAGCACTTCCTTTCTAGTTGCACTGTTTGCTTTACTAATTTCAATAATATCGTCTGCAATTTCTTCTGGAAGTTGTTGTGAGTGTGTGATGAAGATAACTGTTTTGTTCTTCTCTTTTGCTAGCATAGTAAATTGTTTCATAACGCGGCGTTCTGTATCGCTATCTAGCGCCGAGGTTGGTTCATCTAATAAATAAACAGGTGGATCCATGAGTACGATACGTGCAAAAGCAAGTCGTTGTTTTTCCCCGCCCGATAAGGAATCAGCGTTATCTTCTAAATTTTTTTCTAAGCTAACAGTCGTTAATGCACTTCGCAGGGCATCATCATTTGGAAAGGTTTTTTCGGAAAGACGAAGTCCCATTAATAGATTGTCTTTAATCGTTCCATCAAAAATAGGTGGTGTTTGCCCAAGCATGACTACGTCACGTCGTAATTGAATAGGGGGATAGTCGGAAATTAATTTTCCATTATATTCAATTGTACCGGATGTTGGAGATTGCAAATCATTTAGCATGCGGAGCAATGTACTTTTTCCGCTCCCACTCTCACCGATAATACATGTGATTTTTTCTTTTTGAATCTGTAAATAAGGAATGTGTAGTATATCTTTATATGTAACGTCTTTTAATATAAACATAAATGGCTCCTTTCTGATTCTAGTTATATCGTATCAAAAAAGAGAAGATAACGGTTATAAAGAGCAACGTTTTTTCTTCGTCTTGAGTTTTATTAATAAGTTAAGTAAACGATCTAATTCTTGGCTGAAAGAAATCACTTTATGATGAGTGAATCCATATTGTTCAACGAGATGGATCAATTCTTTCTTCTTCGCTTCTATTCGATCGTTTAGTTTCGTTACGTTCATAAGTGAAATGAAATGCCTCCTATAAAAGTATTTACAACATAAAAAATAAGACCGAATGAATTCGGTCTTAAAGGAAATAAAACAACTTATAAATAGCATACACTGTTTATCGATAGTTTTTAATATAAAAATGAAAAATAAATCATTATTCATATTGAGAAAGATGTGTCTGATAATTATATTGTAACGAATAAAAGAGGCTGCCTGCTTAGTAGACAGCCTGTAAAGTATTAACCTTTATGATACTTGTACATCCAAAGAAGACCGGATTTTAATAATCTCGGCACACGTCCCATTAATGGTTGGTTTGCTAGTAAACCGAAGCCGTGTTTCTTCCCAAGCGAGCCGAGAACACCTTTTAATTTAATAACAGGTAGTTCGTCAGGAAGTGGTTCATTATTCCAACGTTTTAATAATATTTGGACAATTTGTTCCCCTTGACCTTCAGCAAGTTGGGCAGATGGAGCGTGTGGAAGTGCTGCGCAATCTCCTACAACATATACGTGCTCATTATTTGGAATATTGTGATATTTTGTTAAAACAACCCGTCCGCTACCATCTTGTTCAACTGGAAGGTTTCGAACAACTTCATTTGCTTGAATACCAGCTGTCCAGACGATTGCATCACATTCAAGTGGTTCATCGTGGTTGTACACAATATTTGGTTCTACTTTTGTAATGTTAGAGTTTCTTATAATAGTAACTTTATGTTTTACGAACCATTCTTCTACGTATCTACTTAATTTCTCTGGATATGGGAATAGAATTCTATCTTTTCGATCAAATAAGTGGATTTTTAAATCAGACCGGCTTTCGCGAAGTTCACTTGCAACTTCAACGCCACTTAGTCCAGCACCAACGACAGCTACCGTTGCATTTGGTTCTAGACTATTTAATTGTTCATATGTCTTACGTGTTTGTTCAATCGATTGTAGGCTATGTGTATATTCTTTCGCCCCAGGAACGTTATGATATTTATCCTCGCAGCCAAGACCGATAATTAAATCATCATATTGGATCGCTTCGCCGCTATCGAGATGAACAGTTTTTTCTTCGAGATCAATATTTGTTATTGTGCCGTATTGAATATTGAGGCGTGGGTGTTCAGGAAACGGTATACGAATATGCGTTTCTGAAATAGTACCCGCAACTAATGCATAATATTCAGTTTTGAAGCAATGATATGGTACTTTGTCGATTAATGTCACTTGTACATCATCTGGAAGGTGGTTGCTTGGAAGTAGCCGCTGCAGAATTCTCATTCCACCGTAGCCGCCACCTAATATTACGAGGTGTTTCATGATGGATTACCCCTTTTCTGTTGAAATATCCCCTAATCATAAAATTTTATATTAATAAAATATTTTGACTTTGCTCAATCAAATTATATCGAATTTGTGAACAAATAACAATGCATGAATGAATACTCTGTTGTACAATAAGAAGAAAAGTAGAGTAAACTGTTTTCATTTTTTAGTTACCATTTCATCGGAAATAGCATGTTATATAAAATAAAACCATCTACTTTGAAGTGAAATAGTGAAGTAACTAAATAGTTTGGAATGTATAACAAAAACAACAAGAAACAGCTTAGTTTTCTTCTTATAGATGAAGTCAGAAAGTAATTTGTTTTGTAGTACAGGGGGGAGAATTTTGATTAAACCATTAATTGAATTTTGTGTAGGTAACCTTGCAAGTGGTTCACAAGCAGCTTTAGAGAAATTAGAAAAAGATCCGAATTTAGATGTAATGGAGTATGGTTGTTTAGGTTATTGTGGTATTTGTTTTGAAGGACCATTTGCACTTGTAAATGGTGAAGTAGTACAAGGTGCTACGGTAGAAGAACTTGTTAATAACGTATATGAGTATTTGGATGAAAATCCAATGTTTTAAGGTGTTGCAATCGGCAGCACCTTTTTCTTTTTCTATTAGATAAAATTTTATTTCGCGGGGAGGATAATATTGTATATAAATAAAAAAGGCCCTTTTAGAAGGGCTTTTTTCTTACACAACTTGTGCAAGAATGGCTCATCGCCAAATGTTGTCAAATATGAGAAACGGGGGACATTCATATTGTGTTCTAAAAGCGTGCATTTTATACTTGAAATAACAAATTATTTTTGGAGTGAATACAAATGAGCCAATTTTCTTTTACAAAAATGCATGGTCTTGGCAATAGTTATATATATGTAAATATGTTTGAAGAACAAATTCCTGAAGAAGATTTAGCTCTTGTGGCGGAAAAGGTTTCAAATATTAATACTGGTATTGGAGCAGATGGAATGATTTTAATTTGTCCATCTGACGTAGCTCCGGTGAAAATGCGCATGTTTAATAATGATGGATCAGAAGGAAAGAGCTGTGGTAACGGTCTACGCTGCGTAGCGAAATATGCGTATGAGCATAAACTAGTAGAAGATACAGTTTTCACAATTGAAACGTTAGCTGGCATTGTAACAGCGGAAGTAACGGTAGAAGAAGGGAAAGTTACGTTAGCGAAAATCGATATGGGAGCACCGCGTTTAACGCGTGAAGAAATACCGATGCTTGGTGAAGGTGAAACACCATTTATTCGTGAAAACTTCTTATACAATAATCATCGTTATGCATTTACAGCTGTTTCAATGGGGAATCCGCATGCGGTTATTTTTGTGGATGATGTAGAACAAGCACCTCTTACAACACTTGGCCCAGTTCTTGAGACACATGAAATGTTCCCAGAGCGAGTAAATGTTGAATTCATTGAGATTTTGAATGAGGAAGAGATGAACTTCCGCGTTTGGGAACGTGGATCTGGTGTAACACAAGCTTGCGGAACAGGGGCGTGTGCTGCAGTTGTAGCCTCTATTTTAAATGGAAAAATGGAACGTGGTAAGGAAATTACAGTTCATTTAGCTGGCGGCGATTTAATGATTGCATGGACAGAGGAAGGCAATGTGTTAATGAAAGGACCAGCGGAAGTAATTTGCCGCGGAGTGTATGAGTACAAGATAGAAGCGTAAAGATGTATAATAGAATGAGAACGGAAAGGATGGTGTATTTCATGATTGAAGTTACAGAACAAGCAGCTTTTCAAATTAAAGATATGTTAAAAGATGCTGAAGATGGAGAGAAGTACGTGCGCCTTGCTGTACATGGCGGCGGATGTACTGGTCTTTCTTACGGCTTAGGATTTGAAGTAGAACCGAAAGAAGACGACACAGTTCTTGAATTTTTTGGTGTTGAATTTGTTATTGATAAAGAAAGTGCTCCAATTGTTAAAGGAGTAAAAATTGATTATAAACAATCTATGCTTGGCGGCGGATTTACAATTGATAATCCGAACGCAATCGCATCATGCGGATGTGGATCATCTTTCCGTACAGCGACGAATGCTGGTAAGCCAGAAGAGTGCTAAGCTTTTAGCAGAAATAGAGAAAGACCTTTTTAGCGATGAAATAAAATCGTTAAGGAGGTCTTTTCTTTTGTTGTAAAAAATCAAAAATCTCGCTTTCTAAATGTAGAACCCGACCTTAAGATATGTTGCACAACGAATGTTACAATCTAATTTATCCCGCTTTAATGGGCAGTAAGACCCCCACTGATTAAAGTTTCACTTTATCTTTGCATAGATGCAAGTATCAGTTAGTTGTTTGCCGTCAGCGGTAAGATCTTCATTACGTAATATCCCTTCAAGCTCAAAACCTAATTTTTCAGGAAGTGCACGACTTTTCGTGTTATTACGTTCACATCGTATTTCAATCCTTCTAAACTTGAATAACTGAAATCCAAAGTTTATTAACGCACTTACTGTTTCTGTCATATATCCATGGCCACTAAATTGCGTGTTAATCCAGTATCCAACTTCACATTTAGAAACCTTCCAATCAATTGCGTGAAGGCTAGCAGTTCCAATAAAATCATTCGTCTCCTTATGATAGATAAGATAGCAAAAGCTTTCTCTTTTCAAAAAATCTATATGTGCATTTCTCAGAAGAATTTCCGTTTCTTCAACAGTAGGAATGGACTGGAATAGAGACAACCATTGCTTTAATTCATGAATTGAATCTTTAATAGCTTCATGTACTACATTCCCTTCACCAGCTTGAAGTGGTGCTCGAAGAATGAGTCTGTCTGTTTCTATTTGTAACGGAACATCTAATAAAATAGGATTCATATTATTTCTCCCTTCAAAAGCTAGAAAACAATAAATATATATTCCATTCATTATTTAGAAATCCTTTTTCATCTATTGACTTCTAATTTCTTTATCATTTATTTGAGCTTCAAGTTCTCTGTTTTCCAGTTATAATTGAAGGATAGAAAGAGGGGATATATGCTGGAAGATATTTTTGAATTTATATTGAAGTACGTTATAGGTCCTATTTTTAGATTTATAAGATACCTTGTGATAGATATAATAATAGAATGCATAATAGAAGGTGTAATAAACGGTATAAGAAGATTACGTGATAAGTGGCGAAACTGGCGTGAAAGACGTTATTGGCGGTAATAGGTACATGAAAAATTGGCAGTAAAGGGATAGAGGATAAAAAGCCTTAAGAGAGATGGTTAATTCATTTACCTTATGGCTTTTTATAACGAAGTAATAGCAACGCATCCAAGTTTAAAATCCGTACTCATTCCAATTGGTGACGAAATGACGATTTCTAAAGTGAAGAAATAATTATTATCTTACAAAAGTGTAATGTTCATGTCATGTTTTTGAATTTCTTCTTTAAGCTCTGGGCTTTAAGATAAGACTATAAGAAAAAACACATGAGGTGAAGGAAATGAAAAGATACATTGCACTATTTAGTATTTTAGTTGTATTTGCAAGTTTGTTAGTTGGTTGTGATATTAACCGTATGGGTAAAGATGAGTATTACGTTCAAATTACAGTAGATGGAAAAGAAGTTCATAGTAAAGCTGATAATGGTCAAAAATTTAAAGATTATGAGTATAAGCTAACTGGCTTTGATAAAGACGGTAAAGAGAAAGAATTAGAATTCACAGCTCAAAAAAACTTACGTAAAGATGCATTCCTACGCGTATACTACTCAGATAAAAAAGGTGTTTCGGCTTGGGAAGAAGTAAAGAAAGATGAGCTTCCTGCAAAAGTGAAAGAAAAATTAGGTGCGAAATAAGAAAGAAAAAGGAATTGACGAACAGGGTCAATTCCTTTTTTCTTTCTCAAAATCCTCTTCTGAAATGACTTTCAATCCATGTCTTTTGAATAAAGCGGTTGTTACCCCGTAACCAGTCTGTTTATTCCCGTTAAATTCTCCAGTGTAAATTGTAGAACTACCACAAGATGGACTTCGTTCTTTCAAAATAATATATTCTGGGTGTAAGCCTTTCAGTTGTTCCAATGCTTTATAAGCACCATTTACGAAAGCTTCTGTAACATCTTCACCGTCTTTTGTCATCACTTTTGCTTTTCCATCCAAAACGTCATCGCCATTTCCACCAATAATTTCAGCTGAGGGACGAGGCGTCGGCAATCCTCCTAATACTTCAGGACAAACAAGTAAGGTATCTTCTCTTTGTAATAACTCCTGTATTTTTGAAACGAGATTGTCATTTCCATCATACCGACAAGCGATGCCACCTAAACAAGCACTGATTACAATCATATTTTCATCTCCAATAAAAAATAGTAACTATCACGCCAATTTCTCTTCCTGCCTCTTATTTATAAGTGAGGTGATAAAAATGGGAAGCTTATATAATTTAATGAAACCATATAGTGAATTTCGAAGTAAAGAAGAGTTTAATACATACCAAAAACAAGTTTTGAAATATTATCGATTTCAATTAAATAAAACGGATGCTACCATTATTCATTTTTTAGGAAAGTATGCAGTGAATGAGAAACAGAAAACAGTGGGCGTTGCTTGTCCGTTAATGGAGACGATTGCGACAAATGTTGGAAAGAGTATTCGTACAGTACGCCGCTCAATTGCAAAGTTAGAGGAACTAGGAATTATAAAGCGTGTTGCGACAAAAGAAAGACATAAACGCGGGGGGTATAGTGCGAACTTATATGTATTTCTTATATCTGCAATTGACCGCATGGATGACCGTATGAAAATGTCCGCATGTGAAAGTGAGGATCGTGCAGCTGGCTGTAGTAAAAATGTGCAAAAAAATGAGGGGGAAACAATTCTTTCTAAAAACATTCCACAAATAAAAGAGAATAGAAAAGAAACGTACGAACTTGATGAGACGTATTGCCGCCACGATATACCGAAGCCTTTTATATATGCACTTGTACCGATGACGCGTAATCCGAAGAAGATTAACATATTTTGGAGTAAGGTGGAACTTGCCTATAAAAAGAGTGGGTTACTAGAGCAAGGTGTGTTACTGGAGCAAATATTAGCTGATGAAGAAGTGTATGGAAACTTCATTTGGCGAGTGAAAAGTGTTGTGAGAGCATATAAATACGGGGAAATCCGTAAAAATGTGAAGGCTCTTTTATATAGTACAGTGCGGGATCTATTTTTAGAGGTTGGATTAGAATGGGGAGCAGCTATGAGAAGGAGTAAGGGGATACCGTTATTTGATCCGTTTAAAAAGGAGCCATGCGTATAACACATGACTCCAAGTCGTTAATCAAACTTTCTTACAACTGGAACACGAATCGCTACAAATAGTACGAAGATGATAACGGCGATTGCACCGCTTTTCATAACGGTTACGATTGGAATTCCTATTGCAAGTGCGATTGATGTGAATGCATAAGAAAGCGGGATAAAGCCCATTGATGATAGCATAAGTAGACTCATTACGCGTCCCATCATTTCTTCTTTTACTGTCGATTGAATCATCGCCATAAGCGGAACGATAGCCATTGCGATTGTAATACCGTAAAACATGCCAGCTAATAATGCTTGCCAAAGTACGGTGCTAAAGTTAATGGATAAGAAGAATACACCAGACAGTAGCATCATGATAATGCAAAATAGACCACGTCTACGATTAATATTTTTTAAACCGACAATGACCGCACCTATTGCCATTCCGCCACCTACAGATGCTTCTAAGTAACTAAACTGAAGCGAATCACCGTGCAGAACATTTTTAACGAAAAGCGGGAAACCGACTTGCATCGGACCGATTAAAAATAAGTTTAAAAAGGCGCTACAAAGAAGGAAAGTTGAAAGGAATGGTGATTCTTTTACATATAAGATTCCTTCTTTAATAGAAGTGAACATGCCTTTGTCTGTATTTTCCTGTTCTGGCATCGTAAATTGTATTTTTTGAACGAGTATGGCTGCGACGATCAGTAATAAAATCGTGATCGAAAAAATCGTTTCATAGTTCGTAAATTTGATAAGAATACCGCCGAGTACAGGGCCTAAGATGACCGATGCTTGGTTTGTCATTTGTGTAAGTGAGTTTGCTTGTGTTAAACGGCTTTTTTCTACAAGTTCAGGCAAGATAGATCCATCAGCTGACCAGAAAAAAGCATCAGCAAGTCCAAAGAATAAAGCGAATAAAGCAAATGTATATAGTGTTACATCACCTACGATGAACCATGTAAGAATGGTCGCGACGAGAATCGCACGAATAATATTAGAATAAAACATAATGTTTTTTTTCGGGAATTTATCAGCTACAGCGCCGCCGATAATCATAAAAATAAGCCTTGGAACACTAAGAGCTACGAAAACAACACCGAGTGAAGCCTCAAGGTTTAATGTTTTTGCTATGTACCACGTTTGTGAAAAAGTAAAAAAGGCTAAAGCAAAACTTGAAAAGAGTGTAGCTGCCCAAAGAAAAAGGAAATTCGTATTTTTTAATAATGGTTTTCCGCTTCCCTCTAAAGCAGATTTATTTTGTTGTAGTTCCTCCATATTGCTTCCTTTCTATGTGACAAATTTAAACTGAAAAACCTGTTAACAATCACTTTATACAGTTTCTAATATTTCTATACTGCACTTTCTCATTGTAGACAATAATGTTGAATTTGCACAGTGGCTATTTAACGACAAAAAAGAAGATACCAAATGGTATCTTCTTTTTTGTCGTTTATGCTAATGCAATATAAATATCCAATTGTACGTTGTTTGGATCTGACGCTTTTTCATCATAAAGCTCAAAGTCTGTTGTAAAAGCACGTTTGTTTTCTTTTGACCATTTCCAAATATATTCCCAAGCCTCGCAAACGACTTCAGCAACTGGTCCCTTTCTCGTTGTAAATACCGCATACGTAGCAGCAGGTATTGTTAAAGTTGTCATATTTTCAGGAACGTCTTCTAATGAAGAAACGGGCATGCCGATTGTAAATTGATATGTACCAGTTTCATCTGATTCGTAATTTGAGTAGAAAGCGAATGTTTCTTTCGTATGTTGATTTGGGATGTGATGCATAATTTGTTCTTGAAAGTATTGGTTCCAAAGCCCTGGAATTTTTCCTTTAGTAGATGTCTCTATTTCATTTGTCGTCGTAATCGAAATGCCGATTGCTTGGAAAGCTTCTTTTTTTACGATGATAGGTTCTTTCATTTTTAAAATATCCCCCTTATTAGATAGAACGTTTGTTCTTTTTGAGTGTAACATATTTTGGAAGGAGAAGGTAGCACAATAACAAAAGAACTCCTTTTGCGTAAAAGGAGTTCTTATCATTTCTATATTAAAACATACTAGAGCTATGCATCGGTTGAAGTTTTGCGTTTGGATCAAAGTAAGCTTTTGCATTGTTTACTGCTGTTGGTGCTTCACCGAAGCCGCAAGCAATGAGTTTTACTTTTCCTTCATATGTACAAATGTCACCAGCAGCATAAATGCCAGGAATATTTGTTTCCATTTTCGAGTTCACGAGAATGCTGTTTTTTTGTATATCTAAGCCCCAGTTTTTAATTGGGCCAAGGGAAGAAACGAAGCCGTAGTTTACGATTACATCATCAACATCGATGATAATTTTTTCTTCCGTTTTTACATGCTGAAGAACGACTTGTTCGATTTTGTCATCCCCAAGGAGTTCTACTGGAACGTACGGTGTACTTACTTCTGCACGAGAATTCATTAAGCTTTCTACGCTATGTTCGTGCGCACGGAATTTATCACGGCGATGAACGATTGTAACTTTGTCAGCGATCGGCTCTAACATCATTGTCCAATCAACAGCTGAATCACCGCCGCCAAATACTACGACGCGCTTACCAGCGAATTTATTCATATCATCAACGAAATAATGTAAGTTTTTCTTTTCATACTTTGCTGTACCTTCTAATTCTAAACGGCGTGGTTGGAAAGCACCATTGCCAGCAGTAATAATAACTGATTTAGAATAGTGAGTTTGTTTATTCGTAACAAGTTTAAATATACCGTCAGCTTGTTTCTCAAGCGTATCAACAGCTTCTTCTAAACAAACGGTTGGATCAAATTTCTTCATTTGCTCTTTTAAGTTATCAACTAATTCTTGTGCGCGCACTTTTGGGAATCCAGCTACATCATAAATGTATTTTTCAGGGTAGAGTGCGGATAATTGTCCTCCAAGTTGAGGTAAGCTTTCAATGATTTTTACACTTGCTTGTCTCATGCCGCCATAAAATGCTGTGAACAGCCCTGTCGGACCACCACCAATAATTGTTATGTCGTAAACTTTTTGATTTTCTGCCACTTTCATTCCCCCTATAGATGGAATTTTGATATTGATTTCATATATTGTTCATATGTACACGAAAATCCTGCAAATGATGACACTTTCAAATAAATGATAGCATATTTGAGTTCATAATACTTCTGGAAACGACTGAATTGTGTGTAAGTTTTCGCATAGATGCTTTTTTAAGTGTATAAAATATAGTGAAAGGAAAATACATGAAAAAAAGGTTAAAAAACCCTTGAAAACGCTATGTTATTTTAAAATATTGATAATTCTCCAGACGCTTGAATTCTGGAATAAAACCGACTAATATAGGGAAGTATTATGTTAAATTTCTATGACAAAATTCGTACGATTTTTTGACTGCGTTTTGTTATGATATAGAATGTGATAAATTCCACATTCTTGACAAATAGAGTTTTTAGTACTTGGTATTATTTTTTATTACTATTATATAAAGAAAAGGGTTGTGATTTGGTGAAGACTCCAAAAATCGTAGTTTTAGGTGCAGGTTATGGCGGGATGATTACGACTGTTCGTCTGCAAAAAGCATTATCTGTAAATGAAGCTGAAATTACGTTAGTAAACAACAACAGCTATCACTACCAAGCGACTTGGTTACACGAGAGCGCAGCTGGTACATTACAAGATGAAAAAATCTGTCTAGATATTCAAGACGTTATTGATACAAATAAAGTGAACTTTGTACAAGACACAGTAGTAGAAATTAAAGCTGCTGAAAAACGCATTATCTTAAAAGACGGCGAGTTAGAGTATGACTACTTAGTAATTGGTCTTGGTTTCGAATCAGAAACATTCGGAATTACAGGATTAAAAGAGCATGCATTCTCAATCGCTAACATTAATGCAACTCGTGAAATTCGTGAGCATATGGAAGCTAGTTTTGCTAAATATGCAACTGAACAACGCGATGAGTTAGTAACAATCGTAGTTGGTGGTGCTGGATTTACTGGTATCGAGTACGTAGGTGAGCTTGCAAACCGTGTTCCTGAACTTTGCAAAGAGTACAATGTACCACGTGAAAAAGCACGTATCATCTGTGTAGAAGCTGCTCCAACAGCACTTCCAGGTTTCGATCCAGCGTTAGTAGAATACGCTGTAAAACAACTTGAGAAAAAAGGTGTAGAATTCCGCATCGGTACAGCAATTAAAGAAGCAACTGAAGAAGGTATTATCGTTGCAAATGGCGATGACACTGAATTAATTAAGTCTGAAACAGTAGTTTGGGCTGCAGGTGTTCGTGGTAACGGTATTGTGGAAGAGTCTGGCTTTGAAGCAATGCGCGGACGTGTAAAAGTTGATGAGTACATGCACGCTCCAGGATACGAAGATGTATTCATGGTTGGTGACGCAGCGTTAATCATTAACGAAGAAATTAACCGTCCATACCCACCAACAGCACAAATCGCAATTCAACAAGGTTACAACATTGCACACAATTTAACTGTGTTAGTTCGTGGCAAGGGCGAAATGAAAAAATTCGCATTTGATAATAAAGGATCTGTATGTTCTTTAGGTCATGACGATGCAATGGGCGTTGTTATGGGCAAAAAGTTAACAGGTTGGAAAGCTTCCTTCATGAAGAAAGTAATCGATAACCGTTACCTATTCTTATTAGGTGGACCTTTATTAGTTCTTAAAAAAGGTAAATTAAAGTTCTTTTAATATATAGTAGAAAAAGCAGAAACGGCTAAGAGCTGTTTCTGCTTTTTTCATTTAAAAAATATAGTATAATATATAAAAAAGAAAGAATATTCTGTCCGTTCTAGTAGAGGAGGGTATTACATCATGGAGAAACGAGGGAAAGTATGGCTAGCTGTCGGCGGCTTAGTAGCTACAAAAGATGGCAGGTGGCTGTTCGTTAAGAAAAAATACAGTGGATTAAAGGGGAAATGGTCTTTGCCGGCTGGTTTTGTAAATGAAGGTGAGACGGTTGATGAAGCTGTGAAACGTGAAGTGTTAGAAGAGACAGGCATTGTCGCTCATGTGAAGGGGATCATTGGTGTTCGATCGGGCGTGATTCGAAATGAGATTAGTGATAATATGATTATTTTCCTTTTGGAGCCTGAAGGGGAAGATATTATTGTACAGGAGAAGGAATTGTCTGAAGTAGCATTTCTACATCCAAATACGATTGCGGACGACCCAAATACGTCTGTACTTATTAAATACTTGTTAGAAAGAAAATCAGAATTACATCTTGAGATGGACAAAACATTAAATCCAGGAGAGCACTTTGGTTATACAGCCTATCATGTATTTACGGCGCATACGAAGGAGAGGGAGAAAGAGTGAGTATACCGGTATTACTTATTTCAATGATGTTATTTTTCATTTTGTTTTTTGGAATTGGATTTTTACTCAACATGATATTGCGGGCAACATGGGTAATGGTTATTGTGTATCCGATTGTTTGTATGCTTATTATTAATAAGGCGAGTATGTGGGATTACTTTTCAAAGCCAAAAGAAACATTCTCTTCATTTGGGACAAGTGTATCGCATTTAGGACAAGCGGATGTATTTATTTTATCGACTGGATTAGTAGGTGCTGCATTAGCAGGAATCGTAATTAAGAAACTTCGGAAAAGCGGATATCAAATGTTTTAATCTCCAATTCATTTGGAGATTATTTTTTTGCATATTCCTTCATTGTATAGGGAATGATTAACGATGAAGGAGTGTGGAATATAAAAATGTTAAAACGATATTGTATTCGCATTATGATGACTTGTTTACTTGTATCCGCATTATGCGTAACATGGAATGCTTTCACAGGAGTTTCTTTATTAGAGATTGTAAAGAAATATGAGGGAACGAGTGCAAAAGAAGTACATGCAGCAGAAGTTAGGAGAAATGTTGCTCCGAGTAAAGAAGTGATAAATGCTTTAGAGCAGGCAAACGACTGGTCTAAATATCGTTCAATTGAAATGACCGCAACAGGTTATACGTCGGGAATTGAGTCAACTGGCAAGAGGCCGGGACATCCGGAGTATGGTATTACATATTCAGGTGTTAAGGCGAAAAGGGATTTATATTCCACAATCGCTGCGGATTTACGCGTATTCCCAATTGGAACGATTCTCTTTATTCCAGATTATGGGTATGGTGTGGTAGCTGATAAGGGCGGTGCTATAAAAGGAAACCGTCTGGATTTATATTATGATACGGTGAAAGATGTTTATAGCCAATGGGGTAAGAAAAAAGTAAATGTATACGTAGTGAAAATAGGAAATGGTAAGTTTACAGAAGAAGAGTTAACGATGTTAAATGAAGACGAAACGATGCAAGTGTTCCGTGGTCAATATTTAAAACAAAGATAGTCTAGTGATAATTACGCTAGACTTTTTTTATTTCATACTGGAGGTAATAGTAGAAGTTAGAATTGTCGCATTTTATCGAAAATAAAGTTATAATAAAGGTAGAGTAGAGAAATTTAGGGGGTCTGAACATGTTTCAAGTACAAAAAGAATTAGCAAGCCATGAAGCGGTAATTGTTGCCTTATTTGAAGAAGAGAAAACAAGTAGTTTTGTACAAGAACTGGACAAAGCGTTTGAAGGACAATTACAAGTTTTATTAGAAGAGAAAGAACTTTCTACTAAGAAGAAAGCTATTTCAAAAGTACATAGTTTAGGAAAAACAAATGTGAAACGTTATTATTTCGTTGGTTTAGGTAAGAAAGAATCTTATACGACGGAAACGTTACGTGCAGCTCTTGGTAAGGCGTTTAAAACGTTACAAGCAGCAAAAGTACAAGATGCAGCAATCTTACTGGATTCTTTCGTAACAGAGAAATTAGATGCGATTGATGTAGCTCATATTGCAGCAGAAGTACAAGGTCTTGGTACATATGAATTAGAAACGTATAAATCAGATAAAAAGGATCGTGTGGAATTAGAGAAGTTCACGGCTATTACAGCGGAAGATGCACAAGAAATTGAAGCTGCATTAACAGTTGGTTACGTACATGGACATGCAACAAATTCAGCTCGTACACTTGTAAATATGCCGCCAAACGTATTAACAGCGACAAAGCTTGCTGAGTATGCTGTTGAGTTAGCAGAGAAGTATGATATGGATTATAAAGTTCTTGAGAAAGAAGAGATGGAAGAGCTTGGTATGGGTGCGTTACTTGCAGTAAACCAAGGTAGTGTAGAGCCGCCAAAAATGATCGCTCTTATTTATAAAGGAAAAGAAGAGTGGACAGATGTTATTGGATTCGTTGGAAAAGGAATCACATACGATACAGGTGGTTATTCTTTAAAACCACGTGAAGGCATGGTCGGTATGAAAGGTGATATGGGCGGCGCAGCTGCTATATTAGGTGCGATGGAAATTATCGGTGAACTCCGCCCAGAGCAAAATGTGATTGCTGTTATTCCATCAACGGATAACGTTGTAAGTGGTACAGCATTTAAGCCAGACGATGTAATCACATCTATGAGCGGAAAAACAATTGAAGTATTAAATACAGATGCAGAAGGGCGTCTAGCGTTAGCTGACGGTATTACGTATGCTAAAAAATTAGGTGCAAACTACCTTATTGATGTTGCGACATTAACAGGTGGAGTAATTGTTGCACTTGGAAATCATACGACAGGCGCAATGACAAATAATGAAGAATTGTTTGAGCAAGTGCTAGAGGCATCTATGGAAACAGATGAATCAATTTGGCAATTACCGATTTTTGATCGTGATAAAGAACGCGTGAGAAACAGTAAGTTTGCTGATTTAAATAACTCACCAGGCCGCGAAGGACATGCGGTTATGGCAGGTACATTCCTAGGTGAATTCGCTGAAGATACACCGTGGGTACACTTAGACATTGCTGGAACATCTGAATCATCAGGAGCGCATGATTTAGGGCCAGCTGGTGCAACAGGTGCAATGGTACGTACACTTGCAACACTTGTTGAACGTTTCGGAGAAGAATAAGATCATAAGAGAAGGCTGTTCCGATATTTTGGAACAGCCTTTTTTATTGGTATGACTCTGGTTGTCTTATCCTATATGAACTGCCCGCAAACTATATATAGTTTCACTTTATAACGAAATCGTATACAACGTCCCATTTAAGGCGAATGAAGTACGACCTGTTTCTTCAGAGACAACTAAAATAAGTGCATCGCTTTTTTCTGATAAGCCAATGGCAGCTCTGTGACGTGTTCCTAGCTCAGGATCGACTTCTGTGCTTTTCGTCAGCGGAAGAATATTGGCAGCTGAAACAATATGATTATTTTTAACGAGAACGGCCCCGTCATGAAGAGGGTTACCCGGATAGAAAATGGATTCAAGTAACGGTGAGGTTAAATGAGCATGTAATGTTGTTCCAGTTTGAATGAGAGATTCAAGCGGCTCATTTCTTTCCACAACAATAAGAGCCCCGTGTTTTCGGGCGCTTAAATGTTGGACAGTTGTTGTAATAGAATGTGAACTTTCCGTATAAGGTGATAAATACGCTTGAATATAATATGTAGCTGCCAATGTTTGTACGTTTGCTAACATATGATGAATATCTTCCATTTTGCACAAAATACATTCATCTTCTTTATCAATTGCTTGCCTCATAATGGATAATTCTTTTTCGGCAATTTCAATCATTTGCTTTGTTTGTATTTTGAGCTCTTCTGACAAGCCCCATTCTTGCATAATCCTCATTCCCTTTAGTGGAGTATTTAACCATAGTGTATACAAATATTACTAGTAAAATCCTGTTAGATTGTAAAAAATATTGAGATACAGGTTGTTTTTTTCATATAATAAAGGTATGACAAGTGAGAGGAGATAGAAGTATGAACTGGAAACAAGAATTTAGTCGCTGGCTTTCATATGGAGAGTTAGACGCAGAACTAAAAGAACAGTTAGAAAACATGAAGCAAGATGAAAAGAAAATTGAGGACAGCTTTTATAAAAATCTAGAATTCGGCACAGGTGGTATGCGTGGTGAACTTGGTGCTGGTACGAACCGTTTGAACGTATATACAGTTCGTAAAGCAACGCAAGGATTAGCGAAGTTTATTGAAAAATTAGGTGAAGAAGCGAAGAAGCGCGGTGTTGTTGTTGCTTACGATTCTCGTCATAAATCACCTGAGTTCGCAATGGAAGTAGCTGCTACACTTGGTGCACACGGTATTACAACATATGTGTTTGAAAGCTTACGTCCAACGCCAGTGCTTTCTTTCGCAGTTCGTCATTTACATACAGTGAGTGGAATCGTTCTTACGGCAAGCCACAATCCACCGGAATATAACGGTTATAAAGTATATGGTGAAGATGGTGGGCAATTGCCTCCAAAAGAAGCTGATGAATTAATTAGCTACGTAAACGCAGTAGAAGATGAATTAACAGTTGAGGTTGCTGATGTGGAGCAATTAAAAGCTGATGGTTTATTACATATTATTGGACAAGAAGTAGATGATGCATATGCTGCAGAATTGAACAATGTCATTATTAATAAAGAAATGGTACAAAACGTTGGGAAAGACTTAAAAATCGTCTTTACACCACTACACGGAACATCAAATATTTCTGTACGCCGTGGTTTAGAAGAAGTTGGATTTACAGATGTAACAGTTGTAAAAGAGCAAGAGTTACCAGATCCGAACTTCTCTACAGTAAAATCACCGAACCCAGAAGAGCATGCAGCGTTTGAGTATGCAATTCGTGACGGTGAGAAGGTAGGCGCAGATGTGTTAATCGCAACGGATCCTGACGCAGACCGCCTTGGCGTGGCAGTTCGTAATCACGATGGTGAGTTCCAAGTATTAACTGGTAACCAAACAGGTGCATTAATGCTTGATTACTTATTATCTCAAAAGAAAGAAAACGGAACACTTCCAGAGAACGGTGTTGTATTAAAAACAATCGTAACGTCTGAAATTGGCCGTACAATCGCGAAAGCATACGGTTTAGATACAGTTGATACGTTAACTGGGTTTAAATTTATCGGTGAGAAAATTAAACAGTATGAAGAAAGCGGACAATACGAATTCCAATTCGGTTATGAGGAAAGCTATGGTTATTTAATCCGTCCATTCTGCCGTGATAAAGATGCAGTACAATCTGTTCTATTCGCATGTGAAGTAGCTGCATACTACAAATCACAAGGTAAAACGTTATACGATGGTCTGTTAGAAGTATTTACGAAGTACGGTTTCTTCCGTGAAGATCTTGTATCGTTAACACTAAAAGGAAAAGATGGAGCGGAACAAATTCAAGAAATGATGGCAACATTCCGCGAAAATCCTCCGAAAGAAGTAGCGGGCTTAACAGTTGTAGCAGTTGAAGACTATAAAGCGAGCATCGTTACATCTTTACAAGATGGACATAAAGAAGAGATTCACTTACCGAAATCAAATGTGTTAAAATATCAGTTAGAAGATGGTTCTTGGTTCTGCCTACGTCCATCTGGAACTGAACCGAAGATCAAATTCTACTTTGGTGTACAAGATAGTTCTTTACAAAATAGTGAACAAAAGTTACTTACTATTAAAGAAGATATTATGAATCGTTTATAATATAAAGTAATTTTAAGTAGTAGGGAACGAAAGGGAGTGAAACCTCCCTTTTGTTCTATGTAAGGAAATGATTGTTATTGATTCTGACAGAAGAGAGGGTATTTTGTGATGAAAAGAGTAAGAAAAGCGATAATCCCAGCAGCTGGATTAGGAACACGTTTTTTACCAGCTACAAAAGCAATGCCAAAAGAAATGTTACCGATAGTAGATAAACCAACTATCCAATACATTGTAGAAGAAGCAGTAAAATCAGGAATCGAAGATATTATTATCGTTACTGGTAAAACGAAGCGTTCTATTGAAGATCATTTTGATAATGCATTTGAGTTAGAGCAAAACTTATTAGAGAAGAAAAAGTATGAGTTACTTGAAAAAGTACAGGCTTCTTCAAAAATGGTAGATATTCACTATATTCGTCAAAAAGAACCAAAAGGATTAGGACACGCTGTTTGGTGTGCACGTAAATTCATTGGTGATGAGCCATTCGCTGTTTTATTAGGTGATGATATCGTTCAAGCTGAAAAACCATGTTTACGTCAATTAATTGAAGAATATGATAAAACGCTTTCTTCTGTTATTGGTGTACAAACAGTTCCAGAAAATGAAACACACCGCTACGGAATTATCGACCCATTAGAGCAAGAAGGACGCCGTTACCAAGTTCGTAATTTCGTTGAGAAACCAGCAGCAGGTACAGCACCTTCAAACTTAGCAATTATGGGACGTTACGTTTTAACACCTGAAATTTTCATGTTCTTAGAACAGCAACATGTTGGTGCTGGTGGCGAAATCCAGTTAACAGATGCTATTCAAAGCTTAAACGAAATTCAACGTGTATTCGCTTACGATTTCGAAGGAAAGCGCTACGATGTAGGTGAAAAGTTAGGATTCGTTCAAACGACAATCGAAATGGCCCTGCAACACCCAGAATTACGTGATGACATGGTTGTAATGATGAAGAAAATTTTAGAAGAACAAACGAATCAAGAGTCTTAATATAAAAAAAGAGTTATTTCAGTTCGCTGAAATAACTCTTTTTTTCTTATGAAATCGTCGAATGAGAATGCTGATAAGCGGAACGACGTACAGCATAATATATACGAGGTGCGATAATAGCACCGATAATTGTAAATACAATATCTTTTACTGCGAACCACATCATAATCATCCAAGCAGCTTTATAGCTCATATTACCACCCATGAAGAAATTAACTGCCCCGTACATATAAGTAGTACCGATAATATAAGTTAAAATGATTCCTGTGAAAGAGGCAATTGCAAATGTAGGAAATGTTGGTTTTTCCTTTTGTTCTACGAGTTTTCCTGATACGTAAGCAACGATAATAAATGCGATAATAAAACCACCAGTAGGATCTAAAAGTGCTCCAAATCCAGCTTTGAAGTTAGCGAAGATGGGCGCGCCTGCTAATCCAACAAGCATGTAAACCGTCATTGATAATGCGCCAAGTCTACTTCCAAGAAGAAGACCTGCTAAAATTGCGAAAAATGGTTGCATAGATAATGGGATACCCGCTACTTGCAGGAATGGTGCCCAAGATACAATATTTGCACCAATGGCCATAAGAGCAACGAACATGGCAGCTAATGCTAAATCTAAAACATGAAATCTTCTCATAATGTTAACCTCCTGTTGTTTTTAGGTTAACATTATCGTAGCGAAAATATTTACTTGTTGTCAATCAAAATATTTTGATAAGAAGGCTTCAAATAGTCTCTTAGCAACGTATACGGAATACGAAATTGCGGAATTCCGCTAGAATAAGGAGCAATCTCATATAGAGGGAAATAAATGACGAGATTGTTCGGCTCTAAAAAGAAGTGAAACTTTTTCGTGCTCATGACCTTTTCAGTTGCATCGGGAAAATAAATACTTTCATTTTGTTTAATTTGTCTTACAATCTCAGCACGAATTACTTCTTTATATTTGTCTTCTTGTTGAAATAGATCGTCTAAGCGTAGTAACTTTTTTTCGTTTAAATCAAATGTGTTTGCTTTCCACGTATAAAGACCGTGCGCACCGCCTGTATATTGATAGTAATTCAAATATAGGCTGAGAAAAGGTAGTTTATTCAAGGAGACTTTATAATCAACATTCGCCACGTACGGATGAAATGGCGTACTAGATCCTTCTGTTTCTTTATAATATTTTTTTGCGTCTTTTTCTAATCTAGTTTTAAATTTGTCAGTAGATTTTTTGTAGTAGAGATTGAGCTTATTTTGAAATTTAGAATCGGAAAAGTTATGAAATGAAGGTCTGTTAATTTGATATTCTATATAAGGTTTCTTACCTTTTTGCGTTACAGTCTGAACATCGATTGTCAGGTTAGATGTTTTGGCTGCTAGTGCACAATTTGGTACAATAGTCAGCAAGGAGAACATAAGTAATAGTATATAAAATTTCTGTTTCATTTAGGTGAAACCTCCTTATATAAGTGTTATACGTAGTTTGAAAATAAACAGGTAAAATTATACATTTAATTACAGTGAGAGAAGGGGGAAGCGATATGGCAAAAACTTTAATGGATTCACTTGGAATTGAGTTGTTAGAGATGACAGAAGATAAGGTGGTTGCTACGATGCCTGTTGATGAGCGTACGCATCAGCCGTTTGGTTTTTTACACGGTGGTGCATCGCTTGCATTAGCAGAAACAGTAGCAAGCGTTGGCTCATACAATTTAATTGATCAAGAGAAATGCATCTGTTTTGGTCTAGAAATTAATGCAAATCACATTCGCTCAAAGAAAGATGGAATTGTAACAGCGATCGGAACACCGATACATAGAGGACATTCAACGATGGTTTGGGATGTACGTATCATTGATGAGAATGACGATTTATTATGTATTTCAAGATGTACAGTAGCAATTAAAGAAAAACGTGAAAAGTAAAAAAGAGGCGGCTCTCATGAGCTGCCTCTTTTTCTTATAATTAGAACTGGATTTTCTTCTCTAAGAAACCTTTTAGTTCGCTAATTGGCATACGAACTTGTTCCATTGTGTCACGGTCACGTACTGTAACAGCTTTGTCTTCAACTGAGTCAAAGTCGTAAGTGATACAGAATGGTGTACCGATTTCGTCTTGACGACGGTAACGTTTACCGATAGAACCAGTTTCATCAAAGTCTACCATGAAGTCTTTAGCTAATTCTGCGAATACTTCAGTAGCACCTTCAGATAGCTTTTTAGATAATGGTAAGATCGCTGCTTTGTATGGTGCTAAAGCAGGGTGGAAACGAAGAACTGTACGAGAATCGTTTTCTAATTGCTCTTCTTCATATGCATCACATAAGAATGCTAATGTTACGCGGTCAGCACCTAAAGATGGCTCGATGCAGTACGGTACGTAACGCTCATTCGTTTGTGGATCAATATAGTTAAAGTCTTCGTTAGAGTGTTCCATGTGACGTTTTAAATCGAAGTCTGTACGAGATGCTACGCCCCATAGTTCGCCCCAACCGAATGGGAATTTGAATTCAATATCAGTTGTTGCGTTACTGTAGTGAGATAACTCTTCTTCACCGTGGTCACGAAGACGCATGCTTTCTTCAGTCATACCAAGTGAAAGTAACCAGTTTTTACAAGTTTCACGCCAGAATGCGAACCACTCTAAATCTTCACCAGGCTTACAGAAGAATTCAAGTTCCATTTGTTCGAATTCACGTGTACGGAATGTGAAGTTACCAGGCGTGATTTCGTTACGGAAGCTCTTACCGATTTGGCCAATACCAAATGGAAGTTTTTTACGCATAGAGCGTTGTACGTTTTTAAAGTTTACGAAAATACCTTGTGCTGTTTCAGGACGAAGGAAGATTTCGTTTGTGCTAGACTCTGTAACACCTTGGAATGTTTTGAACATTAAGTTGAACTGACGGATTTCAGTGAATTCTTCACTACCGCAATCAGGACATTTTACTTCATGCTCTTTCATTAAGTCAGCCATTTGGTCGAAAGTAAGACCGTCAACAACCATTTCGATGCCTTTTGCATCTAATGCATCTTCAATTAATTTATCAGCACGGTGACGCGCTTTACATTTTTTACAGTCGATCATTGGATCGTTGAAGTTACCAACGTGACCAGAAGCGATCCAAGTTTTTGGGTTCATTAAAATAGCTGCGTCTAAACCAACGTTGTATGGAGATTCTTGAATGAATTTTTTCCACCAAGCTTTTTTAACGTTATTTTTTAATTCGATTCCAAGTGGACCGTAATCCCATGTGTTTGCAAGACCACCGTAAATTTCAGAACCAGGGAAAACAAAACCGCGATGTTTCGCTAAGTTTACAACTTGTTCCATTGAATACATAATAAAATCCTCCTTTTGAAAGTTAACGTATTGGCGATGACGTGCTCAGATGCTAGTGAAACGAGCGGTATATGCTTTGAAAAACATAAAAAAACGCTCATCCCAAGGCTTAATTGCCTAGGGACGAGCGTTTGCCCGCGGTTCCACCCTAGTTGATACACAAAAGGTGCATCCACTTTATCACGTATTGCTCGAGACTGCCGTTTCCTTGCAACTTCAGGCTTTCACTATCCCTGAATCGCTTTTTGTGCAAGTACTTATAAGTCCGTCATCGCTACTTATATTAATAATAATGAACATATTCTAACACGTTCTTTTTTAAATCTCAATAGAGGAACGTGTCTATCTATGATAGAGTCTCGCCTATTTTTTCGTTATTTATTCCGTAATTTTGTTTAATGTGCTTAATTGCTTCACGTTTACTGAGCGGGGCAAGTTCGTTATTTTGCACGTATTCCCATACTACATCGGGCTTTGTTTTTGCATATTCACGAAGGACCCAGCCAATCGCTTTTTGAATGAAAAATTCTTTTGAAGAATGTAGTTGTCCAATAATCCAGAAAAGAAGTTCTTCATCCATCTTTTGTTTATATTTTAGCTGGAACAAAATAGCGGCACGTTGTAACCATATGTTATTTGATGCGATCCATTTCGGAATATAGGCAGAAATTAATTCTGGACGTTGTAAAAAGATATTGCCTAAAAAGGTAGGGACGATGCTATCAACAGTATCCCACCAAGACTTTGTGACAATGAGTTCTTCTAAGAAGGGGATATGCGTTTCGTTTATATGCTTTTTATATTTTTGCATAATATCAAGTGCTGCTGCCTGAAATTCACGTTCTGGTAAATCCCAAAGCTCACGTATGAGAACTTGGAAGTCTTTTGGATCTGGGAGAGTATGTATTTGAATAACGTCTTTTAACAACTGTCTTCTCTCGGGAGTTTGAATACCGAGAAACGGGAAGTGATTTTTCATATAACGTGCCATCGGTTCTGCTTTTTCCGGATTTTTGTGAGCTATGAAATGTTCTTGCAGTGCTTTTACAAATGGATGCATCAGTTGTTCTCCTCTCTAATTATCTTACTCCTATTATTATACAGAGAGTTTGGTTGAATTTTAAAACATAACTTGTAAAGTAATGAAATATGTTGAGAGTAGAGAGGAGAGGATAAGATGGAAAATCAAGGTTTACTAGCAGGTTTCTTTGCTCTTAGTTTTGCGTTTATTCTTGTTGTATTGATTTGGGCAATTATTGCGTATTTATTAACGGCTTTTGCACTGTATACGATGGCGAAAAATGATGGTGCAACGGATGGTGCTCTTGCGTTTATTCCTTTTTTAAATAGTAAGATATGGGGGGATTTAGCGAAAGATAAATTACCAGACTTTTTGAAAGAAGAAGCAGGATGGAAAGTATTCGGCATATATGTCGCATGTTTCATTTTTAACTTCGTACCAATTCTATATTTAATAGCAACAGCTGTATCGATTGTGCTATCTATTTATCTTATTTACGCAATTTTAGATAGATACGGAACGAATTCTATATTGTTTACGATTATTCATACAATCACGTTTTCGGTTTTCTTACCGATTCACTTATTTATTATTCGGAATGAGCCGGTAAGGTATAACGAGTAAGTTTATTTTAAATATGTGTAATGAAAAAAGCGCCCTGTTTATTTGGGCGCTTTTTCTACTACATAAGGTAGCGTACATAAATATAAATATGAGAAATGATTAATGAAACGATCATAATTGGGAAACCGACTTTTAGGAAGTCCATGTAGCTAAACTTATGTCCTTCGCGGCTTGCGATACCTGCAACAATTACGTTAGCAGAAGCCCCGATTAATGTTCCGTTTCCACCTAGACAAGCACCTAATGCTAATGCCCACCATAATACGTCGATTTGTGCGTCAGAAGGTGATAATCCTAGCCCAACTGCCATATCGTTAATAAGTGGGATCATTGTTGCAACGAATGGAATGTTATCAATTGTTGCCGAGGCGATACCAGATACCCATAAAATAAGGATAGATGCGTAAGAAATATCTCCGCCCGTTATGCCAATTACTTTTTGAGCTAACATTTTAATAAGGCCGATATCGATAAGTCCTCCAACGAGTACGAATAGTCCTGCGAAGAAGAAGATTGTTACCCACTCAACACTTGCGAATACCTCTTCAATTTCATGTTCTTTCACACCAATTAGCATAAGAATAGTGGCACCAGTTAAAGCGATGATAGCTGCATCAACATGGAAGATTGAATGAGTCATGAAACCTACAATTGTAAGTCCAAGTACTGTTAAAGATTTTTTCATTAATACTGGATCTTTAATATATTGCTTTTCATCTAAACTCATTAATTTCTTAACTTGTACAGGATCAGCAATTAATTGTTTACGATACATGAAGTAAAGTATTGTCGCTGTCACGCCAATAATAATGATTACGATAGGTGCTAAGTTGAATAAGAATGCATTGAAATCTAAATGCTTATTTGCAGAACCAATCATAATGTTAGGTGGATCACCAATTAATGTCGCTGTTCCTCCAATGTTTGAAAAAATAATTTCAGAAAGTAAATAAGGAACAGGATTTACTTGCAGTATGCGCGTAATAGATAAAGTAACTGGAACAACAAGAAGTACAGTTGTAACGTTATCTAAAAATGCGGAACCAAGCGCAGTAAGTAAGGAAAGGGAAATTAAAATTTTAATTGGATTTCCTTGGGCTCCTTTTGCTGCTTTAATGGCAACGTATTGGAAGACACCCGATTTGCTCGTAATGTTCACCAAAATCATCATACCGATGAGTAGTGTAATCGTCCCCCATTCAATATGTTTCGTAAAGGCGTTGTGTAAATCAACGACCCCCATAATTACCATGAGTGCTGCGCCAAGAAGTGCGATGACAGCGCGATTGATTTTTTCAGAAATAATAATGGCATATGTAATTAAAAAGACTGCGATAGCAAAATAATACTGCCAGTTTGCGAGCTCTTGCGTTGTTTCGTGCAAAACTCTCATCTCCTTTCATTCACTTTTCTTAGTGTGTCAAAAATGAACTAGATGAAACACACATAAAGTCATTATAAATTAGAAAAATGTCGGATGTAAATGAAAGGGCGTATTTTGTTATATTTTCTGCAAAGGTCATTTTTTCGTATTTTTAAAAATATTTGCGGGCATTTGACATATATATAAGATACATCCAATCTGAATATTTAAAATGGAATTAGCATTCGAGCTTGTTCGTGTAGGAGTGTCAAATAGAAAGGAATGACAAAGATGATAAGGAAGGGATCGTATGGATGAACAACGATTTTTATTTTTGGATTTTGAGTTTACGATGCCCCAGCACAGAAAAAAACCAAAAGGATTTTTCCCGGAAATTATTGAAGTAGGACTCGTTTCGGTTGTTGGCTGTAAGGTAGAAGACACATATTCAGCTCATGTTAGGCCGAAAACTTTTCCTTCTTTAACGGATCGATGTAAGAAATTTTTAGGGATTAAACAAGAAGCTGTAGATAAAGGAATTTCGTTTCTAGAACTTGTTGAAAAACTTGTAGAATATGAAAAGAGATGTAAACCAACCATTGTTACGTGGGGAAATATGGATATGAAAGTGTTGAAGCATAATTGTGAAATGGCGGGAGTCGACTTTCCTTTCTTAGGACAGTGCCGTGATTTATCAATGGAGTATAAGAAGTTTTTTGGTGAGAGAAATCAAACAGGATTGTGGAAAGCAATTGAGGCGTATGGAAAAGTAGGAACAGGTAAGCATCATTGTGCGCTAGATGATGCGATGACGACGTATAATATTTTTAAATTAGTAGAAAAAGATAAAGAGTATTTAGTGAAACCAGCACCTCCAACATTAGGAGAACTCGTTGATTTTTCAAAAGTGTTAAAGAAAGTGAGTACACAGTAACGACCAAATTGCACAGTATGTAATTTGGTCGTTTTGTTTTTTATCCCGCATTAACGGGCAGTAAGATCCCCACCTCAAAATTCAGCGAAAGCAAAGAAGTTAGGTGGGGGATGAAAACCCCCCACTGATTAAAGTTTCACTTTATAGTTTGTAGTCTTTTTTTAACTGCTCTAATGTTTCTAGACTACGAACCGCAAAAGGTGAATCATCTTCAGAAAATGAATTCATTTGAGTTTCTAATGCCAATTTGAGTGACGCTGTATACTCCGGAATTTCTCCTTCATATTTCTTCACCATTTGCTCTGGAATATTCGTCTGTTCACGGAAAGCTAAAGCGCGTCTTTCATGGAAAAATGGTACGTCAGCTTGTTTGACGTTATGTAAGTCACCTTGTACTGGATGTTTTAAAACAGCTAATACTTTTACGACGTAACTGCCAGGACGGCTATTTGTAACTTCGCCGATGTATTTTCCAGTTTTATAAATACCAGTAACGATCTCGCCAATTTCAAATGTTTCTCTCATATTTTTCACCTCAAGTTTATAGTAAGGAAAGTAAGAGGAGGAGTCAAAGAAATCATTCGCTTTCGGAACGAACCCTTGAGAATATGAATTGGTTCAACTATAATTTTAAATAATATAACAGAAAATTCTGATGGTTTTTGGATCCTATAATAAGGAGTGGTGTTCCGTATGATGCCTTTATATTTTCCGGAAGATAAAACAGAATATATTATTCCAGGGATTGTTTGCGTTCTATTTATCATTGGTGCCGTTGCTACGTGGCGCATGTTCATTCGCGTATCAAAACGAGAAGCAGAGCAATTACAGAAAGTTGAAGAAAAACTGTTAGCTGAAAAGAAACAGTGACTCATTTTTGTATGTTTCCTTCTATGCTCGGACAATCTAAGAGCAGAATGTATTTTGGAGGGAATAGAATGAAAAAACGGCTTTTTTTCAGTTGTTGTTTATTATTTCTGATGGCTGGTTGTGACCAAGGAAAGCCGAAAGAAATTGACGTGAAATTACATAATGCTTCAGGCGATGAAGTGGGGACTGCGAAAGTAGTGCAGCAAACAAGCGGAGTGAAAATTACGATTAAAGGGGAAGGTTTTACACCTGGCCCGCACGGACTACATGTACATGAAATTGGAGAGTGTAAAGCACCACGTTTTGAATCAGCTGGGAATCATTTTAATCCGGATGATAAAAAGCATGGTCTTCTTAATCCGAAGGGTGCAGAAAACGGTGATTTACCGAACGTAATCGCAGACGGTTCAGGAAAGATTAAAGCAGAAATCGATGCGCCGAACATAACGCTTGAAGAAGGAAAAACGACAATTCATAGAAAAGATGGAGCGTCTATTATTATTACAGAAAACGCTGATGATGGGATGACACAACCGACAGGTAAATCCGGTGATCGAATTGCTTGTGGTGTTATTGTAAAAAAAGCATCGGATATGAAGAAAAAGTAAAAGCTACCGTGCGCGGTAGCTTTTTTTGTGAAACGATTATATCGGCGATTATTGGAATATATCGACCGTAACTCGAAATATATCAGCGATTTTTAAAATATATCGACTTACCGACAAAATATGACAAAAGAGTCTGTCCCAAATAAACTCCTTTCTTATTATGAAAATGTGTGGCGCAGTCTATTTAAAATTTCTTCTAAAACAGATCTTGGACAGCCGATGTTAATTCGAATATGTTCCTCGCCGCCTAATCCGTATTTTTCACCAGGCTCAACGATAATTTTTCCTTTTTCCTCAAGTAATTTAGTGCGCTCGTCTTGAGAAAGGTTTAGAGCAGAACAATCAATCCACAATAAAAAACTACCTTCTGGTTTCGTTACAGAAAGAGCAGGTATGTGATCTTTAATATATTTACAAGCAAATTGAGCATTATCTTCTATATATAATCGAATTTCATTTAGCCAATCGTTACATTCTGTATAGGCACTTTGCATCGCTGTATAGGCAAATGTATTTAATCCGTGGAAACCTTGTCTATATTGGATAGACGTAAAGGCTTGACGGAGTTTTTCGTTTGGAATGATAATAATCGACGCTTGTAATCCAGCGATATTAAATGTTTTACTCGGAGCCATACAAGTAATCGTACGTGCTGCTAAGTCTTCTGATAAGGAAGCGAACGGTGTATGTGTATGATTTGCATAAATAATATCGGAATGAATTTCATCCGCTACAACGATTACATTATATTTCGTACATAACGCGCCAAGCTGTGTGAGTTCCTCTTTTGACCAAACACGCCCGATTGGATTATGAGGACTACAAAGAAGCATAAGTTTGACGCCTTGTTGGAATTGCTTTTCAAAATGCTCGAAGTCTATTGCATATGTATCATTTTGTTTCTGTAATGGACTCACGCATAATTGTCTATTGTTTGTTGTAACCATTTCGAAAAATGGGGGATAAATAGGTGGTTGTACGAGAACGGATTCATTTTCCTTTGTGAAGGCCTGTATGCTCGTACTAAGAGCTGGAACGATTCCAGCGCTAAAGACAATCCATTCTTTTTGAATATCCCAGTTGTACTGTTTTTTTGTCCAGTTACAAATAATATCTCCAATATTTTCGGGAGGAAGTGTATAGCCGAAAATAGGATGCTCGATACGTTTCTTTAAAGCAGTTTGAATTGGTTGTGGTACTTCAAAATCCATATCAGCAATCCAAGCGTGGATAAGTTCTTCGTTTTTATATGTATCCCATTTTATACTATGAGTTCCACGTCGATTGACTGTTTTATGAAATAGTTGCATAAGTTTGCCCCCTTCTTCTGTAAAACCGTTAAGTTATGAAAGTACTCTCTCTTCTTATAGAATAGCTGATGTGATAGGATAAAGAAAAGTATTAAAAAGTGAAAAGGCGGGAAGCGAATGGGTACATATGAAAAGATGATAGAGGTTGTGAAGAATTGGGATCCGTTTCAAATGGGACCGGAGTTTTATGAAACAGAAGCGAGCGATGTCGTGAACGTCGTAAGTGTGTTCGATGATCCAAAATACATCGCAAAGAAGATTCAACATATATACTTTATGTCTTTTGAGGAAGTACCTGCGCTTGAAAAATGTGAGAAGTTAGCTGTAGAATTACTTGTAATAAAAGAAGGCGGAAGTTGTTCATTGTAGGCTGTCGGAATTTCCGACAGCCTTTCATATTATTGTGCAGAAAAAGAGATGATTTCTTCATAAACGTGTTCAGGTTTTTCTTCAGGTAGTAAATGTCCTGTGTTTTCGTAAGAAATAAATTTCGAATTCGGTAAATCTTTGTGTAGACGATGACCTACATCTAGAGGGACGACGCGATCTTTTTCACCCCAAATGAGTAGTGTAGGTGTTTCGATTTTTTGTAATTCAGTTGAAGATAAGTCACCTTCACGATCTCGTATCATACGAGTCAAAGCAGGGAAGATACGGTTGTCATAAAAAGGAGCGGAGTAACCTTCCTTCATCTCATCATCAATTAATGAGTGATCATGAACGACATTCATTAAGTTATGAACGATGCCGCGCCGGATAATCCAGTTTTTTACGTATAAATGAAAGAACGGTAAATAAGAAGAATACAGTAAAGGCAAAGCTGCGCGTGCTAAATAGCTAGAGCTGCATAGTAAAATTGTCTTTGAGATTAATTCAGGACGTATACGGTTTACATAAAGAGAAATTTGACCTCCCATAGAATGTCCAACTAATACAATATTGGAGAGAGATAAGTGTTCAATTAAATCGATAATAACCGTTGCTAAATTGTGATAAGAATATTTAAATAGATGCGACTTATCACTTTTTCCGAACGGTGGTAAATCAAGAGCAATTACTGTTCCTTCCTTCGATAGTAAAGGGATAAGACGGCGGTAACTGAATGAAGAAGATAAAAAGCCGTGAACGAGTACGAAAGTAGGACGTTCTGTTTTGTTTTCATGTTCATACAATTCGTAATGAACAGTAGTGCCGCGAGTGGAAAAAGTGAAATAAGGACAAGTATATTCGTGATTCATTTTTTGTCACTCCATTGATTTTTGTTCATATCATCTCCAAGGCAGAAAAAAATATGTTAACAAAAAAAGGCAAGATGACGATGTCATCTTGCCTTTCACTTATTCATTATTATCCGCGAACAATATTAGGCGGTGTTTTTCCTTGTAACCCTGCAACTAAATTTTCAGCGGCCGTCATAGCCATTTGCTGCCTCGTTTTTAATGTTGCAGATCCGATGTGTGGTAAAGTAACGACATTTTGTAAGGATAAGAGCGGATTGTCTTTTTGAATCGGCTCTTGTGTAAAAGTATCGATGCCTGCTGCAAAGATTTTCTTTTCTGTTAAGGCATGAATTAACGCTTCTTCATCGACTGTTTTCCCGCGAGAAGCATTAATGAAGATTGCTGTTTCTTTCATTAATGAAAATTCTTTTTCTCCGATAAGCTGATACGTTTCATCTGTTAATGGAGTAAGAAGAACAATAAAGTCAGATCGCTTTAGTAGCGTCTGTAAATCACAATATGTAGCATCGAATTTTTGCTCCGCTTCTTCTTTACGGCGACGGTTATAATAAAGAACATCCATATCAAATCCGAATTTTGCTCGTTTTGCAACAGCTTCTCCAATTCGGCCCATACCGATAATGCCAATTGTACTATGGTGTACATCCAGCCCGAAGTGCTCTTTTCCAATTTCGGCATTCCATTCACCATTTTTTACGTAGGAGTCAAGTTCGCAAACACGGCGACTAGCAGATAACATAAGAGCGAAAACGAGGTCAGCTACTGTATCATCTAGTACGTATGGTGTATTCGTTCCGATTACATTTCGCTTTTCCATCGCTTGTAAATCAAAATTATCGTAACCGACAGAAATGTTGCTCACTACTTTTAAGTTAGGAGCTACCTCTAATAATTCTTCATTAATAGCAGATCCAAAATTTAATAAACCATCTTTATCTTGTATTTTCTCTAATAGGACATCACGAGGTACCTTCTCATTTTTCTCCCACTTTTCATAATGACAGTGTTCTGATAAATATTTTTCTACAAATGTTGGAACTGGCTCGGCAATATAAACTTTTGGTTTCACGGTTCCATCCCCTTTCGCTTTATCACGCATTTTTCTGCTGATTAAAGTTTCACTTTGCCCCGCTTTAACGAGCAGTAAGACTCCCACCTAAAAGACGATTGAGATAAAGAAGTGAGGTGGGAGATCAACTGCTCGTAAAATCCCGATTGGTGCGGGCTAATAACCCATGGGGTAAACCTTTCCATGGATTAAAGTTTTACTTTATTTTGACATAATTCACTAAAAAAATCTTCTTTTCAAACTGGAAAGGGTATTTGTATAATTTAGACACAAACGAATAGGAAGGATGATTTATATGGTGACAGAAAAGGAATTAGAATTATTAGCTTGTCTTGAAAAAAGTAGTCGATTAACTGTAGATACATTAGCGAAGCTGTTAAATATAGAAGTAGAAGAAATAAAGAAAATGGTTGAAAAATTAGAAGCGGAAAAGATTATCGTGGATTATGTAACACATATCGATTGGACGAAGGTGAAAGAACATACAGGTTTAACGGCGATGATCGATGTGAAAGTTACGCCAAAGCACGGCGTTGGGTTCGATGCGGTTGCTGAACAAATTTATCGCTATTCAGAAGTAAAGTCCGTGTATTTAATGTCAGGGACATATGATCTTTCTATTACATTAGAAGGAAAGACAATGGGAGAAGTAGCGATGTTTGTTTCTGAGAAATTAGCAACAATTGAATCTGTCGTTTCTACGACAACGCATTTCATTTTGAAGAAGTATAAGCATGAGGGAATTATTTATGAAAAAAACGATGATGATAAGCGAATTGTGGTGACACCATGAAGCAATTTGAACTATCTAGAGCAGCAGAATCATTACAACCATCAGGTATTCGAAAGTTTTTCGATTTAGCAGCAAATATGAAAGGTGTTATTTCTCTTGGAGTAGGAGAGCCTGACTTCGTTACACCTTGGAATGTGAGGCAAGCGTGTATCCGTTCTTTAGAACAAGGATATACGTCATATACAGCAAATGCAGGATTATTGGAGCTCCGTCAAGAAATAGCAAAGTATCTAAAAAAACAATTTGCAGTATCTTATGACCCAAACGATGAAATCATTGTTACAGTTGGAGCGAGTCAGGCGTTAGATGTAGCGATGCGTGCTATTATAAATCCTGATGATGAAGTACTCATTATTGAACCGAGTTTCGTTTCTTATGCACCGCTTGTAACATTAGCTGGAGGAGTTCCGGTTCCTGTGGCGACTACTTTAGAAAATGAGTTTAAAGTACAACCAAAGCAAATTGAAGCAGCTATTACAGCGAAAACAAAGGCGATTTTGCTTTGTTCACCAAATAACCCAACAGGTGCAATGTTAAATAAATCCGAGCTTGAAGAAATAGCAGTGATTGTTGAAAAGTACAATTTAATCGTATTATCTGATGAAATTTATGCAGAGCTTGTATACGACGAAAAATATACAAGTTTTGCGAGTATGAAAAATATGCGCGAGCATACGATTTTAATTTCAGGATTTTCAAAAGGATTTGCGATGACAGGATGGCGCCTCGGTATGATTGCAGCTCCTGTTCATTTTTCAGAATTAATGCTCAAAATTCACCAGTATTCCATGATGTGTGCACCGACGATGTCTCAGTTCGCAGCGCTTGAAGCGTTACGGGCGGGGAATGATGAAGTAATTCGGATGAGAGATAGTTATAAGAAGCGCCGTAATTTTATGACGACATCTTTCAATGAAATGGGATTAACATGTCATGTGCCTGGCGGAGCATTTTATGTCTTTCCTTCTATTTCTTCAACTGGACTATCTTCGGCGGAATTTGCAGAACAGTTATTATTAGAAGAAAAAGTGGCTGTTGTACCTGGAAGTGTATTTGGCGAAAGTGGTGAAGGATTTATTCGTTGTTCGTATGCAACATCGCTTGAACAGCTGATGGAAGCAATGAAAAGAATGGAACGTTTTATAGAGAATAAAAAAAGGACAAAACACAATACGTTTTGTCCATAAAAGGGGGGGAATACTAGAAAGCCATGTGTTAGTATTCTATCCTAATATTGGAGAATTATACTTACTTAAGGAAATTTTTTCATGAATTTTGAATGAGTTCTGTCATAGTGGTATAATTTACTAATATAAGGTGTGCGTATCCTGAGTCGCTTTACTTAGGGTACGTATTAACTAATCGGATATTTAACAATAAATCATCTGCTTTGCTATCTACAATTGTAGAGAAAATGGTAAACGTATGGGAGTGTTTCATATGTCAGAACAATATACAACAGGAGTGGTTGTAACAGGGAAAGTGACTGGGATTCAAGATTACGGTGCATTTGTAGCGTTAGATGCAGAAACACAAGGACTTGTGCATATATCTGAAATTACAAATGGATATGTAAAGGATATTCATGACTTTTTAAAAGTCGGCGATACAGTAGAAGTAAAAGTACTTTCAATTGATGAAGAACACAGAAAAATGAGTTTATCGTTAAAAGCGGCGAAAAGAAAACAAGGACGGATTCTTATACCGAATCCATCTAAGGACGGATTTAATACGCTGCGAGAAAAGCTAACAGAATGGATTGAAGAGTCCGAGTTAACAAAGTAAAAGAGGAACGCATATGAGCGTTCCTCTTTTACTTTTTCTTATGATATATATTTGCAAATATGATTGCATGCAATCATATTCGTATGTCGGAGGTGGAGTAAGGACATACTGACTAGCGAATTTCGTTCGTTTCTGGGTGAGTGCCAAGATTTTCTGATGGTTTAAAGAGTAAACCAAGATTGATAAGCCCAGAAATACCGACGATGCCGTAAATAATACGTGAAAGAGCTGAGTTTTGTCCACCGAAAATGGCTGCCACTAAG
This sequence comes from Bacillus albus, assembly GCF_001884185.1. Lineage (GTDB taxonomy): Bacteria > Bacillota > Bacilli > Bacillales > Bacillaceae_G > Bacillus_A > Bacillus_A albus. Next base: position 61,138 of record NZ_MAOE01000109.1, read on the forward strand.
TCAAACTGGAAGAACCCGATTAGTCCCCAGTTCACAGCGCCAATTACAGTAAAGACTAATGCGATACGTTGTAGTGTACTCATGAAAAAGCCCCCCTTAATTGTGAAGCATGAGCAAGCGATGAGTTAATTAACTCTTTTATAGAATGGTGTAGTTATGTTGTTTTTATACATAAAAAATATAAGAAAAAGGATGTATATACATCTATACCGAAAAATGCGAATTTTTATGCAAAAAATGAACTTTTTCTAAAAAATATATATTGGTTACGTTTACAATGTTTGAATCGCTTGATTTACAACTTCAGTTTCGCTAAAGTGAATACAGAAATACATATCCATAATTGGAGGGAAAAAGATGAGTACACATGTAACGTTCGACTATTCTAAAGCGTTATCCTTCATCGGTGAACATGAAATAACTTATTTACGTGATGCAGTGAAAGTAACACATCACGCAATCCACGAAAAAACTGGAGCTGGGAACGATTTCCTTGGATGGGTAGACCTTCCGCTTCAATATGACAAAGAAGAATTTGCTCGCATTCAAAAATGCGCAGAAAAAATTAAAACTGACTCAGACATTTTACTTGTTGTAGGTATTGGTGGTTCTTACTTAGGAGCACGTGCAGCAATCGAAATGTTAAACCATTCTTTCTACAATACACTTTCTAAAGAACAACGTAAAACTCCACAAGTGCTATTTGTTGGACAAAACATTAGCTCCACTTACATGAAAGATTTAATGGATGTATTAGAAGGTAAAGACTTCTCTATTAACGTTATTTCCAAATCAGGTACAACAACAGAGCCTGCACTAGCATTCCGTATTTTCCGTAAGTTATTAGAAGAGAAATATGGAAAAGAAGAGGCTCGCAAACGTATTTATGCAACGACAGATAAAGCACGTGGTGCATTAAAAACATTGGCTGATAACGAAGGTTACGAAACATTCGTTATTCCAGATGATGTTGGAGGACGTTTCTCTGTATTAACGCCAGTTGGTTTATTACCAATCGCAGTTAGTGGCTTAAATATTGAAGAAATGATGAAAGGTGCAGCTGCTGGTCATGGTGACTTCAGTGCATCAGAACTAGAAGAAAACCCAGCTTACCAATATGCGGTAGTTCGTAATGCGTTATACAATAAAGGAAAAACAATTGAAATGCTTGTTAACTATGAGCCAGCACTTCAATACTTCGCTGAATGGTGGAAACAGTTATTTGGTGAAAGTGAAGGAAAAGATCAAAAAGGTATTTTCCCATCTTCAGCTAACTTCTCAACTGACTTACACTCATTAGGTCAATATGTTCAAGAAGGTCGTCGTGACTTATTTGAAACAGTTCTGAAAGTAGGTAAATCTACACATGAACTAACAATCGAATCAGAAGAAAACGATTTAGATGGATTAAACTACCTTGCTGGTGAAACTGTAGACTTCGTAAACACAAAAGCATACGAAGGTACATTACTTGCACATAGCGATGGTGGAGTACCGAACTTAATCGTAAATATCCCTGAATTAAATGAGTACACATTCGGTTACCTTGTATACTTCTTCGAAAAAGCATGTGCGATGAGCGGCTACTTATTAGGCGTAAATCCATTTGATCAGCCAGGAGTAGAAGCATACAAGAAAAACATGTTTGCTTTACTTGGTAAACCAGGATTTGAAGAGTTAAAAGCAGAATTAGAAGAGCGTTTAAAATAATAAAAAAGCGACCGGAATCCGGTCGCTTTTTTATTATTTTATCGAAAAGTCCATCAGTATATTCAAACTAGAGTGGGTATGCTAAAGAAAAAGGCTAGGAGGGATGGGCTTGATTCCAATTCAATCAAATTTAGAAGGACGTACATATGCGTTATATAAGTTAGAAGAGATAATGAAGCCACTTGGATATAGCATTGGTGGCAATTGGGATTATGATAAAGGATGCTTTGATTATAAAATCGATGAAGAAGATGGCTATCAATTTCTGCGAGTGCCATTTACAGCAGTAGATGGAGAGCTAGATGTACCTGGTGTAATCGTTCGTCTTGGAACGCCGTATATTCTTTCGCACGTATATCAAGACGAACTAGATGATCATGTAAATACTCTAGCAGCCGGAACGAGCGGAATGGATCAATTTGCTGAGCCGAAAGATCCAGATGGAGAAGTGAAAAGAAAATATATCAATATTGGGAAAGTGCTCATGCAGGAACTAGAAAAACATTTTCTTAATGGTGAATAACGATGAGTATGTCGCTTTCAATGAGAACAAAGGAATGGACGGGATTGATCATATATTGTTCGTCGCGCTTTATACCTAGTAAGAGAATGTTTTGTTTTAAAAGGGTATAGCTACAATTTGCAAAAGTTTGTCCGGTGCAAGACGGAGGAAGCTCCATTAGTTGTAACTTATTATCAGAGATTTCATCGTAAAGTGAGAATAGTACGCCTGAAATGGAAGGAAATAAAAGAGAAGCGGTAAATACATAGCTCGTTAATTTATTTCCTTCTATAATTTCTGATGCACCAGCTCTCGTTGCATTTTGTATTTGTTCAGAAGTAAGAAGTTCAGCGATGCAGTAAATGTTTTGGTTGAGCCCTTTTGCAGTTAAGATGTTTAAAATGGACTGTGTATCTGCTAAGCTTTCATTTTTTTCTTTATCAGCTGTTATTAATATAGTGTGAGCTGTTGTAATATTAGCTTTTAATAAAGTTTGATCGTGATGGGGGCACCCCTTTATAAACTCTAAATGATGAAATGGTTTTGGAAGTAAAGAAAGTGTTTCATCAATTAAAACGATATCAAGGTTCGGTTGTAAAACGTGCATTTGTTTTACAACGTGTTTTGCCCGTTCATTCCAGCCGACAATAATCATATGACCATTAGAAGTTGCAGCTTCTTCTCCTTTAACCTTCATATATTGTTTATTAATCATATCAGTAGCGAACAACACCATATAATAAGAACAAAATCCGGTTCCAAATAAAATAATACTCATACCGATAAGTTTACCCATCGTTGTATGCGGGGCAAAGTCACCGTAGCCAACGGTGAAAATTGTAACGATTGACCACCAAACTCCATCAAACCATGTAGTGAAGTGCGATGGTTCTAATCTATGTATAAGAAAGCCGGAAAAAGCAGTAAGTACAACAATAAAGAAAATTAAACGAAAAATAATGGAATCACGAAATGTATCTACTAAATTCGGACGGGATTTCAAACTCTTATTCCTCCTTACTTTGCAGGGCTACATTCATTGTTACCATTATAGAAAAAAGAAAAACTCTCTAATTTAAAAGAGAGTTTGTTTTACGTTACATACTTTCCACTTCAGTTTGTTGAACACTTTCAAGATGCTGGAGGGCGTAGTAAACATCAGCGGTATGTCTTTTTTGATCGATACATAATTTTAAATGTAAATAGTGTGAGCCATTTTCTAATGTTTTTAGCTTCATGTTCTTAACTTTTATATCCATTTCTTTTATTTCTTCAATTACAATTGGGATATTGTCCATATTTCGCACAACAAGTTTTACTGCGATATCACGTTGGCGAAATGATCTTGGTCCTATAAACTTCATTGTTAATGGTATAAGTTCAACACTAATCATAAGGAAACACATCCCGAAAATTGCTTCTATATAGAATCCGGCCCCAACAGCAATACCGATACCAGAAGCACCCCAAATCATAGCGGCAGTCGTTAACCCTGCAATACTATCATTTCCTCTACGTAAAATAACACCGGCCCCTAAAAAACCGATTCCTGATACAATTTGAGCAGCAAGTCGAAGGGGATCCATATTCATATGATCAGTATGTGGTAAATTGTAAGCTGCTTTAATAGAAACAATCGTCAGGAGGCAACTAATAATAGAAATCACTAAACAAGTTTTTAAACCAAGTGGTTTCCGTTTTAATTCGCGCTCTAAACCGATGGCGAATCCTAAAATAGCCGAGAGACCTAGTTTGATTAATAAATCGGTATAGTCCATATGTATTCCTCCTTGTATGATATGGTATATGAATAAAACATTTATTATAGAAAGAAATGTTTTTGGGTAGAGTGACTTTATATAGAATATATGTAGGAATCTCGTAGAAATGAAAGAGATATTTCGTTTAAGTATATGATATTAAAAAAGAAATGTAGTTAATTTAAAAAAAGTTTTCAAAAGGTGTTGCATTTCATTTTTTACCATGATATATTAATAACCGTCGCTGATGCGGAAACGCAGAAAACGACAAAAAAGAAATTGAAAAACTTAGTTGACATCGAAAAACGAAGATGTTAACATAAGGAAGTCGCAAATGAGCGGCCAAGTAGTTCTTTGAAAACTGAACGAAACAAACAACGTGAAACGTCAATTTTTATTTTTAGATGCTAGACAAACTAA
>NZ_MAOE01000110.1 GCF_001884185.1 Bacillus albus
TTGCTCATGTTGCGGCATGAAATACGACCATTCAGTTCAACCAGAAGGACAGTGGAGTTTAAAAATACGTGAGTGGCGTTGTGCTTCATGCAATAGCCATCACGATAGGGATGTAAATGCTTCGATAAATTTATCAAGATGGGTAAAATAAATGCTTGATAATAGGAGGTAACGATACTGCCTCGTGTGGAGTGTTATACCCCTCGTCCCTTCGGGGTTGCGAGAACACGATGAAGCACTAACTCGTGTAAATTTGATTGAATTGTATAGATTTAGTTAAGTTTATCGTATCGGACCTGAATGTGATTGTTTAGTAGAGGAATATGTGACACAAATTTGTTTTTTAGTGATGAAAATAAACTGAGAATAAGGATTGACATTAACATTATGTCAATCCTTATTCTATTTATGTAAGTAATTCATCATAATAAAAAGGAGAAAGAAAATGAAAAGAACAATCATGATTATTTGTCTGATTCTAAGTATGACATGGGTTTCAGCGTGTACTCCTGGAGTAGGGGAAGGTGAGAATGGTAGTTTTGTTTTACCTAAGGAGTTGCCTAAAAATGTAGTGTTTAAAAATGGTACAATTTATACTTCAAATGGAAAGCAAGACATTGTAGAGGCTATAGCGGTTAAAGAAGGAAAAATTACATTTGTTGGTTCAAACAAAGATGTAGAAGGATTTATAAATGAAGATACGAAAGTGGTGGATTTACAAGGACGTTTTATTCTCCCTGGTTTTGTGGACAATCATAATCATATATTTGAAGCGAAATCACCAGCAGCAGGGAATTGTAGTGTTTCACCGGATGCTTCGTTGCAAGAACAACGCTCGTATTTAAAGGCTTGTAAAAAAGATGTGAAAGATGGCGAATGGGTAAGTGGAACAGGATTTAGTTTGGAAGAGCTATTAAAAGATATGGACGAAAAAGCAGAACAACAAACGCCATTACAAGTTCTTGATGAGTTATTTCCTAATAATCCAGTATTAATTATGGAAAGAACCTCTCATTCTGTATGGGCTAACTCAAAAGCATTGGAAGTAGCGGGAATAAATAAAGAGACGAAAGATCCGCAAGGCGGAAGAATCATCCGGGATCCAGAAACAGGAGAACCTTTCGGGCTGCTGTATGATACAGCAGGGGATATCGTAATGGAAAAAGCATGGAATTCTCAGCCAAAACTTTTTGAAAAGAATTACGACGGTTTGTTAGACGGTTTAGATGAAGTTGCGAAGAATGGTATAACTACAGTTGGTGATGGTCGTCTGTATTGGAAACGAGGCTGGTTAGATGTTTGGAATAAAGTAAATGATGAAAAAAGGTTAACAACGCGAGTAGTACTTCGTCCATGGGTATATCCGAATTTAAATGAAGCAGAACAAATGGAGTATTTCAAAAAAATTAAGCGTGATGATGTATCATCTCGAATGCTTATTAATCAAGTGAAAATGTATAGTGATGGAATTAGCATTAACAGTACAGCTAAAACACTAGAAAAATATAAATTTGAGTGGTTTAAAGGAACCCCGTATGGCTTGAACTATATTCCAGAAGAAAAGATGAAATGGTGGTTAACTGAGCTTAACAAAATTGGTTACGGTGCACTCATACACACAATTGGAGATGGCGGAGTAAGAGAGAGTATAAATGCGATTGAAGCGGCGAAAAAAGAAGGTGCAAAACAGCCATATACGCTTACGCACGTGGAAATGGTAGAAGATAGTGATATAAATCGTTTTGCTAAATTAGGTATTAACGCTGATTTCCAAGTAGGGCATGATTTTGCAGAAGATCCTAAACAAAGCTGGGCAAGTACGTATTTTACAGATCAGCAAATGAAACGAATTATGCCGTTAGGACGAATTTGGAAAACTGGTGCGAATGTATCACTTAGTAGTGATTGGGATGTAAACGAACTGAATCCACTTGTGACGATTTCGAATGCATTAAGCCTTGATGACAAGGGCTTGTCTGATGTATACGCAGCCATTGATGCCTATACAATTAAGCCAGCTAAAGCGCTAGGTCTTGATAAAATTACTGGCTCGATTGAAGTAGGGAAATCAGCTGATATGGTATTACTAGATGAAGATATTACTAAAATGAGTGCCGATAAGATTCCGAATGCGAAAGTTTTGGTGACGGTTTTACAAGGAGAGATAGTATATCACAAGGAGAAGTAAAGAGTCACCTTATAAAGTTTCTACAAGTAAATGAATATATTCTTGTTGACCTTAACACGATGTCAAAGTATAGACTGTACTTACATTCAGAGAAGGGGTGAACATGTATGAGGAATATGGAAAATAGTTTGTTTTATATGCCGGCAGAATGGGAGAAACATGAAGGAACATGGATTCAATGGCCTCATGATAAAACGCATAGAGGTGAAGGGTACAGAGCTAAACTGGCTGATATTTGGATAGCGATGGCAAAGGAGCTTCATTACGGAGAAACAGTGCATATTGTTGTATATGATGAGGAAGAAAAAGTACATGTCCAATCGAAGTTAATGGAAGCGAAAGTGGATATGGATAAAATTGATTTTTTAATACAAAAAACGGATGATGTTTGGATACGAGATAATGGACCAATCTTTGTAAAGGATAAGGAAGGCAACCTGTGCTTAACACACTGGATATTTAATGGCTGGGGGGAGAAATATCCGTATAAAAAGGATGCTGTTATTCCGGCGAAAATAAGTGAAATGTATAGCGTTCCAAAAGTTAAATCTAGTGTTTGTCTAGAGGGCGGGGGAATAGAGATAAACGGAAATGGAACTTTAATGGCGGCAAAAACTTCTATTATAAATGAAAACCGAAATCCGACACTAAGTCAGGAAGAGATTGAAATAGAGTTAACGAAGTATTTGGGGGTAACGAATTTTATATGGATAACTGGCATTCGCGGTGAAGACAATTCTGATGAAGATACGGATTACCATATTGATGGCGCAGCACGTTTTGTAAATGGAAATACAATTCTTTATGAATATGATCCTTTCGGGGAAGGGGAGTCCTACCTTTTAGATGCGTACGAAAAGCATTATCAAGAATTGCGACAGGCAAGAAATATAGATGGAAAGCCATTTCAGCTCATACCAGTACCGGTGACGAGAAAAGTGGTAAAAGAAGCAGACTGTAAGGGTTCATATTTGAATTTTTATATTGGCAATGAAGTTGTATTGGTTCCTATATACGGCGATGAACATGACAAGTTAGGGTTGCAAATTATTGAAGGTCAGTTTCCAGGGAGAAGAATTGTCGGTATTTATGTAAATGAACTGTTCGCATATGGTGGCATGATTCATTGCGTAACGCAGCAACATTTAGCATAAAGTAACCGAAATGAAAAAAGCATGCAGAGTATATACTCTGCATGCTTTTTATAACGCTGAAAACTCTTCAACAAGTTCACTAAAACGATTTAATGCACTTTCAATCGGTTCTGGCGTAGTTAAATCAACACCAGCTTTTTTGAGTAGGTTTAGTGGATAATCTGAACTACCACCTTTAAGGAATTCGATATAGTTTTTCTGTGCATTTGGATCACCGCTTAATAATTTATCGGCAATTTGGATTGCAGAAGCGAATCCAGTTGCGTATTTGTATACGTAAAACGGGCGATAGAAATGCGGTATTCTAGCCCATCCGTATTTTACTTCTTCGTCAAATACGAGGGAGTCGCCATTATACTCTCTAAATAAGTTTTCATAAACGTCGCTAAAGACTTGGGCATTTAATGGTTTACCTTGCTGCGCCATTTCATGTGTGATTTTTTCAAATTCAGCGAACATGATTTGTGTAAAGAAAGTGCCCTTAAATTTCTCGATGAAATGGTTTACTAAATGATTACGTACGTTAGCATCTTTTGCTTCTTTTAATAAATGATGAATTAAGAGCACTTCATTTACTGTAGAAGCGACTTCCGCGACAAAAATAGTATAGTGTGCAGAAATTCTTGGTTGGTATCCGTGTGAGTAGTGCGTATGCATACCGTGACCACATTCGTGAGTAAGAGTGAAAAGGCTATTTAAATCATCATGATGATTTAAAAGAATGAAAGGGTGAACGCCGTATACACCAAAGTTATAAGCGCCGGAACGTTTTCCTGGCGTTTCTCTCACGTCGATATAACGTTTATCTTTAAAGCTTCTTAATGTTTCAATATATTCTTCACCTAATGGAGCTAGTGATTCAATCATGATATCAAACGCGTTATCATATGGAATGTCTTGTTTTACACCGGCCACTAAATCAACGCTCAAGTCGTACTGGCGTAGTTCATCTACATTTAATTTTTCTTTTCGAAGTTGATTATAAGTATGTAGTGATTGAATATTTTTTTTCGTTGTTTCAATTAAATTTTCATAAACTTCTTTCGGAACCATGTCGCCAAATAATGATTTTTCTAGGGCTGATGGATATTTTCTTAGCTTAGAAACAGTAACATTATTTTTAATAGCAGCAGATAAAGTAGAAGCGATAGAATTTTTTAATTGTACGTATGGCTTGTAATAAGCTTTATAGGCTTCTTTACGTTTCTCGCGATTCTCATCTTCTATTAACTTTGCATACATTCCGCGTGTTAAATTTACTTTTTCTCCATCATCAGTCGTAATTTCACCAAATAGAATATCCGCATTATTTAACATGCCGTATGTATGCTGAGGAGAGGAAAGTGCTTCGCCCATTTGTGATAAAATCTCTTCTTGGTCCTTATTCAATACGTGTTTTTTATAACGGTATAATTCAAATAAGTCTTCTTTATAATATTGTAAGCCTTCTGCTTCTTCTATGTAAGAATGTAATGTGTTTTCATCTACGCTAAGTAAGAATGGAGAAAAGAACGATTTAGCCGCACTTACTTTTACATGTAATTGTGACACTTTATCGACAAGAGATTGGGCATCAGTATCACGCGTATCAAGATCAGATTGTAATCGTGCATAAGCGAACATTAAAGATATTATGCTAGATATTTCTTCACTCTTTGTTAAATAAGCTAATAAGCTATTGCCATCGTATATATTTCCATTAAACTCGTGTAATTCTTTCGTTAATACTTCAATTTTATGAAAATCGCTTTCCCAGTCTTCAATGCTATGGTATATATCCGTTAAATTCCATTTTTCTTTATCATCTACTTGTAGTCGATCTTTAAGTTCAGTCATAATCATTTCCTTTCTAAATATGTAGTTATATTCCTATATAACTATGAAATACAACAAATTGCAAAAAATCCCTGCTGGAAAATGAAAAGCCTTGCTAAAATGGCAAGGCTTGAAAAATTATAATGTAATTCCGAATTTTGAATGTAAAAGGTTTTTATATTGCCCATTTGTAACGTTTTCTTTCGTTTTTTTACCGTTTTTCGCTATTGTGAGACTATCCTTTGTTAAAGATGCATGCCCATCTTCAGTTAGTTTTACAATAAGAGGTACTTTGTTAAATGGTGAGCCTTCATGTTCAACGATAATTTTTTGTGCTGCATTTGCTTTTTCTTCATTCACTTCTTCTATATAAAATGCATAGCCTAACGTCCAATCATCAGCAGAAGATTGATCTAAAAACTCATTGTTTTTACGCATTTCTAACATGTAGTTTCCCTTTTCGGTCATTTCTTTACGAATACGATAATCTCCTGTAACAGAGTGAATGACTTCACCTGAGAAAGGGACAGGAGCAAGAGGTAAGTATGATCCGAATCCTACTTCAATTAAATAAAGTTCATTATGATGTGTTAAAACAGTTGCGATGTGTCCAGAATCAACAGCCCATGTAGAATTTGCTGTATTGAACACTGTTCCTGAAACGAGATGAACATCAAATCCAGCGTCTTTAAGGAAGTAGTACATAGTAGGATTAAGTTCATAACAAAGACCGCCACGGTTGTTTGCTAAAATTTTTTCTTTTAGATTTTCTTTTGATATTTCTGTAAAGTTGTTTTCGAGTATATTTAAGTTTTCAAAAGGGACAGTTTGTGCCATCGCGTACATAATGTTAGGTAAATCTTCAAATGAAACTTTGGGTTTTTCTTCTATATGTAATCTTGAAAAAAATTGTTTTTGAAAGTCGGTCATAGAAATCCCTCCATCATGCTTTTATAGATAAATTGTAAACAATCTTGAATAAGATGTGAAATGAAAACTACTTTGAAGTATTTGTTGAATATGTGAAGTTAGACTGAAAAATAATGTGGGAGAGTGAGAGATTGCTACTTTACTAATTGTAGCACGAATATTATAATAATTTCGATAAACTATGCAAGCGTTTTCTTGAAAGGGGATGGTGTAAATATGTTGAAAAGAATAATAGTAGTCGGTTTGTCGGTTGTTTTGTTTTTACCTAGTATATATGGAGGGAGTAAAGTGTATGCAGATACGGTTAACAATGGAACGTTAATGCAGTATTTTGAGTGGTATGCTCCGAATGATGGAAATCATTGGAATCGTTTGCATTCGGATGCTGGAAATTTAGCTCAGAAAGGAATTACATCTGTCTGGATACCGCCTGCATATAAAGGAACTACGCAAAATGACGTAGGATATGGAGCGTATGATTTATATGATTTAGGAGAATTCAATCAAAAAGGAACGGTGCGGACGAAATATGGGACAAAAGCACAGTTGAAATCTGCAATTGAAGCTTTACATAAGCAAAACATCGATGTATATGGTGATGTAGTTATGAATCATAAAGGTGGAGCAGATTATACTGAAACTGTAACAGCTGTTGAGGTAGACCGTAACAATCGAAATATTGAAGTATCAGGTGATTATGAAATTAATGCATGGACAGGGTTTAACTTTCCAGGGCGTGGAGATGCTTATTCTAATTTCAAATGGAAATGGTATCATTTTGACGGGACGGATTGGGATGAAGGAAGGAAATTAAATCGAATTTATAAATTTAGGGGGATAGGTAAAGCGTGGGACTGGGAAGTGTCTAGCGAGAATGGAAATTATGATTATTTGATGTATGCAGATCTTGATTTTGATCATCCAGATGTTGCGAATGAGATGAAAAATTGGGGAACGTGGTATGCGAATGAATTAAATTTAGATGGCTTTCGTTTAGATGCTGTTAAGCATATTGATCATGAATATTTACGTGATTGGGTAAGTCATGTCAGGCAGCAAACAGGAAAAGAAATGTTTACGGTGGCTGAATATTGGCAAAATGATATCGGGACTTTAAATAATTATTTAGCGAAAGTCAATTATAATCAATCTGTATTTGATGCACCACTGCATTACAATTTTCATTATGCTTCAAAAGGAAATGGGAATTATGATATGAGAAATATTTTAAATGGAACAGTAATGCAAAATCATCCCGCACTTGCAGTTACTCTCGTTGAGAATCATGATTCTCAGCCTGGACAATCATTGGAATCTGTAGTAAGTCCGTGGTTTAAACCGTTGGCATATGCATTTATTTTAACTCGTGCAGAGGGCTATCCTTCAGTTTTCTATGGTGATTACTATGGGACAAACGGAAATAGTAGTTATGAAATTCCAGCATTAAAAGATAAAATTGATCCGATTTTGACGGCACGAAAAAACTTTGCATATGGTACGCAGCGTGATTATTTAGACCATCCAGATGTAATTGGATGGACAAGAGAAGGTGATAGTGTACATGCTAATTCTGGTTTAGCGACATTAATCTCTGATGGACCGGGAGGATCAAAGTGGATGGATGTTGGAAAGAATAATGCAGGGGAAGTATGGCACGATATGACGGGTAATCAAACAAATACTGTAACAATTAATAAGGATGGATGGGGGCAGTTCCATGTAAGTGGAGGATCAGTTTCCATATATGTTCAGCAGTGAATTGGTGATAAAAAAGAAGAGGAAGACTGAAATATAAGTCTTCCTCTTCTTTTTTATATTGTTATCATTCCTAAATTTTTATTTTCCTAAATGAATTAGTCGACTTTTAAAACAACGAGAGATGCGTTGGAATAAATAATATCACCCGTGGCTTCTCTTATGCGTACTCGAAGAACGTCTCCTTGGGTTAAAGGTAATAAATCAGTTCTGGCGGATGTAGCTCTTACCCCAGGACCACCACTAACTCGTGTTTCAATTGCGAATTGAATAGAATCGTTTATTGTAAGATTTAATATACTAGACGATATAGCTTGTATTACAAATACAATTGAAAAGGATACAGAGTACACGCCAGTGGTATCAATTGTAACAGAATTATTTAATGGATTTAGAGTAGTTCCACTAGCAGGTCCTGGAATTGTAAAATTAACATTTGTATTAACTATTGCTGAAAAACCGATTCCTACTTCAGAAGTGATTGTTCCAAATACGGGAAGAATTCCTAAACCAGTTGCGCCGGTAGGTCCTGTACCCCCAGTAGGACCAGTTATTCCAATTCCGGTAGGTCCTGTAACTCCAGTGGGACCAGTTATTCCAATTCCAGTAGGTCCTGTAACTCCAGTGGGACCAGTTATTCCAATTCCAGTAGGCCCTGTACCCCCAGTAGGACCAGTTATTCCAATTCCGGTAGGCCCTGTAACCCCAGTAGGACCAGTTATTCCAATTCCAGTAAAACCTGTCGCACCGGTAGGACCAGTTATTCCAGTAGGTCCGGTAGGGAATGCAAATGGTGGAATTGGTGGTAGTGTGGGGCCAATTAAACCTGGTTCAAGAGCAGGTCCATGTAAAATAATATATTGTTCGTTCATATAGTAACCTCCTATGATTGCTTGTCATAATTATTAAATGTATTAGGGAAAGTAAATGACATTCGCAGTAGCGGAGGCGCTTATTTAATTTTTTGCAATGAAATTAAAGTTATTACTTTAAAGTTCGATACAATAAAAAAACAGTATTGTAATTGCTATAGAACTAAATATTAGTATGTTTTTGACGTGATTTTCGTAAATATTATATTTGCTTTACAATTATAGTGTAAAATTACACTATAATTGTAAAGTTACATCGGATGGGTGTTTTTACACTTTCGTTTATGAGAAGAAGTTCTTTATATAAATCGTAATTTAAAATCGATAAGGACATTTCTGTATAGGCAGTAGTAGCAAAAGGAGAGGCAATATGAAAAGAACAATAATGAAATATAGCATCATGTTTAGTTTACTACTATTAACATCATGTGATATATCGGATGAAGAAATTGAACGAAGAGCACAAAGTTATACAAAATCGGAGTATGGTATTTCTGTAAAACTAGATCGAATTGAAATACCCGACCTAGGTAAGGATTTTTTAGGCCCAGACACACGAACAGCTTATGTGCAGCAAGTAGATGAACCGCATTTGCAATTTCAAATATCCTTTGATGGACGAAGTTCTCCAAAGGTAAATAATGATAACTATAAAATAAAAAAAGGAGCGAATGATTTACGAGAAAGATTCAATACATATTATGAAGAAAAAGGAAATAATACTCTGTTTACTTTCGAGCAAATGCAGACGGGGCATATTGTTTTCGATAAGGATGCAGAGAAAAGAATAGCGAAGAAACATCTGAAGCATTATGTTACGGCAGTTTTTAGAAGTAATACTATTTTAGATGTAAACAATCCTGTACATATGGAAACATTAGCGGAGGTTGCAAGAAGTATAAAAGAATTCAATAAAACAATTGAAAATAGTAAGAGTAGTGTGGATGATATAACGATTCAGTTGCCAAATGATAATAAAGATGTATTACTACATATTGCGGTAGATTATATAGTAACGGCTGAAGAGGCAAAAAAGACACTTGAGAAAAAGGTGGATTATATGAAAGCTTTATAATCTGCAAGGGAATAGTCTGACACCTTTACTTCTCACGAAACATATAGTATGATGATTTCAGTAAATTAGATTTCAATGACTATAATATAAATTAATGAGAGGTGCTTTTTGTGAGTGCGGTAGGTACTAAATAGGAAAAATTTAATGAAATAAATCGGATAAGAACAGGGGATTTTTATGTATACCATACCCCTAATTTTGTCATGGATTTATTTCGATACCTATGAAGATACCTACAATACTTTATAAAGCGTGTAATAAGGGGATTGCCATCCGTTTTTATGGCTTATTTCCTCATATGTTATTACTCATGCCTTGTAAATGTAAAAGCTGCGGTATCCCCGCAGCTTTTTTGTATATATTTTTAATGTATAAAAATAGTAATTGAATAATGTAGGGCTCATTGGAATCTAATGAGTAGGTATCTTCATTTATGATAGAAATCAATCATAGTGAGGAGAAACAAAATGAATACGATGACTTTTGAAAAGTTACAATATAACGAATTAAAGGATATAGTGAAATCTTATTGTGTAAGTGGATTAGGAAAAGAATTAATAAATAAATTAGAGCCGAGTACAAGTATAAAAGTAGTAAGGAATCGATTAAATGAAACGACGGAAGCACGAGCTATATTAGATGCAGAAGGGCATGTTCCTTTTTTCGGTATTTCAAATATCGCAAGTACGATTCAAAAATTAGAAAAAGGGATGATTTTAGATCCTGAAGAGTTAGTAAGTGTTTCAGATTTTTTACGTGGCTGTAGGAAGATTAAAAAGTTTATGTTAGATAAAGAATTTTTTGCGCCAGTATTAGCTTCTTATGCAAATTCAATGACTGAATTTAAAAGTATTGAAGAGGAAATTAATTTTTCAATAAAAGGCAATAGCATTGATTCTGCCGCTAGTAAAGAGTTAAAACGAATTCGAAATAACATCGATTCTGTAGATGGAAAAATAAAAGAGCGTTTAACGAAGTTTTTAAATAGTAGTGCAAATAAGAAGTATATTCAAGAATTCTTTATTAGTAAGAAGGATGATAGGTATACGATTCCAATTAAATCTTCTTATAAAAATCAAGTTGCGGGAAGTATAGTTGAAGCGTCCGCTAAAGGTTCTACTGTATTTATAGAACCACATACGGTTACAAAGTTAAATGCGGAACTCGCAAGTTTGAAAGCAGAAGAAGCGATGGAAGAGTATCAAATTTTAGCGACTTTATCAGGCATGGTAGTAGAAAATATTTATCATATAAAAATTAACATGGAATTGATTAGCCAATATGATATGGTATTTGCGAAAGCGAAGTTTAGTAAATCAATCGATGGAATAGAGCCGAAGTTAAATGATCATGGCTACATTCGTTTAGTAAATTGTAAGCATCCGCTTTTAAGTGGGAAAGTAGTACCGTTAAACTTTGAAATCGGTCAAAATTACCGTAGTTTAATTATTACAGGACCAAATGCAGGCGGGAAAACAATCGTGTTAAAAACAATTGGATTGTTAACATTAGCGACAATGTCAGGCTTGCACATTGCTGGAGATAAAGAAACAGAAATTGCTATTTTCGAAAATGTATTTGTAGATATTGGTGATAATCAAAGTATCGAAAATGCACTCAGTACATTTTCATCTCATATGAAAAATTTATCTGAGATTATGAGGATGTCAAATAATAATACGTTGCTACTATTTGATGAAATAGGAAGCGGGACTGAACCGAATGAAGGGGCAGCACTTGCAATTTCTATTTTAGAGGAGTTTTATCTTGCGGGATGTATTACAGTGGCGAGTACGCATTACGGTGAAATTAAACGATTCTCAGAAATGCATGATGATTTTATGAACGCAGCGATGCAATTTAATAGTGAGACACTAGAACCACTTTATAAATTAGTAATCGGTAAATCAGGTGAAAGTAATGCACTTTGGATTGCCAATAAAATGAACGTAAGAGAGCGGGTACTGCAAAGAGCGAAAGCGTATATGGAAAATAAAGAGTACGCTCTAGAAAAAGTGAATGAAAGTAAAATTAGAAAACCAAAATTTGTGCAAGAAAAAAGAGAAAATTATTATGAGTACAAAATTGGCGATCGTGTAAACTTATTGGATTATGATGATTTTGGTATTATCTATAAGGAAATAGATAATTTCTATAACGTCGTTGTATATTATAACGGTGAATTTGTTGAAGTAAATATAAAACGTATTACGTTAGAGGTAGCAGCGAAGGAATTATACCCAGAGGGATACGATTTAAATACACTATTTGTCGATTATAAAGAAAGAAAAATGCAGCATGATATTGAGCGCGGATTGAAAAAAGCGCTTCGTAAAATCCAAAAAGAAATAAGAAAGAATAGAGGATAAGTTAAAATGGTAGCGATTAGACAAGAGCAACAAAATGATTATAGAAAAACAGAAGAAGTTGTACAGCAAGCATTTTTACATGAAGAATTTAGCGATAAAACAGAACATGAACTTGTGAGTCGTATTAGAAAATGTGATGCATTTATTCCAGAATTATCAATCGTTGCAGTAGACGAAGAAATAGTCGGTCACATTATGTTATCTAAAATTACGATAGAACAAGGTGCAACTTCTGTAGAATCGTTAGCACTTGCACCGGTTTCAGTTGTTAGGGACCATCAGAAAAAAGGAATTGGTGGAAAACTTATTGTAGCTGCTTTAGAAAAAGCGAAAGAACTCGGATACGGATCAGTTGTAGTATTAGGACATCCAGAATACTATCCGAAATTTGGCTTTAAGAAAGCAAGTGAGTGGAATATAAAAGCACCATTTGAAGTGCCAGATGAAGTGTTTATGGTGATTGAGCTAAGTGAGAACGCTCTGCAAGGTGTAGAAGGAATTGTACAATATTCGAGTGCATTTGCTGAGTAGGAGTATCGGTTAAAAAAATGTAATCATAAAAGATGCTATCTTTTTGTAGGGATATACAGAAAGATAGCTTTTTTATTAAACAAATGTACTTACGTATATTTTGCTCAATGAATAATTAAGGTGGTAAAATTGATATAGAAATGTAAAGGGAGAGAATTGAATGAAGAAGCGAGAAACAGATAGCAATGAGAATGTAGTTACGTTATATGTTACGAGACACGGTAAAACAATATTAAATACGAATCATCGTGCGCAAGGGTGGGCAGACTCTCCGTTAGTAGAAATAGGTGTGGAAGTTGCCTCTAATTTAGGAACGGGATTAAAAGATGTTCATTTTGCGAATGCGTATAGTAGTGATAGTGGCCGAGCGATTGAAACTGCTAATTTAGTATTAAAATATAGTGAGCAAACAAAGTTAAAACTTGAGAAAAGAAAAAATTTACGAGAATTAAATTTTGGTATTTTTGAAGGTGAAAAACTTGAAAATATGTGGGATGTGGTTGGAAAAGCTGCGGGCGTTGCATCACCAGAAGAACTTATGAAGTTTTCTATTCAAGAAGTGATTAATCTTATTAGAGCAGCGGACCCTACAAAACAGGCGGAAGATTGGGAATTATTTTCTACTCGTATAAAAGCAGAGATTGATAAAATTAGTGAAGAATCTGCTGCAAATGGAGGCGGCAACGTTTTAGTTGTCGTTCATGGGCTTTTAATTACTACATTAATCGAAATGTTAGACAGTAGCCAAACAAAACTTGGAGTAGAAAATGCTAGTGTGACGAAGATTATATATCAAAATGGAACATACACAGTCGAGTCGGTTGGAGATATGAGCTATGTTGCAAAAGGAAAAGAAAGTGTGGAAATATAAAAATAAGGAAAGGAAGGTAGAGAAATCTAACTTCCTTTCCTTATTTATATATATATATCATTTATTAATTCGAATTGGAATATTCTGTTAAAAATGAACTATGAAAATTATTGTAATGGTATAATTAGAGAGTAGGAACAACAAATTAGTTTGCAGTGTATTGGAGGGACATTAGCCTTACATTTCATCTCGGAATCTAAAGTAAGTATATGAGAAATAAAGTGAAACTTTAATCAGTGGGGTTTTCTTCATCCCCCACTGATTATCAGCCCTCACCAATCGGACTTTTATGGGCAGCCCGACCCCCACCTAACTTCTTTGCTTTCGCTGCATTTTGAGGTGGGGGTCTTACTGCCCATTAAAGCGGGATAAAACAAAGTAAGGAATGTGTGAATATGGGTGGTACATGGTATGTGATTTATGTTCAATTCTAAGAAGAAAAGAATATTAACAATTATATGGAGAAGTGATTATGTTGATTAAATTCGTTCATTTGTTATTTGGGATTCTTTCTTTTATTGATACTGTATTTATTGGATCGTTGATATCAGGAGGTTTGTTCTTTCCTTTAATATTTAGATTCATTTATTATATAAACTTAAAAATGAGGGGCCTAGAAAGAGAAGCGTAGAGAAAAAATATAAATAACAGGGTTATTGAAAAGAAGCGAGATTGATGTTAAGAGATAATAAAGTTGTTTAATTCTTATTGAATTAACAGTGCAGGATAGTTGAATAAGGATGATGATATACTTAAGGGGGAATTTACTTTATTTTATAATTTATGAGGTGGAAAATGGACTCTTTAGAATTAAACAAATCTAAATATATTGTCTCTAATATCAAAGAAATTTTGCATAAAAAGCTTATTCTTGATAAACCGTTAACTAAAGATGAGGTAAAAAAATTAAACCTAGTTAATCCCCCTGTATACGAAAATGAGAAGTATCTCATTCAAAAACGGTGGTTTTATAGTATTAATATCGGAGAATGGGAAGATGTGGAGATTATTATTCAGGGGAATAATGAAAATCCCGATATGGAGATTATCGAAATGGCAGAAAAAACATTCGATGAACTCCATCTACATATAAGCTGTGCATTAAAATATTTACAGAAATTCTTCCCTAATCAAGAAATGAAGAACTACTATCTATCCACAATATTTTTTGGAAAGATGGTTAATTTTGACGATTATATATTTTCTGGGTTTAGTTTAGCTTTTATTTATGATGGTCACTTTGAGTTTCAGTATAAAGTAAAATTTAAAAACGATGGATGGCCTATTGGTTTTGAAGGTGGGCCACTTTAATAATAATAGATAATTTTTTCTTATTGAACTAACGGGTGCTTTAGTTGAACAAGATTTAAACAACTTTAAA
Organism: Bacillus albus; assembly: GCF_001884185.1. Lineage (GTDB taxonomy): Bacteria > Bacillota > Bacilli > Bacillales > Bacillaceae_G > Bacillus_A > Bacillus_A albus. The sequence continues at coordinate 14,942 of NZ_MAOE01000110.1, forward strand.
GAGCTGTACTACAATATGATTTGTAGCCAGGCTCTTATATTTTTAGATCAGAATTAAATAACTTTATTATCACTTTACAATTGAACATAAATAACGTTAAAAAAGGAAGCAAAGAAATACATTCTAGCTTCCTTTTTTTATTGGAACGATTATGGGATCAATAAAATCTTCCCTGTGCTTTTTCGGCTCTCTAATAATTCATGAGCACGGGCACCATCTTGTAAAGAGAATGTAGTAGAACTTGCGATCTTTAATTTTTCGGTCGCAATCCATTCGAATAATTGAGAGGAGCGTTCTATTCTCTCTTCATAAGATGTAAGCACGTTCCAAAGGTCTCCGCCAGTTAAAGTTTTCGAAGTATCCATAAGCATACGTGGATCAACTGGCGCAGGATTACCGCCGGCCATTCCGTAAAATACGACAGTACCGCCAGTTTTAGTAGCATTAAAACTCTCCTCTAATGTAGAACCTACTGATTCATATACAACATTTACTCCATCACCATTTGTTATTTCAACTACTTTTGTATGCCATGCTTCCGTATATAAAAAAACGTGATCAGCACCAGCTAATGTAGCTATCTTTGCTTTTTCTTTTGATGACGTTAGGCCGATTACTTTTCCGCCTAGTAGTTTAATTATTTGAATAAGAAGTTGCCCAACACCACCAGCTGCAGCGTGTACTAAAGCTATATCACCTTGTTTTATTTCATAGCTATCTTTCGTTAAATAATGTGCGGTTAGACCTTGCAATAAGACAGAAGCGGCTGTTTCAAAAGAGATAGAATCTAAAAGCTTAATTGCTTTCTCAGACGGAACAGTAACTAGCTCTGCATTTGCAAATGGGACATCAGCAAATGCAATACGATCTCCAGGATTAATATTCGTAACGTCAGCTCCTACTTTTTCAACAATGCCAGCCCCTTCATAACCTAATATAAAAGGCGGGGTACCAGCGAGATGATAATCACCGCGGCGTCTATAAATATCGGCGAAATTTAAACCGATTGCTTTCGTGCGGACAAGAATTTCATTTGGATTTATGATTGGATCATTTAGTTTTTTATATTGTAGTACATCCGGATTTCCGAACTGTTCGAAACAAAGTGCTTTCATATGGAATACCTCCATTTTTATTGTTTGCCGATGCTCTTTATCATACAATACAAATATCAATAGACAAAGAGGATTATTTCGATGAAATCAATCGGAAATTACGATTGAAAAGAGGGATGATAAATGGAGATAAAACAATTAATTACATTTAAAATAGCCGCGGACACTTTGAACTTTACACAAACTGCGAAGAAATTAAACTTTGCCCAATCAAGCGTAACAGCGCAAATTAAAACGTTAGAAGCTGAGCTAGGTACGCCGTTATTTGAAAGATTAGGAAAACGCCTTTTCTTAACTGAAGCAGGTAGGAAGTTTCAACTATATGCCGACAAGATGATTGCACTCAGTAACGAAGCGAAAATGGCTGTGAAAGATGATGAGGAATTAGCAGGGACGTTAATAATCGGTGCGCAAGAGAGTCAATGTACATATAGACTTCCTTCTATATTAAAGAGGTTTAAAGCACAATTTCCTCAAATCAAGCTTATATTTAAACCAGCGCATTCCAATAAAGATGCGAAGGAACAATTGATGGAGGGAAAAGTCGATCTTGTATTTATTTTGGACGAATGTAAAACAGAAGATACTTTACATGTGGAGCCGCTTATGAAAGAAGAATTAAAAGTAGTAGCTGCTTCAGGGCATCATATACTCCAGCAAACTTCCGTTTCTATAAAAGATTTAGAGAAGGAAACACTTTTATTAACAGAAATAGGGTGCTCATATCGGACTTTATTTGAAGAGTTATTTCGCGGGGAAGACGTATATCCAGCAAATAAGATTGAGTTTGTTAGTGTCGAGGCAATTAAACAATGTGTCATTGCGGATTTAGGTATAGCAGTTTTGCCAGCAATAGTAGTAGAAAAAGATATACGAGAGGGGACGATAAAAGAGTTACATTTAGAAAATGCAATCTCTCCGATTTATACGCAAATTGCTTGGCATAAAGACAAATGGATGACAGTGCCACTGCAGCAATTTATTGATGTAACGAGGGAGTTTTTTACAACGGACTAAGTGGAGAAATATTTATTTTATATAAAAGAAAAAATGGCAATTTTGTATAAAGAACCGATGCTTGAATATAACAAGTATCGGTTCTTTTATGTTTTAAATATAGAATGCTATAAAATGTGTATTTCTCAACTTTTTTTCTTACAAGGATAAGTAAATTTCTTCGTATATTCCAATAATCATAAGGAAATTTACAACGTTTATTCGTTTCTGTAAGATGCCTCTAGGAAGCGTGAAAGGAGGGGCGTACATAGGGGGGAATTGTCTTTATTATACGTACTTATTTTGAGGGAGGAGATTTACAATGTTTAAAAAGTTAATGAAAGTATGTGTGTTAAGTGTAGCGAGTGTAGGGGTATTATTTAGTTTTCAAGGAAGTACATTTGCAGCTACCGATCTGAGTAGTTATTATGACGGGAAAAATCCAGCAACAACGAAAGTATACGGAGGCAGTACAACATGTGATGCAGATGGATTTAATGCAAAGTCTACAGCGGTATACGAAGGTAGTAAAAAAGTAGGGACAGTGTATTTACGTTACAGTAATAAATGTCATGCAGCTTGGGCTAAGTTTGTTTTAGATCAACCAGCACCAGCTGTTTCAGGAGGAGTGTATGCGTACGCTGTTGTGAATAAATACAAAAATGGTGTATTTCAAAAATCAGTCACTTCTAATCAGGGAAACGGTACAATAAAAACAGGTCAAACGAGCACGTATACAGGAATGGTATTTGATTTAACTGCTGATTTCGGATACACAGCAGATGCTGAGGCGGTTACGTTTAATAACGGTTATGGAAAAACAGGACGCTATTAAAAAGGAGTGGAATACTTTGAAACTTTTAAAAAAGCTAAGCGCATGTTTTTGTCTATCATTGCTCGTTTTAACTAGTGTGTTTAGTACGACTGGTAATGATAAAGCATATGCAGAAGATCATTCGTATGATGGAAAAAGTCCGTATTACAATAGCTGTGACCAATCAGCAGTAACGAAAGAAAAGAAGTGGATTGATTCAAATTCTTATGTGGAATTAAAATTTAGCACGACGTGTAAAACAGCGTGGGCAAAAGTTACTGTAACGCGTGCAGCGGTTTATAATAACGAAGCTGATGCAAGAATTGTTAGAAAAACAGATGGAAAGGCATATACTTGCGGAAGTGCTGGAGGAAATGGTGTTGTAAATAAAGGGCAAACATCATGCTATACACCAATGGTATATGATTTAGATCCAAGAAAGGCACAGGCGCAGGGGAAACATGCCATTCCGAATAGTGATGCATATAATTATGCTGAGACTATTTGGTATTGATCATATTATAAAAAATTAAGATAGCATATTTAAAGAGCATGTTTTGAGTGGTTTTCAAAGCATGCTCGATCTGTATTCATTCTAAGTTTTTAGGTAATCAACTAATAAGATCTGTATCAGGCGGCGTGTACCCAAGGTGACGAGCCATCGATACAATTTGTCCTTTATGATGAAATTCATGTGTCTCTGTATGAGTTAAAAGCCATAGCGGAGTTGTACTCCAAGGCTCTTTTTGCCATTTCACTTCATTTGCTATATTTTCGAGCCAACGGTCATTGTATTCATCTAAAAAACGTTGTACAGTCTCATCTACTAACTTAAATCTAGCACGGACTTTCGCGACATTTGCATGCCCAATTTCATAATCACTAGCAAATGAAAAATCTGCTCGCTTTTGCTTAAATGCAAATGATCCAAGCCAGTATCGATAGCAATCAGCTACATGAATATGCGTCTTTATAATGCTACCGCTCCCGAAGTTCGGAACAGTGCTATGTAATTTTTCTAGCGGGATTTCTTCCAAAAATGAAAATAGAGTTTCTCTTGTAGAGCTAATAAGATTATATTGCTGTTTTAAAACATGTAACATGTGATTAACACTCCTCTTTTATTTACTAAACTATTTGTGTAGTAAGTAATTCTATATGTACGAGAGGTGAACCTTTTTATTATTTTTACTAAGCATATTAGATGTATTTCTTCATTGTTTCTGATAGATTAAACAAGGTGAAACTTTAATAAGTTGAACATTCTTAGTTCATAATAAATTGTACATGAAGAAAGGGAACGATAAAATGAATAGAATAGTTGGTTTAAAACAATTTGAAATAACGCGCGGGGCATTACTTACATTTATGGAGACGCTAGATGATAAAACTGTGGATACGCAGCCAGAGGGTTTTAACAATACAATTCGTTGGCATATCGGTCATGTGTTAACGGCAGCAGAAGTTTTCATGTTTGGAAAAGAATTCAAACAATTACCAACTGAATATCCAGGTATGTTTGGATATGGATCAAGACCATCTAAATGGAAAACAGAAGGACCATCATTAGAAGTGTTAACGACTCAATTAAAAGAACAAGCGAAGCGTATTAACGAAATTCCAGCAGAAGCATTTGAAAATAAACTGCCAGAGCCATTCCTAGGACTAGAAACAGTTGGTGAGCTTTACGGTATGATGCTTTATCATGAAGCAGATCATATTGGTCAGATGAAAGCAATGGAACGTATTATTAAAGCAGGAAAGTAAATATGTAAAAAGGTCCTACAGTTTTAAAATTATTAAGAGCTAAATTAAAAATACTAAAAATAGAAAGGCCCTAACATATTATACATGGCTAATATGTTAGGGCCTTTTGTTTTTGGTCATGAGTTTTCTTGAGTAGAAATAACTAGAGTTCCATTAACGGTCGATTATGGTTAGATGAACTACTCGTAGCTTTGTATGTAATGCACATTTTTTGAGATGTAATAAAAGATGGAATAGTTGTATCAGGAGCTTGTAAAATTCCTGGTATTTGCTGTCCCGTATGGAAGAATCTCGTATATTTTTGCAGCAAGTGCTTGGGGAGATTCCTTTGCCCCTCTTTTAAGCCAATCGTTAACAATATTATAGATACCGCCTGCTAAAAATAGGATCTGCATTCTACTTATTTCATGATTGCGCGTAATATCTGCTTGAAAGACCTTTTCCATTGTGTAATTCAAATAATCAAGCATCATACTAGATATATTTGAATCCAGCAATTTTCCTGATGGTTTCTGTGCAGACACAAATCCCTCTATGATATATTCAATAATTAGTTGCATACTTTCATACGGATCCAAACTATCAACCTCATTCAAGAATTGTTGAACAATTTCATCCACAGATACTTGCACGACGTCGTAAACGTTGCGATAGTATTTGTAGAATGTGACTCTGGCAACTCCAGCCTTTTTACAAATAGCTGTTACAGTTATATCTTGCAGTTTATGTTCGTGCAACAGGGCGCTTAATGCCTCCATAATGTATGTCTGAGAGTGTATACTGTCTTCCCTTGACTTTCTCAAAGCTAACACATCCCTTCATTCTGTTCGTTTTAAGTGAAAATCATCACATAGTGCTTGAAAGATGAAAATCCACTGTTATACTTACACATGTAAGTACAATTGTTAGCATAGTGATAACAATTGTATAAAAGGACATTATTGCTGTCAATGTGTACCATCTTCTTTGTTTCCTATTGGCAATTTGGCGCCATTCTGCAAGCTATAAATAGGGAGATATATTCGGATATAATTTATAATTAAAATTTTATAATCCTTATATATTAATTATGAAAATAAATGTAAGTGTGTTTCTAGATTGCAACGTAATAACAAGAAAAATTTTTGACAAGAATAGGGTGAGTTTTAATTGGCGAAATATTTGTATAATTTAGGGTGTTGGGCAGTAAAACATAGGATAAAGATTGTATTCGGTACACTTGCAATTCTTATTGCATTAGTGCTTTTTGCAATCAACATGGGTTCCGCTTTCAGGGATGAGCTGAGCATTCCAAACACACCGGCAGATAAAGCAGGAAAAGTAATTGAAAAAGAGTTTAAAGAGATGCAGCCAGCAGGTGTCCAAGTAAAAGTAGTGTTTAAAGCACAAAAAAACGAAACTTTGGAGTCAGCGGGAGTACAACAGAAAATTGCAGAAGTTCTTGATGAGATAAAAAAAGATTCAGCGGTTGATTCTGTGGTAGCACCGATGCAACTGCAGAATCTTAGTAAAGATAAGAAAATTGGATATGCAGTTGTTACGTACAAAATGAAAGCGGAAAAGGTCACAGGAATTTCTAAGGATAAGCTTTTAAATAGCATTGAAACAACAAGGGATGCTGGCATTCAAACGGAGTTATCAGGAGGCGATATTAAGTTTTCTGACTCAGATACTTCAGGGATGACTGAAATTGTCGGAGTACTTGTTGCCTTTGTAGTCTTGGCATTTACCTTTGTGTCTTTTCTGGTAGCTGGATTGCCAATTCTCACTGCGATAATTGGATTAGCGATTGGGATGCTAGGAATCATGATTGGGACCAATTATGTGGAAATCCAATCAGTTTCTTTATCCTTGGCTGCTATGCTGGGACTCGCAGTAGGCATTGACTATGCGCTCTTCATTATCAATCGTTTTAGACAGCAACTTGCAAAAGGAGATTCTGTTTCGGAATCTGTTGCCATCGCAACGGGAACAGCAGGAAGTGCTGTGATTTTTGCAGGGTTAACAGTTATTATAGGTCTTTTGGGACTGTCTGTTACAAAGATCCCATTCTTGATAGCGATGGGCGTATCCGCAGCCTTTACTGTGCTTATAGCTGTGTTGCTTTCTGTCATCATATTACCAGCAATCTTAGGTCTTGTCGGCCATAAGATTGCACCATCTAAACAAAATCGATTCTTGCAAAAGATGACTGGGGCAGGTAAGAAACATGCTGGTTCAAATAAATGGGGAGAGTTTGTCATAAGACGTCCTCTGATTGTTACAGTTTTTGCAATCGGACTACTTGTAGTGATTACGATTCCATTTTTCCATATGAACCTTGGCCTTCCTTCTGATGGAACAACAAAGTCTACAGAAACAACAGAAAGAAGAGCATATGATTTATTGACGGAAGCATATGGAGAAGGGGTTCATGCCTCTTTAGTGGTAGTGGCAAAATCGGAGGAAGCAACAGCTGAAATGCAAAATGCTATGAACACTATTGCAAAAGAATTGGGTAACCTATCTGACGTGAAAAGTGTGACACCAGCCATTCCTGGGCCTTCTGGAAAGATTTATATGATTTCCGTCGTACCAAAAACAGGGCCTGACGATACAAAGACAAAGGATTTGGTAAAAGCGATCCGGGACAGATCGAACCAGACCGAGAAAGAAAATGGAATTGAACTAATGGTAACGGGGACAGCAGCGATGAATATTGATATTGTGCAAAAGCTAAGTGATGCCTTGCCAGTTTTTGCTGCCCTTATTGTGGGACTTGCATATGTACTCTTAGTTCTAGTGTTTAGATCTCTGCTTATTCCATTAAAAGCAGTATTAGGGTTTTTACTTTCTCTTGGTGCTACGTTAGGAGCTGTGGTATTTTTCGTGCAGGATGGGCATTTCCAAAATATATTTGGTTTCCCGGCAGCCGGTCCAATCTTAGCCTTCTTGCCTGTCATTCTGATTGGCATTCTGTTCGGACTCGCCATGGACTATGAGGTGTTCCTAGTGAGCAAGATGCGGGAAGTATATACGCATACAGGCGACCCGAGGAGAGCTATTTTAGAGGGAATGCGTGAAAGCGGGAGAGTTGTAGTCGCAGCAGGATTAATTATGATGTCTGTATTTATTGGATTCATGTTGGCACCTGATACCATCATTAAATCCATAGGCATGGCACTTACATTCGGTGTTTTCTTTGATGCATTTATTGTGAGAATGACAATCGTGCCCGCGGTCATGACTCTAATGGGTAAGTCAGCATGGTACTTGCCAAAATGGCTGGATAAAATGTTGCCTAACATTGATGTTGAAGGAGAAAGCATTATACATCACAAGGAGGATAAAAGTGAAAAGATATATAAACAGAACAATTAAAGTTAATTCATAGTTGTATTCAGTTAAAAAACCGCTTCTCTATAAAAGAGAAGCGGTTTTTTTAGAAAAAGTATGTAGCATCATGTCATTCTGTATTTTCGAGCTTGAACAAGGAACATATATCTTTTTTTATTACCATCAACACTTTCTGTACTTTTATAATATCCTTCTTCTTAAAGCATAAGATTATATATTAAAATAGAATTTTTTATAGAGTTTATAATTTTAGAATGTATAAAAAAGAGGACATTATCATCAATATCTTTTCGACTCCTTCAAATATTTGAGTTGTGTAACAATCATAATGCTAATAACAACGAGTAAAAACCATGAGCTAATTTTGCTTAAGTGAACGAGATTCCACGCTTCCCGTTGATTTGGATATTGCCATGCTCCGAAAAATGTTGCGATGTTTTCTGCAATCCAAATAAAGAATCCGATAAGAAAAAAGGAGAGAACGAGCGGCATTTTATATGTAACGCCTCGTAATGAAAATTCTACAAATGTCCGAAAGAAAACGATGAATAAAAGGACAGTTAATACCCATCTAAAGTCATATAGAAAATGATGTGTGAAAAAATTAAAGTAAATCATAGCGCCTAGCGGTATGGCAAAAATAGCCCTCGGCCAATGGTGCATTTGCAAATGCAAACTTCTCCACGCTTGGCATATGTAACTGGCAACACTGGCATACATAAAGCCACTGTAAAGCGGAACTCCAAAAACTTTTGAATATGCCTCTTCAGGATAACTCCATGAACCGAAATGTACTTTATATATTTCTAGTAGAAGGCCGATGAAGTGGAAGACAGTAATTACTTTTAGTTCGTCTTTTGTTTCAAGTCCAGTTTTGTACATAATCCACTGCATAAGAAGACATACGATGAGTATAAAATCATAGCGGTATAACCCTGGAATCGAAATGATTTTTGAAAGGGCTAGTGTTAAGAAAATAACGACTGGGAATAAACAAGATAATGCTTGCTCGTAAGTGAAATGTAATAGTTGTTTTATATAGAACATTGTGTCTCCTTTATTTCTTGTTAGAAAACTCAAAATAATGACTAAGTATACTACAATTTAAAAAATAAACCAGTAGTCTATTTTGCATGTATTTGTAAGTTTTAGAGGGGAATTGTAATAAGTATTTTAATATATAACAAAGTAAAAAATAGTTTGCTATTTAAAAAAAGTGGGGATATAATATCTAAATGAAAATGATAATTATTATCAATATTAATTATAAATAAAAAATAATTATAAAAAACAACTGAATATAAAGGATGAAATGAAACATGTTACATAAGTCTACTATACGTGCTGGCAATAACCGCTGGATACATATTAAGTTCATATGTTTTATGAGCTTAACAATTATATGTTTAATTGGATCTATATTTTTGGCCGTCGCATTTGGTGCAAAGGATATTCATTTGCAAACGGTGTGGACAGCGGTTTTTGATTACAATCCGAAATTAACGCAGCATCAAATCATTTACGAATTAAGGCTCCCAAGGGTAATTGGCGCAGCAGTTGTAGGAGCGGCTTTTGCGGTCGCTGGGGCTGTTATGCAAGGAGTAACACGAAATCCTTTAGCTGATGCAGGTGTGCTTGGCATAAATGCAGGTGCGATGTTTGTAGTAGCACTTAGTTTTGCCTTTTTTCCACATATGCCATATTCCTATTTAATGATTGTCTCTTTTATTGGAGCGGTTTTAAGTACAGTGCTCATTTTTATTATCGGATCGGCCACATCAGGCGGATTAACACCGATGAGATTAACGATTGCAGGGGCAGTTATGGCCGCGTTATTGCATTCGTTGAGTTCAGGTATCGCGATTTATTATGACTTAAGTCAAGATTTAGCGTTTTGGTACGCTGGTGGTGTTGCAGGGGTTAAGTGGGAACATTTGAAGTTTTTAGTTCCTATCATTCTTATAACGATTCTTTTTGCGATAGGGATAGGGCGATCTATTTCACTCATATCAATGGGGGATGACGTCGCTACGAATTTAGGAGTAAAAACGAACCGAACGAGAATACTAGGGATGATTATAGTAGTCATTCTTGCAGGTGTATCTGTTTCAGCTGTTGGTTCTATCGGATTTGTAGGACTCGTTATTCCGCATATTGCTAGAAAATTAGTTGGTGTTAATTATCGACTCATTATTCCTATGTCAGCATTATTAGGAGCTATGTTATTAGTTTTAGCTGACTTAGGGGCAAGAACAGTAAACCCTCCTAAAGAACTCGCGATAGGAATTATGGTAGCTCTTGTTGGAGTTCCGTTCTTCCTCTATATAGCACGTAAAGTTGGGAGGGAGCTATAAGTGAAGGATCTTATTACCACAGATAAAAAAAGAGCCATTACTGTAACTACAATATTCGGTTGTATTGGTATTGCTGTCATTTTACTTAGCTTAAATACAGGGACACTGAGGATAGCGCCACTTAAAGTAATTCAAACACTTTTCGGTTATGGTGATTTTGAGAGCGCAACAGTGCTATACGATTATCGTATGCCAAGAATTATAATCACCATGTTAGCTGGTATTGGCCTTGGGATTTCTGGTGCGATTTTACAAGGATTATCACGTAATGCACTTTCAGACCCTGGTATTTTAGGATTACATGCAGGTGCATCCTTCGGGCTAATTATATTTGTTACTTTCTTTCATTCTATTAATGAGAATGCATCGATTTTAATACCGTTATTTACATTTGGCGGAGGAGTGCTAGCTGCATTTTTAATTATTATACTTGCGAGTGATCGGTCAAAAGGTTTACTGCCTATTAGACTTATTCTCGTTGGTATTGCTGTTTCAGCTGGATTTAGTGCGATTTCGTTATTTTTCTCGCTCAAGTTAAATGATGAGACATATACATTCGCTTCCAGATGGTTAGTTGGTAACGTGTGGGGAAGGGATTGGATTCATGTCCTTGCATTATTACCTTGGATTTTCATACTAACTCCGTATGCATGGCTAAAATCTAAAACGTTAAATGCATTGTCACTCGGTGATAGTGTGGCAGCAGGACTTGGTGTTTCTGTTCAAAAAGAACGGTTACTCCTTTTAGCTACAGCGGTTGGATTATCTTGCGCGAGTGTATCGATGGCAGGAGGGATTGGTTTTATCGGTTTAGTTGCTCCGCATATTGCAAGAAAGTTAGTAGGTACTACGTATCAACATTTCCTTCCGCTAGCTGGCATTATCGGAATGATTATTTTAGTACTAGCAGATACGATAGGTCGTTCTATATTTGAGCCAAATTCTATTCCAGCTGGTGTAGTGGTGGCGGCTTTAGGAGCACCGTATTTTCTTTATTTACTTACAAAAACAAAATAAATACTTCAAAGAGGAGAACATATGAAAAAGAAACTTACTATTTTATTTAGCATCATGTGTATTTTAGTACTAGCAGCATGTGGTCAAACGAAAGCTAATGAAGAGGCAACGAAAAAAAGTAATGAGCCAAAAATCGCCTCTATGTCTATTCACTTAACGAATAATTTACTTGCATTAGGAATTACACCAGTAGGTTCTGTAATTGGTGGAGATTTAAAAGATTTCTTACCACATGCAAAAGAACAACTGAAAGATACGAAGAAACTGGGCGTTGTAACAGATCCGAATATGGAAGCGTTACTTCAGTTAAAGCCATCTGAAATTTATGTGGATGAAAAATACGCTGGCAAAGATTTAGCGAAATACGAAAAAATTGCAAAAACACATTCTTTCAATTTAGATGAGGGTACGTGGAGAGACCATTTAAAACAAGTTGGTAAACTTGTAAACCGTGAGAAAGAAGCGGATACATATATTCAAGATTACGAAGAGCAAGCAAAACGAGTAAAAAGTTTAATAGATAAAGAGTTAGGTAATAACGAAAAAGTAATGGCAATTCGCGTTACTGCAAAAGAATTACGTGTATTTAGTACGAAAAGACCGATGGGACCAATTTTATTCGAAGACTTAGGATTACAACCTGCAAATGGTGTAGAGAAAATTGATGGAAACCGTCCTTTCGAAGTGATTTCACAAGAAGTATTACCTGACTTTGATGCAGATGCTATTTTCGTTGTTGTAAATAGAGACGATAAGGCAAAAGCTGCATTTAAACAACTTCAAGAAACACCAATTTGGAAAGACTTAAAAGCTGTTAAAGAAAAGCACATATACATTATTAATGACCAACCATGGCTAGACTATTCTGCTTTAGGTAACAAAATGGCAATGGATGAAGCGGAGAAAATGTTTACGAAATAATATCGATTCGATGTTAGGAAGATCCTCTGAATTTTGAGGGTCTTTTTTATTGTTAGAATAAATAAAAAATTATACAATAAATTTAATTTAATGCAGAGGAGATGTGCCGATGTCAGCACTTATTGTAAGTATCCCGTTTATAAAGCAGTTTATGGAAATAGGGGATAAATAGGCTAGAATAATTATCCCCATTATTTAATAAAGGGGAGTTTGAAATGACAATGAATCTTTTTCAAAATAAAACGATTAAATTATCAGTTATGAGAGAAGCAGATGCTGAAGTAATGGCTATGTGGCAGGAAGATAGTGAGTATTTAAGAAATGTTGATACAGATGTAGCATTCCCGCAATCTTTACAGGAAATAGCGAGTGATGGGCTATTAAAGGGACGAAGATCGAATAGTGTTTCTTTCATGTTAAGGACAGTTCAAGATGATCGCTTAATTGGTTTTGTTGCAATTCATGGCATAGAGTGGAATAACAGAACAGGTTTATTAGCTATTGGTATAGGAGATGCGAATGATAGGGGGAAGGGATATGGAAGAGAAGCGATCTATCTTATCTTAAAATATGCTTTTTATGAATTGAATTTACACCGCGTCGGTCTTGATGTTATTTCTTATAATAAAGCTGCTATTGAGTTATATAAAAAGATGGGTTTTCAGATGGAAGGCTGTATGAGAGAAGCGGTTCAAAGAGATGGGAAGTGTTTTGATCGTATCATTATGGGGATATTGCGGGATGAATGGATAGAGCTGCAAGGTTAGAAAGTACATTCAAAATTATATATGTAGTATGCAGGAGATATAATGATAATTGGCGAATTTTTACAATGTAATGATTGAACTTATAAGGAGTCATGAAAAATGAATTTAGAAAAAGCAAAACCAGTAAATGAAGAGGTCGCTGAATTAAAGGAACTAATTAAAGAATTGCACGGAAGTGTACATCAACTGCAAAGTGAAGTGCAGCAACTAAGGCACGAAAGACCGGTTGTTGAGGTAAGAAAAGGTGTTCAATTATCGCCAGCAATCGTCGGACAAATTGGCGGTATGATATTAGGTGGATTAGCAATTATCGGTATATTTTGGTGATAAAAAAAGGTTTGCAGCATAGTGCTGCAAACCTTTTGTATTTGACGATATAATTTTACGCACTACAACTTTTACATTAAATAACGTAAATAAATATAAGCATGTGATAGTAATAATGCAATAATAGTTAACGGTAAACCAATTTTTAAGAAGTCCATATACGAGAATCCATGTCCTTCACGTTTTGCAATACCAGCAACGACTACGTTTGCGGATGCTCCGATTAATGTTCCGTTTCCTCCTAAGCAAGCTCCAAGTGATAACGCCCACCATAGTACTTCGATTTGTGGAGAGTCTACAGATAGTCCGAGTCCTGTAGCTAAATCTTGAATAAGCGGAATCATCGTTGCGACAAAGGGGATATTATCAATTGTCGCAGATGCGATGCCTGATACCCATAAAATAAGTACCGCAGCGAAACCGATATCGCCATTTGTTACGTCGAGTACTTCTTTTGCGAGTGAAGAAATAAGCCCGATATCAATTAACCCGCCAACGAGAATGAATAGTCCAGCGAAGAAGAAAATAGTTACCCATTCAACGTGGGCAAATACATCTTCAATATCGTGTTCTTTTACTCCAATTAGCATAAGAATTGTAGCGCCTGTCATCGCGATAACGGCAGCGTCTACATGAATAATCGAATGAAGTACAAAGCCTAAAATAGTTAGTCCTAAAATTGAAATGGATTTTAAAAGGAGGCTTTGATCTTTAATATAATCATTTTCGTTCAATGCCATTAATATTTTAATTTGCTCAGTTGTTGTTTTTAGTTTGTTACGATACATGAAGTAAATAATGCCAAGTGTAACGATAGAAATAATAATTACGATTGGAGCTAAGTTTAGTAAAAAGGCATTAAAATCTAACTGTTTGTTTGCTGATCCAATCATTATGTTCGGTGGATCACCGATTAATGTTGCTGTTCCGCCTATATTTGAAAATAGCACTTCTGAAATCAAATAAGGAACAGGATTTACTTTTAAAATACGTGTAATGGATAGTGTAACAGGTACGATTAATAAGACAGTTGTTACGTTGTCCAAAAATGCTGATCCGACAGCAGTTAATAAGGATAGCAATAATAAAATGCGAATCGGTTTTCCGCCAGCTGCTTTTGCCGCTTTAATGGCGACAAATTCAAATACGCCTGATTGACTTGTAATATGTACGAGAATCATCATCCCAATTAAAAGGGTAATCGTTTCCCATTGAATATGTGATGTGAAAGCGGTATGTAAATCTACAACTCCAAAAATAATCATAATAGCAGCGCCGAATAGTGCGATTACTGCACGATTCAATTTCTCAGAAATAATAAATCCGTACGTGACTAAAAATACGGAAATTGCAAAATAATATTGCCAATTTGCTACTTCATGTGCTGATTGTTCCAATCATGTCACCTTCTTTAAAGTATGTATTCAATTGTCAAAATGTATCTCGCTTTATAAATACGGGATAAAATATATTGTAGCAAATTCAAAAAAGAAAGAAAACTATTTAACAAAGTGAAGGAAAAAATGATGATTTTACATATGATATAAAGTGAAACTTTAATCAGTGGGATTTTTGTTCATCCCCACTGATTATCAGCCCTCACCAATCGGGCATTTAGGGATAGTTGATTTCCAACATAGCTGACGTGCATTTGCTGGATTTTAAGGTGGAAATCTTACTATCCGTTAATGCGGGGTAAAAAAATAAAGAAACACAGTGCAAATTATTAGGAAAAGTGGGCGCTGTCCTCTAATATAGAGATAGCAATTTACATTATTTTTGCGTAAAATGGTTTAAAGAGGTGAATTCCGATGGAAATAGTAAAAGATAGTTCTCTTATTCAAAATGAAATTGAACGTTTTGTAAATAAAGATGTATATATTCATTTAGAAACAACGAACGGAGCGTATGCGTCACACTTTAATGAAAAGATGATGACGGTTGGTGCATTCATTCGAAATGCAATTATTCGCTTTGAGCGCGGGAAGATTACTGGAACGAATCCATACCGAGTTGGTTTGAAAATGGATCATGGCTGGGTATATGCAGAAGGTATTACGCACTGGGAAGTAGACGATAAAGAGCGTTTATTACTTGCAGGGCACGATAATCAAGGACGCTTAGCAGTTGCACTTGAGTTAAGCTTAACACCATTTAAGTAAGAAGGAGGGAAACTTATGGAGAGACATGTACTTGTTGTATTTCCGCATCCAGATGATGAAGCATTTGCTGCGGGAGGAACAATTCGCTTATTAACAGATCAAGGAGTACCTGTAACGTATGCGTGTGGTACTTTAGGACAAATGGGACGTAACATGGGGAAAAACGTATTCGCTAACCGTGAAACGATTCCAAATATCCGTGAAAAAGAATTAAAAGATGCATGTGAAGCGATGGGAATTCAAGATTTAAGAATGCTTGGTTTCCATGATAAAACGTTAGAATTTGAAGATGTTGATTTCGTTGCAGATAAAATTGAAGCAATAATTCAAGAAGTAAATCCATCTCGAATTATTACATTTTATCCAGAGCACGGCGTACATCCAGATCATGATGCATTTGGCCGCGCAGTTGTTCGCGCTGTATCACGTATGCCAAAAGAAGAACGTCCAGTCATTCATGCAGTTGCAATTACGAAAAATCGTGAAGCTGTATTAGGTGAGCCGGATGTTGTAAATAATATTAGTGAAGTATTCGAGCATAAATTAGCTGCACTAGGTGCGCATCGTTCCCAAACAGAAGCGATGTTAGAAGAAACACACGCAAAAATTAAAAACAAAGATGCAGCAACATTAAAATGGCTACAACTTGAACAATTTTGGACTTATAAATGGGAGTAGGCTAGAAGGGAATCTTCTAGTAGCTCTTACATAGAAAAAGCATCGTCATTTGGACGGTGCTTTTTTAGTGAATAATTTTTGTTCTTCTCTATTTGCGAACAGCCTTCACTTTATCTCTTACTCCATTCTTTTACGAATTCATCATGATATGCTTCGCTCCAATGGTATGGCTGCAACTCTTTTAACGGTTTGAAAATGATATCTTGTTTAGAATTTGTAATGGCGCATAGTACTTCTGGTCCCCAGTAAAATAAACGTTCTTGGCATACACCACAAGGTGATAACACTTTTAATTCAGAATGCTCATTTTCTCTGGCAAGACAAAGAGAATGTGTAACTTTTTTATGAAATTTATGTGCTTCTAAAATTGCACCTGTTTCCATACAAAGTTCTGTTGAAGCGTTTATTACATCAGGGGCCACACTTGTATAAATGGATCCATCTTCTACACGAACTGCTGCAGCTCCGCCCCAACCATGTGGATATCTTTGGTCAATTAAACGTTTCACTGTATCATATAATTGTTGTTCAATGCTCAATTGTAGTTCCTCATTTCTACGTAATTTTCCATTCAATGACTATGTTATTTTTTTAGTAATACCGTTCAAAAAGAATAGACATCTAATTTCACACTATGGATGTAAGAATTACTCTTCATCTGCATACTTTTCCTCTAAAGAAATTAATAGAGCAATTAACCCGAGTACTACAATAATTAAAGTAGTTATAAAAGATTTAGAAAGAGAAAAGGAACCTGCAATGAAAGGTGATAAAAACTTGAATGACAGTATACTAGCTAGTAAGGAAACTACTAAAGTGGTAAAAAGAGCTATATTTTTATTATTAATAGATGTTAGTAAAAAGTCTTTAATAAAGCCAATAGAGACAAATATAGTTAGTATGATAAGAGAAATAAAATAATGTGTTACATCTGTCATACTAATAGTAGGATCGTCTATTATGTAGGCAAGTAACTTAGATATTAACATACCGCCAAACAATAGAATGATAAAAGCGAGTAATTCTGTTGACATATAGGTGCTAAAATTGACTTTCTTTTTAAAGAGCTTATAGCTGAGAGTAGCCTGGATTATTTGCATGATAAATAAAGCGATAATCCACACATAATATACAATTGGTAATTCTCCTGAGAATAGAGAGATTAGGAAGTTTACTATTGTCCTTAAAATTTCAATCATTACGAAAGGCCTCCTGTTTGTAAGCTTTACGACATTAAAATATGCTAGTCTGTCGTTTAATAATTAGAACTATAAATTCAAACTATTTCTAATTATTCCATAAAAAGGTGGTTGCATCAAGTTATCTTTTTAAGAAATCCTCCAAGGCTCGACACTAGAAAAAGAAATGCAATATGTAATATAATTGAAAAAGTATATTTAAAAAATCAATGTTAATATTACCCTCCTATAAGTATTGACATACGTAATTGAGGTGTTTTCTTTGTTGTTTTATGATCGAATTTCTATAATGGCCCCTCCTGTTCCGTAGCTTAGGAAAGTCTTTTTATTTCTGAGATTTTCAAAGTTATAGGAGGGTATGAAATATGAAAAAAGTCTCAGTACCATCACTTTTGTTAATGATCATTCTTGTCGCATTTCCGCAAATTAGTGAAACGATTTACACACCGTCTTTACCTGACATTTCAAAGGCGTTACATGTAAGGGATAATGAGGTGCAGTTAACACTAAGTGTGTATTTTGCTGGATTTGCTTTAGGTGTATTTTTTATTGGATGGTTATCAGATATAATTGGCCGTCGCCCGGCAATGTTACTTGGAATTGTTGTATATGGCGTAGGGAGTTTCTTATGCTTTATTGCAAATTCCATTGAAGTTTTATTGGTAAGTCGTTTTATTCAAGCGTTTGGAGCAAGTGCTGGATCTGTTGTTACACAAACGATTCTTCGTGAAAGTGTAGAGGGGCATAAGAGGCATGTTATGTTTGCTCAAATCTCGGCAGTCATTGCTTTTACACCAGCGATAGGACCGTTAATTGGTGGCTTTCTTGATCAAATGTTTGGATTTAAAATTGTATTTTTAAGTTTAGTTATTATGAGTTTCGGAATTTTTCTGTATACGCTTGTTTCTCTTCCGGAAACAAAGACGGACTCAGTAACGAATAAGATAAATGTGTTTTCAGTTTTGAAGAGGTTAATTACAAATCCGAAAGTAGTAACATACGGGTTATTAATTGGAGGAGCGAATGGTGTTTTGTTTAGCTATTATGCAGAAGCTCCGTTTATCTTTATTGAATACTTTCAGTTATCGCCTAGTATGTATGGATTTTTAGGGATTGTTGTTGCTTCTGCTTCTATTATTGGGGCGAAAGTTTCGAAACGATTGCTTGCTACGTATAAACCAGAGAAGATTATATATATCGGTTGTCTCGTAATGACAGGAGGAGCTATTCTTTTATCTGTTATTACGTTTGTTGGAACAAATCCTAATATAATATATATGATTGTATTTTTAGTAGCGATGTTTATTTTGCTATTAGGAATTGGAGTAGCGTTACCTAACTGTTTAAGTTTAGCGTTAGTAGATTTTCAAGATGTTATTGGTACAGCCGGAGCATTGTTTAGCTTAGGATACTATGTAATTGTAACGATGACAATTTGGGGAATGAGCCAGTTGCATACGGGTTCGTTACTCGTGATGCCACTTTATTTTCTGGTTATAGTAGTTATCATGATGGTGTTTACTAAGGTGTTTATTTTAGGTAAACAAACTTCAAAAATGATTTAAATATAAAATATAAAAGGGTCTCATTAAAAATGAGACCCTTTTATATTTTATCCGGCTGTTTTGAGGTAGTAAGGTTCCTGCCTCAAAATTGGGCTGGACTAAAGAAATTAGTAGTTTATTAATATATTAAATTTCTGGTTGGTATATGAATCGGACGTGTGGGAAATTACGTTATCAACTATAAAGATTGAAGTGCATGAGATGTGAAACCAAGGAAGAAATACTCTCCTCGGTTATTTATATTGCAATAATATTTATACCGGAATCATATTGAATAGATGTATTTTATTGTTAATTCAGTTAAAAATTAAACATAATCATGTATATTAATTTACCGAAAAAATAATTGAATTTTTCAGATTAATGAATTAATATAAGGTAAGTAATTTTAAGATTTATAGAATATTGGAAGGTGAAAGGTTTTGAGAATTTTGTAAGAGGCAAAAAACGATTTTGGGATAGCTTTAAAGCTAGTGTAAAATGACGTTTGCTTCATCATTTTCAAGGCCGAAAGGAATTAGGGAAGGCATCTTGTTTTAAAATGCAGCTATGAATCATCTAAGAGGGGGAAGTGAAGTGGCAAACAAAGAATTGAAAAGAGGCTTAGAAGCACGTCATATTCAAATGATAGCTTTAGGCGGAACGATTGGTGTTGGCTTGTTTATGGGGTCAGCCAGCACGATTAAATGGACAGGTCCGTCAGTAATGCTTGCGTATGCAATTGCAGGTATTTTTATTTTCTTCATTATGCGTGCGATGGGCGAAATGTTGTATATGGAGCCGAGTACAGGTTCATTTGCGACGTTCGGTCATAAGTATATTCATCCGCTAGCTGGTTATATGACAGCGTGGAGTAACTGGTTCCAGTGGGTTATCGTTGGGATGTCAGAAATTATTGCGGTAGGAGCATATATGCAATATTGGTTCCCAGACTTACCAGCTTGGATACCGGGTGTAATCGCAATGGTTATTCTTGGCGCAGCTAACTTAATTTCTGTTAAGTCATTTGGTGAATTTGAATTTTGGTTTGCGATGATTAAAATCGTTACGATTCTATTAATGATTATTGCAGGATTTGGCCTTATTTTCTTCGGAATTGGTAACGGTGGAGAAGCGATTGGCATATCAAATCTTTGGTCAAATGGCGGTTTCTTTACAGGTGGTTTTTCAGGCTTCTTCTTTGCATTATCACTTGTAGTGGGTGCATACCAAGGTGTGGAATTAATCGGTATTACTGCTGGTGAGGCGAAGGATCCGAAGAAGACACTTACAAAAGCGATCCAAAGTACAATTTGGCGTATTTTAATTTTCTATATTGGTGCTATTTTCGTTATTGTAACTGTGTATCCGTGGGATCAATTGAGTACAATTGGTAGTCCATTCGTAGCAACTTTTGCGAAAGTTGGTATTACGGCAGCAGCGGGACTTATTAACTTCGTTGTTATTACAGCAGCGATGTCTGGTTGTAATAGTGGGATTTATAGTGCGGGACGTATGCTTTACACGTTAGGTGTAAATGGACAAGCACCGAAATATTTCACGAAACTTTCTGGAAATGGTGTACCTTTATTCGGTACAGTTGGCGTAATTATCGGTTTAGCGGTCGGTGTTGTTTTAAGTTATATCGCACCGAAAAACTTATTCGTATATGTATATAGTGCGAGCGTACTTCCTGGTATGGTGCCATGGTTCGTCATTTTAATTAGTCAAATTAACTTTAGAAAAGAAAAAGGGGCAGAGATGAAAGATCATCCGTTCAAAATGCCATTTGCTCCTGTCACAAACTATTTAACAATTGCCTTTTTAATTATGGTATTAATTGGAATGTGGTTTAACGATGATACGCGTATTTCACTAGTTGTAGGTATTATTTTCTTAGCTATCGTTACAATTAGCTTCTATGCTTTCGGTATAGGAAAACGACGTCCGTTAGATGTTCCAAATGATCAGGAGATTTCAAGTAAATAAAGATAGTAAAAAGTCCGATTTCTTATTTGGAAATCGGACTTTTTACTATTAAAACTTTTCTAAAACGATTTTCCCAATTGTATTGCCGCTTTCAAGCAGGGCATGCGCTTTCTTTACATTTTCAGCGTTAATTGGTGTGAATGTTTCATTTAATGTAGTCTTTAAAATACCTTCATCTAATAGTTCGCTTACTTTATTTAATAGCTCGTGCTGCGTGATCATATCGCCAGTTTCATACATCGCTTTTGTGAACATAAACTCCCAGACGAATGTAGCACTTTTACTTTTTAAAATACCCATCTCAAGAGGGTGTTCATTTTCTACGATAGAGCAAATTTTTCCTTGTGGTTTAATAAGCTCACATATTGCTTGCCAATGTTGATCTGTATTGTTTAAGCAGAAAATATAATCTACATCTTTTAGACCAAACTCTAATATTTGATCTTGTAAAGGCTGGTGATGGTTAATGATATAATCGGCACCAAATTTTTCAACCCAGTGTATCGTTTCATTGCGGGATGCAGTTGTGATGACATTCAGTCCAGCCCATTTTGCAAGTTGAATTGCAATCGAGCCAACACCACCAGCACCGCCGATAATTAAAATGTTTTTAAATGTATTCTCATCTCTTTTATTATAATCAATACCTAAACGTTCAAATAAACCTTCCCATGCTGTAATAGCTGTTAAAGGAAGTGCTGCAGACTCCGCATCACTTAACGTTTTTGGTTTTTTACCAACAATTCTTTCATCAACTAAATGATATTCACTATATGTACCTTGTCTTGTAATGCTTCCAGCGTAAAACACTTCGTCGCCTTCTTTAAATAACGTACAGCTTTCGCCAGTTTGCACGACAATACCAGTAGCATCCCAACCAAGTATTTTCGCTACATCTTCTTTTTTATCTTTCGGAGAGCGAACTTTTGTATCAACTGGGTTAACGGAAATGGCGTTAATTTTAACGAGTATATCTCTTCCTGTAGCAACAGGTCTTTCAACTTCAATATCAATTAAACTGTTTTCTTCTTCAATAGGTAAGTATTCATGTAAACCAATTGCTTTCATTTCTATTCCCTCCATTAAAGTAAGAGTCATTTACTCTTTTATTATAGATGGTGAAATGCCATTATGTAAAAAAGTACACGCTTTTTTATTTATGCTGGTATGAAAGTGTGGAAGGAGTTTGTTTCTAAAAAACAGAATTTTTTACTGTGTTACTTTATCCCACTTTAATGGGCAGTAAGACTCCCACCTCAAAATTCAGCGAAAGCAAAGAATTTAGGTGGGGGATCAACTGCCCCTAAAAGTCCGATTGGTGAGGGCTGATAATCAGTGGGGGATGAAGAAAACCCCCACTGATTAAAGTTTCACTTTATCTCAAATTAAATGTAAAGGTGGATACATAATGACAGTAAAGAAGCTTTATTTCATCCCAGCAGGTCGTTGTATGTTAGATCAATCTTCTGTTAATAGTACACTCACAGCGGGGAATTTATTGAACTTACCTGTATGGTGTTATCTTTTGGAGACAGAAGAGGGGCCTATTTTAGTAGATACAGGTATGCCAGAAAGTGCGGTTCATAATGAAAATTTATTTGAAGGGACATTTGCAGAGGGACAGATTTTGCCGAAAATGACTGAAGAAGATAGAATCGTAACTATTTTAAAACGTGTAGGATATAAGCCGGAAGACCTTCTATATATTATTAGTTCTCACTTGCATTTTGATCATGCAGGAGGAAATGGTGCTTTTTCGAATACGCCAATCATTATACAGCGTGCTGAATATGAGGCGGCACAATATAGGGAGGAATATTTGAAAGAGTGTATACTGCCGAATTTAAACTATAAAATTATTGAAGGTGATTATGAAGTGGTACCTGGTGTTCAGTTATTGTATACACCAGGACATTCCCCAGGGCATCAGTCATTACTAATTGAGACGGAAAAATCTGGTCTTGTATTATTAACGATTGATGCATCTTATACGAAAGAGAATTTTGAAGGTGAAGTGCCGTTTGCGGGGTTTGATTCGGAACTAGCCTTATCTTCAATTAAACGTTTAAAAGAAGTTGTGATGAAAGAGAAACCGATTGTTTTCTTTGGACATGATATAGAACAGGAAAAGGGATGTAAAGTGTTCCCGGAATATATATAGTGCAAAAAGTCATGAGCTTATTTGCTCATGACTTTTTCGTTTAAATAATTTTTTTGAATAAGTTATAAACTTTTTTAGAACTATCTTCATTTAATTGATAGTACGTAAGGTTTACATCATCAGGAGTATCTTGCTGAGCAATCATAACTTCGTTACTGTGATGGTCAACTACCCATATGAAATATTTTTTATAAGTTCCATCTTCAAAAGTAATCCACATATCACAGTCTATTAAATCTGATCCTTCTTCATCTAATGTTAATTTTCCTTTTTTGGCGGTATCCATACTGTTAATGAAAGTTTTTAATTCATCTGTTTTTGTGAGAAAGATATCCTTTTTGGTTTTAATTGACTCGACATGTATATCTTTTATTTCCTGTTTTCCTAAAAAGACAGGGGGCTCATTTGGATCTCTTTGAGTGGAAATGATAGTAGCTTTCTTCTTTGGTTTATTTGCTGTATAGAAATCTTGAATAGATTTTCCAGAGTTGAAAAACCATACGATTCCAAAAATAATCAATGCGCTACCGAGCAGTAAAATGATTTTCTTAATAGAATATTCTCCTCTCTATTACTTCGTATGAAGAGCTTTTCTATTAATATATGATAGGGAGGCGCAAAGTATTATAGTTGAACTTGGTTATGCTTCACAGTTTTTACAGGGCGATCTACGAGTAAATTGTAAGTGAGACCAATTAGTACGAAAATGCCACCGATAACTTTGCCCATTGAGAGTTCATGCGACAAAATGAAATCAATGATAGTCCCCGCAAATAATTGTCCGATAAAGATGAGTAATGTTAAATAAAATGCTGATATTTTAGGAGTGATATAATTCGATAGCGAAATGACGATAACGCCTACTAATCCGCCTAAGTACACGGCGATAGGAATAGATTGTAACGTCTGCATTGGAATATACAATGAATCTGAACTGAAAATTAAAAATAACATAGAGAAAAATAATCCAGTAATATAATTAAAAAACGTGCCTTCCCAATTTCCAATTTTCGCTGCTAAATTCGCGTTTATAATTCTAGCAACAACGATAGAAACACCAGCTAAAATAGCGATCGTAATATATAACATTTTCTAGCCCCCCATTAATAAATTGTCATGATTATAATTCCGGAAGAGATGAAACATAATCCAATTAGTTTTTTCTTTTCAAACTTTGCAACTTTCATTCCTAATAAGCCGAAATGATCAATAACGATGGAAGCGATAGATTGACCGAGTAAACTTAATGCAATCGTAATAGAAGCACCAAGGACGGAGAAACTTATATTATTAAAAAGAACAGTGAATACTCCAATCGCTCCAGCACTATATAGAAAAAGTGGAATGCTTTTATCAAAATGAATTTTATTTTTGTTTATGATTAAAATGAAGATAACTGCAATTAAACCGACAAGGTGAATGACAACGCTCGCTGTGTACTTGCCAATTAACTCAGATAAAATCCCATTCAATGGCAGCATAACGGCGATGAGCACACCAATAAAGACAGAAAGAAAGTTATACAATGTAATATCCCCTTTAATTTTCATATTTGTAATGACTGTATCATGCTGAAATTGTGTATTACTATGACATATGTCATAGTAGAAGAAGAAAATTTTGATTACAATGGGGATGAGTTGTAAAGGCGGGGGAACTATGAAGAAAGTATGTAATTCTATTAAAATAGCAGAGTATATGAAACAAAATAATATTGATTCCTTTTTTAGTAATAATATGAAACCGTATATGGAACTGATATTTTTTAAAAAGAATGAGTTTATTTGTAGAGAAAATGAAGAGATAGATTATTTATATTTTTTCGTTGAAGGAAAAGCGAAAGCGTTTAATACATTAAGTAACGGGAAATCTGTATTATTATGCTTTTATGATAGTTTGCAGTTGTTAGGGGATGTGGAGTTAATTCATTCTCAAAAGACTGCTTCAAACGTACAAGTAATGGCAGATTCATATTGTGTTGGTTTGCCTTTAGGAAAAGTGAGAAATCAACTATTTCATGATGCGAAATTTTTACGATGTATTTGCGGATCGTTAGCACATAAATTAAACCGACTTTCAAAAAATAGTACTATTAATTTACTATATCCACTTGAAAATAGACTTGCGAGTTACATGTTAGCAGCGGGAGAACGAGCGGTGCAGCACGGGAATCGAATTGTATTTAGTGGAAATTTAACGGAAACAGCTGAATTGTTAGGAACGAGTTATCGGCATCTATTACGTACATTAAATATTTTTTGTGATAAAGACATTATAAAGAAAAACAATGGTTGCTTTGAAGTTGTAAACTTGGATGTTTTGAGGGAATTGGCGGCAGATGTTTATAAATAGGAGAGGATTATACATGATTACACCTATATTTAGAATTTTTGATGTTGAAAAAGCGAAGCAATTTTATTTGGATTTTTTAGGATTTAAAATGGATTGGGAACATAAGTATGAGAAACATATGCCATTATATATGCAAATTTCGTTACATGATGCTGTAATACATTTATCAGAACATCATGGAGATGCTTCGCCAGGTGGTGCGATTCGCATCAAAATATAGAATGTAGATGATTATCATTCTATATTATTGAATAACGAATATGCTTATTCAAAGCCAAATATAGAAAAAACACCTTGGGATATAATTGAATTAACTGTGAATGATCCGTTTTCAAATAGAATCGTATTTTATGAGGAGAGATAGTAGAGCCGGAAGGGATTACTATATAAATTTTTTATAGATAGTGCAGTGTAATTACATATTAAATAAATGTAATGAAGAGTAGTTCATAAAGTAGCAAACTACTCTTTTTCTTTTTGTTAAACAAATTGAATTATTGAAAAATAAAATGTATCATAAAACATATGAACGAATGAGCATATATTCATATGTTTTATGAAGGAGGAAAAAGATGTTAGATGTAATTATTATTGGAGCGGGTCAAGCTGGATTAACAATGGGATATTACTTGAAGCAAGAAGGATATAATTTTTTATTACTTGAGGCAGGAAACCGAATTGGGGATTCATGGAGAAACAGATATGATTCTTTACAGCTCTTTACACCGAGAGAATATAGTAGTTTACCCGGGATGATATTAAAAGGGGAAAGGAATGAATTTCCACATAAAGATGAAATTGCAACGTATTTAGAAGAATATGCAAGACATTTTCAATTACCAATCCAATTGCAAACGGAAGTTTTAAAAATAAGGAAAGAAAAAGAAATATTTGAATTGCACACTCCTACAGAAATTTTACAATCGAAAAAAGTTATTATCGCATCGGGTGGGTTTCATCAACCATTTATCCCTTCAGTTTCAGAAAATCTTTCATCACATGTTTTTCAAATACATTCATCACAATATAAATCACCATCACAAATTCCACAGGGGAAAGTACTGGTAGTAGGTGGCGGGAATTCAGGAATGCAAATAGCAGTAGAACTTGCAAAAACTCATGAAGTTATGATGTCTATCAGTCATCCTTTAACGTTTTTACCGTTACATTTTTTTAGAAAAAGTATTTTTAATTGGTTAGAAAAATTGGGTTTATTGTATGCTGAAGTTAGTACCAAGAGGGGGAAATGGTTTCAGAAGAGAAAAGATCCTATTTTTGGATTTGAAGGTAAGGAACTCATTCGTAATGGAGCAATACAACTACAAGAAAAAGTAGTAAGTGCATCAGAAAATAACATTATGTTTCAGAACGGTGAAACATATAGTGCAGAAAGTATTATATGGTCAACAGGTTTTATTCAGAATTATAACTGGATTGAAATTGAAAAGGCAGTGAATGAGAATGGATTTCCCAATCATGTAAAGGGGATAAGTCCAGTAGGAGGATTGTATTATATCGGTTTACCGTGGCAGTCTCAAAGAGGTTCTGCACTTATTTGTGGTGTAGGAAAGGATGCGGCGTATTTACTTTCTGAAATCAAAAAAATAGATCAGTAGCAGCGACTACTGATCATCCATATGTACATGAATTAGGAGAGGTCAAACATTTATTGACTTTATTATAATTGATTTTCATAAGAATAAAAACTGAAAATTCTAATTTTGTGTTGAGAAAGTTTTTTCTATCGAAATATATAAAAGAATAGGGGGTTTTTAGGAAAAAGAAATATGATATTTATATTTTAATAAATTGTGATATAGTTTATAAAGAACAGATTACATAAAATGTTATTTTATTACATATAAAGTAAGGGGGGATGGTTGTGAAGTTTGATGATCAACGCCTACTAGGAGTACGATTAGGTTCTGTACTAGTAACAGAGGAGAATCAATATTTAGTAATTAAGAAAAAAGATCATTATGCATTATTAAATATACATAATTTAGAATGCACACATGTTGAAGTGCAGCTAGAACATGTTGAAGAAATGTTGCAGGAAGATTTCCAAGAAAGTATAACGGAGATTATCGCACCAGAACATATAAAAATTGTTGCGAAAAATGTTATATAAAGAAAGGAGCTGGAAGGAACAGCTTCTTTCTTTTCATTATAAGGATAACATTTTTAAGACGTCACCAATAATCCCTTCCATTTGATGAACACCTAAGTCAGTGTTCGTCATAATAACAGCACCATTACCCCGGTATGGATAACAAACCATCATACATTGAAATCCAACGCCCCATCCAAGTGAATATATTTGTAAGTCTTCATTAGAATTATCTAGAAAAACCCCTAATCCAGTCCATTTTGAGCAACCTTGAGGTGAAATCATATCTTGTACTGTTTTTTGAGAAAGTTTTAGTTTGCCCTTTCCTTGTAAGGAATGAATGATTTCAATTACTAAAGTTGATAAGTCTGTTGGTGTTGTCCAAATACCTGAAGAAGCTGCGAAGGGATAAAATGGATACTTTTCATTTGTAACGGTGCCATTTTTATTATGCCCGCAAGCAAAGCTCTCCATTTTATTTATATCTTCAGAAGAGAATACTGTACTATTCTTTAGCTGGAGTGGCTGAATGATATATTCTTCAAGTAAAAGATTGAATGGTTTTCCAGTTATATCTTCAAGTAGTAGTTCAATAATACAAAAGTTTGCATCGGAGTAGTGAAATTCGTTTTCTGGTTTATAAGTTATTTCTATCGGTACTGGGCAATAGGATGTTTTACCGGCAAGGAGTTCAGACATGTTTGGTCGCCCTTGTGCAAATGTATAATGTCCAAAACTATTAGGAGGATCAATAATTCCAGATTGGTGACTTAATAAATTTCGCAGGGTGACTTTTTTCTGTGAGGTAAATAGATTGGTAGGTATGTTCCAAGATGTGAGTCTATCATTTATGTCTTCATCTAAATGTATGATTTCTTGATCTGATAACGTTAGTACGAGCATTGTAGTGATGAATTTACTAATTGAACAAGAGTTGAATATAGAATTCGTAGTGACAGTTCTAGTTGTTCCAGATTCAAGCGTTCCAAAGGCAATCGTTTCGTCTAGTTTGGCATCACGCATAATAGCAAGGCTTAAACCTGCAACGGAATATTGATTCATTTTCTCGTATATATTGTTACTTTTTAAGTTCATAGTGACTCCTTTCTTAAAAAGACAGAATGTTAGTTCTATTATACAGTAGTAAATAGAGAGAAAAAGAAAAAACTTCATCGTTTATCGATGAAGTTTTTTTAGTTAATTCGAAGTGAATGTTTTAAAAAATTTATCTCGGTACATGTACATAAGCCATGAAGTTGTTAGTAAGGAAATAATCATTTGTTTATTTTTAATTGGCGCATTGAAAACAAGCCAGCCAACGATATCAAATAATAAATGTAGTGCAATTGAAAGAACTACAAATTGTAGTAACGTCTTAAAAAATCTTTTCATAATGTGTCCCCTAAAATAAAAGGTTTTATTAACAGTGTTGTATATTACTATTATACATTAAATGTGCTTCGTGGTAAAATTTACATAAGTTAGTGGGATAAAACAAATGAAAGCTAATAAGGAGGGATAGTCATGGAATTTTGGATGATCATACCGATAGCGGTCTTTGGGTTTATTTATATCATTGAAAAATTAAATAGAATCGAAAAGAAAACGGATGCACGTT
Source organism: Bacillus albus (assembly GCF_001884185.1). GTDB lineage: Bacteria > Bacillota > Bacilli > Bacillales > Bacillaceae_G > Bacillus_A > Bacillus_A albus. Next base: position 44,169 of record NZ_MAOE01000110.1, read on the forward strand.
TAAAGAGGATGGAAGATAGATTACAGCTAATTTCGAAAGAAATGGGAATTGTAGATAGAGAACCTGAAATTAATAAAGAGTTGTGTCAGCTTATGGAAGAAGGAAAAACAGTTACAGCAGTTAAGAGAGTAAGAGAGGCTTTTGGTTTTTCCTTATTAGAAGCGAAGCAATATGTTGATAAATTATAAAAAAGATCATCCATTTGGGTGATCTTTTTTCAATGCACCATGCGTGTATTTACATAAGCAGAGATTATAACGTGGCCAATTATAATGATAGGAAATAAGATTTTGACATTAGGAGTAGTGAAGACACTACCAATTGTGGCGATAATACCAGCAGTTAAATTATAAAGACCAACTATTTTTGATAACTTAACTTTATCTGGCACACGGCGTTCATTGAATCCTGATAAGAGCCAAGTGTATTGTTTAACTCCGATGAAATAGGCTAGTGCAAATGAAATAATTGCTAGTATGAATAATGATGGGGAAGCAAAGAGAGTCATTGAAAACACCTCCGTTAAAGGGTTATAAATAAATTATAGTATGAATGTTATAATTTAACAAAATTAAAGCGTACAAAATTTGTGCGCTTTTTATTAATGGTATGAAAAATATGCAAGAAAAGATGGAACAAACATTTGAGATGAATTGTCTATTATAGGTAATAACTATTTCGTTTGAAAGAAAGGGTGGAGAAAATGAAAAATACATTATTAAAATTAGGGGTATGTGTTAGTTTACTAGGAACAATTCAACTTGTTAGTACAGTTTCTTCTGTGAAAGCGGAACAAAAGCTAGAGCAAAAAGTAGTAAAAAACGAGACAGGAACTATTTCAATTTCTCAGTTAAACAAAAATGTGTGGGTTCATACGGAGTTAGGTTATTTTAACGGAGAAGCAGTTCCTTCGAACGGTCTAGTTCTTAATACTTCTAAAGGGGTAGTACTTGTTGATTCTTCTTGGGATGATAAACTAACGAAGGAATTAATAGAGATGGTAGAAAAGAAATTTAAGAAGCGCGTAACGGATGTCATTATTACACATGCACACGCTGATCGAATTGGCGGAATAAAAACGTTGATAGAAAGAGGCATTAAAGCGCATAGTACGGCATTAACTGCAGAACTAGCAAAGAAAAATGGATATGAGGAACCACTTGGAGACTTACAAACCATTACGAAATTAAAGTTTGGAAATATGAAAGTAGAAACGTTCTATCCAGGGAAAGGACATACAGAAGATAATATTGTCGTATGGTTACCGCAATATAAAATTTTAGCTGGAGGCTGTTTAGTGAAATCTGTGTCCGCGAAAGATTTAGGAAACGTTGCTGATGCTTATGTAAATGAATGGTCTACATCGATTGAGAATGTGCTGACGCGATATAGAAATATAAATGCAGTAGTGCCTGGTCATGGGGAAGTAGGGGACAGAGGATTACTTTTACATACATTGGATTTGTTGAAATAAGAAACTGTTGGAATATAAAAGCGAGGAGAAACAATTTTCTCCTCGCTTTCTTCTAACTATATTTAAATGCGAAGCTATCAATTATGCCTGCATACGTTACTGAGATTTTAATTCCAAGTATACAAATACCAGTACCGTCATAATTGCTATAACAACGTAAGTAGCATCAAGCATTATAAGTGTTTTTAAAGTTTCAGTCATCGTAATTCACCCCTGTTATAAAAATATAACATGATCTTTTTATTGATTAGAGTAAGAGATCATAAAGATAAAATGTATATGAAATTTCTTAAGTAGCTTCTATATAAATATATCATATAAATAATGTAAGTAATGTTAAGATAATGTAAATGTATTGTAAATAAAAAGTTTACAATAAAGACTTTAATAAAAAATGGTAGTTCCTTAAAATGAAAAATAAGCTATTTTCATATGTGATGAATTGCAACTATTTGTATAAGGGATTCGAAAATTTTTTCGTTGTATATATTTCTCCAAATTAATTATTTAGCTATTTAAAAGTATTGAAAGATGTGTGTACACTAATGTATGTTTTTAGTGTCAATAAAGATATTATGTCAACAATATGAGCTGTCACAAATCTTTATATATTATTGTGATTGAAATCACATCACTTTTTTTCAATGGGTATTATGCTTAAGGTGTATTGAATGATTGGGAGAGGGTGGGATGATATGTTTTGTTATCAATGTGAACAAACGCCAACAGGCGGATGTAAAGTAATGGGTGTGTGTGGCAAGAATGAAACGATTGCGAGTTTACAAGATACGATTGTGTTTGGGCTAAAAGGAATTGCAGCTTATCGCATACATGCTGCTCAGCTAGGGTATACGGATGCATTTGTAGATGCTACGACGCAAGAAGCACTGTATATGACATTAACAAATTCCAACTTTAATGAACAAGAACATATTGATATGGCTATGAAAGTAGGGAGATCGGCTTTACGAGTAATGGAGTTGCTAGATGAGGCACATACGAATCACTTTGGTGTTCCAGAGCCTGTTCAAATTACGCAAAACCATGTAGAAGGTAAGGCAATTGTAGTTACTGGTCATAATTTATTTGCGTTAGAAGAATTATTAAAACAAACAGAAGGAAAAGAAATTAATATTTATACGCATTCTGAAATGTTACCAGCACACGGTTATCCGCAGCTGAAAAAATATAAGCATTTAAAAGGAAACATTGGTAAGGCATGGTATGATCAACGACGCCTTTTCGAAAAATTTACAGGTGCCATATTAGCTACAACGAATTGTGTTATGCCAATTAAAGGATCATACTCTGATCGATTCTTTTCATATGATATTGCAGGTTTAGAGGGTGTACAAAAAATTGAAAATGATGATTTTGCACCATTGATTGAAAAAGCGCTAGAACTTCCAGAAGTGCATATGGAGTCGGATGAACAGTTAGTAACAGGGTTTCATCATAATACAGTATTATCATTAGCTCCGGAAATTATTGAGGCAGTAGAAGAAGGAAAGATTAAGCGTTTCTTTGTCATCGCAGGTTGTGATGCTCCTGGAAAAGGCGGAGAATATTATCGTGAATTAGCAACGTCACTTCCGCCAGAAACGGTTATTTTAACAACTTCTTGCGGGAAATTCCGCTTTAATGATGTGGATTACGGTGTTGTACCTGGTACGGAGATTCCGCGTTACATTGATTTAGGGCAATGCAATAATTCAATTTCTACTGTAAAAATAGCAGCCGCTTTAGCAGATGCATTTCAATGTGAAGTGAACGAATTGCCAGTTAGTATTGTCCTTTCATGGTTTGAACAAAAAGCGGTTGCGATTTTACTTGGGCTATTTAGTCTTGGAATTCAAGATATTCGCATCGGTCCAAAGGCGCCTGAATTTATTTCAACTGGCGTGCTTGATGTATTACAAGAAACATTTGGTTTAAAACTAATTACAAATGCAGCAGAAGACATGGCTATGATGTTATCGTAACGGAAAAGATGTTTTAACTTAATTGTAGCTTTATAAATCATTTGTATGTGTGTGAGTAAACGTACATACAAATGATTATTAATAAAGAAAATCTGCTATATCTATAAATTTTATAAAGCTTTTAAAGCTTTTAAAGTGTAACACCACATGCCCATCACCTTAAGATTTTAAGTATCCCCAAAACGAAATATCTACATGAATATCTATAATTTTACCTCTTTTTCATTTGATTTGAAAATAAGCTTTCTATTTTTAAAAACCAACGATACCACCTCAAATTATATGAATAAAATCCATTCATTTATTAGGAAAATGGATTGAAAATAATAAGGTAGACTAAAAAGTAAAATATTATTTATGATAATCATTCTTTTATAAAATTTAAATTGGAAATAGCCCTACTCATTTTGATTGCGCATTTTCAAAATGGAGGGGCTTTTTTTACTGTAAAATCAATAACTGCAGCTTATTTTTGTTGGAAAAATTCTCATTCTTATTTTGAAAGTGATATGGGTACATATACATGCACATCAATCTTTTATTATAAAGTGGCCCTTGAATATATTGTTTTTTATTGACAGACATAAAAATGATTTATTTGCTGTATTGATAATTTATAGACATTATAATAAAATGTTTATGTATATGTAAACTTAATTTATTTTTGTTTGGTTTTATTGTGAGGTTAGGCAGTGTTAATAACAATAGAATAATGGATATATCACCTGCAAAAAGAATGAAACCAATACGGAGAAGATGATTTCATTAAAAATTCGAAAAATAAGCGTTATTAGCTCTTGAAGAAAAATTACAAGCATATGGAAAATAGGGTTATACAAAAAGTCCTAAAGGGGGACGGAATTATGGAGAAAAGAAAGTATTCAGTAACACCACAAGATCGAATGAATTATGTATTAGGTCTTTATTCTGCAGATCAACAAATTAATGCAGTTCTTTATTTTCCTGTAGGTATATCCAAGGAAATACTTGAAGAATCAGTAAGGATAACGTTGCAATTGCAACCAGTTTTGAACAGCCGGTTTGTAGAAAATGATATTCCTTACTGGGAGGAGCATTCATCTGACACTAACTCATCTATTTGCTTTTTTGCAGAAGGAAATAATCAAGAACTTGAAATAATGGCAATAGATTTTATTAAGGAACCTGGTGATCGTATACAGGGGCCTATGGTTCAAACGAAATTATTACGGGGCACTACAACAGATATGTTAGTTGTGAAATTATCTCATCTATGTTCAGATGGTGCAGGAGTCAAGGAATATATTAAATTGCTTGGAAGAATATATACGCACCTTTCATTGGGACGGTCTAAGAAGCAAATTATAAAGGAATTTGATGAGGGAAATGAGAGTTGTCGAGATCAATCACATGTATTCAAATACGCTGGAATATCGGACATAAAAAGTGCGTATCGTCCTAACCAAGAACAACAGGCATCGTTATGGTCTTTTCCATCTCAACCTAACAAAAATAAATTTCCCCAAATGTCCGTACGGCGATTGAGCCATGAGCAAACTCTACGTTTAACCCAATGGACAAAAGCTCAACAGGCTACCTTGAATGATGTAATCATGACTGCATACTTCCGAGCTTTATCACATTTCACTGTGTATGCAGAACCTCGCACTGCAGAAAAAATGATTGGCTTGACAATTGATTTACGTCGATATTTGCCTAATAATACAACTGATGCTATTTGCAACTTATCTGGTATGGAAATGCCAGTGATTAAAATGGAAGACGATGAAACATTTAAGCAGACTCTTGTTCGAGTTAAACAATCAATGGATAAAATAAAGTCTCGAAATCCAGGTCTTTCTTCAGCAGCAGGAATGGAGCTACTGGCAGAAATGAAGCTATCTACAGTGAAGGAAATGTTTAATCAGCAATATGAACAGGCTGTACAGATGGGAATGGCGTTACCGTTACTGACAAATTTGGGAGTAATCGCTGATGAATCTATTCAGTTTGGTGAAATTCAAGCTGAGGACGGGTATATGACATCACCTATTATGTATGCACCATTCTTTTCAATGGGAGCAAGCTCTTATAATGGAAGGCTTACATTTACGATCGGTTATCATGCGCCGGATACATCAAAAGAAAAGGTAGAAAAATTTTTAGATAGTGTTGCTAATCAACTATCAGAAATAAAATAAAAGAGAATATAGAGAACAGATTTCTAACAGAATTGTATTTTAGGGGCTCGTATCATGTACGGATAATCTCTGGAAATTTTCTCTGACCGTACTTGCCTTTATGCTTTATATGCAATGGGAATGGTAGTGAGAAACAATTTGTATCGTGAAAAAACAAGATATAACGGTATGAAAATAATAAAGCAGAGCTGATTTAAATTACACTTTGAATCAGCTCTGTTTTACTAGTTTGATGGCCCTTACAACAAAAAAGGAGGCTGTATCCGGTTAGGGTAAAGCGAATTTTTAATTTTTTTGAAAATAAAGTTGACATCTACAACTACTTAGTCATACAATGTAGTTGTAATAAGTAATACTGAATAGTATGGTTTTACTCAAAAGCTATTCAGTAAAAATTCGCCTTAGTACTCTGTGATACTGAATATAAGTCAGACAGAATAGGGGGTAAAGGAGGATCAGGACATGGAAAATTTAACTGAAATGTTGAAAGGTTCACTGGAAGGGTGTGTATTGGAAATCATTAGCCGCCGTGAAACGTACGGCTATGAGATTACCCGCCACCTGAATGATCTTGGATTTACCGAAGTCGTGGAAGGGACGGTTTATACTATCCTCGTACGATTAGAAAAGAAAAAGCTTGTAAATATTGAAAAGAAACCATCAGATATGGGACCGCCACGTAAGTTTTATTCATTAAATGAAGCAGGCCGTCAGGAGCTTGAATTGTTTTGGAAAAAATGGGATTTTGTATCTTCAAAAATTAACGTCTTGAAGTCAAACTAGCCTCATAATATAAAATGTTCCGGCTCATATTTGGAGAGTTTCTTGTTCTGCTTTATAAAAAGGAGGAAAATAAAATGTTGGAAATATTAAAAAAATTAATCGGTGATAAAAAAGAGTACAAAATGATGATGGCACGTGTTGCGGCACTACCCGAGGACTATCAGTTTGTGTTTAAGAAAATTCAAAACTACATGTGGAATTTTTCGGCTGGAAACGGGATGGATATGCTGCACATACAGTATGAATTAATCGATTTATTTGAAGCTGGTGCAGCAGAAGGCAGACAAGTGCTTGATATTACTGGGGAGGACGTAGCATCTTTTGCAGATGAACTAGTCGCAAACGCGAAAACGTATGTTTCTAAGTATCGTGAGGATTTGAATGAAAGTATTATGAAGAAATTGAGAAAAAAATAAATACAATTAGGAATACCGACTGATTAGCTGGTTACAAATGTGAATTGCCGCCATCGCTATTCAGTTATATTTTTAATCCACTACTAAGTAGTACAGATTATCAGTGATACTAAATAGAGGGTGTAGGTAACCTATTTTAAAAAGGGGGAAAAGTATGAGCAACGCAGCGATTTCTATAAAAGGGTTAAAAAAATCTTTTAAAGATAAAGAAGTCTTAAGGGGAGTAGATTTTGAAGTGCAGCGTGGTGAAATTTTCGCGCTGCTAGGATCAAATGGAGCGGGAAAGACGACAACGGTCAATATCCTTTCGACGCTAATGAAGCAAGATGATGGTGAAGTGAGTATTTGCGGGTTTGACATCCAGCGACAACCAGATCATGTTCGTCAAAGCATCAGTTTGACAGGACAGTTCGCAGCTTTAGACGGCATGCTTACTGGAAGGGAAAACTTGATCATGATCGCCAAGTTACGTGGTGTTTCCAGTCCCGCACAAGTTGCTGATAGTCTACTTGCAAAATTTAGCCTGACTGATGCGGCTAACCAAAGGGCAGACCAGTATTCAGGCGGGATGAAGCGTAGGCTTGATATCGCGATGAGTTTGATCGGGGCGCCAGCAGTTATTTTTCTAGACGAACCAACGACTGGACTTGATCCGGAAGCGCGGATTGAAGTGTGGAATACTGTCAAGGAACTTGTCGGCAGCGGCACAACGATCTTGCTCACGACGCAGTACTTGGAGGAAGCAGAACAACTGGCTGACCGTATCGCTATTTTGCATGGTGGAAAAATTATTACGACAGGTACTCTTACTGAACTGAAAGAGATGTTCCCGCCAGCAAAAGTGGAGTATATCGAGAAGCAGCCGACATTGGAAGAAATTTTCCTAGCGATTATTGGTAAAAAGGGGGAGAAGTAAATGAAAAGCAAAACAGGGGTATTACTAGGGCGCTTAATGCGTAATATTATGCGTAGTCCAGATACAATTATTACAGTAGCGATTACACCAATTATGATGATGCTATTGTTTGTCTACGTGTTTGGTGGGGCGATAAAGACAGGAACGGATAACTACGTTAATTATTTATTGCCAGGAATTTTGCTAATGGCTATTGCATCCGGTGTAGCTTACACTTCTGTACGATTATTTTCGGATGTAAAGAGTGGGTTGATGGCACGTTTCATTACGATGCCTATTAAACGCTCATCGATATTGTGGGCTCACGTTTTAACCTCTCTTGTTGCAAATGCTCTTACTATCGTAGTGGTTATTCTTGTTGCACTCTTAATGGGCTTCCGTTCCAGTGCGAATATGCTAGAATGGCTTGCAGTAGTTGGGATACTAGGAACGTTTACGCTAGCGCTCACATGGCTAGCTATCATTCCAGGTCTGAAAGCGAAGTCTATGGAAGGAGCGACAGCGTACTCATACCCACTCGTTTTTCTTCCATTTATTAGTTCAGCCTTCGTACCTACTGAAACGATGCCAAAAATTGTTCGTGCGTTTGCAGAGAATCAGCCTGTAACTTCAATCGTGAATGCAATTCGTGCCCTATTATATGAAGGAACTGTTGGCAACGATATTTGGATTGCAATCGCTTGGTGCGTAGGCATCATGATTATTTCGTACTTTTTTGCTAGTAAAGCATTTAAACGTCAGTTAGGGTAAGAACCGAGGTAACTGACCTTCCTGGAATAATATATATGTTTAGAAAAGCACGGAAGATTTTCCGTGCTTTTATTATTTGTAACGCACTCATGGTAGAAAATATGGACAACTGGTAACGAAGTAAACTCAATATTTTTGGTTTAACGGATTATCGCTCAAGAGCAATATAAGGATAATCGTTCTTGTAAAACTTCTAATACTTCTTCAGGCATTTCCTTGATTGTAAGATCTTTCCCTAAGAAAAGTAGCCAATTTGTTATCTCTGTCACTTCATCGGAATTGTGAATATCGATAAATGTTTTTAAAATAGCTGTAGATTGGTAAGGATTTGTATAAGATATAGAAATTTTGAAAGGATGGTATTTTTTGTACTGGGCAATCGCTTTTGGACCAAGTTCAAGTACAAGGTTAATTGCTTCGTCCTTCTTACTGAGTTTTTCTAAAATCTTTTTCTTATTTAACCTCTTTTTCGTTGTGTACGGTTCGATATTGATAAGGTCATCGACAGGAAACATCAGCTTCTTTTCTTCTTTTAAGTCAAATCCTTCAATAATCCAATGACTTTTTTCTTGATAAAGGTGTAATAGGTAAATTGGATAAGACTTGATTTTTTCTTCTTTGACAGTAATCAATAAATGTCTATCCAATAGAAGGATTTGAATGAGTTTTTCTAACATCGGATGGGGGAGGTCAGAAAGCTCAAGTAGATCGGGATTATGGGGGTTAGTCCCTTCAAAAAGTAAGAGTTGATTTAAAAGAACAAGGTCATCTTGTTGAGTTTCAGAAATGAGTCCTAGTAGTTTTTCGGCTAAAGATTGGCGACTCTTTAAATAGGGAAGTTGTTGATTTCTTGTAGCCATAAAGGCAATAAAAAGAGCTTTCACTTCATTATCAGTAAAGCGAACAACGGGCAGGATAGAGTTATGCATAACAAAATATCCACCAGTTCTTCCAACTTCAGCGACAAGTGGCATGCCCATAGCTTCAATTTCTCTTATGTCTCTAATAGCTGTCGATCGTGATATGTTAAATTCTTGTATGATTTCAGTAATTGTAAAATGGGAGCGATTATTGATATACCGCATAATTGTATTAATCCGTTCAACTTTTTTCATTGGAGTCTCCTAAACAGTGTCATTTTTTGACATGATTTAAAGATATTATAAACGTATCACATGAAAAGATAAATCATTTGATTCATTTTAAAAGAAGGAAGGTTTTGAATGTGAAAAATTATACGATTGAAGAAAAAGATAGCTTTATTGTGTTAGGTATTGGAACTGAAATTGAGAGTGACTATACAGACTTTGCTGGGATAAATAAAGAAAAGGAAGACTTTTGGTCGGCTGTTAAAGAAGATGGAAGGCTGGATACTTTAAAGGCACTAGCTACAAATGAATACATTTTTTCTGTGAGTGAAGCGGTGAATAACAAGATGATGTATTATGCTGGTGTTATGACAGAAGTACAAATAGAAGAAGCATCTAGAGTAATCCAGTTTCCGAAGGGAGAATACTTAGTGGTGAAAGGGGAAGATAAAACGGCTGAAGAGCTAAGTAATAAGCTGACTGGTATTGCCTTCGGTCAAGCTTTACCAGATGCAAAAGATTTTGCCTATGTTGGTGGCCCAAATACAACGGTTGAGATGGGGCAGAGAGACGGTTTAGTATTTGGTGAAATGTGGATTCCAGTTGTTAGGAAGTAAAGTGATAAAAGGTACGAATATGGAAAGTGGAGGCTAACAATATTGAATTGTTGGCCTTTTTGATATGAATATAATATTCATATACGACTACACATTATGTTCTGATAAAATGGAATAAAAGGTAATTATTGTAAGGTGGTGGTGAGGTGAATAAAAAAAGGCTTTTTGAGCTATTCATAGTAACGTTTGTGTTTCTATTCCTTCATGCAAGCACATTTACTAATGAAAAATTTAACGATAAATTGGGATCCTTTACTTTCATTGTGCTCCTTCTTATGCTTTCTATTTACAGCGTATTTATAGAAAAGTATTTTGATGATATACAAAAGTGGATTCGAAATATCACATTTTGTTTTGCTTTGTTAGTAGTAGTTTTAGTAGCTCTATGGATAGGATATTTTTAGAACCTTACTTCAGGGACAGTTCATTTAGTGCCCAATATTTTGTCTATCTATAGGGAAAGGGAACTAGGTAATTCTTTAAACGGAGACACCAAAGTGGATATTTTTTAAATGAAAAGGCTTTCTTTTGTGCAATATAGGATAAAAAGAAGAGGTATGTGAAAAAGAGATTGGTAGTATGCATAATATACAGCGTCCAAAAAGCTACATTTGCTAAAAACGAATCCCCCTCTCATAAGCAGTAAATACTTTTTATGAGAGGGGTTTATTCGATTTAAGTCTATAAAATTGAATGAAGGCAATGCAAGTTCTCACTTATCTAGAATAAGAGAAAAGATGATGTTTTATTTGTTCAATAAAATACTGATGGTGTATATTATCGTTCGATACTCGACTTGCCATAATAGCGCCCTCCATTGAAGATGCAAGAAAAGAAGCGAGCGATCTAATGTCTATATCTTCTTTAAGTTCATGTTTTTCTATTCCTTCTTTTATGAGAGAAGCCATTAATATTACTGTATCATCATAACCTTTTGCTGCTGCTGTTTGTAATTCTGGGAATACTCCAGTACTTTCAATTGCGCTATTAAGCAATGGACAACCTCCAGCAATAGGGGGATTATTAGCTGCATCTTGATATACAAGGAAAATGGAAAGAATTTTATCGATTGCTGTCTTTTTATTTTCCATTGCTTTATGAAAATGATCCCACATAATCTCACCACTTTTGTTGTAGGCAGCAAGGACAATTTCTTCTTTATTTTTGAATCTACGATAAATAGATCCTTTAGGTAGTTCAGTAGCTGTCATTATATCCTGGATGGATGTGCGAGTTATCCCATTAGTATTGAATAAATATAAAGATGTTTCAATAATTTTTTCCTTTACCGTATCAACTTTAGTCATGCTTTGTAGTCCTCCTAATAAAAATGAGCTTAATATTCCAGGTAATGTTTATCCTTTGTTTTTTTGTAAGTATAGATAAGTGTGAAGCAAAAATATATTATCAATCCCTATCTTATGGAAACCTCAAACAATACAGTTTGGACAGAGGTTAATCAAATTATATTATTTATATTTTTTAAATGAATTTTCTGTCAAAAATAACATGATCAATTGTTTAATTTAGTCATGTTAGACAACTAATTTTACCTAAAATCGTAGAAGATGTAAAAATATATAGTTAATTTTAGTGCATAGATATATGAGTATTATATATAATCTTTATCAATATGTTTAGCTAAAGTGTTAGAACTACTCCCACTTTCACTTCTTATATAATAATATCTTTCACAGTTCTTGTGGGTAAAAGCCTAATCACTTCATTCTATAAAAGAAATAATTAATGAGTACTAGAATTGGATTGTAAATAAGAAACCGAGTTATAAATATATTGGCTTTTTTCTATTTTGTTAATCATTTGTAAAAAGGGTTTAAAAAACTAGAAACTTATAGTATCATTAGATTCCGGACCGGACCGTTCGGTCTGTTATATGAATATATTTAGAAGGAGAACTTTATGCAGAAAGAAAAATCAAAGATTGTAGGTAATTTAATTAGGAGGATAACAAAATGAACTTTATAAAAATGAATAAAAAAGAACTTAATATGCTAGTAATCTTTACACTGTTTGTGCCATTTCAAATTGGCTTGTACATATTATTTGGCATATCACTCTTAGCTAATGTCAATTTAGTTGAATCAGAATTTCTTCTTAGTGCCATCGGTTTTACTGTACCTGCTATTGTAGGAATAATTTTCTTTAGGAAAGAAATCATTCAAAGTTTTACTTATTTTAAAGAGAAAACAATTTTGAAAATAGTAAGTATTCCTATGGTAGTTTTACTTATGGTAATTATTGAGAATTCTATTATGCACTTTCTAGCAACTGGTCAGCCAGAGAACCAAGAACAGCTCCTTGAAAGGGGGACGGAGGTACCTCTTATCTTTACATTGCTTGTATTTGGTATTCTGGGTCCAATACTTGAAGAAATTGTATTTCGTTATATTTTAATAAATCGCTTTTCGCATTATATTGGTACTGCTATTGCATCTATCATTTCGATTTTAATCTTTACATTTCTTCATACGAACCAGCTTTCGGATTATGCTATCTATTTACCAGGCGCGGTGATACTTACTATTGCGTATCTGATTTCTAAAAGATCCCTTGCATATGTCATGGCGATACATATGTTAAACAATTGCCTTGGTTTCATACTGTAAGAAATTAGCCTTACATCTGTTACAGAGTTAAAAAACTAGAAACAGGTATTGATAAATCATTAGACAGCCAACTAAGGATTTATGTAATTCCTTGTATGTCGAAAAACCACAGTTTGGGTGTAAACTGTGGTTTTTTTTATAGGGACCCAACACATCGTTATCAATCCAAACTCATACAACTTCAATTTTTGTATAGATATTATATAAAAAACCATTGATTAGCCTTTTTCAAAGCAATGGTTTTTATATTTGAAATAAATATTTTTATAAAAAATATTTTTGACCCCCATAAAACTTTGTATTCCTCCGAATATGTATAGTGAAGAAAATTAATAGAAGAAAAATGATTATGAAAGAATATTGAAGTGTTAATAAAATTATTAGATTAAGTGGGCACCCCAAATAAAAAGATAAAATTACCAATGATATAAAGAAGAGTTATTCAAGGATTGCAGATAAAATAGAAAAAGAGTAAGCAAAACAAGAGGAAGAAAATAAGAACATACATTAAAATATAGGCTTAACTATAGTGCCGAGAGAAAAGAGAAATCATTAGGAAAACGGTGAATAAAGTTAGTCTCGAAAAATATAAGTAACAGCAAGAAGACAAACCAAAAGAAAAGTACTAACAAAATGTGGTTGAATGGTCACTTGTTTAGTGACCATTTTGCTATGTGAAGGAGGCTGGGAGATTACAAGTGTTGAGTTTAGTAATGAAGATCTTAAGAAAACCAAAAATAGAAGATATCGTATATAACATACAAAATAATGAAGAAGATAAAGAAGCTTTTATCGTACAGTATCAGCCGTTTATTAGAAAATCAATCTCGTCTGTCTGCCGCAGATATATTACAGAACAGGATGATGAATATAGTATTGGATTGTTTGCGTTTAATGAAGCAATAGAAAAGTATTCATATAAAAAGGGAAAATCTTTTCTAGCGTTTGCTGATCTTCTTATAAAAAGAGATGTAATTGACTATATACGTAAAGAGTCTAAGCATAACTTTGTCTTTTTAAAAGAAGATGAGCAAGAGGAAATGTTAGAAATGCAAATATCGCTTACGGAGTATATGAAAGAGATGGAAAATAGTAACCGTAAGGAGGAAATTCTTCATTTTCAAAGTGTGTTAGCTGAGTTTAAAATCACATTTTCAGATCTTGCTAAAGAATCCCCTAAGCATCGTGATACGCGTGAGCACTTAATAGAAATTGTGAAGATTATTATAAAAGAAGAGGAAATGATGGAAGAGCTGTTCCGAAAGAAAAAGTTACCGCTTAAACATATTGAACCGCGTGTTAGGGTAAGTCGTAAAACGTTGGAGAGACATAGAAAATATATCATTGCAATGTGTATTATCTTCACAAATAACTATACATACATTCTTGATTATATAAAGGGAGGGAAGCATGATGAATAAAGGAATTGTAATGGATATAAAAAAACATAGCGTAGTTGTTTTAACACCAAATGGAGAGTTTATTACGTGTAAAAGAAAAGGGGATTCTTGCGTGATTGGAGAGGAAATCTCGTTTGAAGAACAAGAACAAAGAGCATCGCGTTTTTCAATCCCTTATTTCTTAAAGCCGGCATCATTACTTATTGCTTGTTTTCTATGTGCGCTTTTATTTTTCTACAACCAACCGGAAGAAAAAGTATTTGCTTACGTCTCAGTTGACATTAATCCAAGTTTAGAGGTGAGCGTAACGAAGGATCTTCGCGTTATAGATTTACAAGCTTGTAATGATGATGGAAGGCGTATTTTAAAAGAATTGAAGCAATGGGAAAACAAACAATTGCAAGAAGTGATACGTACAATTATAAAGCAGAGTCAAGAGGATAAGTATTTGACGAATGATAAGCAAGTTATGCTAACAGCTGTTGCAAAGGATAAGTCGTTAGAACCGAAGTTGGAAAAGGCAATGAAAGAATTAAAGAAAGAGTATGAGCTAAAACATATTACAGTTGAATATCAAAGTAGCACGATGCAAGTACGAGAGGATGCTAGAAAAGCTGGAATTGGCACTGGTGTTTATATAAAGCAAGAGAATGAGAAGAATAAATCGCTTACGCCTCCTGCTACGCCGTCTAATCAGGTGGAAAACGAAGAAGAGGTGCAATCGCAGCCGGAGTCATCTCCTGATGTATCACCAGATTTGTCTCCTGTAAAAGAAAAAAAATATGAGAAGCCAGAACATAAAGAACAAAAGGAAACAGAGGAACAGCCATCTAGGCAAATAAAAGAAAATAATGGACAACAGCAAGGAAATAACGGAAGAGGATCTCAGCAAGAAAATAGAGGATCCCAACAAGGAAATAATGGAAATGAGCAAGGGAACAACGGAAGAGGACCTCAACAAGGGAATAATGGGAATGAGCAAGGAAATAACGGAAGAGGGCCTCAACAAGGGAATAACGGAAATCAGCAAGGAAACAACGGAAGAGGACCTCAACAAGGAAATAATGGGAATGAGCAAGGGAACAACGGTAGGGGATCTCAACAAGGGAATAGTGGGAATGAGCAAGGAAACAATGGAAGAGGATCTCAACAAGGAAATAATGGGAATGAACAAGGAAACAACGGAAGAGGGTCACAGAAAGAAAATAATGGGAGCGAGCAAGGAAACAATGGAAGAGGATCTCAACAAGAGAATAGGGGCCATCAACAAGGCAATGAAAAGAAGAATCAATAGAATATGGAAGTGAGAGATTCAATTTAAAGCGAAAAGGATTTATCTCGCTATTGCGGGCAGTAAAACTCCCATCTCAAAATTTGGCTAAGGCAAAGAAGTTAGGTGGGAGTTGGGCTGCTTAAAGTTGCACTTTACTATTCTATCGTTCTATTAAGAAGGAGTATGTGAAAAATATAATGGAGAAAAACATTCAACAAGAGAAAGATAAATCTAAACCTGTTTTTTATGATCCGAAAGGAAGGAGAAACATAGCTTTTATCTCGTTTCTATGTATCTCAATAGTTAGCGTAAGTATTGTATTTTATTTTTTCTTTCAAAGTATTTTTTCAACACCAGAAATTCCAAATATGAATCCTACTGTAAAACAAGATACGAAACTTGTACCAATTAATCAAAAACTTAGTGAGGAGCAGTTAAAGAAGGAAGAATTCAAGCCAAATACTGAAATGAAGGATAATAAAAATTTGGTGAATTCGACAAACGATAGTAAACAACATAAAGAGGTGTATGGTTTTTATGTAAATTGGGATGAAAATAGTACAGCATCTTTAAAAGAAAATATCGATTCATTAACCACGTTAGTACCAGAATGGTATCATTTAAAAGAAGATTTAACGATTAGAAGTGAGATAAAACCAGAGATTGTAAAACTAGCCCAAAAAAATCATGTGAAAATTATGCCGTTACTTACTAACTATACAGAAAAAGCTTCTGGCCCTGATAGTGAGCTTATTCATAAGTTACTGAATTCTCCGAATGATACGAAAACGAAGTTTATTAATAATTTAGTAAACCAAGTGAAAAAGAGTCAGTTTTCAGGTATTAATATTGACTTTGAGGCCGTACCTGAA
This sequence comes from Bacillus albus, assembly GCF_001884185.1. Lineage (GTDB taxonomy): Bacteria > Bacillota > Bacilli > Bacillales > Bacillaceae_G > Bacillus_A > Bacillus_A albus. The sequence goes on from NZ_MAOE01000110.1 coordinate 60,547, forward strand.
AGTGATAGAGAAAACTTAACAAATTTTATGAAAGAACTTACTACGGCCTTTCATAAACATGATTTGCTCGTCACACAAGATGTTCCAGCTAATGATAAGGCTTTTGATTATGGTGCATTAGCAAAGATAATTGATCGAATGATTGTAATGATGTACGATGAGCACTATGGAGCCGGGGAACCAGGACCAATTGCTTCAAATAAATGGTTCCAACATACATTGAAGGAACTGAATATTCCGTCTAATAAACTTGTAGTTGCTTTCGGTAACTATGGATATGATTGGGAAGTAAATAGTAAAAAACCTGCGAAGTCTTTAACTTTTTCAGAAGTTATGACAATGGCTCATGATTCCAATATGAAAATTCAATGGGATAACATGAGTGGAAATCCGTATTTTAGATATAAAACAGGAGAGAAAGAACATACTGCTTGGTTCTTAGATAGTGTTACTCTCTATAATCAAGTGAAAATCGCAATGGAAAACAATGCAAAGGGGTTTGCGTTATGGAGGTTAGGAGCAGAAGACCCTACAATATGGAAAGTTTTAAAAAATCCAATTGAGGCACAAAAAAATCCTAATGCATTACATAAAATTATTAGTTTAGATGAAGTGAATTATGCTGGACAAGGTGAAATTTTGCAGATTGAGAATGAAAGAAAAAATGGGTTGAGAGATTTCAAAGTAGGAAAAGATGGGTATCTTACAGATGAAGTATATGAATCCTTACCATCTGCATACAAAGTGCAACGACATGGGAAACCAAATGGGAAACAAGTAGTATTAACATTTGATGATGGGCCAGATCCGAAATATACACCGGAAATTTTAGATATATTAAAAGAGAATAAAATAAATGCTGCTTTTTTTGTACTTGGTGAAAACGCGCAACTACATCCTAATATTGTGAAAAGAATATACGATGAAGGGCATGAAATTGGCAATCATACTTTCAAGCATCCTAACGTCGCTGATACGTCTTTACTACGAACAAAATTAGAGCTTAATACGACGCAACGTTTAATTCAAGAAATAACTGGACATTCTACTGTTTTATTTAGACCACCATATGAAGCCGATGCTAACCCGGATTCATCAAATGAAATATTGCCTATTTTGCGTGCACAAAATATGAACTATACAATGGTGGGGGAAGAAGTTGATCCTGAAGACTGGGCAACACCATCAACAAATGAATTAGTAAAGCGTACTCTTACTCCCATTTATAAGGGAGAGGGACATGTTATTCTTCTCCATGATGCGGGAGGGAATCGTACCCATACGGTAGAAGCGCTTCCCATTATTATTAAAGAACTTAAAAAAAACGGATATAGTTTTGTAACAATTTCAGATTTAATGAATAAAGAACGAGATGAAATTATGCCTCCTGTTTCTTCTGAGGGTGAGCAATATTTACTTTACAATAAAGCTGTCTTTTCAGGGGTGGGATACTTTAAACATATATTAACAACTATTTTTTATATTGCTATTGGATTAGGTATTTTTCGCTTCTTATTCTTAATTTATTTTGCATGGAGGCAGAAAAGAAAAACGCTATCTCGCTATATTAATACGTCCTATCAACCTTTTGTTAGTGTTGTCATAGCAGCATATAATGAAGAAAAGGTGATAGCCAAGACGATTCGCTCAATTTTGGATAGTAATTATAGTGAGTTTGAAGTTATTGTTGTGGATGACGGATCGACAGATGATACGTCAAAAGTAATGCAAGAAACGTTTTATAAACACCCTAAAGTTCGTTTCATTCAGAAAGAAAACGGTGGGAAATCATCGGCAATGAATCTAGGGTTTCAACAATCGCGAGGAGAGATCATTGTCACTTTAGATGCGGATACTATTATTGCGCAAGACGCTATTTCTCTCATGATTAGACACCTCGAAGATCAGAATGTAGCGGCAGTTTCAGGTAATGTCAAAGTGGGGAATAGGCGTAACTTATTAACTACTTGGCAACATGTTGAGTATATTACAGGGTTTAATTTAGAACGTAGAGCTTTTGATGAGTTAAATTGTATTACAGTAGTTCCAGGAGCTATTGGGGCATGGCGTAAAAAGAATGTAGTTGAATCTGGATATTTAAGTGAGGATACTTTAGCAGAAGATACGGATCTTACTATTACATTTTTACGTCAAGGATATAGAATTGTATATGAAGAAAAGGCCTATGCTTTTACGGAATCACCTGAAGATGTGAAAAGTCTCATTAAACAGCGATATCGTTGGTCATATGGTACATTGCAATGTCTTTGGAAACATCGAAAAGCAGTGTTTCATACAAAACATAAAACATTAGGATTTATTGCATTGCCTAACATGTGGTTATTCCAATATGTTCTGCAATTCATTGCTCCTTTTGCAGATATATTAATGATTATGGGGCTATTTGGTAGCAATCCGCTAAAAGTTTTAGGATTTTATCTTGCATTCTTTTTATTGGACCTTCTCGCATCTCTCTTTGCATTTAAATTAGAGAAAGAGGACCCTAAACCGTTAGTATGGTTAATTTTACAACGCTTTATTTATCGCCAATTCATGACTTATGTTGTCATTAAATCTATATTCTCATCTATTCGAGGTGTAGCGGTAGGATGGAATAAATTAAAGAGAGTGGGGAGTGTTGAGCATTCCACGGAACATAAGGAGGCATCTTAAGAGAGCAGGTTATCTGCTCTCTTTTTTCATTGGTTTTAGTAAGTAATATGTAGTATAAAGCCTTCGCTTCCATAACGAAATTCCTAATCATTACTGATAGTGAGACATTATGTTAAGAAACTCCTTGAGTTTCGGGAAAAGTTTTTTTATATTTTTTTAAAATGACGGACACAAAATCTTATATCCTTTCGAATTATATATATGGATATCAATAATATTTATATAAAAGGGGAGAAAAAATATGAAAGAAAAAAAAGAAATGTTTGAAGAAATCTCTGAAATACTAAAGGTATTGGCGCATCCAGTCCGTTTTTCCTTAGTAAAAATAATGCTGACAAAAGGCCCTACTAATGTAACAACAATGTATGAAATGTTACAAATGCCTCAAAGTACAATTAGTCAACATTTATCTAAACTAAAAGCTACCAAAGTCGTTACAGGTACTCGGAAAGGGTTAGAAATTTATTATGAGGTAACTGATAAGCGTACAAAATCAATATTAGCATGTTTAGTTTAAATGCTGATTGTTTAGACATTAAGAAGAGGATGCTAAAGTAATTCTGTGACTACAATTTTTAAGATTCTATACAAAAGTAATATGTATAAGTGTATGTGATTTTCTTATTAACATAAGTTGTATGTAGTAGACTGGTTATTAATTTGTTATACTTCTAGATTATTTTATTTGTTTAATAATATTGTATAATCTTCACCTTGTTAAATTTAATATTATTTTATTAAAAATTAGTAAGGTGAAGGATTATTTATGTACACATGAAATGTTTTATAAAGAGTACGACTTTACTCCAAAGTTACATTTTTAGTTTTTTATCTATAGATCTAATACTAAAGGGAAAAGAACTGAAATATAAATGTAATTGAAAGGAGTGAAGTAACAATGGAGGTAAGCCTTTTTTTAGGATTTTTTTGGGGATGGATAACGGTTATCATCTCAGGGATACTTTTTGTGCGACCATCTATACTACGTGAACTGAAAAAATTAGTGGTGGAAGACAGAGGATTTGGAATTATGTATGGCTTTCTATCAATTTTCCTCGGGTTAGGTACTGTAATCCTACATAATGTTTGGACACTTAATTGGCAGGGACTCATTACACTTATTGCATGGCTTGCACTATTAAAAGGGATTTATGTAATTGCATATCCTGAACCATCCAAGAAAACCGATTTTGAAGTAAGAGTGCTATCTACTCGTATAGTGCTTGCTATCCTTGGTGCTTTATCTTTATGGATGCTTATCATACTTTATATGAAATAGAGACAAATATTTTTGATTATGAGAGTATGTAGGTGGGGAGTTTTGGATAGTCCTTTGGAACGGGATTTTATAGTTAACTGTAAATGTAGTATTTCTTTCCTTGTAGATATGTTTTTATAAAGAGTGAGATGGATAAAACGAAGAGAGTCCTAAATAAATAGGATTCTTTTCGTTTTATAAAATTGAATTTATCTTGTATCACTAATACAATTGATAATCATTTTTATGGACTATTCGCAGTTATCTACCTTGTTATACTCAATGTCGGCTATGTGACCATCCGGTCGAATCAAAACGGTATCTATATTTTTTAACTTGGAATCTTTGATTTCTCCTACTATCACCTTTATGTGTGAATCAATATTTATTTTATTTATCTTATCTATATAAGAAGGATGTATTAATAAGATAAATTTTCCATCCTGCATTAATTCAAAGAGTTTATAACTTTTCTTATTTAGAGAAGAAATAGTGAGATTTGTACATCTTTTTCCTATTAATGGATGCCTTTCTGTATCGTGCATCGACGAATACATTATCCCTAAGCCACTTACTCTTTCAGATAAATCGTGATTTATCTCGGGGTATGTAAGTAGATGCGAAAATAAATCCCTTAATTCCATTCCTGCGTTTGAAAAGTTTATCATTAATTGTTCTTGCGCTTGTACTTCCTTGAAAAATTGCTTTCCTACAGCATGTCTTTCAATATGATAACTTTCTAATAGGCTTTCATATTTTTTTTGTTTTATTGCGAGTCCTAATTTCCAGCCTATATTAAAAGCATCTTGTAGACCTACATTCAAACCTTGTCCTCCAGCAGGGAAATGAATATGTGCTGCATCCCCTGCTAAGAATACACGCTTATGTTGATAAGTATTTGCTAGTTTGGTTGCATTGCCAAAACGAGAAAGCCATATTGTGCTCTTAATTTGAAGGTGTTCACCTGTAATACTATAAATACTATTTATAAACTCTTTTTCTGTAACAGCAACATGAACGGGTATTGTCTGATTTTTAGGATCAACAATTGCAAAACGAAATACATCAGGTGTAATAGGTACCATCATTAATATCCCATTTATATTAGAAGTAGATAAAAATGGAGTATCTGGTATATCTTCTAAAATAACATCACCTAATATAGCAGTAGTTGTTGTGTTTGTTCCATTAAACGGTATATTTGATAATTCACGAACTTTACTTCTTGCTCCATCAGCTCCTATTACATATGGAACTTCTATTTTATATATTGTTTCTCTTTGTTCTATTTCTAGTTGTATGAATGTTTCATATTGTTTTAAGTCTTTCAGAGTATGCCCGCGTTTAATGACTACACCTAATTCTAATGCACGTTCTTCTAATATTTCTTCTGTAATAGATTGGGGAATAAAAAGTGTATACGGAAAATCAGTATTTAAATTTTTAAAGTTTAATCTTGTATCTAAGGCAGCAAAATGACTTGTATTTAATTTCTTGCCTCTAGCTAAAAATCGATCTGCAATACCTCTCATAGCCATCAATTCTAAGGAGCGGGGGTGTAGTGTGAGTGCTCTAGAATTTCGTACCCGGTCTAATCTTCTCTCTAAAACAACAACTTTTACGCCTTGGATAGCTAATTCACATGCTGCCATAAGTCCAACTGGACCACCACCAACTATCGCTACATCATAATAATTGTCCATATTATGCCCTCCATTTATTTAATTGTTTAAGAGCTAATGTAAAAGATGTAAATAGATGTATAAATGCTATCTATTGTACGTATATAATTATACTTCATTTTAGTTTCCTTGGAAACTAAAATGAAGTTCCTAGGAGAAGTCTAAATAGTAAGTGTGTAGTTAAAGCTATATAGCGTGTCTGCAGCAGTAGCCGTTGGGTAGCATTGATATGTAATGGCATTTGCATTAACGGCTACAGATTCTTCTACTTGTGCTATTTTTGGGTAAAAATGCTACTGCTGTAGTGCCATGTGGGAGTTATAAAGGTCTTTCCGCTATTCGTAGTTTTAATGAAGTAGTAGTGGTTGTAACTCGACTTCAAATAATTCGCTTTCCATTTCATTAAGTGCATACATTGATACAGGATGTGGAGAGGTATTAGATAAGACTTGTGATGAAAGAAGTTCTCCTGATAATGAGTAAAATGTAACAAACACTTGTGAAAATGGAGGGACCATAATGATTACACGGTCAGTTTTTTGTAACGTATTAACCAACTCCAAAATAATATATTTTTATAAAAATCAAAAAACAATAGATAAATATAAAGATATTATTATGGGTACTTTTCCGATAGTGAATTAAGAAAATTAATAAACTCTTTATTTTATTGTAAATAATTTAAGAGCACACAAATATGCGTGCTCTTAGAATAGAAAGGTAGTTTTCTATGAGTAGGGAGTCCCCATACAATAAAATATGCTTGTCCAATTTAAATGTGAGAAATTTTTTAATAAAAACGCTATTTGGTAAGTCTATGTGAAAAATCGCCTTGTACAGGAACTATTTGCAAAGTATTTTGTCTGCAGTCATGATTTTTAAAGTTGATGAGAGCTGTTATTCGGCTAATAAAACCACATCTCAAATTGTTGACTATATGTCTAACAACTAGGATGCGGTTCAATTAATAAAAAGTATAGGATACTTTTGTTATAAAGAGTATTTATAGATGAATGTTATTGTTTTTTACTTCTGAAAGATTTGAGGTTCTAAATTACAAGTTGTTGGAGTCCCTCTACTATAACATTTCAATAGAAATATTAAACTACTAATATGAATGTATCAGATTTAATAAAGACGGTAATGTTCTTTTAGTCATGTAACCTTTTCATTTGATGATCTTTTCCCCATTCACATAGTTCATCCATAATTTGCATTAAAGATTTCCCATATTCACTTATTGTGTATTCAACCTTTGGTGGTACTTCTTGATATACAGTACGATGGATAATCCCATCAGCTTCAAGTTGCCGAAGTTGTTGAGTCAGAACTTTTTGCGTAATGTTTGGGATTTCTCGCCGGATTTCGCTTGTTCGCATTTTTCCATCCATCAACACGCATAAAATATGAACTTTCCATTTTCCGCCGATTACATCGAGTGTCGTTGTAATTGGGCAGTCATCATTTTGATTCATATAACACCTCCACAGGTACTTTAAGGTTCCTATAGCACTTTAAAGTACGTACTTTTCAATTATATGTGACTCATTCATACTAATACGTAAAGGGTTGAATAATTTATAAAGGGGATGGAAGATGATGAAAACACTTGTAATTGTAGCACATCCTGATATTGAAAAATCAAAAATTAATAAAAGATGGGTTGAAGAACTTGAAAAACATTCGGATGAAATTACGGTGCATGAATTATATAAAGTGGCACCGAATTGGGAGTTTAATGTGGAAGAGGAACAAAAGCTGTTAGTAGAACACGACCGATATATATTTCAATTTCCGCTATACTGGTACAGCTCACCACCATTATTAAAAAAATGGTTTGACGATGTATTAACATATGGATTTGCTTACGGATCAAAAGGAGATAAAGTGAAGGGGAAAGAGTTTGGGGTAGCTATTTCTATAGGTGGATTAGAAAAAGACTATGAAAATAGTGGAATCACGATGGATGAGTTAACAAAACCATTTCAAGCTACGTGCTTATATACAGATATGAAATTTATACCTTCGTTTTATTTATACGGTGCTGAATATAAATTAAGTGATGAAGAGATTGATAAAAGCGCACCGGAGTATGTACGATATGTGATGAATAAGGAGTATTCGAATATATAAGAGGGAATAGCCATTTACTTGTTAAGTAGGTGGCTATTTTATAAAAATTATATTCACAAAGTGTAATCTTTAGTAAATTAATAGTTAATCTGGTAAAATAAAAACCTAACATATATAAAGGGGAGTTTTACTTGAGAACGATGCAAAAATTATTACAAAAAAGAGCAATGCAATCACCAAATTTGGAAGCGCTTGTAGGGGGAGAGAAAAGGTATTCGTTTCAGCAGTACAATGAACGAGTAAATCAGCTTGCACACTATTTGTTACAAAGCGGTGTACAAAGAGGAGATCGTATTGGAATACTATGCAAAAATAATCATCCATTTCCAAGCGTTATGATGGCAAGTTTAAAAATTAGAGCTGTGTGTATTCCACTAAATCATCAACTTACTGCGTATGAATTAGAAACGATTGTAAAAGAAGCAAAATTAAAAGTGTTAGTTATTGATGAAGAGTTCCATGAAGCTTTAAAGATTGATGCTGTTAAAGAAATTCCTTATGTAATGAAAACGACAAAAGAAGGCTTTGGTTCATTTGAATTAACATTACAAGAACAGCCAAGTACAGAGCCGAACGTAGAAGTTCATGAAGATGATGATGCGATTTACTTATTTACTTCAGGAACGACTGGACAGGCGAAGGCATGTGTCATTGGACATAAAAACTTACATCATTATTTTGCTGAAATTGCAGGACAAAGAGAAATTCCAGCAGGTGAACGCTTTTTATCCGTGCATCCATTGTTCCATATGAGTGGCGTGCTTTCTATTTTAAATTGCATTTATCATGGCGTTACGATGATTTTCTTAGCTGATTCGAATCCTACTCTCATTTGGGATAAGATTGAAGAAGAGAAAATTACGACGATGCTTGCGTTCCCAGCTGTTTATAGCTACATGCTTGATGAGCTAAATAAAAAAGAGCGTAACATTTCAACCTTTAAAGTAGCGCAAAGCGGTGGTACAAAAGTGCCAGAAACACTTATTCAAAAATATATGGAAAAAGGAATATATATGGTGCAAGGCTATGGGAGTACAGAAGGTTGGGTTGTCACTTCATGGCATCCAATGATGGGAAAAGAAAAGATGTCTTCTGTAGGAAAAACTTTGAAACATGTAGAACTGAAAATTGTTCATCCAGAAACAGGTGATGAACTAACAACAAATGAAGTTGGCGAGATTCATGTGAAAAGTCCATACATGTTTAAAGGGTATTGGAATAATGAAAAGGCGACGAAGAAGGTAGTAAAAGATAGTTGGTTTAACATGGGCGATGCTGGCATGATAGATGATGACGGATTCCTGCATATTATGGGAAGATATAAAGACGTTATCATACGCGGTGGTGACAACGTATATCCAGATCAAGTAGAAGATGTCATTCATGAAATACATGGTGTTTTAGAAGTTGCAGTAGTTGGGGTTCCGGATGACTTTTGGGGTGAGGTTCCGACAGCGTATATTGTAAAAGATATGCAAACGTCCTTAACAGAAGAAGAAATTATACAACATTGTAAAGAAAAATTAGCAAGTTATAAAATACCAGAAGTTGTATTTATGGAAGAATTACCGAAAAACGCTTTAGGGAAAGTATTGAAGAGGGAATTAAGAGAAGTTGTACTTGTAAAATAAAAAGCGATTAGATGATGAGGAATCCAGTTATGTACAAAGCATAACTGGATTTTTTGTTTAGAACATAATAATTTACTAGATTTTGTATTTTGTGTAAGATAATAAAGAATATTCAATCATTAATTAGAGGAAGAGATATAAATGAAGCTGCCGCTATTACAAATAGAGACAGAGAGACTTATGATCCGTCCGTTTCAAAAAGATGATTATGAAAGTTGGTTAGATGGATTTCATAAGAGGTTACCATCTCAGTATAAATATGACGATGGTTATCAAGTTATGGCATCATCAACAAAAGAATGGTTCACGGAATGGATAAGGGGCTTTGATGAAGCAGCGCATCGAGATGAGATGTACGTATTAGGTATTTTTCGTAAAGAAGACGGAGCTAATATTGGTAAGCTAGAGCTGATTAAAATTTTACGTATGGACTATCAATGGGCGATGATGGGATATTCCATACATAATCAATACTGGAAAAACGGATATGGCATGGAAAGTGTGAAAGCTGCAGTATCGTTATTTTTTAATCGTCTTCATTTTCATAGAATCGAATTACATATACGTGTTGATAATGAGCCATCCGTTCGTTTTGCGGAAAGAGCGGGTTTTTCTTTTGAATGCAAGAGAGAAGCGTTTTCATTAGAGAATGGTAAGTGGATGGATTTTCTTATTTATTATAAAAATAAGGAGATGGATATATGAGAGTGTTTATTACAGGTGGAAATCGCGGATTAGGGTTACAGTTAGTCAAAGTATTTCAGGAACATGGGCATATCGTTTATCCGTTAGTTAGAACTGAGGTTGCGTTAACACAATTGAAGAAAATGTTTAGTTCTAGATGTTTTCCTATATTGGCAGACTTATCGATTGATGAGAGTACGGAGCAAATTAAGAACCAGCTTAAGGAGTATACAGAGTATATTGATGTAGTTATAAATAACGCTGGAATTACTGGGAAAGAGACTGAGGTTTTACAGACGAATTCAGAAGAGTTAACGGACTTATTTAACATTCATTGTTTAGGTGTAATTCGAGCTGTAAAAGGTACATATGTGGCTTTAGCGAAATCGGATCATCCGAGAATAATAAATGTGTCCTCTCGCTTAGGATCATTACACAAAATGGCGAACAAAGAATTTCTGCAAGGTCAGTTCTCATATTCCTATCGAATTGCTAAAGCTGCACAAAATATGTTAACGCTTTGTCTGCAACAAGAGTTTGAGAATAAAGGAATTGGTATAACGGCAATTCATCCTGGTAAATTAAAGACTGATATTGGTGCCTTTGATGCGAATATGACTCCGGCTGAAGGAGCACAAAATATATATGATTGGTTAATCGATTCAAATGAGGATGTTTCAGGGAAGTTTATTGAGCCAGGTGTGGGTGAATTAAAGTGGTAATATACGATCTTACAATCATTCAGAATCTATTTGGTCCCTCTAAAAAAGTATTAAATGGTTTACCAAATGCAGTAACGATTGAAGAGATAAAAGAAGATGCCTTTTATAACGTACAAACTTATAAAGAAAAGATAAGTAGATTTGAAGAGGTTTGTTTTAACTGGGAGCTAAAACGAGCGAGTATTGTATTAGACAAAAGGTTTAGTAGTTATAAATCAAGTGCGAGGGTGTTACTTAATGCTGGTTTTTCTTTATATGCAGCAAAAATAGAAGTGTGTAGAGAGTTAGATAATGTAGATGCATTTGAAAAACAATTTACATACCGTTCAATAGAAGAAAGATTATCAGAAAAAGAATTTAAACGCATTTGGGAGCAGTGTATGTTGAATTCAGGAAATCAAACTTCCATTTTAACTATTGATGAGCATTTTTATTCAGTGCAAACAGAGTTAGGTAAAGGGTGGGAGAAGTCATGCATTGTTTTTTATGATAAAAATGAGCCAATTGGTTTGTCCATACCGCATATAGAGCATGGAACAGAAAGTGAAGGACAATTATTTTACTTTGGGGTAATGCCTCATTATCGAGGGAAAGGAATCTCTTCTCAACTGCATCTTCAATCTTTACATATATTAAAAGAAATGGGCGCTACTTATTATATCGGAAGCACACATACTTCAAATGAAAAGATGCAGAAGGTATTTTGGAGAAATCATTGTTCGGTGAAAACGGAGCTAGAGCTTTATTATAAAAATTTAAAAGAAAGTTAGGAGAAAAGAAAATGAAGACTATAAACGTATTTCATTATGACGCATTCACGAATAAACCGAATATGGGGAATCCAGCAGGTGTTGTATTAGAAGCGGATGGATTAACAGAAGGGGAGATGCAGCATATTGCTGAAAAAGTTGGGTTTAACGAAACGTCTTTCGTTCTTTGTTCAGAAGTAGCAGATATAAAGATTCGCTATTTTACTCCCGGTCATGAAATGGATTTATGTGGTCATGCGACAATAGGGACTATATATGCACTTCATGAAAGGGGATTATTAGAAGGGAATCATAATTTAACAATTGAAACGAAGGCAGGGATTTTACCGATACATATAGGTGCGAATGAAAGTGGAGAAACAGTTATTAAAATGAGACAAGCAACACCCCAGTTTCAAGGTTTTACAGGTTCTCAAGAGGCATTAGCACATAGTATTGGTCTTGAAGTAAATGATTTAGATGGAAAATTACCAATTGTATATGGAAGTACTGGTATTTGGACTGTAATTGTACCTGTTAAAAATCTAGAAGCATGTGAGAAAATGAAACCTAATAATAATGAATTTCCATGTGTGTTAAAAGAAATACCGAATGCCTCTATTCATCCGCTTTGCATAGAAACATATAATGCAGAAGCAAAAATGCACGGTCGTCATTTTTCATCACCTTATTCTGGAACAATAGAAGATCCAGTGACAGGAACAGCTTCAGGTGTAATGGGAGCGTACTATGCGACGTATTTGAAGAAAGATTTTGATCATGAAATGGAATTAATCGTTGAACAAGGACAGGAAATGAATAAAGATGGTCGTGTAACGGTATATGTAACGAAAGATGTAGAAAATGAGAAGTTAAAAATAGATATTGCTGGAACAGCGGTGTATGTGAAAGAGTTTGAAGTTTCGATATAAAAAAGAAAGCCCGGAATACATCCGGACTTTCATTATCTGTTCAACACTTCAATATACGAAGCGTCTCCAGTTGTTCTTAAAGCAGAGCGGAAATTGTTGTTTTCTAACGTTTTAGCGACTTGCTGTAACTGCTGTGCATCATCATGATGAATAAGTAAGCTGTCCGCACCGCTTTCTTCTATATGAATGTGCTCAACATTTCCAATAGCATCATGTACTGCTTTTAAAAATTCAGGTTTCATAGTGACCTCCTATATGTATGTAGCGTTGTTGTTATTATTTCCTTATTTTTGAAATGTAAAAGTAAATGAATTTTTGTTATATTAAGATTTTTGAAGGGGTTTCCTATTGGTTTGTCAAATAATAGTAAAGTTGTCTTTTGAAATGAGGGAATCTTCGGAATTGAAAGGTGAGGGAATGGACATTTCAATAATTGCTGCGCAACTCGTTAAGGAGAAAGTGATTTCACATGATCCAAATAGCATAAAAGTGTTGAACGGAGGAACGACAAGTACTGTGTATTTGTTGGATGAAAAATATGTAGTAAAGCTGAATGAAGCGGAAGTAATACGTGAAGAAGCTTATTTTCTTTCTTTTTATGAGGAGAATACTTTATTTTTAAAGCTTTTGTATAAGGAACCTTTACATACTTATATTGTGTATTCTTTCCTTGAAGGTAATACTTCGTGCGAACAAGGATATAAAAGAAGTACGCTTCGTACACTTGTAAAAGAAGTTATTAATAAGTATAAAATTGTCCCAGAGGCAGATGGCTGGGGGTGGAAAGAAAGTCCGGTTCAATCTTGGAATGAATTTTTAAAAGGAAATGTGATGGAAGCTTATGAAAATGTAAAACGTTACATAAATGAGGAAGAGTATAGAATTGTTCTTAAACTAGCAAATAGGGATGCCGGAGTAAATCAGCCATTTTTATTACATGGTGATTGCGGATTTCATAATTTTATATTTCGGTAAAATAGGTTACATGGGGTAATTGATCCGTTACCAGTCCTTGGAGATCCTTTATATGACTTAATTTACGCGTTCTGTTCAACTCCGGAGGATATAACGAAAGAAACGATTGATTATGCGATGGAACAATGTGTATTTCAGAAAAAAGAGCGGGATTTGTACGACGAAATAGTCATAGGATTATATTTGCGTATAGATACATGTTTGAGACACCACCCGAAAGATTTAGAAGATTATTTACTAGCTTGGCGTTATTGGATGGGCGAAATTAAGCCGGCTTTATAGTACAAATAGTTTTGGGGAGGTAGTGAAATGAACATTTCAGAAGCAAAAAGAGATTTAGCAAAAAGAACGAAAAGAGGATTTCCAGTTATAATAGCTGGTATTTTATTTTGGATTGTAGCAAGTATAACGGGTGTTCTTCTTTCAGAAAAGCAAGTTGTGTGGGTGTATTTAATTGGTATGGGTTGTGTATTTCCTTTCGGTTTAATGATAGCTGCTATATTGAAAATTGATATGTTTGCGAAAGGAAATCCGCTAGGGACTTTAGCTGGATTAATTGGCGGGATAAATGTATTAAATATTCCGTTTGTATTACTTGCCTATTTTCAATTTCCAGAGTGGCTACCTTTTGTAGTAGCAATGTTAATAGGAGTTCATTTCGTACCGTACGTATGGATTTATGAAAGTACAAGTCATGGTTTATTGGCAGTAGGGACTGTATTCGTAACGTCAGCTTGCGGGATTCTTTTTGCAGACAATGGATTTACTGTCATTCCATTGTCAGTTACAGTTGTCTATTTACTCAGTCTAATTGGTTTATTAATTGAAAATAAAAAATTAGATCAGTATCAACAAAAATCAGTTTCATAAAAATATAGGGGTAGGGGGAATTATGATGAAAAATTTCGTTTGTACAACGTGTGGCGTACAGTATGCAGCGAGTGTGGAAGAACCGGTAAGTTGTGTTATTTGCGATGAGGAGAGACAATATGTAAATCCGAAAGGGCAGTCTTGGACGACTTTAGAAAACTTGCGAACGAGTGATACATATAAAAATGAAATGATAGAAGAAGAGCATGGACTTTATAGCATTACGGCAAAACCAAAATTTGCAATCGGTCAAACGGCATTTGTCGTAAAGACAGATTCTTATCGATTATTATGGGATTGTATTACTTATTTAGATGAAACGACAATTGAGAAGATAAAGGAGTGGGGCGGGTTAGATGCGATTGCACTATCTCATCCTCATTATTATTCAACGCAAGTAGAATGGGCAGAAACGTTTGATGTACCAATTTATATACATGAAGACGATAAAGAGTGGGTAGTACGCCCGAGTAGCCGTATTATTTACTGGTCTGGTGAGTCTTTACAATTAGCGGACGGAATTACTATTCATCGTCTCGGAGGACATTTTAGCGGCGGTTCTGTATTACATTGGGAAGAAGGAAATGATGGGAACGGTATTTTATTAACAGGTGATATTATTCAAGTCGTAGCGGATCAGCAGTGGGTGAGTTTCATGTACAGCTATCCGAACTTAATTCCATTACCGGCAAGAAAAGTGGAGGAAATGGCGAATCGAGTGAAGCCGTTACAATTTAATCGTTTATATAATGCATTTCACGGAGTAGTGAAAGAGAATGCTAATGAGGCAGTGGAACGTTCTGCTGAAAGATATATTAAGGCGGTAGAAGGAAAGTTATTTCGTACGTAAAAGGAGAATTAGCTCTATGAAAACGTTAGTATGTTTCGGTGATAGTATTACAGCTGATGAAAAAGACGGTTTACATTTTGGTCGACAAGGTTATGAGTATGTAGCGGAGTTAATTGGTAAAAAGTTAAAAGGGATTTTGTAAGAAGCAAAGTGTGCGCACTTTGCTTTTTTGCTTGCGTATTTCCTCCTACAATGTTGCTGTGTTCATTGCAGTAGCTTTTATTATGCTAAACATATAGGGAAGAAATGAATAAAGTGGAATATAATTTGCTGCGCTAATGGAATGCATCCAAGACTTAACAGTTGATTAATTGAACTGTAAAGTTTAAAATTACAGTATAGTTTTTAGAAGTGAGTTGTTATTGTTTGTAAAAAGCAGATAAATTAAATATTCTCGAATAAATAATATAACGTGTATTTTATTCTAAACTGTAATTTTTTTTAATACATTTCAATAATGTATATAATAATTTTAAAAGTAAAGGAGTGTGTGTAAAATATGGTGATTTTATATACGACAGCAAGCTGTAGTTCATGCCGAAAAGCAAAAGCGTGGCTTGAAGAACATCAAATTGATTATACCGAAAAAAATATCGTATCAAATTCGCTAACAGTCGATGAGCTTAAATCCATTCTTCGTTTAACTGAAGATGGTGCTACTGAAATTATTTCAACGAGATCTAAAACTTTTCAGGAATTAAATATAGATATTGAAGCGCTTTCGCTTAATGAGTTTTATAAATTAATAATTGAGTATCCTCAAATGTTACGTCGTCCAATTATGCTGGATGAAAAAAGATTACAGGTTGGTTTTAATGAGGACGAAATTCGCAAATTTTTACCGCGTAGCGTTCGAACATTTTTGAATGTTGAATTGCAAAAAATGGCTAATTAATAAGTAATATTTTGAAAGGAGGAAACAGAAGTGATTGAAGTACGTGTTACAGTTAATTATAAAGATAGAAATTATCACACAAATGTTATTGTGAGTAAAGAGATGATTTGGACACAAATTAAACAATTGGCAGAAGAACAAGTTAAGAAACAGTGGACTGTTTAAATTGATTTGCAACTTAAAAAGCTACATGAAGTTAGGAGATATAGGGGCGTTCTGATAGAATATAAAGGGGTTTAATTTTTCATGCTAAGCATGCTTCTTATATTTTTACGTTTGACTAAACTATCTGTAATATTTATGGCTACAGTAAGTTACTAAGCGAGAAATCATATTTTTTATCGTAGGAGGACAACAATGAACAGCGACTTTACCTTGGCCATACACAGTTTAACTTATTTAGCTTTACAGCCAGATCGAATGTCAACAAGTAATGCTATTTCCGAAAGTGCAGGTGTTCATCCCGTGCGCATTCGCAAAGTGCTAAGTTTGTTAAAAAAACATAAGTTTATACAATCAAAAGAGGGAACTGGCGGAGGTTTTATTTTTGCCCGTGATTTAAGTGAAATTAATCTTTGGAATATTTATCAAATAACATCTGAAGGTGCATTACAGCCGAAGTGTCCAGAATCAAATGATCAGTGTATTGTAGGTTCGAACATGCGGAAAGTTCTTTTTGCTATTTTCTTAGGTGCAGAAGAACATCTAGGTGAATATTTAAAGAATTATACAATGAAAGAAGTTGTTGACCTTATTAATCAAGAACGATAAACGGCTTAATTATTATGTAGCTGTGAGTTCTTAAAAAAAAACTGTAAATAAAAATATTACAGTTAAAGTTAGTTTTTATATCTTTTTTATTGCTACAAAAAATATGTATAAGAAGGTGAAAAAGTATGATGTCAAATAATAATCATGTTTTAAAAGTGGGAGATTGGGTTCGTGGAATATCAAATGAGGGTGAATTCATAGTTGGTTACATTGTATCACTTGATGAAGTAGAAGATGTAGTTACAGTTAGCATTGTGAAACGTGACGATAAGTACACAAAAAACGAAGCGATTTTACTCTTTAGTAAACACGTTAACAAACTCCCTGAATCAAAGGTAATAAATAAGGAACAAATCCTTTATCTTATAGACCTTGCATTATTAACAGGGGATGAAGAATGGTTTATTGAGCTCTCTGCAAAATTAAACTCGATAAAAGAGTTAGTTAATGAGGGGTTTTAAAGATTATATTATTATATTTTCTATGTAACTGTGCAAATTCAAACTTTTGAAGGGGCACACAACCCGCCTTATGGAGAGGATACAATTACTTTTCGTATAAAAGGAAATGAAATAAAATCCATTCATTACAAACATAGAAATATTCTTGAAGAAGAGTTGAAAAAACTACATTTAAGATGACATTGAAGTGATTTGTTTGCTAACTCCTAATAATGATGTAAATAAGCTGTCCGTATACGGGCAGCTTATTTTATGTTTTCGTTTAGAAAAATGTTAGCGGTTCCCTCGTTACCATCAAGTTGAAATGTATATGAATGCAATATCTATAATTTATATCCTAAAAATTGGTTTGTGCATTTAAAAAGACAATTCTTTTAAACCACATTAATTATTTATTAGAATATCTTTTTAAAATTAAAATAAAATTTTCGATAAAGAAATATATATAAATTTTTAAAATGAGTAGTTTAAATAAACAATATTTTACTGTATTTTATGCTCATTAATTCCGTTTTAAGCGATAGGAACAAGGGTTGCGTAATAACTGTAAAATATTATCCATGTAAAATTATATCCATTTAATATTTCTGAAAATATAAAAATATTAATTTTATAAATATACACGTTATAATGAGTGCGTCGAGAGAAATTTTATTATCTCTGGAGAAAATATAAAAAATGCGATTATTAGTAAGAAGGGTGTGTGGTTAGAGGCGAAGTGTATGTAAAGTGCTTCAGTGGCTTGTGTAATCAATACCATAAATGCTGCCGAAGCTATGAAAGTGATGTATAGAATTGAGAAAGAAGTGCCTCATAAATGAAGAGAGGCCGGTTTAACTAAAATTACTATTACAAGTAATTCAGAGAAACCATTAAAGTAATACATTGTTATTAGAAATGTTGCAACGTATTTATGAAATCTATTCTATATTGTTCTCTTAAGCGGTCTTTATATAAGGAGCGGATAGTACGAGTAAACTTTTTTGTTAACGCTAACAATTATATTAGGACGCTATCTAGCGAATGTTTTAATTTGGATTCATTTTGATGAAGGACTTGCAATGTGGGGCAACTTGTAAGGAATTCATTTTCCGAAAAAATATTCGCTAGCCATAAAGAGAGATACAGGAATAGATAAAAGGGGGAGTTATTATATGAACGGGAATACTGCAAAGAAAATAGAAGTTCAAGCTGAAAATAACGCACGAAAAAATGAGCAATATGCAGATCCGAAAAAGTGGCATAAGCAGGATACTACATGGGCATTGAGCCTATTTGGAACTGCAATTGGAGCAGGGGTGCTCTTTTTACCGATTAATGCAGGTTCAGGTGGATTATTATCATTACTACTAATTACATTGCTTGCATATCCAGTTATGTATTACTCACATAGGGCACTTGCTAAAATGATATACGCTTCTAATTCTGCTGATGAGGGGATCACAGGTACAATTAGAGAGTATTTCGGAGATAAAGCGAGTATCATTTTTAACATCGTATATTTCGGTTCAATTTATACAATCGTACTAATGTATTCGGTTGCACTTACAAATACTGCAAGTAGTTTTATCGTACATCAATTGCACATGCCAGAGCCTCCAAGGGCTATTTTATCACTTGTATTAGTTCTTGGTCTTATCGCTATATTGAATTTTGGTCAAGATATTACTGTAAAAGTCATGAGTATGCTAGTGTATCCTTTCATAGCTTCTCTACTGTTTATCGCAATATCTTTAATTCCACAGTGGAATACGTCAATGCTTAGCTTCTCAGCTGTTTCTACTGCTTCAACAGGAACAGGATATTTTGGAACGATATTAATGATTCTACCAATCATCGTATTCTCATTTAATCATTCACCTATGATTTCATCATTTGTTGTGAAACAGAGAGCTACGTATGGAATAGAAGCTACTGATGCTAAATGTGCACAAATACAAAAAGTTTGTTACATTATGACATTTGTTGTAGTTATGTTCTTCGTTTGGAGTAGTGCACTGAGCTTAACTCCAGATGATTTAAAAATGGCAAAAGAGCAAAACTTATCAATCCTTTCTTATCTTGCGAATGAGCTTAATTCACCTGTAATTACGATTGCAGCTCCAATCATTGCTTTTGTGGCTATTACAAAATCTTTCCTTGGCCATTATATCGGAGCATTTGAAGTAATGCGTGACATGATTATTAATTTCGGTAAATCACGTGGAAAAGTAATTGAAGAAAAAACAATTAAGACAATCGTCCTTACTTTTGTTGTATTATCATGCTGGTTTGTTGCTTATACAAATCCAAGTATTCTTGGACTTATTGATTCTCTAAGTGGTCCATTAGTTGCTGCTATCTTATGTCTATTACCGATGTATGCAATTCAAAAAGTACCAGTACTAGCTAAATACAAAGGGAAAATGAGTAACGTATTTGTTATTATTGTAGGTGTACTTACTGTTTTAGCAAGTATTAAATCATTATTCTAAATCACGATTGTTAGTTCTAATACAAAATAGAACGATTTTGGGACAGGCTTCTCCGTTTGGAGAGTCTGTCCTTTTTAATGCGTTACAATTTAATCTTATTGATTTTATGGGATATTTCCGCATAATTGTAACTAAGGGAGATGATTTCAGGTTGAGTAAACTGAATATTAGTACAACGGTTTCGGGAGATATAATTGTTACCCGTCTAATCGGCAAAATTAAAACAGATGATGTGTATGAATGGTTTAATGGTCTTGAGCGAGTTTGTCAGCAATTCATTTCCGAGGGACGGAAATACAAATTGCTGGTCGATAGAAAAGGATACATACCAGATCATTTTTCTGTTCAAAAAGCATGGAAAGAGAAGTTTTTCAATGAAACGATTTTGAATCACAGTAAGGCAATTGCTTTTCTTCTTGAAGATGGGGAGATACTGAATTATTTACAACAATCTAATACAAAAGAATCTGTAAAATTCTTTGATGATTATGAACAAGCATTCCTTTGGTTGAATGAATATCCAATATGAAACTGTTAGTGAACCAGCTGCTTAAGCAACTGGTTTTTTTATGTTTGCGAGTAGTATTCGGAAGAAAACTTCTATACGAAATGTTTAGTATTAGAGGACATACATTTTTAATGCGTTAAATATAATTCATAATAGCACCAGGAAGAAGAGTATACGCTTTACAGTATAAAGGTTGTACGATAAAAAATATCAATATGGCATAAAGTGAGTAAGGGGGATAAAGATATGAGTACTTCAAATTTGAATGAAATCAGTAAACAAATTTTAATAGAGGAGGAAACACTTCAATTTTCCTCTTTTACAAATGAAGATGCACTGCAAATAGGTTTATTTATCGTTGAAACAGCGAAAAAGGAAGGGAAATTGATTGCTGTTGATATAGCGAAAAATGGTGTACAACTATTTCATTTCAAGATGACAGGGACAACTGCGGAAAATACGCAATGGATTGAGCGTAAAAAACGAGTTGTTTCTTTGCATAATCATAGCTCGTATTATATGCAAATACAAAGTGAAATAACGGGCGTTCCATATAATGAAAAGTATCTTTTAGATAGGTCGGATTATGCTGCGTTTGGTGGATGTGTTCCTGTCCAAATAAAAGACGTAGGGGTTATTGGAATGATAACTGTTTCAGGATTACCACCAGAAGAAGATCATGAATTAGTTATAAGGGCAATTAAAAATCATTTGAAGCAATAATAAAAAGGCAAGACCGAACAAGAATATGTTCGATCTTGCCTTTTTGTTATTCAGTTCATGAACATATTTCTAATACGGTGTTACGGAATGAAAAATCTTTAATTCGAGACACTTTTCTTGACGATAATAATCTATGGAGATAATATGATAGACATAACATAATTAAATTACTAAAAGTAATTAAGTTATTTTATATAAGTATAAGTAGGTAAGTAGTATGTGGTGAAAATGCTTTGAATTGCCACTATTAATATTGGGGACAATTAGAAAGCGACAAATATAAAGAATTAGCAATTAAGAAGTAAGATTGGATACACAACAATAGTAGCTTCTGTACAATGCATTTTTACTATAGTGAAAATGACTATACATCACGAGGGGGACTGAAATTGGAATCAATGACCTTTGTTTTATTTGGAGCAACAGGGGATTTAGCTAAAAGAAAAATTTACCCCGCGCTATATAACTTATATAGAGATCAAAAGCTTCCGAAGCAAATATCTGTTATTGGGCTTGGAAGACGTGAAGTATCTCATTTAGATTTTCAAAAAAGAGTAAAAGAATCTATAGAAACTTTTTCTCGTCGCAAAGATGAAGGGACTCCGAAAATAGAAGGTTTTTTAGCGTATTTTCGTTATTGTCCGTTGGATGTGAATAAGCCAGAAGATTATAAAAGGTTATTACAAGTAGTTCGTGAAAGGGAAGAAGAACAAAATATACAAGGGAATAGAATGTTCTACCTTTCAGTTACTCCTGACTTCTTTGAGACCATTGCTTTAAATATTAAGGAAAGTGAACTTGATAAAACGGATGGATGGAAGCGCCTAATGATTGAGAAACCGTTTGGTCATGATCTTACATCTGCCCGAGAGCTGAATGATAAGCTTAGCCGAACGTTTGAAGAAGACGAAATATACCGTATTGATCATTATTTAGGTAAGCCGATGGTTCAAAATATTGAAGCACTTGAATTTGCAAACCCTGTTCTCCAATCGATTTGGAATAAAGAACATATTGCGAATGTACAAATCACAGCTAGTGAAACTGTTGGTGTAGAAGAAAGGGCAGGATATTATGATCATGCAGGAGCCATTCGCGATATGGTTCAAAATCATATGCTGCAAATATTAATGATGACTGCTATGAATCTGCCGGAAAAGATTAATGCATGTGAAATTCGTGAGGAAAAACGAAAGGTCATGGAGACTCTTCGTAAAGTGAAAAAAGAAGACGTTCAGAAGCATATCATCCGCGGACAATATGCTTCAGGGGAGATAAAAGGACAACAAGTTGTAGCGTATAGAGAGGAGCCGGGAGTAAATCCTTCTTCTCAAACAGATACATTTGTTGCGGCTCGTTTATGGATTGATAACCCATTTTGGACTGATGTTCCTTTTTACATACGAACAGGAAAAAGAATGAAAGAAAAGTCTACTCGTATTGTAATTGAGTTTAAAAATACATTAAAACAGCAGTATCAAGATAGTAATCCAAATGCAGCGCCTAATTTGTTAATCATTGAAATTAGCCCAAATGAAAATGTTTCACTCCAATTAAATAGTAAAAATCCATTGAACAATGGAGAGCTTGAACCGATCCGTATTCATTTTACTTGTGAGCAAACAGGATTGGGAGTACCGGAAGCTTACGAAAGACTTATCTATGACGCTGTATGTGGAGATTCTACATTCTTTGCACACTGGAGAGAAGTTGAATTGTCATGGGAATGGGTGCAGCCAATTCTTGAAGCGTTCGAAGAGAACTTGTTACCTCTTCATGAATATGAGTCTGGCTCGTATGGTCCGGATGCTGCTCATGCTCTATTACAAGAAAGTGAATTTAAATGGTGGTTAGATGAGGAATGGAAAAAGTAAGTACATTCTTATAAGTAAAGCAATATGACAAAAAGATATTCATCATTTTATTAACATGTATTTATGATGAAAGGTAATTCAAGGAGGAATTATATTATGAGAGTAGGATTAATTGGTTTAGGTAAAATGGGATTAAATTTAGGGAAGAATTTAATGGATCATAAACATGAAGTAGCTGCATTTGATTTAAATACGAGTGCAGTGGAAGAAATGAAAGATTACGGGGCTACAGGTGTATCTAGTTTAAGCGAACTTGTTCAATCATTACAATCACCAAGAATTCTTTGGGTAATGGTTCCGCACGCTGTCGTTGATTCTGTTATTGATGAAGTTACACCATTGCTTTCAAAAGGAGATATTTTAATTGAAGCTGGGAATTCACATTATAAAGAATCTATTCGCCGATACGAGCAACTAAAGAAAGACGGCATTCACTTTATGGATGCAGGAACTTCTGGTGGAATGGAAGGCGCTCGTAATGGAGCTTGTTACATGATCGGAGGGGATCAAGAAGCTTGGGACATCGTTGAACCTATTTTCCGTGATACAGCTGTAGAAAATGGATACTTATATGCTGGGAAAGCTGGTAGTGGTCACTTTTTAAAAATGATTCACAACGGAATTGAATACGGAATGATGGCCGCTATCGGTGAAGGATTTGAGGTTTTAGAGAAGAGTGAATTTGACTACGATTATGAAAAAGTATCAAGAGTATGGAACAACGGTTCCGTTATTCGTTCATGGTTAATGGAATTGACTGAAAATGCATTTTCTAAAGATGCGAAACTGGATGAGATTAAGGGTGTTATGCATTCTTCTGGTGAAGGGAAATGGACAGTAGAAACAGCATTAGATCTTCAAACAGCAACTCCTGTTATCGCAATGTCGTTATTAATGCGCTACCGCTCATTAGACAATGATACGTTTACAGGAAAAGTTGTCGCAGCACTGCGCAATGAATTTGGTGGACATGCAGTAGAAAAGAAATAAGCATTTTAATATTATAACTCGTTAACGTTTAAAAAATGGAGGGAATGAATTATGAAATTTTTTATTGATACTGCAAATCTTGAGGACATAAAAAAAGCATATAAACTAGGAGTTTTAGCTGGCGTCACAACGAATCCGTCTTTAGTAGCGAAAGAAGGCATTAAGTTTGAAGACCGTATTGCAGAAATCTGTCAGGCAGTTCCTAAAGTTGAATCTGTTTCGGCAGAAGTAACGCCAGATGCTATTACAGCCGAAGAGATGATCGCCCAAGCAGAAGAACTGATTAAAATTAACGGTGGCGATGAAAAAGTTACAATTAAACTTCCGATGACATTAGCAGGATTAGAAGCTTGTCGCTACCTTACTGAAAAAGGTGTGAAAACGAACGTTACACTAATTTTCACGGTGAACCAAGCACTTTTAGCTGCTCGAGCAGGTGCCACGTACGTTTCTCCATTTTTAGGTCGTTTAGATGATATTTCTGAAGATGGCGTACTATTAGTTGCTAAAATTGCTGAATTATTCGATGTTCATCTATTAGATACACAAATTATTGCAGCTTCTGTCAGACACCCAGACCATGTAACTCGCGTAGCAATGGCAGGTGCTCACATCGCAACAATTCCTTATAAAGTCATTGAACAACTTGCTATGCACCCATTAACTGATCAAGGTATTGAAAAGTTTGCTGCGGACTGGGCGAAAGCGCCTAAGTTATAATGAAGTGAGGCCTTCAATTTTCAAAATAGCACTATAGTTAGAAAAAGGACCTCCTTATGAGAGTGAAGTTTATGAAAACGTAGCTCTCATAAGGAAGCGTCTTTTTTGTATAAATCTTTTATGTATAGGAATGTTTTGAAAGGGGTTACATGGTGAACTCAAAATATATGATTGGTGTAGATATTGGGACAACTAGTACAAAAGCAGTTTTGTTTTCGATTGATGGATCTGTTATTGCAAGTCATGGGATTGAATATCCTTTGTATTCTCCTACGCCAGAAACAGCAGAACAAGATCCAGAAGAGATTTTTCAAGCGGTCATACATACGATTAAAGAAACTATACAAACAAGTAATGTGCAGCCAGCTGATATTCTTTGTGTTTCTTTTAGTTCGGCAATGCATAGTGTCATTGCTGTAGACGAAGCAGGGAATCCATTAACGAGATGTATTACTTGGGCAGATAATAGAAGTGCGAGCTGGGCAGAGAAAATAAAGAATGATATGAATGGTCATGAAATTTACCTTCGTACTGGTACACCAATCCATCCTATGTCACCACTTTCGAAATTAGTTTGGCTTAAAAATGAGCATGCTGAGTTATTTGCGAAAAGCTATAAATTCATCTCAATTAAAGAGTATGTTTTCTATAAGTTATTTAAAGAATATGTAATTGATTATTCTATTGCATCAGCGACAGGAATGTTCAATTTGAAATCTTTAAAATGGGATGAAGAAGCTTTGCATGTTGCAGGAATTACAGATGAAAAGCTATCTACAGTTGTTCCCACGACGCACAGTTTAATAGGGATACATGAAGAACTTGCAAGAGAGATGAATGTACTTGTTACGACTCCTTTTATAGTCGGTGCGAGTGATGGAGTTCTATCGAATTTAGGCGTAAATGCAATAGAACCTGGAGTAGTTGCTATTACAATTGGTACGAGCGGTGCGGTGCGAGTTGTCACAAATCAGCCTGTAACGGATCCGAAGGGTAGGACTTTTTGTTACACGTTAACTGAGGACCTTTGGGTAATTGGTGGACCGGTGAATAATGGCGGTATGATTTTTAGGTGGGTTCGTGACCAGTTATGTGCGTTAGAAGTTGAGCAAGGGAAGCGCTTAGGACAAGATCCTTATGAATTGCTTACGGAAATAGCAGCAAAAGTGAATCCTGGATCTGACGGTTTATTGTTTCATCCGTATTTAGCAGGAGAAAGAGCTCCTATATGGAATGCGAATGCACGGGGATCTTTCTTTGGACTTGGTCTACATCATAAGAAAGAGCATCTTATCCGTGCTGTTTTAGAGGGAATTATTTATAACTTGTATACCGTTCTCCTTGCTTTAAAAGAGCTAATTGGTGAACCGAAAAAAATTCAAGCAACAGGTGGCTTTGCAAGGTCGGAACTTTGGAGACAGATGATGGCGGATATTTTTCATCAAGACGTATACGTTCCCGAAAGTTTCGAAAGCTCTTGTCTAGGAGCAGCTATCCTCGGTTTATATAGTCTAGGTGAAATAGATACATTATGCGTAGTATCTGAAATGGTAGGTGCCAACTTTTATCATGAGCCAAATATGGAAAGTGTGGAAAAATATAAAGATTTGACACCGATCTATATTCGTCTATCCCGTCAATTGGAAGAAGAATATGAAAGTATTGCAGCGTATCAAAAAAAGTGGGTTTAAAGGTAATTTAGTAGGAAAATATGGTAACGTATAAAGAGGTACTCCGATTTTTTTAGGATACTCTTTCAATATAAAATATTTTAAGTAGTATGGTGAACGAAAAATATAGGGAGAGAGGGTTATGAAAATGAAGGAAAACAAAGAGTTTATTGGATATGTTGGAACGTACACGAAAGAAAATAGTGAAGGAATATATAAGTTTACTTTAGATACGGAAGCAAAGAAAATTAGTAATGTAACACTTGCGGCTAAGCTGGATAACCCTACATATGTAACGATTAGCAAAAATAATGAATATCTCTATTCTGTTGTTAAGGAAGGCGAATCTGGTGGTGTAGCTGCTTATTCGATTCATAGTCATACTGGAGAGCTAACGGAACAAAACAGACAAGTAGTAGAAGGGGCTTCTCCTTGTCATATTAGTGTTGATAGTGGAAATCGTACGGTAGTTACAGCGAATTACCATAAAGGAACGATTGAGTCTTTTGTAGTTAATGAAGAAGATGGAACTGTAAATTCTGCCACATCTATTATTACGCACGAAGGTTCAGGTCCGAACAAAGAAAGACAAGAGAAACCACATGCACATTACGCGGGATATACTCCTGATGAAAAATATGTGGTAGGTGTTGATTTAGGGATTGATAAAATACTTACGTATGAAATAAAAGATAGTAAGTTAAAAGAAGTAAATAGCTTGTCTGTAAAACCAGGAAGTGGTCCGAGACATATTGCTTTTCACCCGAACGGAAAGCATGCTTATGTGATGACTGAACTTAGCTCGGAAGTTATTGCATTATCATATAATCCGAAAGAAGGGTCCTTTACAGAGTTGCAGTATATTTCTACCGTTCCGAAAGAATTTGATGACAATAGTCAAGGAAGTGCGATTCATATTTCTTCTGACGGCCACTTTGTATATGCAGGTAATCGCGGTCATAATAGTATCGCTGTATTCAGTGTGGATCAAAATTCAGGTGAGCTTACATTTGTTGCACATACATCTACAGAAGGAAATTGGCCGAGGGATTTCGTATTAGATCCGACTGAAAAGTTTCTTATTGCTACAAATGAAAAGTCACATAACCTTGTGCTATTTTCAAGAAATGAAACGACAGGGGAGTTAACATTGTTACAATCTGATGTTGTTGTACCAGAGCCTGTTTGTGTGAAGTTTTTGAATGTTTAATTTGAGTTGAGGTTCAATGCATATAGCGGTGTCGGTATTTGTCGGTAAGTCGATATTCCTTGTCGAAACGTCGATATATTTGAAAAATCGTTGATACAATTTCAAATCCTCAAAAACAGAGAAAAGCAAAGCGATATCGCTTTGCTTTTTACTGTTTTTTCTTAGGTCTACGTACTAATTCGCCACCGCAGTTTGGGCAAACGTTTTGTCTTTCTTCTGTACATGGTGCACAAAATGTACATTCATACACGCAAATGTAAGCTTCAGAGTTTGGTTCGAGAGATTGATCGCAAATTTGACAGTTTGTTTTCATTTCGAGTGCCATAGTAAGTCTCCTTTTAGTTTGAAAATTTATAATTTAATTATAATTGATTAGGAAGAAACTGTCTTTTTCAATTGAAAGGAAATCGAATGATAAAGTTATGATTTGAAATGAAAGAAGCTCATTTATTTTTAAATTGATTATTTAATAAGGTTGGAATATTATGAAATAGTCAAAAGACAACAGGGGGTATATATTTTGACTAATCATAACGATCATTTAAAAGCAAACTGCGAAAAATGCTTCGGTTTATGTTGCGTAGCGTTACCGTTCGCAGCATCGGTAGATTTTGCGGTGAATAAAGATGGCGGGAAGCCATGTACTAACTTACAATCAGATTTTAAATGTAGCATACATAAAAATCTTAGAGGAGAAGGTTATAAAGGTTGTACAGTATTTGAGTGCTTTGGTGCTGGGCAGAAGATTTCGCAAGTTACATTTAACGGGATTGATTGGCGGGAAGATGCTAAGCATGCGAAAAAAATGTACGATGCTTTTCCAGTTATGCATCAGCTGCATGAAATGCTTTGGTATTTGAATGAGGCGATTCTTTTACAGGCGACGCAGCCAATTCATAAAAAACTAAGTAAAGCGATTGAAGAGACGGAGCGCCTTTCAAATTTAAATGCGGACGAGTTAATGAAAGTAAATATTCCATTACACCGTGCAGAAGTAAATGTGTTACTTTTAGAAACGAGTGAGCTAGTTTGGAAGGAAATGAATGTCGCGCGCAAGAAACGAGTGAGTTACCGCGGGGCAGACCTTATGGGAGCAAATTTGAAAAAGAAAGATTTGCAAGGAGCGAATTTAAGAGGGGCTTACTTAATTGCGGCTAACTTAAATGGAGCAAATTTAAGAGGAGCAGATCTTATCGGAGCAGATTTGCGAGATGCAGATATTCGCGGGGCTGATTTTACAAATAGTATTTTTCTGACGCAAGTTCAAATTAATGCGGCGAAAGGGGATAAGCATACGAAATTGCCAAAAATGTTGTCCCGTCCATCGCATTGGAGTGCGTAAAGAATGTGGAACAGGCAGAGACTAAGAATCTCTGCCTGTTTTTCATTTCTTTTCAAAAGTAGTAATAAAAACACTACATACAATAAGAATACCACCAATAAAAAAGTTATTATTTAATGTCTCATTTAAGAGCAGCCAACCAAGCAATGATCCGACGATAGGTTGGAAGAAGAAAAATAACGATCCGATGCTTGCGTCCATTAATTCTAATCCTTTATTCCAAAGGAAAAAGGCACCTGCTGTTGAGACGACTCCTAAATATACTACGCCTAATATTACGTACGTATTTACTGTTTCGATAGAGGCTGATTGTAGTTCCCATATCATAAAAGGTGTAATGAAAAAGAGTGAAGAGAATATGGCGTACGTTGTAATAACTAAAGATGAAAATCGAGCTGAAGCAATCTTCACATAAATGGATAGTAAAGCCCACGTAATAGCGGCTCCAACTAATATGATTGTACCGATAAAATAAGAGCCAATTTCAATATCCCATCCAATGACGATAATGACACCGATTGTCGCTATGATAGTAGATAGAAGTCTACGAGCGGTTAGCTTTTCTTTTAAAATGATTGCTGCAAATATAACCATAAATGCAGGTGTAGCTGATGTGACTAAAGAGCCTGTATGAGCGTCGGATAATTTTGTTCCGATAAATTGACAAGTAATCGAAATAAAATAGCCGATAAATCCAATCCAGGCGAATAATAGCCAATCTTTTTTACGAATGGTTACTTTTTTCTTTTGCTTTTTCTCAGCTGTTTTCAAAATGAAATATAAAACAACGAAAGCAATGATAAAGCGTAGCCAAACGAGTGTCAGTGGTGGGATAAAGTCGAGTACATATTTGCTAACAACATACATACCGCCCCATATACTTGCTGCTAGTGATAAACATATAGCTCCTAAAATTGTTTGTTTCATGTAAAGTACCTCCGTCTATTTTTAGGGTTTTATGAGTTCCCTAAGACGAGGCATAGTGTTATGTGTTATATGAATGCCCGCCTTAGTTTATAGACGGCCTACAGGTTGATCGTTTTCGAATGAAGTGTTGTAGTACATGAGTGCATTCCTCCTTCATATTTTATAAAGATATTATAACTTAATTTTCAGTTTATTGGGATGTTTCTTTAGAAAATGGTGTTTGTCTAAGAAAGCATAGTATATGGTAGAAAAACATATTTTTAAAATAAAAGAAACCAATGACATAACTGATAAGTATAGTAAGAGTAGGATGAAAAAGTAGATTAATAGAGAAAGAGGAGGAGATTGTTATAACTACAACCGTTATTTCTCATTTTTATAACGAAGAGTATTTATTACCGTGGTGGCTTGCTCATCATACGAAACTGTTTGATCATGGTATTTTAATTAATAAGGGTTCAACAGATCGTTCGGTTGAGATTTGTAAAAAATTCGCACCGCATTGGGAAGTGCGAGATTCTGTAAATCCAGAGTTTGATGCATATGCGACAGATCATGAAGTAATGAGGGTAGAACAAGAAGTACAAGGATGGAAAATGATTTTAAATACGACCGAGTTTCTTTGTGTGCAAGATAAAAATCAGTTTTGGAAATCACTCAATGAATTGGGAGGGAGGATGTATTGGCTGGAAGGGCTTATTATGGTTGATGATCCTAACTACAATTATCCGGACCTTAACTTTGGGATACCTTTAATGAAACAGCGATTTCACGGTTATTTACCAGAAGATTGGCCGTTATGGAGAAGAGGTAGATTTATTCATAATCATGAACATGGAAGTTATACGGTTGGAAGACATTTATCTGCACATGAATCTATGATTTATCCGCCACTTGCGTGTATTGCATGGTTTGGTTTCAGCCCTTGGAACGATGCGATGAGAAAGAGGAAATTACAAATTGGTCCGACTCTTTCTGAAGCTAGTAAGCATGGGGGAATGGGTACGCACCATATTATCACGCCAGAAAAATTAGAGGAATGGTATAAAGATTTAGCAAGAGGGACGAAGGATTTACGCTTTAGTGATGCGTATCGTTATGTTTTTTTATAAATGATTCCCACCATGAAATTGTTTCTTCAATTCCTGTATTTAAATCATATGTTGGTTTCCAGTTTACTTCATTTTTTAAACGCTCTACATGAACGCCGACGAATAAAGGTTCATCTTTAGAGAAAGGGATTGCACCTAGTTTAATTAAATGTTCTTTTCCTATCTTTTTAGCAATGATAGACGCCAATTCTTTAATTTGTACAGATTGACCAGAAGCGATATTGATTGTGCCTGTAACATCGTGTTCTAATATTGTTACGACAGCATCAGCGACGTCACCCACATGGAGGAAATCTCTTGATTGTTTTCCATGTGTACATAGTGCTTCCTCATTTTTTAATAAGGAAGTGATAATGTTAGAAACGAGCCGATTCCCTTGTTCGTGAGGGCCATACATATGAAAAATGCGGCCCCAACACATGCTGAGACCTGTTTGTTCGGCGTATGACTGTAGCCAGGAGTGTAGTGCGTTTTTACATAATGAATATGGTGTTTTATAAGAAAGAAGCGGTGAATCTTCAAATAATACACCGTTAAACCATTCATACTCTGCGCCAGTACCGGCAACGATGACTCGTTTTCCGCCGCACGTTGTGAAGTGTTGAATTAATGAGATGCTAGATGTAAGCCAATAGTAATTATTAATAGATACATAACAAGCTGGCGGCACTGCTTCCCAAGCTAAATGAATGAGATGACTAGGCTTCATGTCGTAAATGAGTTTTTTTACTTCTTCATCACAAAGTAAGTTTACTTTATGCCAGTGGCAAGAGATGTGAGAAGGCTTATTTGTATTGTAAGTGGCGTGCACCTCATAGCCCTTTTGTATAAGAGAATTTACAACATATTTACCAATCCATCCACTACCGCCTGTTACAAGAATTTTTTTCATGGCTCAATTACCTCAACTTCTGGAATGGTTACTAAAAATTTGCCGCCCCATTCACGAATGAAAGAGCATTCTTTCATAATTTCATCTTTCAAATTCCAAGGGAGTATGAGAATGTAATCAGGTTTTGTACGCTTAATTTCTTCTGGAGATTTTATTGGAATGCGTGTTCCTGGCAATAAGAGATTTTGTTTGTGAGGGTTTTTATCTACTGTATAAGCTAAAAATTCTTTTCCTATTCCGCAATAATTTAAAAGGGTGTTTCCTTTAGCTGGCGCACCGTAACCGATAATTTGTTTGTTTAAAGCTTTTGCTTCGATAAAAAACTGTAAAATATTTATTTTCAATTGCTCGATGCGTTTAGAGAAAAGGAGATAGCAATCTAATGTATTTAGCCCGTGATCTACTTCTTTTTGAATTAAGTTTGTAACACTGGGATGGATAGTGGATGTGTCACTATGATGTTTTACAAAAATACGTAAGGAACCACCGTGGGTTGCAAGCTCTTCTACATCGACAATTTGTAAATGATGATGAGCTAAAACTTTTTGAAGACTTATAAGTGAGAAATAGGAGAAGTGCTCATGGTAGATCGTATCAAACTGTTTAAAGGATATGAGATTTAATAAGTGCGGGAATTTAATTGTTATTGTTCCGTCTTGTTTTAATAACGTTTTTAAACCAGCGACAAAATCATGTAAGTTCGGGACGTGTGCCAATACGTTATTTGCGATGATTAAATCTGCTTGCGGTAATTTTTTTGCTAAGTCATTGCTGAAAAAATTCACTTCAGTAGGAATCCCTTTTTGGATAGCGATTTCTGCTACATTTTTTGCTGGTTCAATTCCTAACGTTTCGATATGTTCTTTTTGAAAGTATTGTAATAAGTACCCGTCGTTACTTGCGATTTCGATTACTTTTGAATGGTTTGTTAAGTTAAAACGTTTCATAGCCATTTCTACATATTGCTTAGCGTGTAGTAGCCAGCTTGATGAGTATGAGCTGAAGTATAAGTAGTCATGAAAAATATTGTGCGGAGGTTCAAATTCATCTAATTGTACAAGTAAACAAGAGTGACAAACAAATGTGTGCAGCGGATAAAATGGTTCCATTTTATAGGAGTGTTCTGGAGTTATAAATGAGTTAGCGAGAGGGGAAACGCCTAAATCTAAAAAAGTATTTGTTAATAATGAGTGGCAAAAACGGCATTTTTTCTGGTCCATTTTGTAGCCCCCTTATAAATTTTTGAATGCATCGATTTGCTGGCGCGTGAAAGATTCCATATTTTCACCAGATGCATATTTTTTGTACCAATCAACAGTCCAAGCGATAGAATGGTTTGTTGATAACTTAGGTGTCCAACTGAGTTTATTTACTGCTTTTGTACTGTCGAGTGTTAAGACAGGTGATTCATAGGGTGTGTTTATATGAGGAGAAAGGATTGTTAGTGGTTGATTCCATAATTTCATGATAGATTGAATGACATCATAAACTGTTCTGTTAGGTTCATTCATCGGGCCAAAATTCCACGGTGTTGCATACTCGGCATCTTGCCAAAGTTTTTCAGCTAAAAGGATATAACCATGTAAAGGATCTAATACGTGTTGCCACGGGCGAATAGCGTGTTTGTTTCTAATATTTAACGTACCATCTTGTAAATATGCACGAATGACATCTGGGAATAATCGGTCATTTGCCCAATCACCACCGCCGATAACGTTACCTGCTCTTACTGAGGCAAGATTCGGAGTGTTAGTGCGGAAGAATGAGTTTTGATAGGACGTTGCCACTAGTTCAGCACAAGCTTTACTCGCACTATAAGGATCGAAACCTCCTAATCGGTCACTTTCCAAGAATGCACGGTTACCGCTCCCATCATTTTCATAGCACTTATCACTTGTAACATTAATGATGACGCGTATACTTTCTATCTGTTTTGCTGCTTCTAATACGTGAACCGTACCTAAAACATTTGTTTTAAATGTTTCGATAGGGTTTTTGTATGAAGTGGTGACGATTGGCTGGGCTGCTAAATGAAATAGTATATCAGGGGTATGTTGCTTTAGGGCATGGAATAAAGAATCGTAATCTGTAATGTCGCCATGAATTGTTATGCACTCATTTGCTACATTACCTTGTTCAAAAAGGCTAGGAGTTGAGGGGAGTTGAGAGGAGTTGAGAGGAGTATCCGATTACTTCTGCGCCTAAAGAAGTTAAAAAAAGGGTGAGCCATGAGCCTTTAAATCCAGTATGTCCCGTAATAAATACTTTTTTCTTATTCCAAAAAGATGATGAAGCCATATTACCAAACCTTCCACGGAGCGTTATTACTTTCCCATAGCTCGACTAATTTATTTTTATCGCGCAATGTATCCATCGGATGCCAAAAACCAGTATGTTGATATGCGGCTAGTTCATTTTTGTTTACTAACTGAACTAAAGTGTCTGTTTCAAAAACAGATTTATCTCCGCTAATGTAATTGAAAACATCAGGGTTTAAAACGAAAAATCCACCGTTAACCCATCCACCATCTCCGAGTGGCTTCTCTTGAAAGGATGTGACAGACTGTTTATCTAATATGAGAGAACCGAATCTACCAGGAGGTTGTACGGCTGTAACAGTCGCCATTTTTCCATGTTTTTTGTGAAATGCCATGAGTTCTTTTATATTTACATTACTTAATCCATCGCCATAAGTGAGACAGAAAGGTTCGTCTCCAACAAAATTTTGAATCTTTTTCACTCGTCCTCCTGTTTCGGTATTTACACCAGTATCGATTAGTGTAACTTTCCACGGTTCTACACGATGAGAATGGCTAGTAATTGTATTATCCTTTAAATGTATCGTGAAATCTGACATGTGTAGGTTGTAATTTAGAAAGAACTCTTTAATTGCATATCCTTTATACCCTAAGCAAATAATAAACTCTGTAATGCCGTAATGGCTATACAAACTCATAATGTGCCATAAAATAGGCTTTGTTCCAATTTCAATCATAGGTTTCGGTTTTAAATGTGTTTCTTCCCCAATCCTTGTCCCATATCCACCAGCAAGAATAACAGCTTTCATTTTTTCCTCCTAAAATAAAAAATATAATATATACAGTATTCATATTGTATGCAAATGGTTTTCGTTTTGACTAAGTGCATAAAAATATGGGGAGCATGATAGGATGAGAAATATTAAGGTTTGAATTTAGGGAATAATTGTTGATACTCAGGGTGATTACGTAGATCCTGTGTTGAATTAGTTAACATTAAAAATAGAGCTTCGAGTTCTTCAGAGGACCGACCATATTGTTTTTGAAGTCCCAATCGAACGCCCTTTTTTGAGAGGGTGGGTGTAATTTGTAATTTTCTTGCCTTTGTATGTTCGTTCCAAGGGCTAAAATAAAATTTAAAAATGAATGAAGGGGAGTTATAAACGATAGGTTGGTGCCGCGTAAAATGTCTGCCTGGTAAATATGCGCCATCAAGATGGTTGTGTATAAATCTCCAGGCGCAGCCGATTTCTGGTTTATAAGGAAAGAGCCCGTGATATCGTTGTTCTACTAAAGGAATGGAATATCTTAGTTTTGAATAATTGTAATCATGCTTATCAATCATGACAATCATTCTAATCGCATACATATTTTGGCCTAACGTATGAAGTGATGAGAAAAATTCTTCTACATTATTACAACAAAGAAATTCTGTAGTATTTAATACCATCTTCCAACCTGAAACTTCTCTTTCAATTTCCATTACTTCAATGTCAGTATTAGTGGGATCGAATTCAAGGAATCTTGAATCTCGTACTTCCCAATGGGGAGCAAATAATTTGCAAATTTCAACTGAACGATCTGTAGAACCTCTATTAATTAAAATACCGTGATCGAATATTTTTGTGTGGTGCATAAGCCACCATGGAAGTAGGTATTCTTCATTATAAAAATGAGAAATGAGTGTCTTTCTCATGTTAATCATCTCCTATACAAGCAATCATTATTAGTAGGATATGTTTTTAAATAAGAAAGGTTAAAAGGTACAGACAATGTAGTGATTAAGTAATAGTTTAGTAATTATATTGTATAAGAGTAGATTACTTGTATGGAATAATAGGGTGAATCTTGGGGTTTTGTGTAAATTATGAACGATAAACCATCACGTTTGACTGTACAGTTTATGTATTGTATGATGTTAGTAATATAAACAAGGGGGGAAGATCGTTGGGAAGGTGTATCGAATCGGACAGTTGGCTCTCATGGCTCACGTGTCGAAACGAACGATTGATTATTATACGAATCTAGGAATCTTAAAAGCGGAGCGATCTCAATCTAATTATCGCTATTACGACGAAACAGCATTTGAGACATTACAATTTATTGAGAAGTGCAAAGAAATGCATATGCCGCTTTGTGAGATTAAAGAGAAAATCGAGGAGAAGAAGAAGCTGCTCGGTATCAATGAACACGTTTCGAAACAAGTGAATGAAGTGACAGACCATATTCATCGATTAGAAGCAGAGTTAACGGAGTTAAAGCCGCTTTTAGATGGATTGACTGATTCACAACGTGAAAAAATATCGAAATCTTTATCTGGTCAAACGACAGCTTTAATACAGACACTTGCTCTATTATTATAGAAAAAGTGAAATCCGACCTCTTTAATTTTTGTATCGGGCTATGTTTTCTAAGAAACAAATAAGAAAACATTATAGTATACAGGAGGTGGACACCTTAGTTTTTTAAACTAAGGGGATTCATTGGAAATATTTAATTTAGTCATGGTTGCGATTTTAATCGCATTTACTGGATTTTTCGTAGCAGCAGAGTTTGCGATTGTAAAAGTACGTTCAAGTCGTATTGATCAGCTTGTTGCGGAAGGGAAACGCGGTGCTTTAGCAGCGAAAAAAGTAACAACAAATTTAGATGAATATTTATCTGCTTGTCAATTAGGTATTACAGTTACAGCTATGGGATTAGGTTGGTTAGGTGAACCGACAATCGAAAAGTTATTACATCCTTTATTTGAGAAATGGAACTTAAATCCTTCTATTTCATCAGTATTAACATTTGGTCTTGCTTTTATGATTATGACGTATTTACACGTTGTAGTCGGGGAGTTAGCTCCCAAGACGATGGCAATTCAAAAGGCTGAAAAAGTAACATTATTATTGGCAGGTCCATTAATGATGTTCTATAAAGTGATGTATCCATTTATTTGGGTATTGAACGGTTCAGCGCGTGTTGTAACTGGCTTATTCGGTTTAAAACCAGCTTCAGAACATGAAGTAGCTCATACAGAAGAAGAATTACGCCTTATCCTTTCAGATAGCTATGAAAGTGGCGAAATTAATCAGGCTGAATACAAGTATGTAAATAACATTTTTGAATTTGATAATCGTATTGCAAAAGAGATTATGGTACCGCGAACAGAAATCGTTGGTTTCTACCTGGAAGATTCAGTAGAAGAACACATGAAGGTAATCCAAAATGAGCGATACACACGTTATCCGATTTTTGGAGAAGATAAAGATGATATTATCGGTATGGTCAATGTAAAAGATTTCTTTATTCGATATATGACCGAGGATCAAAAAGATTTATCATCAATTCGCTCGTATATGCGTCCGATTATTGAAGTGATGGAAACGACTCCAATTCACGATCTATTACTTCAAATGCAGAAGAAGCGAATTCCGATGGCTGTTTTATATGATGAGTACGGAGGAACAGCTGGAATTGTAACGCTTGAGGACATCTTGGAGGAAATCGTCGGCGAAATTCGTGACGAATATGATGAAGATGAAGCACCACCAATTCAACATGTGAACGAGCAACATATCATTGTTGATGGAAAAGTGCTTATCTCAGAAGTGAAAGATTTATTTGGATTACACATTGAAGAAGATGATGTGGATACAATCGGTGGATGGATCATGATGCAAAATCATGAAATTGAAGAAGGACAACATGTTGAGGCGGAAGGTTATGAATTTAAAGTGTTAGAAAAAGACGCTTACCAAATTAAACGTGTTGAAATCCGTAAGATGGAACAAGAGCAAGAAGAAGAGAAAGCAGCAACTGTGTAAGTTGCTGCTTTTCTTCTAACGTATAAAAAATGTGAAATTAGGAGCGGATATTTTGATTCAAGCAGCCTTACGTGTATATCGATTACAATTGTATGTGATCTTTAGTGGTTTACTACTTATGTGGACGATTACTCCGTTTGGAAAACAAGTAACAGGGTTTGGTATCGGATTAGCTGTAAGTGCATATTGTCTTTGGTTATTAGCTCGTAGAGTGGAGAAACTAGGGAAAAGTATCGTAATGAAAGAAAAGGCTCCTGGATTAGGGATTTTAAATCGATTTGCAGCAGCCATATTAGGAGCTATCATTATGTATGAAATTGAGCATGAAATGGAAATGTGGGCATTCGGTACAGGCATTTTAGGTGGTCACTTTTTAATGATTGCGAATTTAGCCTATGCAAATATGCAGTTAGCGAAAGAAGAAGAGAAGCAAAGAGAACATGCTTCGAAAAACATAGAGCTATGATGAAGGGGCCTGATGGGGTTCCTTTTTTATTTTAGTGATTTGATACAAGTAACCAAATTAACGACAAATATAATACGCTTCTTTTTTGTGTTTTTCAATAGTATGAAAAATAATATAAAAAAATTTAAAAACCCATCGATTTCTAAAGGTTATGTATGTTATTATGACAAAAGACTTTTTGAAAGAGGTGGATACCAATGTTACAAGCGTTACTTATTTTTGTGCTTCAAATTATTTACGTTCCAATTTTGACAATCCGTACGATTTTGCTTGTAAAGAATCAAACAAGATCCGCTGCTGCTGTTGGATTGTTAGAAGGAGCTATTTACATTGTCAGTTTAGGTATTGTGTTTCAGGATTTATCAAATTGGATGAACATCGTTGCCTATGTCATTGGCTTTAGTGCGGGACTATTATTAGGCGGTTATATAGAGAATAAATTAGCAATTGGTTATATTACGTATCAAGTTAGTTTACTAGACCGTTGTAATGAATTAGTAGATGAATTACGTCACTCTGGATTTGGCGTTACAGTATTTGAAGGTGAAGGTATTAATTCAATCCGTTATCGCTTAGATATCGTTGCAAAGCGTTCTAGAGAAAAAGAACTGTTAGAAATTATTAATGAAATTGCACCGAAAGCGTTTATGTCTTCTTATGAAATTCGTTCATTTAAAGGCGGATATTTAACGAAGGCGATGAAGAAGAGAGCGTTAATGAAGAAGAAAGATGAACATGCATCGTAAAAAAGGGAGTCGTGCTGCATTAAAAGTGCAGTATAAGCCCATATGTAAAAGAGAGGAATCTATTTTGATGTAGATTCCTCTCTTTTTTTATGAAAAAAAATCATCTGTTCATTAAAAAACTAAATCGTATAATTATTTTTTCTACTCATTCTCAAATTAATGATGAGCCATATAACTTGAAAGAACACAGGTATGATAAACGCGATTAATAAAACGATAAGTGATATGGATTTAATTTCGGGTGTTTGGATAACACCAGCGCCATCAACGTCGCGTAACCAAATAATAGTGGCCCATATTCCAAAAATGATAATCCAAAATATGTTACCAATCCACCAAGAAATCCATCGTCTTTTCATGTTAACACCCCTTACATTTCTTCTCTGTTAAAAGTATATTTTCGTTCGTTACATTTATAAAGAAATATCTATTAAATTAATTCTTTTTAACTGTATATCTGACTTGTTTAAACGTTACCATTTCTCCATCTTTATCATCATCTTCATTCTGTAAAAGTTGAACTCGTGGTTTGTAGTCTGTCCTATGAGCATCCTCGATACCTGTAATATCAAGCTTGTAGGGTTCACCATTCTTTATTTTCATCAATACCTTCAGTCTTAATTTCTAATTCGTTATCTTTTGTTGTAATCGTCGGTGTTAATAATTCAATACTGCCATTTCCGGTTTCTAAAGAATTTTCTACTATAGTTGAACATCCAGATAATATGATTGGGGTGAATAGAAGTATAGCTAATTTCTGTTTCATAACATCCTCCAATTTCAAGTGATTTTTGATTTTGGCATTGCTAGGCTTGTAGTGTTTTATGTAATTAGCTAGCACTCTTTTTAATTGTACCATAATATGTAAAATGAAACAGGCTGTATATCCAATTTAAGGGAGATTGGAAGTTTACTTATTGCCGTAAATTAGTATTTTTACAGTAGGTATATATCTTCTTTAGGAAATCCTTTTTCATATTTAAAATATGTAGTGAAATAAAACCAATAAGTCCTATTCCGCCGAAAATAAGCCATGGTGTATACATTCCGCTTAAGTTGGCTGTAAAAGATGTACCGGTATAATTACCGATGATAAAACCAAATGCGAGTGATAGTTGATAAAATCCGAAGTAAGTAGCTGTATAGGATTCGTTACTGTAATTTGCAATAGCGATATCAGCGTTAGGTAATACGAGTGTTTCACCAATTGTAAATACAATTACACAAATAAATAGCCAATACGGGTGTTGAAATAAAGGAATGAGTAAAAAGGAAATACTCATTAATAAAACACCGTATTTAATAATTGAAAGTGTGTTGTATTTATGAAATAGTTTTTGGAATAACACCATAAATATGACGCCTGTTATTGCATTTATCGTAATAACGAGTGTAGCAAACTGATTACTATTACTAATGTTTTTCATATGAAGTGGAAGTGCGACAGTAAGCTGAGTAAACATAATATAGAAGAAAATCATAACAAATGAAAACAGAAGGAATGACTTGTTTTGTAAGATAGCCCGTATACCTAATGTGATAGACGTGTTATCAGTAGTGACTTGGAAGTGATTTTTAAGTAAGTAAAAGATAAAAGCGAATAACAGCATAAGAAATCCTGTTAGAGAAAAAGCATAGATTGGATCGAGTAAAAGTAAGAACCCCCCGGCAATTGGTCCAATTATTGCACCGCAATTAAAACTAAGGTTTAAATATGTAAATAAATTTTTTCTTGTATGAGCTGGTTGTGAGCCGAATATGGCGCGCGCAGCAGGTTCATAAAATGCAGTTCCGAAGCCGATAAGTGCAGAAGAAATAGATATGGTATAGAAATCAGAGCATATTCCTAAAGTGATAAATCCAATTCCTCTTAAAGATAATCCGGCTATCATCATAATGATATAGCCTATTTTGTCAGCGATTAATCCTGAGAATAAAGGGACAACTCGTGATGTGATTGTCATAACCGTCAACACTGTTCCTACTTGGACAGCAGAAAAATGAAGAAAGGTTAATAGATAAATAGCTAAAAATGCATATACCGCAAAATACCCAAAAGACATAAAAAATGAAGAAATAAGCATGAAACGTATCGGTATTGAGAAACTTTTCATAGAAATCCTCCTAATTATGTAACCAGTAAAATTATTTGATGGTTAACTATTTTATATTATAATTATACATAAAGTCAGAAAAAAGTAAATTTTAAGAAGAAGGTGGATCGAATTGAATCAAAACGCTCCAAATGAACTAGAATATATTCGGGAATTTTTAAATACATGGAGAATACCAAACGATACGAGAGAGCCAATTGATTTGCTGCAAACAAAAGAAGATATAAAGCTCTTTATGAAAGAATATTTTGATGAAGAGCTTCCATTTCATACGATAGAAGAATTAAAAAGTTTTCGAGAAGATATTCGGATGGTAATTGAAGGTGAAGAATCATTACAAAAATGGTTAGAGACATATCCATTTCAAGTAAACGTAAGGGAAGATATGAAAGGTATTACATATGAACCAATGCGGGAAGAAAATATGTATACAAAAGTATTAAGCATTGTGTTAACGGCAATTCAAGAAAATTTGTGGGGAAGGTTAAAAGCATGTCCAGATTGTCGCTGGGTATTTTATGATCATTCACGTAATGGAAGCAAAAGATGGTGCGGAATGTATGCTGGGGAAGAAGGAGGAAGAGCATGCGGTACAATTGCAAAAGTGAAAAATTACCGAGCGAAGAGAAAAGGAAGAACGGGTTATAATGTGTAATTACTATTAGGGGCAGAAAAATGGATGGGGGAATGTAGAATATGAAAGGTACACAAATGTTAGCATTAAATAAAAAGTGTTGGGATACAGTAGCACCATACTTCTTTCAAGTAGATTGTTTACCGAAATACGGACCGTATACAGCGTCTGAAGATGAGATTCATTTGTTCGATTCAATTAGAAATAAAAAGGTTCTTGATATTGGGTGTGGAAGTGGGCATTCGTTGCAATATATGGCAGAGCATGGGGCGGAAGAGTTATGGGGTCTTGATCTTTCCAGTGAACAAATTAAAACAGCGAATGAAACGTTAAAGAGTTGGAATCCAAAGTTAATATGCGGAGCAATGGAAGAAGAAGGAGATATTCCGAAAGGGTATTTTGATATTGTATATTCCATTTATGCATTAGGTTGGACTTCGAATTTACGAAAAACGTTGGAACTGATTTATTCATATATAAAGCCAGGAGGAAGTTTTATTTTTAGCTGGGAGCACCCAGTATATTCAAATTTACAGTATGGTACAGAAGAAATTGCTTTCAAGTCTTCTTACCATGAGGAAACGCCTATTACATTTGAAACATTTAAAGGAGAGAATGTACAAGCGACATTATATAAGAGAACAATAAGTACATACATAAATGAGTTAAATAGAGCGGGATTTACAATTGAGAGAATAGAAGAGCCTGAACCATCAAGCTCGTTTGATGGAGAACGAGCTGAGCCGTCTACGAAATATTATTCTTTATATAAAGCTAGAATGGTGCCGACTACTTTTATTATTAAGGCGAGAAAATGAAAAATACAGCGTACACTTTTTTCAGTGTACGCTGTATTTTTTTAAAGGTCAGTACTTATCTTTTCGGCTGGAAAATATGTTGAAAGAAGTATTTGTGATGTAAATTATCTACAACTTTATTTGCTTGATATGTGCGGTGTTGCTCGAGTCGAAGTCTTTGCTCCATCATTTTTATTGCGTGATCAGATAAACGTAACATTTTACAGTTCTCCTTTTCTATAAATATAGGTGACTATTTGGTATCGATCCCATATTTATAATTAAGGAGGCAAAATGTGTAACATAGGCAAAAAGCACCTTCCTCTCCCATTACGCTTACGAGGTTAGCTGTCGGACTCGGGAAGTGAGAGTTTCCCTACTTAAATAAGATTCGCCCCAAGTAGCATGGCTACAAAAATGGTTCCCCCGCTCCAAAATTTGGACTCAGCAAAAGGTTTTATAAAGTAAAAGATAACATAAATAAAATAACAAGTCAAATTATTTGTTGTTTTCTGATTTTTTAAGTGAGGTTAAAATCACTCCATCAGGTAATATGATATCCTTTACTTCAATAAATCCATGTTTTTTATATAAAGATAGAGCGGGGGTATTTTCTTTCCCTGTTTGTACAATATATGTTTTAGAAGGGGGGAACATGTCAAATACATATAGTAGTAGTTTTGTTGCAATCCCTTTATGAAAATGATCAGGGGATAC
This sequence comes from Bacillus albus, assembly GCF_001884185.1. GTDB lineage: Bacteria > Bacillota > Bacilli > Bacillales > Bacillaceae_G > Bacillus_A > Bacillus_A albus. Next base: position 103,819 of record NZ_MAOE01000110.1, read on the forward strand.
TACTAAACGATGAATATCAACTTCCTCTTCATCTACTTTAAAAGAAATAAACCCAGCAAGTGTATCTTCATAAAAATAGCCGTAAAACATTTCATCACAGGATTGTATATCAGCTACAGTATCATAAAGACGAGGGATAGCCGTACTATTTATATATTTTGCTTCAATTTCATAAGCGGGTATTTGAATGTTTAAAATAGAAGTAGCGGTGTTGAGAGAAGTTGTTATTAATTTTTGAATCATATGGTAAAACCTCCTTGTAGACTTTATTTTCATAGATTTGACAAGATTTTTCTTTTTTGGATATAATAATTACATAACAATTTAGTATGAAAAAGAAACACACTATAATAGAAATGGAGGACTAAAAATGGGATGGATTATCACATTAATAGTTGGTGCTATTATAGGTGCAATTGCAGGTTCTATAACGGGTAAAAATTTTCCGGGTGGTATGTTTGGAAATATTATCGCAGGTTTATTAGGTGCTTCATTAGGTAGTAGATTATTTGGATCTTTTGGGCCATCATTTGGTGGGATTCATGTTGTGCCGGCATTATTAGGTGCAATCGTGTTAATTCTTATTGTATCATTTGTAGTGAAAGCTGCAAAGAAATAGAGATATAGATTATGACGAAAAGCCCTGAATAAGGGCTTTTCATCTTTCGAAGAGGTGGTTTCGTTGGAGAAATTAAATATAAGAAAAAGAGATAAGTTGAAAAAGTTTTTTAGAGAACACAATTATTTAGCAGTGCTACTTGGGTTTGCACTATTGTTCATTAATATTTTATTACTAACAAAAATATCATTTGTTTTTACACCGTTTATCGTCTTTTTAAAGACAATTTTCTTCCCCGTATTATTAGCGGGTGTACTATTTTATATTTTGCATCCATTCGTTTCGCTTCTCGAAAAGAAAGGTGTATCAAGAATTGTATCGATAGCTTCTATATATATAATAGTAATAGGATTATTTGTATTTTTAGTCTTGACGGTTATTCCTATTATTAAAGATCAAATTGATGCATTAATAGATAACTTACCGTATTTCGGTCATGAAATTGAGAGAGCAGCACGTAGATTTGGAGAAAGTAATTTACTAGGAAAAATTCAGGAGAATTTAAATATTGATGTAGCGAGTATGGTAAAAGACTACACAGTTGATTTTACGAAGTCGTTATCATCAGTAACTGGAAATGTAACTGGATTTTTAAGTACTATTACAGAGGTCGTTTTAACATTTGTAATGGTTCCATTTATATTGTTCTACCTTTTAAAAGATGGTGAGCAATTACCGAATCACTTTTTAAAGTTTATTTCAGAACAAAGACAGCCAGCAGCGATGAGAATACTAGATGATATGCATTATGCAATTAGCTCGTATATTAGAGGGCAAATTATCGTTAGCTTGTTTATCGGAATTATGCTATTAATTGGTTACCTTATTATTGGTATTAAATATGCGGTACTGCTTGCAATTTTAGCGATGATTGTAAATATCGTTCCGTACGTAGGGCCAATCATCGCAATTACACCAGCTTTAATTATTGCGTTTATTGACTCACCGTCAATGGTGTTAAAAGTAATTATCGTTATGATGGTTGTACAATTAGCAGAAGGTAAATTTATTTCTCCGCAAGTTATGGGGAAAAAGTTAGACATTCATCCGATTACTATCATTTTTATTATTTTAACTGCCGGAAATTTATTTGGGATTATGGGGATTATTTTAGCAATTCCAGGATATGCGATATTAAAAGTGTTAGTAACGCATAGTTATAGATTTGTTAAGTTGAATACGTAGGAAAAAGAGCTAAAACAGATAATACTGTTTTAGCTCTTTTTCATTTATACTCTTGTTATAGTAAATAAATTTATCTTATGCGTAGGCTTTTAATTCAACAATAGGTAGATTGCTTTCCTTTAGTTTGTAATCAAAAATTAAATCATCCATTCGGAAATTAGCATCCACTTCAAGAGAAATGAAAGTACCTCCGATTTCTACTTGATTTCCGTTTTCATTTTCAAAAGTGAGTGCACCGTCAAATGTTTCTATGTATTCATCGCAAGTGTATACATATATAGCGACAGGTGTGAAATGTATAATGACCCCTAAAGTATCATCTTGCGTTTTATCATCGTTATTAAACGTATCAATTTTTCCGTCATTCTTTTTAGTAAACCAACCCATAACATCACCTCGTTTTTGTATTGCAAATCGATTCTATATATATTGATTATATATCGTTCGTAATAAATTGGTAATCAATATTGTTAAAAATTAACAAAAAAAGAAAATTCAGTTTTAGATAAAAGAGAAATGTGATAAACTGTAAAAAATAACGAAAAGCAATGAAAGAGAAGAGTACATATTCAAAACTTTTTAGAGAGCTGATGTGTGGTGGGAATCAGTAAGGGATGAATATGGAATGGGCTCTGGAGCTTCTAGCTGAAATGAGTAGGCAAAGACGGTTACTTCACGTTAAGAGGTTGAAGTGAGCTATGATGATAGCTAATGAAGGTGGTACCACGGGAGTCTCTCGTCCTTTTTAAGGATGAGAGGCTCTTTTTATTTTTGGAAAGGAGGAGTTAGGGTGAGCGAAAAAATAATGTTAACAGGAATTAAGCCGACAGGTTACCCGCATTTAGGGAATTATATTGGGGCGATTAAACCTGCATTACAAATGTCAAAGAGTAATGAAGGGAAAGCATTATACTTTATAGCTGATTATCATGCGTTAAATGCTGTACATGATCCAGAGAAGTTCAGTAATTATACGAAAGAAGTAGCAGCTACTTGGTTATCACTCGGACTTGGAGAAGATGTTATTTTCTACAGGCAAACAGAAGTGCCGGAGATTTTAGAACTAGCTTGGATATTAGCTTGCCTAACTCCGAAAGGGCTTATGAATCGTGCCCATGCGTATAAAGCGAAGGTGGAGCAAAATAAAGAAGCAGGTTTAGAGGTAGATGCGGGAGTGAATATGGGATTATATACGTACCCGATTTTAATGGCTGCTGACATATTACTATTTCAAGCAACTCATGTACCAGTCGGGAAAGATCAAATTCAGCATATTGAAATCGCGCGTGATATTGCGACGTATTTTAATCATACATTCGGCACGACATTTACGCTTCCGGAGTATGTCATACAAGAAGAGGGTGCCATTTTACCTGGTCTTGATGGAAGGAAGATGAGTAAAAGTTACGGAAATGTGATTCCATTATTTGCAGAACAAGAAAAACTACGAAAGCTAATATTTAAAATTAAAACAGACTCCTCACTTCCGAATGAACAGAAAGAAGTAGAAACGTTATTTACGATATATAAAGAATTTGCGACGGAAGATGAAATGCTGTTGATGCGTGAAAAGTATGAAACTGGCATTGGATGGGGCGATGTGAAAAAAGAGTTATTTCGCGTTGTGGACCGTGAATTAGCTGGACCTCGTGAGAAATATGAGATGTATATGAATGAGCCGAATTTATTATACGAAGCATTGGGAAGAGGTGCTGAGCGGGCAAGAGAAATCGCGAAGGTAAATTTAGTGGAAATTAAAAAAAGGATTGGATTTGAGAGGGGGCGCTGAGCGTTCCCTTATTTTTTTATAAAAAAATCGAACGAAATTTAAATTTGTTACCAATATAAATTGAGGGAGGGATAGAAATGGTTACAATTCTCGAATTAAAAATGTTGCTAGTTCAAATAGGAACAGAAATTGTACCACCTAGTAATTTAAAAGAAAAAATTTTAATTCAGGTTAATTTGGTGGAGGGAATAAAATTTAATCATGTTGAGGTGAATAATGATGAGTGAAGTTGTGTTAGCAGTTCAAGATTTAAGTAAAACATATGAGAGTGTAGATACAAATGTTAGGGCGTTACAAAAGGTATCTTTGGAGTTAAATAAGGGAGAACTCCTTGCTGTAATGGGAACGAGTGGATCTGGAAAGAGTACATTACTTAACATACTTGGTGCTCTAGATAAGCCTGATGAGGGGGTTATCTATGTGAATGGTGAAGTTCCTACAAATATGTTTGTTGAACCATATGCGACGGAGTACAGGCGGGATAATATAGGATTTATATTTCAGTCATTTCATTTATTAAAGGATTTATCTGTAGAAGAAAATATTGCGTTACCCCTCATATTATCATCCGATTCAGAAGTGGAGATACGAGAAAAAACAAATAAAATATTAGATGTTCTTGGTTTAGTAAATTGGAGAAAACATCGACCAGTTCAGCTTTCTGGGGGGCAACAACAACGTGTTGCAATTGGTAGGGCATTAATAACATCTCCTCCAATTGTTCTTGCAGATGAACCTACTGGAAATTTAGATTTCAATACATCTAATGATATTTTACGGGTACTAGTCGATATGAAACAAAAATTTAATCAAAGTATGATTCTTGTTACTCATGATCCTCACATTGCTACGTATGCAGATCGGGTTCTCTTCTTTCATAATGGAGAAGTTGTTGATGATTATACGTGTTCTCATGGAGTAAATGATATAAATGTTATTTTAGATAAATTTAAAAAATTAATGGAGAAATCAAAATGATAAAATCAGTACGAGGATTAAGTTTACGCTTTTTTAAGAAGAATAAATTTACTGCTACTTCCTCTATAGTTAGCGTTATGTTGGCTGTTTCTCTAATTGTTACGATGATTGTATTTTCGAGTCATGCGAAACAGTCTGTTATAAATGAAGTTAAAAGTTTATATGGAGATATGGATTTATCTGTTGGATATAACCCTGATCAAAATAAATTGATGGATAAATCTTTACTACAAAATATTAAGGAACAAGAAAATATTGAATACATGTCAAAAGTATTAGTAAATCATTTGCAAGTGAATAAATTGAATACAGCTATTTATACAGTAGGTGTTCAAAATGATTCGTTATCTAAAAATCGATATCACTTTTCTAAAAATCTATCAAATGAGGAAGTAACATTAAATGATGGATTAGCAGAAACTTTACAAGTAAAAGTTGGGGAAAAGATTGAAATAGAAAATAAATCCTATGTAGTAAAAGAAGTGTTACCTGATATAGAAGCTGGAGGTTTAGCTCCAGATATACTCATTTTATCGGAAGGTGCGGTGAAACAGCACGTATATGAAAAAACGGGTAAACACAATGAGGCTACTTATGTGTTGATAAAAGCAAAAGAGAATGCAGATGTACTAGCGTTGTCTAGTCAAATTCATAAAATAGACAAAGAATTAAGAATCGATATTGCAGAGGAAGATGAGTTTTTAAAAAGTAATTTAGCATCATTACATATTTTTATAATCGTTTTATCTGCATTAATAATTATTATTACTGCGTTATTATTGATGTCTAATTTTGAAATGTTTTTATATAAATATAAAAGTCAATTTGCTATTATGCGATCAATGGGAGCAACAACGAAACAAATGTTTAAAGTTATATTTATTCAATGTAGTGTAATTAATTTTTTTGGTGGAATATTTGGTTTGTTACTAGCTGTAATCAGTAACCGTTTTTTACAAAGGTGGCTAGAGCATATATTTGCTTTTCAAATGAATTCAATGAGTTTCGACTATAAAATAGCAATTGTAACAATGATTTGTAGTATCTTTTTTATTGAATTGTTTATGTTATATCCTTCATACAGAAGTTCGAAAATATTGCCAGTAAAGCTTATGCGCGAAAATGAAGAATCCGACTTTTCTAATAAAAAAACACACAGTATGATGGGGAAATTCCTTTTAATTAGTAGTATATTTTTAACTGTTTTAGGTGGATTTGTAGCAAATGCGGGAGATACGCAGGCAATAGTGATATTAATAGGAGCTATATTTCTCGTTTTAGGATTATATATTTTATTTCCGATTTATTTTTCTTCGATATTACTAGCATGTCTACCTTTAATGAAAAAAATATTTGGAAGGAACACATTTGTTGCTATCAAAAATGTAATTCCGCAAGTAAGGAAAAATACATTTGTTATCTTAATGATAAGTACAATGATGGTGATAGTTGTCTTCGGATCCACTATATTTAAAACGATGCAAAAAAATAATGAAAGATATTTAAAGCGAGAATTTCCAACACATATTGTTGTAGAAAATCGTTTGAATAATGATTCAACAATTTCCTCACCTCATATACAAAATATATGTAAAGAAATAAGTAGTGTAAAAGGAGCTAGTACGATTAGTACGAACTCACTTGCAGAATTAAAACATGGTGAAAAATATATTACTTTTGACTATAATTTAGGTGATTTGAAGGAAATGGAAAAGCAAGGATTATTGCCAGAAGTACCTGCAAATTTGGAGAATAGTATAATTGTTACAAAAGAGTTAGCGGAGCGGTATAAACTTCATGTAGGTGATATCGTTCAATTGGGTCTGTTTTCAGAACAGGAACAAAAAGTTCGACCGACTAGTAAGGTAGAAATCGGATTAATTGTTAATGAGCTACCAAATTCGCCTTCGGTACTGATGGATTGGAGTAATGTAACATATAAACAAAGTTATACAGTTTTTGAGCGGGCATTTATTAGTTCAAATAATGAGAGAGAGACGTTGGAGCAATTAAAGAAATTAAAAGGTCAATATCCACAATTAAAAATAAGTAGTTATACTCAATCGTTAAAGCAATCTAATTTAATGTCTCAGCAAAGGTGGTCCATCTTTATTGTTGTTATTGTAGTAATTTTGTTTAGTGTAACATTAGGGGTATGTAATACACTTATAAATAATATTCAATCTAAAAGAAAAGAGTTTGCGATTTTACGAGCAATAACAGTTAAGAAAAAAGGGATTGTACAAGTTATTTTGACACAAGTTCATTTATATGTACTTATTGGGATTATACTAGGGGCTTTGATAGGGATATCATTAACCTATATGGTAAGTATAATAGATCATACACCTGTATATTTTGATTTCAAACTTATCGTAACGGTAATAACGGGGATGTTCGGAATGGTCCTTATTATTTTTATCCCTTTTGCTAATAGAATAGGAAACAGGGATATTGTTCAAGAGTTAAATAAAGATAATAAATAAAATATAGTCAAGATGAATTCCATCTTGACTATATTAATAATTCAATTCGAATTCTGAAAGTCAGTAACAATCCTCTCAATAACAGAAGGAAGATTACTAGGTAACTCATCAAGTGGAAAAAAGCGCAGTTCTTTCGATTCCGTTTGGTCACACACAAGTTCACCGCTGAATTCACGGCAAATATAAACAACGAGTACACCGTGTACTTGATCGCCGTTTGGATAGATTTGAAAGAAATCAGGTCCTGAGTATGTACGGAATAGTTCTGGATTTTTAATAATAAGCCCCGTTTCTTCATATACTTCTCGTTTTAAAGCGTCTTCTAATGTTTCGTTATATTCTAATGCACCTCCAATAATGCCCCAGCGGTTAAAATCTGTACGGAGTTGTAGTAATATTTCATTTTTCTCATTTAATATAATGGCGTGTGAACCTATTAAAATAAGTGGATGATTTCCTACTAAATTTCTCATGTCTTCAATATAACCCATATTTGTTCTCCTTATATGTTAATAATAGTTAGGAAGTTCTTTTAACATTGTTTCTGTTTTACGTGCAGTAAAGGCTAAGTTATGATCATCTTTCGTTCTAAAAAATAATGTACGTAAAAAGGTTTTAATGTTGGCACATAAAATACAATATTCATTTAGCGAAAGGCGTTTTCTAATTTGAGGAAGCCTTTTTATTTTTTTATGAATAATTGAAATTAACTCATCTTGCGGGAAGTCATGATATAGCATCGATAGTAACGGCGTAACAATTCGTTCATCTTCATTATTATGAAAAAGGTCAGATGGAATGAAGATTTTATTTAATAAACAATGAATTAATTCTTCGTACCACTTAAAAGTCGTATAGGAATTATGAACAATTTCAGTAAAGGCATCAGATACGTGGGCAAGACAATGAGCCCATCCTTTATTTTCAATATAGCCCCGGAAATCTGTTTCTAAGTTTGTGTATGTAATGAGTTTGTTTTTTATGTCTTCGATATCCTCCTCTGTAAAAAAGTAGTGCGAGTTAGCGAATTGGAGTATTAACGCAATTAACGAGACAGTATAAGAACGTGTGAAAACCCCATCTGTATGTGGGGAGTAAATGTCACAATATAAATACTCATCACTTAAACAAGTTTGTAAAAGTAATTTCAGCTGATCATCCATAAGTAATTCATGATGAATGAAATGTGCAAAACATTTATATATAAGTTGGTAACGAACGTAACTATCAGTCGTTCCGATATACTGAAGCATGTTGAGTGTTAACTCATTTATATCTATATGTTGTAGTTGCGTATAGTCATTTTGTTGTATAAGCTCTAACTGTTGTTGCAGCTCTGTAATATCCAATGGAGAACCTCCTCCGCACTTTAAAGATGCGATGTTTTCTAGTATTCTATATATTCAAGGACAATCCTGCTCATGCAAGGAGAACAAATAGAAATTCGAGTATGACATAGATGAGGGAAGTATATGATGACTATAGAACAGTTAGAAAAACATTTTAAAATAAGAAGAAATGCTTCTTCTATCATGATAAAAGAAAATAATGCAGAGCCTTTTACAGAAGCGCAATTAAAGGAAATGATGCAATATTGCGTTGCTGAGGCTGAAAAAGAGGGAATAGAAAACTTACACTTTGAGATTTCTTCAAAAAGTCCAAATTACGATGTGTATAAAAAATGTTTCGAAACGTATTCATTTGAATATATTACTGAAAACATGATTGTATTTAAGGATATATATGAAGTAGAAGATGTAGAAAGTGAAATTGATTTTAAGCTGATTGAAGAAGTAGGAGAAGATACATTTTATTCTCTTTGGAACGAAATGACGGAAGAACAAGTCACTTATGATCAATTTGTAAATATGATGCTACAAGAAATTGGGGAGCAATGGAAAGAGCATTGTTTAACAGCGAGTATTGATGAAGAGCCAATAGGAATTGTAATCCCGCATATTGAAAGAGGAACGTTAGAAGAAGGAAAACTCATGTATTTCGCAGTCGCTCCAAATATGCGAAATAAAGGGTACGAAGCAGCATTCTTCACAGGTGCAATGTTTGTCTTAAAAGAAATAGGTGCATCTTATTATATTGGCGAGACAAATGTACAAAATGAATGGATGAAGGATGTTTTTGAAAAGAATGGATGTCAGTTACTGAGTTGTACTGAGCGATATGTGAGGGTGTTTTAGGAAGATGGAAAAGGTTCTTGAACTTGTTTAACGGAAATCCGTGTACAACTTATGAACAAATAAAAGAACTTCTTGCCTTTTTGTAAGATAAAAAGAAAAATGAGAACGACAAAGTAGATATTTCTATAATACAATAAAGAAAGATTCGATTATATGAGAAAGCGTTGGTGAAAGAATGGAGCAGCAAAGAAATGGGTTACAAGCAACTGTAGAAAGAAATGAAGATAATACGTTACATATAAAGTGGGAAAATAATATAGAGGAAGTTCGCATTTACTGGAGTACTTCGCCAGAACACATTGAAGAAAGTGGAGAATTACTTGCAACGGTAAATGGAGAACCATCATGTACACTTGTAAACCCGAGTGAAAATGAGCGTCCATATTTTAGACTAGTAGGAAGTAATGGACAAGCAGTGACAGTAGCTGAGCGTAGATTGCCATTACAAGGCGCGTTTAACTTCCGTGATATGGGAGGATATGAGACGACAGATGGCCGTAAAGTAAAATGGGGCAAGTTGTACCGTTCTGAAGAATTAGCAGGACTAACAGAGTGGGATATCGACTATTTACAAAAGTCTGGCTTAAAGTTAATTTGTGACTACCGTACAGACTTCGAGGTAAAGCATAAGCCAAACCCAGAAATTACAGGCGCTCGTCAAGTGTGCTTACCAGTTATGCAAGACTTAGCGAAAGACCTAAACATAAATGAATTTTTCCAAGTTGGTGACCTTTCTATGTTAGGGAAACCAGGTGAGTATCTTGTGAAAATGAATCAAGATTTCGTAAGTGGTAATGAAGCATTCGTGAGCTTCTTAAGCTTAGCGCAAAACCCGGAAAACTTACCGTTAGTAAACCATTGTACAGCTGGAAAAGACCGTACAGGATTTGGGTCAGCATTATTATTACTTTTACTAGGTGTACCGGAAAAAACAGTAATGGAAGACTACTTATTAAGTAACGGTTTCCGTGAAAAATTAAATGAGAAAATGATGGCCTTTTTAGGTGCAAAACTACAAAACGACGAAAGTAGAGCGATATTAGGTGCAATGTTCGAAGCGCGCGCTGAATATTTACAAGCTGCGATTGATGAAGTGAAAAAGCAATACGGTTCAGTTGAAGGGTATGCTGAAAAAGCACTTGGCTTTACGAAAGAGTCATTAGAGGAAATGAAAGAGTTATTGCTAGAAGATTAATAATGAGGAGGGAGGCTGATTGGGTTAGCCTCCTTTTCTTATTGTTGTTATAATTTTGTTTATGAGGGTTGTTGTGCACCGGGGATGAAAAGAAATTAAGAATCGGGGGATAAAAGATTCATACACGTGTAAAAGCAGAGGGGTTAAAAGAGAAGCTAGCAACAATACTAAGTCAAGATTATAAGGAACTGGCTGTTCAGAATTTAAAGGTGATTGGAAAAGGAGTGCAAAATATTGTTTTTCGGGGAGATTCAGAAAAGGGAGCTTTAGCTTTTCGAGTGCCGTGGGAGAGAGAAGTAGAAAATATAAATGAAGATTTATTTAATAGTCGGATTTCATTAGAAAAGGAAGCAGAGCTCTCTGAGTTTTGTCATTCAAAAGGTATTCCAGTGCCAAAGATACACGGATTGCATCTTTCTGCAGAACTTGATTTTTTAATTTCGGATTGTGTGTGTACTGATCATGTTCCAATTTCTGCGTATAAAATAGGCGAGTTAGTTAGTAAGCTTCATAGTATGCCAATTGATGATTTACATTACGGACAAAACATTAGAGAGCCCATTAGTAAGTATATAGCAGAACGAATTGTGAAACGGGTAGAAGGGTTTAATACAATCACGAACTGTGGAATGAAACTTCCAGATACGAAAACAATTGAACAGATTCTTAGTACAGCAGATCATGAAAAGTGTTTACTACATATGGATATTCGACCGGCCAATTTAATTGGATATAATGGAGAAGTTAAAGCGATAGTTGATTGGGATAACGCTCTAATTGGTCACCCATTACTGGAGCTTATGAGAATAGCTGAAACAAATGAGGTTAGTTGGGATGAATTTAAAGATGGATATAAGAATGATAGTATCTTTAACGCTACTCCTCATATTGTTAGTTTATTTTATAGATTAGATACAGCGGTCATGCTTGCAAACTTATTTATAGCAGATTTGAAAATAGAAGATAAAGGTGTATTCTATAAACAGCGGGTTAAAGCAATCCATCACGAAATATATAAAAGTTTATAAGCTATAAGAATGAATTTTTGAAATAGAATTGAGGAGAAAGAACATCATGAAATACAAAGTTATATTATTCGACGTAGACGATACATTATTAGATTTCCCTGAAACGGAAAGACACGCATTACATAATGCGTTTGTACAGTTCGGGATGCCTACAGGGTATAATGATTATCTTGCAAGTTATAAAGAGATTAGTAATGGATTATGGAGAGCTTTAGAAAATAAAATGATTACGCTAAGTGAATTAGCGGTAGATCGATTTAGACAATTATTTGCCCTTCATAATATAAAAGTAGATGCGCAGCAATTTAGCGGTGTATACCTTGAAAACTTAGGGAAAGAAGTACATCTTATAGAAGGTGCAGTGCAATTATGTGAGAATCTACAAGATTGCAAGTTAGGTATTATTACGAATGGATACACGAAGGTGCAACAATCGAGAATTGGAAATTCGCCTTTATGTAATTTCTTTGATCATATTATTATTTCAGAAGAGGTTGGTCATCAAAAACCAGCACGTGAGATTTTTGATTATGCGTTTGAAAAGTTTGGGATTACGGATAAATCAAGTGTATTAATGGTTGGAGATTCGCTTACTTCTGATATGAGAGGTGGAGAAGATTACGGCATTGATACGTGTTGGTATAATCCGAGTTTGAAAGAAAATAGGGCGGATGTTAAGCCGACTTATGAAGTGGAGAGTCTGCTACAAATTTTAGAAATTGTAGAAGTGACTAAAGAAAAAGTAGCTTCATTTTAATTGTATTGATATATGTTCAGTTACGGTCAATATAGGCAAGAGCCGTGTAACAACTAGAGGTGAATAAAGGATGTTAACGTTTTTATTTGAGTTAGACAAAAGTATTCCGCAGAAGGATGAACCGCGGTATGCCGCTTATGCGAATGGCTTTATTGAAGGGGATGTAACGATTCTTGTCGATGACAACGTACTTTTTCAGAAGTCATGTATGAAGGTTGCAGAGCTTGGTATTTATTTAGGACAGTGGATGGAACAAGTGCAACAGGGGCAAAACGAACAGTTGAATTATGAAACGAGTGATCGTGAGGAAGTAATTCTTGGATTCTTATACGAAGAGGAAGATCAGTGGAGAGTTGCTTCCAGCTGGCAGCAATTTGAACTGCAAGAGCGTATATCCACTACAGCATTAGTAGAGAGCGTTGGGCGTTATTTGAATGAGCTAAATAAGGAACTGCGCGCGATAGAATATCCCGTTACGTTTGATCAGTATTTACGAGGAGAGCGAGTGATGCAGCTTTCTTACAAGAGACTGTGTGATAGTAAGGCGGATACGACGTCAATAGAGGTTTATAATGAAAGCGAAAGAGTAGGCGCAGTACGGGGCTATTATAAAAATACGTTGATGAAAGTGCTAGACTTTATTCCGAAAGTCGGTAGTAATATCATTTATGAAATAAAGGATAGTAAGGACAATATTCGCGTCGTTGCAAAGGATGTAAGTAGGCAGCGTCAAAGAAGGATTTTAGTAACGTACATCGATCATCATGATGCAGAGCATGAAATACTTGTATGTGACGGAAAGTTATTAGATGCAAATTTCTTATTTACCTTTACATATAAGAGGGAAGAATATGTTGTTCACAAAACTCCAATTGGACTTGGAAAGTTATTACGAAACGGCTATGTAATCGCAGATTGGAACATTCGTCTTGAGGAAGATATGTATGATATTGAGATGAATGTATATGATGAGAATTATATAGAGGATCAATACTTACTATTAGGCGTATTTCATGCTGTTTTGTATGGGTGATAAATGAGAAATACCGGCATTCTTCATGGGAAGGATGCCGGTATTTTTATTTATTCTCAAAAATAAAAATCTCATCAATCGTACTATGAAGAGCCTTCGCTATATCGTGAGCGAGCTGTAAGGAAGGATTATATTTTCCTTTTTCGAGATGGCTAATTGTTTCACGGCGTACACCAACACTCTTTGCTAAATCTTCTTGTGTCATGTTCAACTTGGCGCGGTATTCTTTTATTTTCGTTACGAACGCCATGGCGCATCTTCCATTTCATCAACAGGTTTATCGTAAAAGAACATAGAGAAGCCGAACGTAAGAATGAGTGTGCCGAAAATAAGAGCGATATCAATCTCTTGTAGTGCCGGGTTTGGAAACAGCATTTCAATAAACATAATAATAGCGGTAGTTAGTAATGTAACGATAAAGGCATTGCGGCACGATTTATTGACGATTTGTTCAAATAGTTCATCGTGTTGAACCGTTCTATACGTTGTGAAAAAGGAGAAGAAACAGAACATAGTAAACAATCCTTTGTCGTAAAAAAAGCCGAGGAATCCAAAGAAACCGAGAAACCCTAAATATTTAATCCAAGTAGTTTTCACGATAGATTCTCCTTTCAATGTTAGAAATAATTCACGTTATGTTATAAATATATCACATGTAAAAATGTATAGTAATAATAGTTTTCCAATTCTTTTCATAATAATAGTAAAAAGAGGAAATATACTGCGAAATAAAGAGGATAATATTGTAAAATGGTTGTAAGGAGGGGGAGGAAGGTATGTTAACTTGGATCATGATCGTTGTATTACTTGTAGTCATTACTGTAGTTGCGACGGTGTTAATCGGGCGAAATGGTGATGCGAATTATAGTAAGGCGACAAAGGGGAATATTAGAAGACTTACGATGATTTATATTATACTAGCTGTCGTTTTAATCGTTGGGTTAGGTCTGTATATTTATTTTAAAGGTTAAAAACTGAAAAATAAAAAAATCTAAAAATATAAGTATGCTATAATGTTAATATAGTTATTTGGTAATTAAGGAAAGGATTGGATGTAATGATTGAAATTACAAATGTGTCAAAAAGTTATAATGGGTCTACTTATGCAGTAAAAGATTTAAGTTTATCTGTGCCTAGCGGAGAAATTTTTGGATTTTTAGGGCCGAATGGTGCGGGTAAATCAACGACAATTAAGATGATTACTGGTATTCATGGGGTGGACAAAGGAACGATTACGATTAATGGTATAGATATTATGAAAAATCCGATGGAAGCGAAAAGGACGTTTGGTTATGTCCCAGATAGCCCAGATATGTTTTTACGATTAAAAGGAATTGAATATTTAAACTTTATGGCAGATATGTATGAAGTGCCGAAAGAAGTACGACAAGAGCGAATTGAGTCTTTAGCGAAGAAATTTGATCTTTACAATGCGTTATCGGATCAAATTCAAAGTTATTCGCACGGTATGAGACAAAAAATCGTTATTATTGGTGTGCTCGTGCATGAGCCAGATATATGGATTTTAGATGAACCGTTAACGGGGCTTGATCCGAAATCCGCATATATTTTAAAAGAAATGATGAGAGAACATGCGGATAAAGGAAAGATTGTATTTTTCTCGACACACGTATTAGAAGTAGCAGAAAAAATATGTGACCGCGTTGCAATTATTAATAAGGGGAATCTTCAGTTTAAAGGGAATTTAGATGAAATGAGAGATCATTTTAAATCCAATGAATCACTTGAAAAAATGTTCTTGGAGATGACGGGGAATGAGTAAAATTTGGACGTTAACGAAAGTATTATTAAAATTAAATTATGCAGATTTTATAACAGATAAGAAGAAGCGATGGGCGTATGTATTTTCATTTGCAGCCATTTTATTTGTCGGCTTTTTACTATTTGGTTCTATCACGCACGCAATGTATGAGGGAATGATACATTTAGGGCAAGATCCAGGAATGATTATCGCAATGGGACTTGCGATTGCGAGTATATGGGTATTTTTAATGAGTATAACGAACATTTTAACTGTATTTTACTATAGTAATGACATTGAAATGTTACTACCATTACCATTAAAACCAGCCCAGATTATTTCGGCAAAATTTTTAACAGTATTAATAACACAATACGTAATGAGTTCATTCATTTTATTACCAATCTTTATTACGTACGGGTTAAAAAGTAGTGCATTTATTACATATTACATATATATGATTTTTATTTACTTACTCTTCCCGATTGTGCCGTTAGTACTAGCTTCGTTACTGATGACAGTTATTATGAGGTATACAAATATAGCAAAAAATAAAGACCGAGGAAATATATTTATTGGAATTGTAAGTATACTATTTATTGTAGGAATTAATGTATTTTTACAGTGGAAAAATAAAAGCTCGTTTTCTGAAGATGCAATTGCGGATTACCTTGCGAACAACCAATCTTCTCTTTTAGTACAAATGACAAACTATTTTCCAACTACATATTTCGGAGCAGTGGCATTAGTAGAAAATGTAAATTGGAAGGGTCCTTTATACGTATTAATCTTTGCACTTATTTCATTTGTATTTTTTGTGTTGTTTTATTACATTGCAGAGCGTACATATTTAAAAGGGGTTATTGGACTTTCAACGAGTACAGCAAAAAAAGAGGTTATTTCAGCCGAAGGATTACAGAAATCAACGGTACAAAGTTCACATTTAAAAGCGTATGTGAAAAAGGAATTTAAAACGTTATTCCGTACACCACAATTTTTCTTAAATTGTATTGTACAAACTTTCGTTATGCCGATTATGTTATTCTTTGTTTTATTCGTGCAAGACGGGAATTTAAAGTGGATTACAGGGTATATTGATAACCCAAAATCAGCAGGCCTTGCAATTGGCGTGGGTCTTTGTGCATCGCTATTTTTAATGGGAAGTAACGTCATCGCAACAACATCATTTTCACGTGATGGAAGTTCATGGTTTGTAAATCGTTATTTACCTGTAAAAGCTTCAGATATCTTTTTTGCGAAAGCGATAACGGCTTGGTTAATTAATGTGATCATTTTAGCAGTATTCGGCATTACGATGGCAGTTGTAGCGGGGATTTCTCCTGTATTTATGTTACTGTGGTTTTTACTAAGTGCGAACGGGTTACTGTTAATTAATTTAATCGGTACACGCTGGGATGCACAAACTGCAGATATTCATTGGGATACAGAACAGAAATTATTTAAGAGCCGATATACAACTTTGTGGAATTTTTTAGCTAATATTTTTATAGCTTTAGTTATTGTTGCGGGAGTAGGTTTATTATACTTCTTCCTTCAAGTAGGATTGTGGGTAATGTTTATCGTTTTATTTGTAATGTTTACGATTGTAAATTATATCTTCATTAAAATTTTGAAATTAGGTGCAGAACGTATATTGTCAAATATTGAATAAATAGATAGATCCTCTGTATTCGTGCAGAGGATTTATCCATAGATGGAGGAGAAAAGGTGAAGAAAATAGCAATTGTAACAGGGGCAACTCGTCTGAATGGAATTGGTGCAGCTGTATGCAAGGTGCTTGCTCAAGAAGGGATAGACATTTTTTTCACGTACTGGTCTCAGTATGATAAAGCGATGCCGTGGGGAATGCATGACAAAGAGCCCTTTTTGTTGAAAGAGGAGATTGAAAGTTTAGGTGTTCAATGTGAAATGGCAGAAATCAATTTATCGCAGTCGTATTCGCCCAATCGTTTGTTTTATATGGTCTCAGAACGTTTAGGTGATCCATCTATTTTAATTAATAATGCAGCGTATGCTACTCATACGAGAATTGAGGAATTAAACGTAGAACAGTTAGATAAACATTATACAGTGAATGTTCGCGCTACTATGTTATTAAGTTCATTATTTATAAAACATTATGCAAGCAAGGCGAGTGGAAGTATTATTAATCTTACTTCAGGGCAGTCGTTAGGGCCAATGCCTGATGAACTAGCATACGTAGCGACGAAAGGAGCAATTGAAGCATTTACAAAATCAGTAGCACCTGTTGCGATGGAGAAGGGGATTACAGTTAATGCTGTTGACCCTGGACCGACGAATACAGGATGGATTACAGAGGAACTGAAGCATCATTTAGTATGGAAGTTTCCGCAAAATAAAGTAGGGGAACCGGCGGACGCAGCACGCTTAATTTCTTTTTTAGTAAGTGAAGAAGCAAAATGGATTACGGGTCAAGTTATTCATTCGAACGGCGGTTACTCATAAATATATTATGTTAACAATTGTTGAGAAACAAAAAAATGAAAGAAAATTTTATTTTTTTGTTTAAATAAAATGTCAAGAAAGATAAAAATTTGATAGGAGAGTATATCGTTATATGAAGATCGTAATTCTTCATGTGACAATATACTCTTTTTCTTTTACCAAAGAGAAGAAAAATGCAGTAGAAGAAACTCGAATGTTCAAATAGATTTATCGTTTTTTGTACGTATTATTATGAAGATTACTGTCGGAAATATGGTGATTCGTATGAAAAGGGATTTTTTAAGGAGAAATCGAATCGTAAAGGGGAGGATAAATAAAGTAAACATAGGGGGATTTATATGAAAATGAAAAAGGTCGCTATCGCATCGATAACAATTGGTACAATGCTTACAATGGCAGCTTGTAGTCCTTCAGCAGATAAAGAAACAGAAAAGAAAGAGCAAGTAACAGCACAAAATGAAGGAGAAGCAAAAACGACAAGTGCAGATGAAGCGTCAAAAACAACGAAAGATACTGAAAAAGAAACAAATACTTCTTCAAATGAAAAAACAGATAAAGATGCAAAAAATACGAAAGAATCATCAGGGACAGAAAGTAACGGTAAAACGTCATCGCAAAATGAGAATGTGAAAACAAAAGAAAAAGAGACGACAGGAAAAACGAATGATCAAACGACTAGCGGAAAAACAACAGATCAAAGTACAAGTACAAACGCAAGCGGGAAAACAACGAAAGATCCAAAGAAAAGCGTAGCTGTGAAAACAAATGTAAAAGAAGTTGCTGCATTAGTTGATAGTTTAGACAAGCAATTAGCTGCCAATCCGAAATTAGAAACAGTAAATAAACTTGGAAAACAAATTAATGAAAAGTGGGATGTGATTGAGAAAGAGCTAGAAGCATCACACCCAGCTGAATATAAAACAATTGGACAAAGTATGTACCCGTTAATTGTAGGAGCGGAGAAAGAAAAGATAGATATTAATAAAATGAAGTCATTAACGACGAAAACGAAAAAAGATTTAACTCAGTTATTAACGAAACTTTCGTAGTTTTAAAAGCCTACTGTGTAAGTAGGCTTTTTTATGTTGAGAGTGTAATGAAAGTTTATGGGAATCCTAATGAAGAAAGGATAGTGATAAATATGACAATCGATCGGATTTGTACAATAGGGCCAGCAAGTAATAATAAAGAAACGTTAGTGCAGTTAATAAGAAATGGAATGAAAATAGTGCGGTTGAATTTATCACATGGCACGCATGAAAGTCATAAAGATATCATTCGTTTAGTCAAATCGTTAGATGATTCTATAAAAATTTTAGGCGATGTACAAGGCCCTAAAATAAGATTAGGTGAAGTAAAAGGAGAACAAATTACGCTTCAGGCGGGAGATTCTTTTATTTTACATACGCAACCAGTTACAGGGAGCAATGAAGAAGCAAGTGTTGATTATGAAGGAATTGCGAATGATGTGAAAGTTGGAAGTAGAATTTTAATTAATGATGGCGAAGTTGAGTTAATCGTTGAGAAGGTAAGTACGGACAAAATAGAAACAAAGGTGAAAACGGGTGGTAATATTTCCTCACATAAAGGGGTGAACTTACCAGGGGCAATCGTTAGTTTACCGGCTATTACAGAGAAAGATAAAAAAGATATTCAGTTTCTTTTAGAAGAGGAAGTCGATTTTATTGCGTGTTCTTTTGTGAGAAAACCTAGCCATATAAAAGAAATAAGGGATTTTATAAAAGGGCATAAAGAAACTGCTCCTAATTTAATTGCTAAAATAGAAACGATGGAAGCAATCGAGAATTTTCAAGATATTTGTAAAGAAGTAGATGGAATTATGATTGCAAGGGGGGATTTAGGAGTAGAGTTACCGTATCAATTTATTCCGCTCTTGCAGAAAATGATGATTCAGGAATGTAATCGAACGAATACATATGTGATTACAGCGACACAAATGCTTCAATCAATGGTAGATCATTCTATTCCAACAAGGGCTGAGGTGACTGATGTGTTTCAAGCTGTACTCGACGGAACGAATGCTGTTATGCTTTCTGCTGAAAGTGCATCAGGCGAGCATCCGATTGAAAGTGTAAAAACATTACGTCTCGTTTCAGAATTTGCGGAACATGTGAAAAAAGACGGTCCTTTTGTGATGAAAGATGTACTGGAATTGCTGCATAAGTCTTTGGATGAGTGATAAAGTGAAACTTTAATCAGTGGAGGGTTTGTCCATCCCCACTGATTATTAGCCTTCACCAATCGGGCTTTAACGGGCAGTGGACCTCCTACCTAACTGCTCCACATTCGCCGAATTTTGAGGTGGGAGTCTTACTGCACGGCGAATAGCGGGATAAATAAAAAGAGGGCGGATATGCATCCGTCCTCTTGTGTTTCATTCCTATTCTTCTTGCTCTTGCTCATCCAAAATCTTTTCAAACGCAGCAGATACTTTTTCGAACTCTTCATCATTCTCAATGTATGAGAATTCACTATCTGCTTCTACTTTTAAAAAGAAAATATCAATGTCTTCCTCAGTTTCGGTTTGGATATCCTCCACAAAGGCAACGGCAATATATTCTGCGCCTTCGACATCCATTGCTCCAAGTACTTCTACTTCTTGCTCTTCGTTATTCTCATCACTAAGAGTAAACACTTCGCCAACTTCAATATCAGACATATTCATTCTCCTCCTGTCCAGCTCTAATAAATAGAGTGTTTAAACTGCATACATACTAATATATCTTCCCATGAAAAATCAATTTCATACATAAGAAAAATCAAATTCTACTTCTTTAGTATGCGTATACAGCTATAAGGAGCGCGTGTTATCTTACTAAATCCATTCAACAATTGTATCCATAGTCTGTCTTGTTTTATCGCGCTTTGGCTCTTCTTTACGGTAACCAAAGGCAACCATAACTGATACTTCAAGATTATCGCCTTTTATAATGCCTTCTTGACGAAGTAAAGAATCTACTTTTTCTTTATCAAATCCTTCTATTGGACAAGAATCAATACCGATTTGAGCTGCGCTCGTCATCATATTACCTAAAGCAATATAAGTTTGCTTAGATGCCCAATCAAATACAGCACGATCGGATTGTAATAAGTTAAAATCTGTTTTCTGGAACTTTTTGAAGAATTCATATCTAATTTGTTGAGTGTCTTCAGGTAATCCAATAATATCGTTCATCATATGTTTAATATACTCTGCATCATAATGCATATCTTTAATATTTCTTGAAAGAACAATAACAAAGTGACTAGCTGTTGCAAGTTGCCCACCTGCGCCCCATGAATGCGGTTGTAGTTTTTCTCTTAATTCTTTATTTTGTACGACAATAAATTTCCAAGGTTCATATCCAAAAGAAGAAGGAGATAATCTGCCTGTTTCTAAAATGAAATGAAAATCTTCTTCTGAAATTTTGTGCATAGGATCGAACTCTTTACATGCATGTCTGAAATGAAAGGCCTCCATAATTTTCTCTTTTGTAATTTCTTTTGTATTTGTCATAAAAGTTCCTCTTTTCATTAATGTATTTTGTAAGTAAATTATATTTTTAAAGTAACATAGAAACAAGTACGCACATTTATGTGGTATAGTATCAAAAAAGATACTATTGATAAGGGAAGGGATTTTTGATGGATTGTTCAAACGAAAATAATATAAATTACCCATTTTTAAATAAATATTCTTGTCCAGTGGAAGCTATGGTTGAGGTTATTGGTGGAAAATGGAAAGGAGTTATTTTGTATCATTTATTAGATGGTACAAAGAGGTTTAATGAATTAAAAAGATTAAAACCTAATATCACACAAAGAATGTTAACACTGCAGCTGAGAGAACTTGAAGCGGATGGCATTATACATCGTGAAGTATACCGTGAAGTGCCTCCGAAAGTAGAATATTCATTAACAGAGCTTGGTGAATCACTACGTCCAATCATTCTATTAATGATGGAATGGGCGACTCAAAATATGGAGAAAGTTTTGGAGAGTAGGAATACGAAAAATAATAGTTAAGAGCTGTAGAAATAAAAGGTGTTTTCCATATGTGAAGACACCTTTTATTTCTGTATTTTTTATTTTTTAACTTCAACTGCTGAAATTGCAAAGTCATTCAAGTGTATTCAAGCCTTCTTTTTTAGATAATAAAATAGTAGTGATATATAAAGCAATCAATGATAGCAAAGGTATCCCATATAGGTTAACAAGACTTAGAAATATATAACAAAAAGAAATAATAGGTGATTGGATATTAAATATTTGTGGTTTTTAGTTTTATATAATTTTTTTATGTTAACTAAATGTTTCGTTATCTTTAAAATAGAAGAACCACCCAAACGAGGGTGGTTCGTATTATAAATAACTACTTAAAGAAGAAAGGGGAACCTTCACCTCACTACCTTCCTTCATATTCCGCAGCACAACAGTGTCTGTACTAAGTTCTTCTTCCCCGATAATAAGCACATAAGGGATATTCTCTTTATTTGCATAATTAAGGGCACGTTTTAATTTACGGCCTGCTAGTTCGAGTTCGACTTTTAAGGAAGTGGTAGAACGTAATTGCTGGGCAATTTGTAAGCATTGTAACTCTGTACCGATTGGGATGATAAATATATCTGCTGTAGATGATAGTGTTTCTTTCTGAGATAGTGCTGTATAAATAACGTCTAAACCGAATGAAATACCGACTGTTGGATAGCTCATGTTATCGCCACGGAATGCCCCGATAATATTATCGTATCGACCGCCGCTACCGATGCTGGATGTAATCGATCCATCTTTTAGAAAGATTTCATATACGGTGCCTGTATACATTGTAAGTCCTCGCGCTAAAAACGGATTGAATATAGCATTTTCATTCATTCCAAGCGCAATTAAATATTGCTGTAATTGTTGTAATTCGTTTACTCCTTCGGCAACGAGTGGAGTATTGAAAGTTTCTTTAAAGTCAGCAATTGAAAGCTTTAGACAAGATAAAACGGTATTGCATATCGTATCAGCCATTTCTTCAGTAATCCCGCGCTCTAATACATCTTTTCGTACACCATCAATCCCAATCTTTTCGATTTTGTCTAATGATAAAATGACGTCACTCGTTCGTTCAGTAGGGATGTTAATAGACTGGAGAATACCGTTTAACAATTTACGGTTATTATATTGGATCGTTACTTCTAAGTTTAACGCTCGGAACAGTTCAAACGCCATGCTCATAAGTTCCGCTTCTGCGATGACAGATTCTACACCAACTATATCAACGTCACATTGAATGAATTCACGAAATCTTCCTTGTTTAATTGGACCATCTCGAAAGACTTTTCCAATTTCATACCGTTTAAAAGGGAGGCGGATGTTCGGATTCATCGCCACGACTTTTGCAAATGGAATTGTTAAATCGTAGCGTAAGGCAAGTTCGCGTTTTCCTTGATCTTGAAGCGTATATATTTCTTTTAATATTTCATCACCGCCGCCGTACTTGTAAGACATAAGCTCATACATATTTAACGTTGGTGTTTCTAACGGTTTACATCCGTATCGTTCAAACGTATCTTCACAGGCTCTTTTAATTTTATTTCGCAGTACTTGTTCTTCTGGTAAATAGTCTTTCGTTCCTTTTACATTTTTCATTTCCATTGTAATCACTCCTTTTTTAAATGAAAAAAAGCTATGCAGGTATAAAAATACCCACATAGCTTTATGAACGCTTCGTGGGTCAACAGGAAAAGCCCTGTACCCACGAAGAAAAATTTTTCTTCGGATACACGGCGTTACGTATGATGAAGTTGGAAAGAAGTATTAACATTTCGCATGACAAATCTCTCCTTAACATAAGTTTTTCCAAATTATATCAGATGATTTTTGAATTATCAATATTTTTAGTTTTGAAATATACGTGAAGTTATGTAGGGGAAATGGAAAAGGGTGTATAATAAAACTTAATAATATGAAATAACCTTTTAAGGAGAGCGCTATGAAAAAAGATAAAACAAATGCGATGCGAATATTAGATAAAGAGAAAATTGAATATTCGATGATGTCATATGATCCGGAAGATGGAAAAATTGATGGCGTATCAGTAGCTGAGAAAATTGGACGCGAAGTGAGAGAAGTATATAAAACGTTAATCGTTCAAGGGAATAGTAAAAATTATCATGTGTTTATCATTCCGGTAGATGAAGAATTAAATTTAAAAGCTGCTGCAAAAGCGGTTAGTGAAAAGAAGATTGAAATGATTCCTGTAAAAGATATTACGAAAGTGTCAGGATACATTCGCGGTGGTTGTTCACCAGTCGGAATGAAGAAGTTATTTTCAACATGCATTGATGCGACTGCGCAATCGCTTGAAACGATCATAGTAAGCGGCGGGAAAATTGGTATACAAATTGAACTGAAAGTGGATGATTTGGCAAAAGTGACGAGAGCGCAGTTTGGTGAAATAACGAAATGATTATACATAGGGAAAGAAGTTCTAGTTTTAAAGGATAGTTAGCCCATTATGGGGGCTAATTATCCTTTTTTTGCTACTGATAACGATAATTATGTAAGTAAGCTGTCCACATGGGCAGCTTATTTTATTTTTCCGTATAGCATAGATTATTTTGGAAAATGCTGACGGTATCCCAGGGAGTATGAAAAAAACAAAATACTAAACTTTAGAAGTTAAATAAAGGATGATCAAACTGTACAAAGACATTAAAGCTATTAAATTTTAAAACCTAAAAACAAGCACAACCCCGTTCTAAATTTAGGGCGGGATTAAAATATAGTTGTTTCTGTAGTGTTTAAAGAAATGTAAGTACTACAGAAACAACTATATTATTTTTTAAACATTTTTATTATTTGTGAACACTAAGGTTTCTGGTAGGGGGGGCTTAATTTAAAATTGGTGATGTGCTAGACTTTATGAGGGCGTTTCGCAGAACTGTTCCAATATGTGTTACTATTTAGTTGTTACATCAATAATTACTAAAATAAGGTAAAGTGTATAGGGATGAAGAGACTAGCGATAAGTTTAGTATCTGAAAAACCTAATTTTACTGGTCAGTGAAGGGGGATCTGCATTTGATATGTTAAAAGATGATATTATTTTGGATAAGCTGCAGCAATTTGTTTCTGAGGAATCTATTCAACGCCAAAGTATGAAGAGTAGCCTTGCTGATTTTATACTGTCATTTGGTGAAACGTCGAAAGCTGCAAATTGGATAGTTAGCTATATCGAGAGCTTATGTCATGACAAGCATAATAAGGGTGTTTACACTCAAATGAACAACCCTGAATTAATTGCTGATTTGTTAGAAGTGGCTTATGAAAGTCTGAGTAGGGACGCTGATCTGCAACCATACGTTACGCAAATCGCAAAATTATTGTATATTGACAAGAAGGCACGAGACACGTTAAATTCTGAACGCTATGTTCAGTATCGGGCAGCTGTGATGTTGGATGAATTAATTTCCTTAAACGTTTCTCTGCCACTGGAAGTAGTAGAGCTGGTGTTATCGGATTATTATATACCGGATATACCAACAGAAGAGTTCATTTGCAGTATATGGAGGAGAGTGGCTGAAAGAGGCATTAATATATCCAATCATATAAATTCACTTGTCATCAATGTTAAGAACCACGAATCGTCTACTCTCACTAATAATAGTATACTAGCTTTATGGGCATGCATTCGCAGGGGGTTCTTTGATACACCTATCCCTGACAGTAATCAAACTTATCACGTATGGCTTTGGCACATGACTACAAGCTGTGTAGATAAACTGAAGAAAACATACGAGGAACCTACCCGCTCAGTGGCAGTAGGCTGTCTTCTTGAAACTGTAAGGATATATCCGGAGGCTCAATCTTTGATTCTAGAGTGCATGGATAAATGGGGAATTGCAGAACCAAAGCGTCCACGTAGTGATTTTCAACGAGATTTAAAAGAGCTTTTTTCACGTTGCGAAAATCATCCAGACATAAATTGCTTACCAGAGAATTATGTTATTACTAAAAGAGGAATCATGTCGAGAACTAAATCTAACTCGTAATTCAAATAACGTAAGGATCGTACGAATCACATTTGGTTATTTTGAAGAATGCTGACGTCCCAGGGAGTATAAAAAAGCAACAAAATACCAAAAAAAATTATATGGAGCGAGATACCATATAATTGTGATAGATGCTTTTTACGAATTTTCAATAGATAAAACTAAATGAAAAAATAGGTAAAAAAGTGGAGTTATTTGTCTAAATATATAGAATTTTCAACAAAAATTCATAATTATGTTATATAATGATGTTAACAAACTATATTTTAGGCATTACCCCCGATTGTGTAGAATAAATGATTTTTTGATGAGTTAAAGTGTTTGGCTAAAAGAACTTGTAGCGAGGCCTTGCTACAAGTTCTTTTATTTTTTCAGTAAAGGAAAATAAGAAAAAAGAAGGGGACACAAGTATGATTGGAAATTTAAAGAAAGCAGCATTGAATTCGTTAGATGGGAAATGGGGGATAGGTATAGGAGTATCAGCTTTATTCTATTTTGTACCAACCTTAAGTGCATCAGCAATCGCCTTTTTTATGTATTTAATATTCGTACTGTTTATCGGGATAATTGGCCCTGATGCATTATTTATCTATTCAATTGGTGGGCAACTACAAGTAGATCCAGTAGCACTTGCTGTACTTATTCTCAGTTATATTGGTTTAGGGGTGGTATGTTTCCTAATTTACAGTGTTATACAAGGTATCTTTCATTATGGATATTCTGTTTTTACTTTACACTTAGGGAAACAAGAAGAAGCTAAGGTAGATGATGTATTTTCAGGATTTAAAAAGAATAATTTGTTTAAATCAATGAAGTTAGGTTTGATGCAAGCTATTTTTCTTTTTTTATGGAGCCTATTATTTATTGTTCCAGGTATTATTAAATATTTTTCTTATTCCATGTCGTATTACATATTAGTTGAGAATCCTGATTATACAGCAAGTGAAGCATTGAGAGAAAGTAAAAAAATAATGAAAGGACAAAAGTTAAAATTATTTGTTCTTTGGCTATCATTTATTGGTTGGTTTTTATTAGCTGCATTTATAGGGATGTTTACGTTTAATCTATCATTTATTTTCATTTCTCCTTATTACAATACAACTGTCTCGCATTTTTACTTAAATTTAATTAAAAAACAGGATATTGGAGAAGCGAAGGTAAGTATATAAATAAGAAGAAAGTGTAGAATAGGTGAAATGTATACTATTCTTAATAGTGGGTATGCAATTAAGCATATCCGCTTTTAATATTATGTTAAAAATCGGGTATATTACGTTTGTTATGATTTGAGCAAGGGTACCGGAAACATGTTGCAAGTTTAATAAAATAGGTATAGCACCACATCACTTTCAAGCTATGGTTATAAAGTCCTCCTAAACAAAAAAATTATCTCTTTACAATTATTTATGAGCATTTAGTTTAGCTTTATCAATCATATAATTACCTACTTTTTGCATTTAATATATCATTGTAAAGACAGAAATGGATTATGGCTATAATTCTATATAGGCTTTTTCGGCACCTGGGACTTTAAATTTATTTACATTATATTTGCTAATTGTATATACCTTTATCTCTTCAAAAACTTAGCTAGATGGCTATGTATCGGTATCCCACAATAAAAAGGCAGGAACATATCACAAATATGTTCCTGCCTTTAATTTTAGAGAGATGTTTCCTAACAGTTGATTTTGTTAACGAAAGTCGACTTCAAATCCATATTTTGTGTGAAATAAAAGCATATAATAAAAGTATGAGGTGATGATGTGAAGGAGATAAATATTCATAAAATAATTGCGGATAAGAGAAAAGAAAAGGGAATTACACAGGAAGAGTTAGCTGCGTATATCGGTATTACGAAGGCGTCTGTTTCCAAATGGGAGACGGGGCAGAGTTATCCAGACATTACATTTTTACCACTGCTAGCATCGTACTTTAACATAAGTATAGATGAATTAATCAGTTATAAACCGCAAATGGAACAGGAAGATATTAAGGATTTATATCATAGACTAGCGGAAGCTTTTAGTGAAGAACCATTTGATGAAGTAATGATAGAGTGCAGAGAAATAATCAAAAAATATTATTCTTGTTTTCCATTATTACTTCAAATGGGACTACTTTTTATTAATCACCACATGTTAACAGAGGATACGGATAAAAAAATTGAAATGTTAGAAGAAGCAATGTCTCTCTTTAGCAGGGTGCAGGAAGAAAGTGATGATGTTTCTCTTGTGAAAGAGGCGGTATCGTTTCAAGCAACTTGCTATCTTATACTCAATAAACCAAATGAGGTGCTTCAATTACTTGGCGAAACGATACGTCCTAACGTACCAGAGGAAGATTTAATCGCACAAGCGTATCAAATGCTTGGAAATACTGAAAAAGCGAATGAAATAATGCAAATTAGTATGTATCAACATTTAATACAACTCGTTGCAACAATACCGAATTATGTAGTAATAAATGCCTCAAGCGCTGAAAAGGTAGAGGCAATTTTAAATAGAGCTTTCATGTTAATAGATATATATGAAATAGAAACATTACATCCCAATATGACTTTAAAAGTATACTATGCTGCTGCACAAGTATATTGTATGCAAGGGAATTTTGAAAGAACATTAGAAATGTTGCAGAAATACGCAACAGTTTGTGCAGCTAGTTTCACAGTAAATAGCCTTCATTTACACGGAGATTCCTATTTTGATGCGATTGATGGATGGTTTGCAGAATTTCCACTCGGTGCTAAAACGGTTAGAAGTGAAGATATTATAAAGCGAAGCATGTTACAAAGTATTGCAGAGAATCCAGTTTTCGCTCCGATGAAAGATGTAAGAGAGTACAAAAATATAATAGCGAGTTTGAAATTTAAATTGGATATAAAAGAATAGAGGGGGGACAAAATGATGATCTTTGATGAATATGAAGTAGCGATAAATAGTGAATTTACTTTACAAGGTACGATTACTAAACCGAAAGCTGACGGGAAGTATGCTGCGGTTGTCATTATTGCTGGATCTGGAGAAATTGATCGTGATGGAACGATCGTACCGCTAAAGCTTGAGGCGAACATATATAAAGATTTAGCGCATGTAATAGCGGGGCTTGGAGTAGTGACGCTCCGCTTTGATAAGCGCGGAGTAGGAAAGAGTGACGGAGAATTTCTGAAGACTGGAATGTGGGATTTAGTTAGTGATATAGAGTCTACGATTACGTATTTAAAAGAACAACCATTTGTTGATCCAGAAAATATCATTTTGGCTGGTCATAGTGAAGGATGTATGTTGGCAACTGTAGTAAACGCAAGAACACCAGTTAATGGGCTTATCCTTCTTACAGGAGCTGCGGAATCATTAGAAGAGGCTACGAAAAGACAAAGAGAAATTGCATATAAAGAACTAAAAGAGCAGAAAGGAATAAAAGGAAAGTTAATGCGTCTTCTCAAGGTGGAAAAACGTGGAGAGAAGCAGATGGAAAAAGTAAAAGAGAAAATGATGAATACAGAAAAAGATACAATTAAAGTTGGTTTTAAACCGATGAACGCAAAATGGTTTAGAGAGCATTTTCAGCATAATATTTATAAAGATTTACAACAAGTAACATGTCCAGTGCTAGCTATTGCTGGTGATAAAGATATTCAGGCTGATCCTGAAAAAGCGAAACGAATTGGTGATTATGTGAAAAGTGATTCTGAAGTATATGTAATAAAAAATATGGATCATACTTTAAAATATTTTGAAGGTGATTTTAAAGCGTTGGAATTTAAAAAGATTTATGCAGAAGGAGCAGCTAAGCCACTACATCCGAAGCTGGAAGAAATAATTGTGAGTTGGATGGAAACACATTTTATCTCGCAACATGCGGGTAGTAAGATTCCCGGCTCAATATTAGGCGAAAGTGAGGAAGTCGGAAGGGAGAGTAATTGTCTGTAAAAAAACGGTTGTTGTAGGTTGATTTAGTTTAGTATATGAATTTATTTTTTTGCGAATTCATTCATTATAAAATGTTCGTTTTTATTAATTAACGAGATAAAAACGAACATTTTTTTATTTTAAATAAATTGGATAATTAGATTATAACGTTAATATGTATTACTGAATATCATAATGATATAATGGAGGTGATGTTATATGGCTCTTACTACAGGACCAATTGAAAACGTAGGAAATCAACCTGCTAATGCAAATAAAGTTAGGGTGAAGATCCTTAACCGTACTGCGGGCCCACTTACTGGAGTTGCTAGAGTTTTTAGACTTGACGGTTCATTAGTATTAATTGAACAGGTAAACTTCAATGTAAATTCTAATGCTTCTACTTTTGCAACTCTAAGTTTAGTTCACCCTGCTTTTGGACAAGCATTTGAATATGAAGTTCAAATTGTTGCTAATCAACCTGGTGGACTATATAGTGTTTATGGACTAACAGCTGAAAATGTTATTATTACTGCACAACGTGTTGTAAACTCAGAATTGACACAGTTTCTTTAATTAAAATAGATTGGTGCCTACATGGTATCCAATCTATTTTTGTATGTATTATTCAGAGAAAGAAAGGTTTTACACAAAAATAAAGACAGTTATGGAAAAGGGAAAAGTTGAGCTATCATCTTGATTTTTATTATTTCTGTCTTAGACTGTATCTGTTTTGTTGCACGGTTTTCTTTGAATGCTTTTTATTCAAACTGTTTTTTTAGTATTTACTAAATATGCATTATTGCATAAAAAAATTTAAATTTATAAGTTAATATTAAACTACTTTTTAGTTGTAAAGAATATTTTAATAATCTTTATAAGAGAAGGATATTCCTTGTTAAAAGTGAAATTGTTTGGAATGTGAATAAACAAAAAAGTTTAGAAGTGATACAGACTCAATAGAGTCTCGTATTAAATAAACAGAAAAGGGGTATGGGGTTTCTAAAGAGTTTTTGGGGGTTAGAAAGCACTTATTAGTTAATAGCTTCAAATTATATTTTAAAGGGGAAATGGGTATATGAAGTTTCGAAATACAAAGCTTGCTATGGTTACATTATCTTCATTTTTTATTTTAGGTTCTGCATCTCTATCATTCACAGATATCATACACGGTGAAGTAGCTTCTGCATCACCACAAGAGATTACTGCAAAAAGCTATGACGATACATATTATAATAATGCAATAGGAAAAACGGGTTTAGAATTAAAGAAGGAACTTCATAATATTATTGATGATCATACAAAGTTATCGTACAGTGCGGTTTGGGAAGCACTAAGAGATACGGATGAAGATCCAAATAATAAAAATAATGTGATACTCTTATATACTGGTCGTTCGCAAGGGAAACTTACGAATGGTTCAGGAGTTGATAATTGGAACCGAGAGCATGTTTGGGCAAAATCTCACGGTGATTTTGGAACGACTGCAGGAGCTGGGACAGACTTGCATCATTTAAGAGCGACGGATGTATCTGTAAATAGTTCACGTGGAAATCTGGATTTTGATAATGGTGGTGTGAATCATTCGGAAGCGACAGAATGTAAATACGATAGTGATTCTTGGGAACCTCGTGATAGTGTAAAAGGAGATATCGCTAGAATGCTATTTTACATGGCTGTTCGTTATGAAGGAGACAACGGCGAAATAGACTTAGAATTAAATGAAAAGGTAAATAACAATAAAGACCCATACATGGGCAAACTATCCGTTTTACTAAAATGGAATGAACAAGACCCGGTAGATGATTTAGAGCGAAAGCGTAATGAAGTGATTTTTACGAAATATCAACATAATCGTAATCCTTTTATTGATCATCCGGAATGGGTAAATAAAATTTGGAACTAAAATACTTAAAGGTATTTTACTTTGAGAGAAGGGATTGATCACTATGGTCAATCCCTGTTTATATCTATACTAGAATAAGTGATTTTTATAGGATTGGAGAATAGAATAGATATTTTATCAAGTTAAGTATAATGTGAGTCTTTTAATACGGTCCCCATTCAATATTCACGCCAACAATAAGAAAAATAAGTCCGATGATAAACCAAATGAATGCAAGTGGAGCCATAAATCGAATCCATTTTCCGTAAGAAATGCCGCTCGCTGCGAGGACGCCCATTAGAACGCCGGAAGTTGGATTAAGGCAGTTCACTACTCCTTCGCCAAGCATAACAGCTTGTACTGTAACTTGGCGTGTAATGTGCATGAAATCGGCAAGTGGAGCTAATATCGGAATAAAAATAACAGATTCTCCTGTCCCAGATGAAATGAGGAAATGTAACGCGGCACTACTTACATACATACCGATAACGCCAAATACAGGGCTATGTCCTTCGAGAGACTGTGCGAGCTGATTCACAATTGTATCAAGTAATTTGCCTTGTTCTAGAATAACTGAAATACAACGAGCCATTCCGACGATCAAAGCACCGTAAATGAGATTTTGGCAGCCTGCTAGAAAAGTAGAAGCGATATCGTTTGCTTTCATGCCACCTATTATTCCCGCTGTAATTGCAATGAAAATAAAAGTAGCGGTCATTTCTGCGTCTGTCCAATGTAGACGGAAAGCGCCTATTAAAAATACAATTAAGGATAAAGCTGAAACGAGTAAAATTAATTTGTGACGTATTGTCCAAGGAACTTCAGTTTTCTCTATTTCTTTCTCACTTGAAAGAGCATTACTTGGAAACCAGTTATCTCCGAGTATGCTTCCTTTATTCGATTTTTTTAAGCGCTTTATATACCAATTAATATAAAGGATGGTAGCAAGTAAAAAAGATATATAGATTGCTGTGCGTAAACCAATTCCTGAAAACATCGGAAGTTCGGCGATTTTTTGTGAAATGCCTAAAGGTGAGGGAGATAATATAGTAGCATTAAAACCAGCATAAGTGCCTAAATAAATAATTGCTACGCCGACGATAGCGTCCCATTTTAATGTGCGTGCAACGATGATGCCGATGGGGATAAAGCCGATAACTGAGTTAACGATAATGCCAGTTGTTCCGAGAATAGAAAAGAGTGCGGCGACAATACAAATGAAAAGTAATTGCTGATTACGAAATTTGTTAATAACATGATAGATTAAACCGTCAAGAGCGCCTGTTTTTTCAAGAATGGCAATGGCTCCACCTGTAAATAAAATTAAGAAGATGATAGGAGCAGCAAGTGTCATTCCTTTTTCAATAGCGGTAAAAAAAGAAACAAACCCTACCGGCGATTGTGGAACAGAATGATAACTTCCTGGTATTGTCGTTGTAACAGTACCGTTTGTAACTCTTTTAAATTCTCCAGCTGGAACGAAATAGGTAGCAATGGCACAAAGTAAGGCAATAAAAAATAATAGTACGTAAGCGTCAGGCATTTTAAACTTTCGTTTACTTGGCTGCTTTTTTACCTCGGTATGTAATTGCATAAAAAACCTCCTTTTTCACTTAGTTAATTTTTAATATTCTGAAATTTATCTGTGAAATAGATTATAATAAAGGCAGCTTCCTAAGGCAATAGTTTTTCTATCCTTTTCTTACGCATACAAATTCTTGCAACATTAGACAGGGAAACGAAAAGAATCCAAGAATATGTTATATAGAAAGAATAAGGAAAAGAGGGAAAAAGATGTGGAAAACTACGGATCTATGTGATGAGTTTGAAAAGGAATTACAAATATGTCGCGAGTCTTTTCGATCTTTTGGGAAGAAAGAACAATTTTACGGGAAAATTGCAACGGTGAAAGTGAAGGATGATAATGTACTAGTGAAAGAAGGATTGCAAACACTACCAGAAGGAACGGTATTAGTTGTTGATGGCGGCGCGTCTACAAATTGTGCGTTACTTGGCGATAATTTGGCAGCTATTGCGGAGGAAAGAAAGCTGGCAGGGATTATTGTGAATGGATATGTTCGTGATTCTAGTGAACTAAAGAATATTAACATTGGTATTTTAGCGTTAGGAACGATGCCAAATAGAAGTATAAAGGAAGGAAAAGGAGAGCGGAATATTTCGTTGCAATTTGGACAAGTAGAATGGAAGCCGAATGAATATGTGTATGCGGATGAAGATGGCGTCATTATTAGTGAAAAGAGTTTGCATCGTTAAAGGTTAGTAAGTTACTATTCTTAGAAAATAAATCTGATAAAGCATGGACAAAATTCTTTGTCAATAGTAAAATAATACAGAAATTTAAAATTAACAGAATGTATAGGTTTATCGTTTTACGATAAATTGAATGGAAGTCAGTTTTGCCTAGAAAAGTGAATGTTATCACAATGATACGTTCATAAACAAAATTATTTTTCCTATACAAATATAGCCGCGAATGATGCGGGTCGGAGGTGTTGCGCAGTTTGTTCGACACTTACAAAAAAAGAGTGTCAATTGCACGCCCTTGAAGGGCCTTTTTTTGTGTAAATAGTAGTAAGGGAGGAAATTTTGGGATGGCAATGTTGAAAAAATGGCTGCTTACGTCGTTAATGGCAGTTACACTCGTATTTGTTTCTTTTGCGAATACAGTACATATTACGTTTGCTGAAGGAAATACAGCAAAACTTGCAATTATTGGGGAATCACAAAAGGGCATTATGTTATGTCCAAAAGAAGAGCAAATTAAAGATGGGGAAACAGCTTTAAGTTTGCTACAAAAGGTCATGGGGGACAAAGTAGAATCTGAAACGATGTCGTTTGGAACATATGTAAAAGGCATCGACGGTTTAATGGCCGGGGCTACAAGTGGTTGGACGTACGATGTAAATGATACATCTGCACAAGTTGGGGCAGATAGTTATAAATTAGAGTCTGGTGATGTTGTTGTTTTCCGTTTTGTTTCAGACTGGAGCAATATGAGCCAGGAAACATTACAGCAAACATTAGATAAATTTGGTACTTGTAAAACTGTAGAAGAACCAAAGACAGATGATCCAAAACAAGAAAAACCAGAAGAACCAAAAACGGATGATCCAAAACAAGAAAAACCAGAAGAACCAAAAACAGATGATCCGAAACCAGAAAAACCAGAACAACCAAAAACAGATGATCCAAAACAAGAAAAACCAGAACAACCAAAGCAAGAGAACATTCAAATTCCAGCAGCGCAAGTAAATGACGCAATCTCTAAGACATCTGAAAAGATGTTACAAGATGGAATTGAAAGTGATTGGGTAGCTTTAGGCCTTTCTCGTTCTGGAAAGAATGTTCCAATTGAGGCGAAATTAAATTATATTAAGTCTGCAACTGAAAAAGTAGAAAAGCGCATTAACCGTTTTTCAGCGACAGATTTAGCTAGAACGATTATTATGATGAATGCAATGCAAGCAGACCCTACAAAGGTTGGCGAACATAATTTAGTTCAAAAATTGTACGAATCAGATAAAGTAAATTCTGTTACAGGTTATACATTTGCTTTACTTGCATTTGATACGAAGAAATATGAAGTGCCAGTGAATTCAAAATGGAATCGAGTTGCTTTAGTAGATGCGCTTTTAAACGCACAGCATACAGATGGCGGCTGGACTTACGATAGCGCAAGTAGTAAAGACAGTACTAGTAGCGTTGATGTAACAGGTATGGTTTTATCAGCATTAGCTCCTTATCAAGATCGACCAGATGTGAAGCCAGCTGTAGAAAAAGCTGTTGCTTATTTATATAAAGAACAGTTAGACAATGGTGGTTTTTCTGCTGATGGACAAGAAAACTCTAATAGTATTGCGCAAGCAATTATTGGATTATCACTTGTGAAAGATGTAGATCAAAACCGTCTACATAAGGCAGTGCAAAATTTACTGTCATATCAAATTCCAAATGGTGAATTCAAATGGTTACCAAGTGATCAAAATGGTAGCGGAATGGCTACAGAGCAAGCATTATTAGCTTTACTTCAGTTTAAAGATCTTGGGAAATCGATTTATGACTGTTCAAATGTATCTGTTCCTGAAATAGATACGAAACCAAATGTGGATTCAGAAAATGTTGTAGTAGAAAAAGAAGTTACTGAGCAACCAGAAGAACAAAAACAAGTACAACAAGAAACGAAAGATGACACTCTAAAAGTTGTTGTTGATAATGAACCAGTTAAAAGCAAAAAATCCGGAAATGGTAGCACGTTACCAAAAACAGGAGCATCTTCTCATAGTGCAGCTACAGAAGTAGGTATGGGTGTATTATGTATTGCTTCTGCATATGTATTATGGAGACGTAAAGCAGCTTAACAAAAATTAGGAGCAATTATTTGCTCCTAATTTTTAATATGAAAGGTGAGAGACAACATGAGTAAGATGAAGTGGTTTATTTCTTTAATGCTTTCACTTGGGCTACTTGCCGGATGTGAAGAGGCAGCTGTAAAGC
The DNA here is from genome assembly GCF_001884185.1 of Bacillus albus. Taxonomy (GTDB): domain Bacteria; phylum Bacillota; class Bacilli; order Bacillales; family Bacillaceae_G; genus Bacillus_A; species Bacillus_A albus. Next base: position 139,683 of record NZ_MAOE01000110.1, read on the forward strand.
CTGAGAAGAAAGTAGAACCAAAGCAAGAAGAGGTAGCAAAACAAGAAGAGAAAAAAGATGAAGCGAAACCGGAAGAAAAGCCGGAGGAAAAACAAGCTGAACAAGAGCAAAATAAGCAAGACGAACAGAAAGAGAAACAAGAACAAAAAGTAGAAGAGAAGCCGAAACAAGAAAAGCCACAGGCACAACCGGAAGTAAAGAAGGAAGAAAAACCGCAGGAACAGCCTGCTACTAAGCAACCAGAACAGCAAAAAGCACAAGAAGAGAAACCACAACAGCAACAACAACCGAAAGCACAAGAAGTAAAAGAAGAAGCGAAGGTTGTGAATCAGCCGAAAGAAACACCGAAGCAGGAGCAGAAAGTTGATCCTAATAAAGAGGAGAAAACGATACCGACTCCGGCAGTACCAAAACCTGAACCATCAAAACCAGATCCAGTACCAGTACCAAAAGCAAAACAAGTTACGATCTCAGTAAAAGGTGATAAAGGATACTTATTAGGTGCGAAAAAAATGGATGTACAAGAAGGCGATACTGTTTATAAAGTATTGCAACGTACAGGTTTAGATGTGGATGCAATGGGTTCTAAAGGTGATATTTACGTAAAAGGTATTAATGATTTATATGAAAAAGATATTACAGATACTAGTGGATGGAAATATCGTGTGAACGGTGCGTTTCCAAACCATAGTGCAGGTGTAGTAACAGTTAAACCAGGAGATACAATTGAGTGGGTGTATGTATTAAAATAAGAAAGGCATTCGGTAAAGGACTATGAAAATAAGTTTTTCTTCTTTACATCCTTTTGTGAATTTTTTCTATTATATCGGGGTGATGATACTATGTATGATGTGTCTTCATCCTCTTTTTTTAATTGGAGCAATACTATTAATCGTTATAATCAATATAATGCAAGGGAATAGCGAAAAGATAAGAAAGATGTTACCGAGCACAATTGTTTTCTTTTTTATGGTCATTTTATTTAATTCGTTATTAACGCATAGAGGTCGAACTACGTTATTTTGGTTAGGTGATAGCCGTATTAAGCTTGAGGCGATTATGTTTGGAGTAGTAATGGGGTTATTACTAGTTGCGATTATGTTTACGTTTGCTTCGTATAATGATATTATTTCAAGTCATAAATTTTTATATTTGTTTTCTAGAATTTCACCGAAAGTAGCATTGTTAACGATGATTACAGTGAGGTTTGTTCCTTTGTTTATGCGGCGATTACAGAAAATAACACTCGTCCAAAAGACAAAAGGTGTACAAGTAGATGCAGGCTCAATTGTGGAAAGAGTGAAAAAAGGTATGCAATTGCTGCAAGTACTATTAATTTGTTCGTTAGAAGATGCACTGCAAACAGCAGATTCTATGCAAGCGCGTGGATTTGGTGTAACGAAGCGTACGACATATATTCGGTATAGAATGGAAAGGCGAGATTGGTATACGCTCAGTTATTTAAGTATTCTACTTATCATTGCTATTATATGTAGTACGTATGGGGGAGGAAAGTTAATCATTTATCCGAGAGTTGAATCTATATTATTTCAGCAATACGATGGAATGATGTTCGGCGTATTTACGATGTTTATTAGTCTACCAATTATAATAGAAGGAAGGGAATGGATATGGTGGCGCATGCAGAAATAAACAATTTATCATTTGTATATGCTGATGAAAACGAATATGCGTTACAGCATATTTCTCTTTCTATTCAAAAAGGAGAGTTTATTGTACTTGCCGGTGGATCAGGCTCCGGCAAGACGACATTATTAAAACATTTTAAAAAGGAATTACTTCCAATCGGTAAGCTTACCGGGGAAACATATTATGATGGTACTTTATTAGAAAATGTACCTGATTTATTATCTGCTCAAGAAATTGGCATGGTATTTCAAAATCCAGAAAATCAGCTCGTAATGGATACGGTCATTCAAGAATTAGCATTTTCTTTAGAAAATATCGGATTACCATCACATATTATTCAAAAACGAATAGCAGAGCTTATTAGCTTCTTAGGATTTCAAGATTTATTGCATCAATCTGTTCATACGTTATCTGGCGGGCAAAAGCAGCTTGTTAATTTAGCTGCGGTATTAGTTATGCAGCCGAAATTATTATTATTAGATGAACCAACGGCACAGTTAGATCCAATTGCGGCAAAAGAGTTTTTAGGATTGTTAAAGCGTATTAACGAAGAACTTGGCATTACGATCGTTTTAAGTGAACATCGCTTAGATGAAGTGATACCACTTGCTACGCGCGTTATTTGTATGAATAATGGTCAAATCGTGTATGATGGCAATCCTAAAACGGTTATAGCAAACATGTGGGAAGTAGAAAAATTCCGTCCATTTATTCCGCAAATTCCAAGATTATTTTTAGAGTGGAATGCGAAAGATATTCCGTTTACAGTGCGAGAAGCACAAATGAAAATGAATGATTTTTCAGCGATATCATATGTAAATAAGCCAATAGTACAAGGTGAAAAGCAAGAAGTCATTTTAAGTGCAGAGCATATTTCGTTCCAACATGAAAAAAATAGTCCGCATATTTTACGAGATTTAACCGTATCGATTGAAAAAGGAAAATGGGTAGCTCTCGTTGGAAAAAATGGTACAGGGAAGTCTACGCTGTTAACGCTTTTAGCTGGATTACAAAAAGCGAGAAGAGGGAAAGTAAAGTGGAATGGGAAAGTGATACATAAAATTGATTCGAAAGAACGATTTAAAAGTATTGGGTATGTATCGCAGCATCCATATTATCATTTTACATTTGATACAGTGTGGGATGAGGTGTATGAACGTGCAAGTGAATTATACGGAGAACGAGGAAAAGAAATAGCAGAAGATATGCTAAAACAGTTTTGGTTATATTCGCTTAAAGAACGCCACCCGCATGATTGTAGCGGAGGAGAGCAACAATTACTTGCATTATGTACTACGTTATTATCAAAGCCGACTTTATTGTTACTTGATGAACCGACAAAGGGACTAGATCCATGGAAGAAAGAACGAGTAGGAGAGCTATTTAGGAAATTGCAAAAAGAAGGTACAACAATTGTAATGGCGACGCATGATATTGAGTTTGCAGCGAAGTACGTTGATCAATGTATGATGTTATTTGACGGAGCAGTCATTATGAACGATGCACCGAAAGAATTTTTTAGTGGAAACTTCTTTTATACAACATCTATCAATCGATTCATTCGAAAAGAATTGCCATATGCATTAACGTGGGAGGATGTGTACGAAGCGTGTCCAAACGATATGTTGCATTCATAATATGCATTTTTGCAGTAATAATAGGTACATTACTCTTTACGACGCTTATCATGGATGGTTATTACATGTTAAGTAGTTTGTTTTTATTGGTTGTTATTATGTTACCGTTTTATATTCGCTTTGAAAGAAAGGCGTTTGTTTCACGTGAAATTGTGCTCGTTGCTGTGTTAGCAGCAATTGCAGCAGTTAGCCGCGTACCATTTTCTCTTTTACCAAGTGTACAACCGACTTCTTTTGTCATTATCGTTTCTGCGATCGTGTTTGGGAGTGAAACTGGTTTTATGATCGGGGCAACAGCGGCTATCGTATCTAACATCTTTTTAGGACAAGGTCCGTGGACACCGTGGCAAATGTTTTCTTGGGGCATGATTGGTTTTATAGCTGGATTATTACGTAATACATTTTTAATGAAAAAGCTATGGGGAAGACTTCTATACGGATTGTTTGTTGGATTTTTATTTGGCTGGATTATGAACTTATGGGGGCTTCTTGGGTTTATACGTGAGGCAACGTGGGAAGCAGTCGTTTCATATTATATTGCAAGTTTTTATTTCGATTTGAGTCATGCCATTTCGAATGTCATTTTCTTACTACTATTTAGTACGTCTTGGATTACGATTCTTACAAGGTTTAAAAAGAAATACGGCATATTAGATAAGCATAACATGGTATAGAAAAGCATACTCATATAAGGTAGGGTCGCGACTTACATATTCGTTTGCCTCTTTCATGCTTCTTACATATTGTAAGGAGCATTTTTTATTGTCAAAAAATTGATCCAATATACTTCCGTTATTATATAAGATTATTTGTATAATAGTAGGTGAGAACTATTTTCAAAAGGGAGGTGTATAGTTAATGAAGTTAGTTATTCCGAAGCAACACGGTGCATGGGCCATGCTCGTTATACCATTTCTATTAAGTGTCATACTTGGGAAACCTACTATGTATCATATTCCGTTGTTTTTAGCTTGGTTCTTTATCTATTTAGCTACGTATCCATTTCTTACGTACATAAAGCAAAGGCGAAAAAAAGAGTATTTACATGCTGCAATAGTATATTTTATGATCGCTTTCGTATTTGGGATGGTTTCTCTATTATATGAATGGCGCATTCTTTTATTCGTAGTAGTAATGATTCCATTATTTATAGTAAATATGTATTACGCTCGTCAAAAAAATGAAAGAGCATTATTAAATGATATGAGTGCAATTATTGTTTTCTGTATTGGCGGTTTAGTCAGTTATTATTTTTCAATGAAACTTATAGATAAAACAGCATTATTTATTACGCTTATTTCATTTTTATATTTTTTAGGAAGTACATTTTATGTGAAAACGATGATACGTGAGAAAAATAATCCGAAGTATCGCCTTATATCATGGGGTTACCATATTCTATTAACAATCATCGTATTTGCTATCAATCCGTGGTGCTCCCTTATTTTTATACCGAGTGTCATTCGAGCAATTATGTTGTACGGTAAAAAGATTTCTATTATAAAAGTAGGGGTTTTAGAAATTGCTAATTCTGTATATTTTTTAATTATAACGGTAATAATTATGAAGTATGCCATTTGAAAAAACTTCCCACCTTATGATGGGAAGTTTTTTCAATCTTGTTCTAAAATGTGAACCGTGTAATCACAGCGTTGAATAGCTTGTTCGATCGCATAAAGGGATTGTTCAATACGTGCGCGATTAAAATCTTTTTCAACAGTTTGTAGCGCTGCTTCTAAACAATGTTTTGCTTCTTGTAATGATTGAAATGAATCTTGTACATATCCGCGAGCATTTTCGTGCATTTCATAATCCTCCTTGCATATTCATATATGTATAGTATGAACAGTAAAGGTGAAAATATTATTTGTTATATTTGTTTGACAATTAAAATGAAATTACGTATAGTAAGAATTAAGTGAATATTTTCTTATCCAGAGAGGTGGAGGGACTGGCCCGATGAAACCCAGCAACCGCGATGCAGGTGCTAATTCCAGCAGAACAAATTTGTTCTGGGAGATAAGACGAAGATATATACGTAACTTCTTCTTATCGGAGAGGTTTTTTTATTGCAAAAAAACCGATTACGAAAAATTTATATTAAGAAGAAAGGGGTTGCGAAGTACTGTGACACTCGAAAAATACGTAAAACTGCGTAGTACAGTTTATGAATATATGATAGAGCAAGATAAGCCAATATCATTGTTAGATATTCAAGAACATATCGTTTCGCATCATGAAGGAAAATTCACGAAAAAGATGTTACATCAATTTTATTTATCAAGACTATTAGATGAACTGAAACTGGATGGGAAAATTACATTAGCTGATGAATACCTCTATACTGAAAAAGGGGTATTTTATAAGGCGGGAAAAGGGAGCTAAGCTCTCTTTTTTTTGAAGTATGTAGAGTAAAAGACTGCTTAAGCAGCCTGATACAGGGAATGGTGTTGAGTGTGTAGTGTCAAAGATTGAATGTGCCTGAAAGAGGCACTTCATATCGGCTGCAAATGAAAAGAGACACCTTCGCCGAATAGGTGTCAGTTGTTTTGTCATATAGACTTGCTATTTGACAGTTATTAGAATAACATGCAGGGGCTCTAGAAGTCAAAAGGGAATTAAAGGAAGAGGTGTTGTTATGTACGCTTATTTATTAAAAGAGTTATATAGGTATATTCCGAAACACATTATTGATAGAGGTTATGAATATTATGAAGAAGGACATGTAGAAGATCTTGAAATACATAATAATAGAGTATTTGCGTTTGTAACTGGTAATGCAGGGAATTATGAAGTAGTGATTGAACTGGAGGATTTTTCGGAAAGTAGCTGCGAATGTCCATATGAAAACTATTGTAAGCATATGGCGGCAGTTGTTTATGATATTCAAGGTGCTGGTGAAAGTACGGTGAAAGAGAAACTGAAAGGTTTAGGTAAGGAAGAGTTACTTACCGTATTAAATCGTTTATTACAAAGTTCGAAAAACGTGCAAATTGTAGAGAGAATGTTAAAGAAGGGGAAACTTTAACTTATAGAGGGAGTTGTTTTGTAGTGAATGTACTAATTGTATACGCTCATCCTAGTCCTTCCAGTTTTAACGCAGCGATTTTAAAGCATGTGCAAAAAGGGTTACAAGAAACAGATCATTCAGTTACGGTACTTGATTTATATAAAGAACAATTTGATCCAGTCCTTGTATTTAATGAGGAGAAGAAAAGACGTGATTTAGTAAATGAAGAAGAAACAGCTCGGTACAGAACGTTAGTAGAAGAAGCAGATACGCTTCTCTTTATATATCCAGTATGGTGGTGGGGGATGCCTGCAATTTTAAAAGGATTTATTGATCGCATTTTCGTTGCTGGATTTGCTTATAAATATGAAGGTGCCCTGCCGAAAGGATTATTGAAAGGTAAGAAGGCGTGGGTAATTAATACGTTAGACTCACCGTTATGGTACGTCGCACTATTATATCGATCAGCAGATTGGATTATGATGAAGAGAGGTGTTTTACGTTTTTGCGGAATTCGCGATATAAAACGATCTGTTTTTCAATCTGTGAAAACGAGTAAACGAGAGAAGCGGGAAAAGTGGTTATTACAAATAGAAGAAAAGGCTCGTACATTATGAATGAAATCGATCGTATTATAAAATGTTGTGGGTACGATAACGAACTTTTGCGAAAGTATATTACATGTCTACTTCAATTGAAGGAATGTAGCAAAACATTTCAGCAAATTCAAATAGAGTTAAGAAATGATTATTTAATAAGGGGAATTTGTGAAAGAGAAGTTGATGAAGTAGTACGGGGAAGTAAGGAATATGAAATACATTTTCTTCCTAAAGCGTTACAGTGGAATTTCCTTAAGAAAAATCCACATCTAATCGAAAAAGTATGTGAAGACTTTTTTGCATTTGAGGCACTACATCTTACGGAGATAGAGTGGAAGATCGTGATAAATTGCATGGGAAATAAATAATTTATTATGTAAAAAAGCTAGTATAAAACTAGCTTTTCGTTTAGATAAATAAGAAACATAGACTAATGATAAAACCTGCATATAGTAAGTTAACAACGCAAAATCCCATAATATCACGAGCACCTAAACCAGCTATTGCTAATGCCGGTAATGCCCAGAAAGGTTGAATTAAATTCGTCCAAGCATCGCCCCACGCAATTGCCATTGCTGTTTTTGCAGCAGGTACACCAAGTTCAGCGCCAGCTGGAATCATAATTGGTGCTTGCACAGCCCATTGACCGCCACCAGATGGAACGAAAATATTAACGATGCCAGCACTTAAAAAAGTAAAGAGCGGGAAAGTCGTTTCGTTTGAAATGCTAATAAAGAAATTCGAAATAGCCCCTCCAAGTGAAAGTCCTTCACTATTTGCTCCAATCATCATTCCCATAATTCCAGCATAAAACGGAAATTGAAGTAAAATGCCAGAAGCACTTTTCGTAGAATCTGAAAAGGCGCGAATATATTGAATCGGAGTGCGATGGAAAATAAGTCCAGCAATTAATAACATAAAAATCACGATATCGAGTGTAAGATTAAAGCCTTTCGTATAAAAGTAATTGAAAATATAAATGAGACCTAACAATCCAACGCAAAGTGTAATAATGATGCTATTTTCCATTTTTTCAGCGAACGTATTGTTTCCTACTTCTTGGGCAGCACCTTCTTCATGGAATACGCTAGGATCTACCGTAATTGTATGTTTTTCATCTGGATGCATCGCTTTATTAATGAGAGGCATTGTAACGAGAAAAATAATAACTGGTACAAGTGCGTATGGTGAGAATAACGTTTCTGTTATTGGGATCGCTTCTTTAATACTGCCAGCTGTCGTTTTAATTAACGTTTCGCCGCCTGTTGCTAACGTAAGAGGAATAGAAGCAGAAAGCCCCGCATGCCAAATGAGAAATCCAGAGTAAGAAGAGGCAATGGCTAGTCTATAATCTAATCCTTCCAGCTGCCGTGCAACTTCTTTTGCATATAAAACAGATACAACAATACCAAATCCCCAGTTTATGTATGCCCCTAGTAAACTTACGATTGAAATGGCAATAATACCTTGTCCATTCGTTTTTGGTAGTTTTGCCGCTTTTGTTAATCCTTTTTTAATAAGAGGTGCGTTTGCTAAAACAGATCCTGTCACGAGTACAAGTGCCATTTGCATAGAAAAGGCGAGCAGCCCCCAAATTCCATCACCCCAATGAGTGATCATTTCCACCGGCGTTTGATGAGTTGCAAACATGCCGAAGAAGATTACAAAAACAGTTAATAAACATGATAAAATAAACGGCTCTGGCAAGAAACGTTGCACTAAGGCGACGCAACCATTTGTAAAAGAACGAAACAAAATAGATCAACCTCCTTATGTATATTTATTACAATTATTCGAGGTTGTTTCGTTCATAACCTTTTATAATTAGAAAATTCTGTTATTTTTATAGAGATTGAAATATTGTCAATAAGAATAGTACCACCATCACCCTGACTGAAAAAGTTGCTTTTCCTCAATATGAAATATTGCATATAAAAATGAATTGATGCAAATGTAAAAGCTTATTATAATGAAAGCATAAATATACAACACATCTTAATACAGCAAAGAGGAGGAAGTAATATGGAAATCGCAATGGCAGTTTTAAAATTTTTAGGTGGAGTAATTCCGTTAGTTCAAGAACTTTTAAAAGCGTTTATGTAAGTTTATTAGTTAGCTATCATGTATCAATCATTATTATATCTTACTAAAAAAGAACGGGGTGATTTTTCTGAACATTAAGAAAAATAATAGAAAAAGAAAGTTCCTTGCATTTTTATTAGTTAGTCTATGCACTCTTAATTATTCATCTATTTCTTTCGCAGAAACACAAATCGGTAATGCAACTGATGTAACCAAAAATGCTAGTAGCATTGATACTGGCATAGCAAATCTTAAATATAATAATCAAGAGGTTTTAGCTGTAAATGGTGATAAAGTAGAGAGTTTTGTTCCGAAAGAAAGTATCAATTCAAATGGTAAATTTGTAGTAGTGGAACGCGAGAAAAAATCACTTACAACGTCACCAGTCGATATTTCGATTATTGATTCTGTAGTGAATCGCACGTATCCAGGAGCTGTACAACTTGCCAATAAAGCATTTGCAGACAATCAACCGAGTTTATTAGTGGCTAAGAGAAAGCCTTTAAATATTAGTATAGACTTACCTGGCATGAGAAAAGAAAATACAATCACTGTCCAAAATCCGACATATGGTAATGTGGCTGGAGCAGTAGACGATTTAGTATCTACTTGGAATGAAAAATATTCCACAACACATACGTTACCTGCAAGAATGCAGTATACAGAATCTATGGTTTATAGTAAATCACAAATCGCAAGTGCTCTTAATGTTAATGCTAAATATCTTGATAACAGTCTAAACATTGATTTTAATGCGGTTGCAAATGGAGAGAAAAAAGTGATGGTAGCGGCATATAAGCAAATATTCTATACCGTAAGTGCTGAGCTACCTAACAATCCATCCGATCTGTTTGATAATAGTGTTACTTTTGATGAGTTAACTCGTAAAGGAGTAAGTAATTCAGCTCCACCTGTTATGGTTTCAAATGTAGCTTATGGTAGAACGGTTTATGTAAAATTAGAAACAACATCTAAGAGTAAAGATGTACAAGCTGCTTTTAAAGCGTTACTTAAGAATAACAGTGTCGAAACGAGTGGACAGTACAAAGATATTTTTGAAGAAAGTACCTTTACTGCTGTAGTATTAGGCGGAGATGCGAAAGAGCATAACAAGGTTGTTACAAAAGATTTCAATGAAATCCGAAATATCATTAAAGATAATGCTGAATTAAGTTTTAAAAATCCAGCATACCCAATTTCATATACAAGCACTTTCTTAAAAGATAATGCAACAGCTGCTGTTCATAACAATACAGATTATATCGAGACGACAACTACAGAATATTCAAGTGCTAAAATGACACTTGATCATTACGGTGCTTATGTTGCTCAATTTGATGTATCTTGGGATGAATTCACATTTGATCAAAATGGGAAAGAAGTATTAACACATAAAACATGGGAAGGTAGTGGCAAAGACAAAACGGCTCATTACTCTACAGTTATCCCTCTTCCACCAAATTCAAAAAATATAAAAATTGTAGCAAGAGAATGTACAGGTCTTGCATGGGAATGGTGGAGAACAATTATTAATGAACAAAACGTTCCGTTAACAAATGAAATAAAGGTTTCAATTGGAGGAACAACATTATATCCAACTGCTACTATTAGTCATTAGGTTGGAGCAAAGCGCCCTGGTTATAGGGCGCTTTTTTATTTGTTTGAAAGAATATCGGTGTTTTTAGATGTATCATAATCAATTCGCAAATCTTGTAATCGTATTTTTTTATGGCTGTATCAATGTTATTAATGATTGCATTCCCCTGTATTAAATCCCCATAAATGTAGCCTATCTTAGGTTGATAGTGATGCATGGTGTCTCCATGTATATAAATGCATTTTGTCGAAATTATTAAAAAGGGGAATTTTTCTATTTGAAGAACTAATAATTGATTGTCAATATGTATTAGAAATCTCAATCTAAACTAAAGGAGAACAAAATGGGACAAAACAATAAGGGCTTTTCTGAAACAGGATTGCGCAAAATGCGCAATATATTGGCGCGGCATGTCGATTCTGGAAAGATTCCTGGGCTTGTCGCCTTAGTCAGCCGAAACGGCGAGACGCATGTCGAAGCGCTTGGAACAATGAGGCATGATGGTGGTGCACCAATGCGTCGGGACACGATTTTTCGATTGGCGTCCACTAGCAAGCCAATCGCAGTTTCACCAGTAATGGTTCTGCTCGATGAGTGCAAACTGCATTTAGACGACCCAGTAGACAAATGGCTACCGGAACTCGCCGACCGGCAAGTATTGAAACAGCCCGATGGCCCGCTAGAAGAGACCGTCCCAGCCCGGCGTCCTATCACTGTACGAGACTTGTTGACCTCCACATTCGGGC
>NZ_MAOE01000111.1 GCF_001884185.1 Bacillus albus
CACTCTTTTGTATGAATATTGTTCAGCCATTTGGAAAAGTCATAGCCACTAAGAAATTTCCCCTCCGACTCATATGTCTCTTTATTTTTAGAGATATACAGGTTATATACATATCGACACACCCCAATAGTTTGACAGATTTTACTAACTTGTTCAGTTGTCGGTTTGATTTCTATTAAATATGCTCTTTTCATAAGTCTTCATCCTCCGACATTTTCTTTTTGTATTTTCTCAACCCATATATTCTACAGCTAAATACATGAATGATAGATATTAAATCCTGAACAAGTTCTTCTTGAATACCCATATATTCCTTATACTGTTCTTCTGTAGAATATCTTCTTCCTTTTTGGTTTCGGTAAGCAGGTAAAACACCTTGATTGTCCCACCTTTGTAATGTCTTAACAGAGACATTAAGCATTTCTGAAAATTCTTTTGGTTTATATTGTTTCATAATTACTTTTTTGCTATATATGCACACTTTTGTCTATGTTTTTGTTTACTGTTTCTTTCTCCTGTATATAGTAACTTTATCCCGATTGGTGAGGGATAATAACCAGTGGGAATGGTTCCTTACTGATTAAAGATTTACTTTATATATTATAAACGGCATACCCTTTTTCATAAAGGATATGCCGTTTCTTTTTTCTATACTAACTTACTTGCTTTTGTTTTTGTTTCGTTTTTGGACCTGTAAATAGTCGTTCATTTCCCATAAGTAAAATACAAATAATACTTAGTACAGCCGGGATAAGTGCCCAGAAGAATGTGCTGGCAATAGATGTAGCGAGAGCCTCTTTAATACCAGTTAATATTTCAGGTGGCATCTTCTCGGTAGCACCTTGTGATAATAAGAAACTTGTGTCTCCGCCCTTTGGAGCTAATTTAGCTAGTTCAGGAGGGAAGAGAGTGTTTAGTTTATTAGTAAAAATATGATTTTGAATGGTACCGAAAATTGTTACACCAAGAGTCATACCGAGTGAACGGAAGAATGAGTTTGTTGATGTAGCAGAACCACGGTCTCGCATTTCTAACTTGTGGATAGAAGACATACTTAAAACTGAGAACGAGAAACCAACTCCAAGTCCAGTGAGAACCATAAATAGTGTTACGAGTAGGCGAGGTGTGTCCATTGTTAAAGTGCTTAGTAAATAAATACCAAGAACGAAGAAAACTCCAGATGCCATCATAATGTTACGATAACTTGTTCGAGAAGCTAACTGTCCACCTGTTTGACTTCCAATTACAGAGCCAACCATCATAGGTGTTAAAATTAATCCAGCATTGGAGGCTGAACCGCCGAGAACACCTTGAACGAAGATTGGAATATAAACTGTACAGATAATAAAAGCGGCACCATAGAAAAAGGCAACGCCTTGGCTAGCTGCGAATAAAGGTTTTTTAAAGAGATGGAAAGAAATGATAGGCTCCGTTGCTTTTCGTTCTACGAAGAAGAAAATAATGAGCATAATAACAACTGTTGTAAATAAACCGATAATTACAGTGGAATTCCATGCATATTCTTTACCACCAAGTTCTAAGGCGAACATTAAGCAAACGATACTAATAACAAGCGTAATAGCGCCAGCCCAATCAATTTTTTGTTTTCTAAATTCTAGAGACTCACTATAGTATTTAGTAATGAAGAAGAAGGAGATAAGCCCTAATGGAATATTAATATAGAAGACCCAGTGCCAACTTATATAGTCTGTAATATAAGCACCTAATAAGGGACCGAACACACTAGATGTCCCGAAAACAGCACCGAATAGTCCTGTCATTTTTCCACGTTTTTCTGGTGGGAATATATCGTACATAATTGTGAAGGCAATAGGCATAAGAGCGCCCCCGCCAATCCCTTGAATTGCTCTATAAATACTTAACTGCTCAATACTAGATGCTGTTCCGCAAAGTGCAGAACCGAATAAGAAAAGAATGAGGCCACCGATATAAAAGCGTTTCCGTCCATACATATCAGAAAGTTTCCCGAATATAGGCATACCTGCCATTGTTGCTACCATATATGCAGATGTGACCCATACGAACTTGTCAAATCCTCCTAGGTCTCCAACGATCGTTGCCATTGCTGTTGCAACAATTGTATTATCCATTGCCGCCATTAAAATACCAAGTAGTAAACCAGCAACAACAAATTTTGTCTTGTTGGAGTCTTTTTTTGATAATTGAGATTCCAAATATAACCCTCCTTTAAAAATAAGTAAACTATATTAAGTTTTGAGTGCAGCGCATAAAAATGTAAAGGATAGTTCTTTCAAATCAATTTACACAAGTGCACAAGCCATAAAGAATATTATAGTCAAATTTGACTAAAAGGCAAACTTTTTCATCCGTCAAAATATTCTGTTGTATGGACTGCGAAAGAGTGAGTAATACTTAATATTGGTATAAAGTCAATGAAGGAAATTGTAAAAAAATATTTCAGTAAGAATACCTTCTGTTAGCAGATGAAAAATGGTTTTTTCTTTACATTGTCGAATAGGATAAAAGGAAGATCAATAACTATATATCGTTTGTATTGGGTAGAGAGGCAGAATAAGGTCGTATGAATGATGCATCTGAAATGGGGTGAATATTATTATGAAAATATGGAAACGAATTTCGGATCAAGGAAGGCGTTCAATACCGCTACAACCGGTATTATGGATTGATGGCTCAAAAAAGGAAAATGAATGTCCTAATGTAGCAGTTACATTGCAAATCCGTAGTATGTATAAAGAAAAATTTTCATATGAACTGACCTATGATGTAAACGACATACTTATTATTCGAATTGAAGTTGAAAATAAAGGAATAGAAATGATTTCACGAGTTGTAGTAAGTCATATGATTCGCGATTATTTTGCATACATCCCCAATTCGTTAAAGGCAGATAAGGGGATAAGTGAGTTTCTATTCCAACTTGTAAGGTGGCGAATCGATAATTTATTACCGAATGAAAAGGTAGAATTAATTTGTAAAATAAAAGCAAATAAAGATAAAGCACTCAAAAACGCATTGTTTCAGGCTACATATACATTTCAATCTAACGGAGTATCATATGGTCCACTGCAAACAAATGAAGTTGTTGTGCGACAATGAAAAAAAGGAACCTATATGAAAGGTTCCTTTTTTTAGTGAAGGTTGTGCTTTTTGAGTACTTTTTTTTGCTCGATTCCTTTTTTACCTACATAATTATTTGTATAACCAAAATATAGAATGAACAGAAAGGAAGCAACATTTACAATAGCGTCTATTTGATCGTTTGTAATAAAGTTTACACCGAAAGAATTAAATAGTAATTTTAACGATAACAGAAAACCGGCTAGTAAACGTATAATATCTGATATATTTTCTTTTTGCAGCATATAGCTCACCACCTTTCTAAAACGATATATAGTATATATATGAAATAGAATAGAGATGGTAGACAAGCTTAAGCGGAAATGTACACTCAATATGTACATTTTTTATTTTGTAGAAAAACATAATTGTTATAGAAACATATATTGGTATAGAAGGGAGGAGAAGTATGAAACATAAAGGGAAAATCAGTGGATTATTACTTGGGAATACAGTGGCGGTTACAGAATGGATTGCGCTTCAAGATGTAATTACAAAACTGGATTCGCGATCATTTTATACCGTCTTTATTATTTATATATTGCAAATGGTACTCAGCTATTATTTTGGACATTGGTATGATAAAAGAGCGAATGAGAATACAGATGCGGAAGTAGGGGGAATGGCGAGTAATGATTTTGTAGTTGATTTCTTTGAGAAAGTAGCTGCTTTATCAGAGCGGGATGCTCATAATATTACGGTGTACATTCTTTCTGTGAAAGAATGGAAAGAACTAAAAGATACAGTGCAAGAAAAAAAACTGGAGGTGTTAGTCCAAAAATTGGAGAGTACGATTGTAAAGACAATCCGTAAAGGGGATGTCGTTACTAAGTGGGATGAAAATAAGTATGTAATTGTGGCAATTGATAACGGACATGAAAAGTCGACAATAACAAACCGATTAATGAAAAATATTGAAAGTGAAATAGAAAATGGCTTGTTAAGTATGGATTTATTATTTGGAGCTGCTAGTTATCCAATAGAAGGAAAAACTTTTGAAGAATTGTTAAGAAAAGCACAAAACCAATTGTATCAGCATAGGGGTTTGTAAGGAAATCAGTGAAACTTTGATTTAAAGAAATATGATATGAAGAAGTTTTTGAATGTAACATTCTTTTGACTTTTATTACAAAAATAACTTTTATTGTAATAAAAGTCTTTAAAAATATATGGAATAAGCATATAATTATGATGGATGTGTCAATGCATTTTGCACAATGTGTTTCATTTTTAAAGTGTAGAGGAAAGCATGCTCTACACTTTTCCTTTTTAGGGAATGAAAAGAATAATTGTAAGTTGTTGCAAGATGACATTTACACTGTGTAAAATGAACAAAGAGATTATTTGATAGAAAGCGGAAAGGGAATGATAGAATGATAGACGTGACAGAACAACGACCATCTTTTATAAGGTGAATTATTACTGTTGTTCTCCAAATTATTATGGCTGTGATGAATTCCGTTGTACTTTATATGTAATACATAGTATAAACAGGTTTTAAAAAGTGCCAATTAAAAGGTAGAGATGAAACTGCTATTTAGTTCGAAAGTGTAATTTTGAGTAATACAATTTGTACAAGCATTATAAACAATATGAATGATTTTCGTAAAAAAAGGTGCGAGTATGGAGTTAATAAAAGGATAAATAATTTCATAGCTTTTTACACGATGATCGTATATAAGTAGGAGGAAAAAGATGTTGAAGTATAGTAAATTAGCAATTGTAACTGCATTATCAATGACTTTATTAGCCGGTTGTTTTGGGCCGAAACCAGAAGAAGAATTATATGTTGCGTTTGAAAATGCTGCAAAGCAAGAAAAAACAATGTTTGAAGATGCAAAGAAACTTGAAACTTTAGAAAAAGAGGGACAAGAATTATATAGCCAGATCGTTCAAGAAGGAAAAGATAATAATCAAACTGTTAAGGAAAAACTGAACAAAGCAGTGAAAAATACAGATGAACGAGAAAAGGTGCTTACAAAAGAAAAAGAATCTTTAAATAAGGCACAAGAAGAAGTGAAGTCAGCAGATAAATATGTGAAAAAAATTGAAGATAAGAAATTAAAAGATCAAGCGGATAAAGTGAAAAGCACATATGAGAAACGACATGATTCATTTAACAAGATGTATGATAGCTATAGTAAATCGTTAAAACAAGAAAAAGAATTATATACAATGCTACAAGATAAAGGTACAAAATTAAAAGATATTAGTGAAAAAGTAAAAACAGTAAATCAGTCTTATAAAGATATTGAATCAGAAAAAGACAAATTTAATGAATTTACGAAGTCTTATAATACAGAAAAAATAGCTTTTTATAAACAAGCAAATATTAAAATTAAAGAAGAGAAAAAATAAAACAGTTTGGCCTACAATGGGCCAAACTGTTTTATTTTTTTGTATACGTACGACTATACCACGGGACAGGTTCACTTAATTTTTTTTCTTGTTTCAGTGCTTCAGGACCAATGTAATCTTGAAGTGTCTTTTTTGCTACTGTTAAAGATAAGGTTGTTTTCGGATTTCGATAGGAGGATTCAAGATGGCCAAGGTGTGGTAGGATTCGAAAATCTTCTTTGGTAGGAGGAATATGGAAAAAATAATCACCTAAACGTATAAGAACATCGGATTGTTGTTGGCTAAAACGTGGATTTCTAGAAAAATGTAATCCTTCTTTAATAGCTTTTTTTTCAGCAATTAAGCGTTCTAAAGCCGTCTTTTTTAACCAGTATAAATACTTCGGATTAGTTGCAGCTTTAGCATGACGATTCACAACGAAAATAGATTGAGCTAGTCGATTAATAGAATGTTGGTTTTGTAATTGAGATTGTGGTTGTGAAGGTTTCATATTGAATCTCCTTTCAATTTTTCATTATTATACCATAAATAAAAGTGATTTTTATTATATGCAAAAAGTGATTGTATATATTTTCAATATTAAAGCAATATTGTTACAAAAAACAACTATTTTGTATAATAGTAATAGAATGTGTTTTAGAAATTTGATAATGAAAGAGTGAGAAGTTTGAAAGAAATATTAAAACAGCAATATGCCATTATAGATATTGGGTCTAATACAATGCGTTTAGTTATTTATGAAAAGCAAAACGGAGGTTTTTATAAGGAAATTGAAAATACGAAAGTGGTTGCTCGGTTAAGGAACTACTTAGTCGATGGTATGTTGATTAAAGAAGGAATAGAGGTATTGTTACAGACATTATTTCAATTTCAAGAAAGTACACGATTCCACCAGTTGCATCATGTACTTTGTGTCGCAACAGCAACAATTAGGCAGGCTGAGAATCAAGAGGAAATTAAAAAACTTGTTGAAGGACAAACAGACTTTACTCTTAGAGTATTATCAGAATATGAAGAAGCACGTTACGGCTATTTAGCGGTTATGAATTCAACTTCGTTCACTGAGGGACTTACAGTAGATATTGGTGGAGGAAGTACGGAAGTTACATACTTTCGAAATAGAGAGATTTTAGAGTATCATAGCTTTCCTTTTGGAGCACTTTCTTTAAAGCAACAATTTATTAAAGAGAATATACCTACTGAAGAAGAGTTGGAAAAGATTCAAACGTACTTAGAATATCAATTTCGAACATTACCATGGTTAATTGACAAGAAATTGCCTCTTATTGCAATTGGTGGTAGTGCGAGGAACTTAGTGAAAATCCATCAAAATTTAATTTGTTATCCTATAGCAGGGGTACATTTATACAAGATGAAAGAAGAAGATATTAAAAATGTGAAAGAAGAATTGGAAGTATTGTCGTTCATGGAGCTTCAAAAATTAGAAGGATTGGCAAAAGATCGAGCAGATACAATTATTCCAGCAGTCGAAGTATTTCATACACTTGTTAATGTTATAGAGGCACCAGCATTTGTATTGAGTAGAAAAGGATTACGAGAAGGTGTTTTCTATGAAGAGTTGACAAAAGATTTGGGGATTTCATATTATCCGAATGTAGTCGAAGAAAGTTTATATTTATTATCACATGAATATGAAATGGATATGGAATTTGTAATGCAGCTTATTAAACATGGAAGAATCATTTGTCAACAGCTTGAAGAAACAGGGCTCATTTCTATGTCAGAAAAAGACTGGGAAGTATTCCAGCAAGCAGCGAAAGTATTTAATATAGGAAAATATATAGACGATGAAGCGAGCCGCTTACATACGTTTTATTTATTAGCGAATAAAACAATTGATGGTATGATGCATAAAGATCGAGTTAGATTAGCCCTTATTGCGTCTTATAAATCAAAAATGTTATTCAAACAACATTTGTCCCCGTTTGAAGGATGGTTTGATAAAAATGAACAAAAAAAAATTCGCCTATTAGGAGCTGTTTTACAATTTTCAGCAGCTCTAAATATAAGAAAAAGATCGCTTGTTGAATCGATATCTATAACAGAAAGTAAAGAAGGATTAACATTTAAAATTGTATGTGAGCAAGCGGCATTAGCGGAAAAAGTGCAAGCTGAAAAGCAAAAAAAGCAGCTGGAAAGAGTATTGAAAACAACTATTAACTTATTCTTCGAATCAAAACACTAAGTTGTACGGATGTCTTTACGAAAAATTTACACTTTATAATATTGTAATTTGCTAAAATGAAAGTAACTAAATTATAGTAAAAAAGTTTCAAGGGGAAGTGTGAAGAGAATGGAATTATCTAAGGGGAACATAGTAAATTTAAATGATACAGCTTATTATAATAATCGAGAGTTAAGTTGGTTAGCATTTAATGAACGTGTACTACAAGAAGCACAGGATGAAACGAATCCGCTCTTGGAAAGATTAAAGTTTATTAGCATTTTTAGCTCAAATTTAGATGAATTCTTTATGGTGCGCGTAGCAGGATTGAAGGATCAAGTAAGTGCTGGGTTTAACCAACCAGAAAATAAGGCTGGCTTAACACCTAAAAAGCAATTAAATAAAATTGCGATAAAGGCCCACGAATTAATGACTGTACAATATGATACGTTTAAAAATTATGTATTGCCAGCGCTGGAGCTAGAGGGAATTGAGCGTTTAACATTCCAGGATTTGACGAAAGAACAGAGAGAATTTATAGAAGAGTATTTTGATGAACAAATTTTTCCGGTCTTAACACCTGTAGCTATCGATGCCTATCGTCCATTTCCAATGTTATTAAATAAAAGTTTGAATTTAGCTACACTTTTATATGATGAGAAACAAGTTGAGGAAGAAAACCGCACGAAATTAGGAATTGTACAAGTTCCTTCATTACTTGAACGTTTCATATTTTTGCCGAGCGAAGGGCAAAAGCATAAATTTATTTTATTAGAAGATGTAATTAGTGGTTTTACTCATAAATTATTCACTGGATATAAAGTATCATCTGTTACTCGTTTCCGTATTACACGCAATGCGGATTTAACGATTCATGAAGAAGGTGCGAGAGATTTATTAAAAGTAATTGAAAAAGAATTAAAAAAGCGTAAGTGGGGAGCTGCTGTACGTTTAGAAGTTGGCAAAGAGCATATTGATGAAAGAGTATTAGCATTATTATATGAGGTGTTGGAAGTAAAAGATGAAGATGTATATATAATGGATGGACCGCTAGATTTAACATGTCTCTTCTCTTTATATAAAAAACTAGCTCCATTATATGAACATTTAGTATATCCGGCTCTTATTCCGCAACGACCTCAAGACTTAGGGGATGCGGAAGATGTATTTGAAAAAGCAATTGAGCATGATATTTTATTACATCATCCGTTTGAGTCGTTTCAGCCAGTAGTTGATTTTGTGCGTGATGCAGCAGACGATCCGAATGTACTTGCAATTAAACAAACCTTATATCGAGTAAGTGGGGATTCGCCGATTATTCAGGCATTAAAGGTAGCCGCTGAAAAAGGAAAACAAGTGACGGTATTAGTTGAATTAAAGGCAAGGTTTGATGAAGAAAATAATGTACATTGGGCTAAAGAGTTAGAAAAGGCAGGCTGTCACGTTATTTACGGTGTAAGTCATTTGAAAACACATAGTAAGATTACGCTAGTTGTAAGAAGAAAAAACGGAAAAATCGAAAGGTTCGTACATCTCGGGACTGGAAATTATAATGATGCAACAGCAAAGTTATATACTGATTTCGGGTATATTACATCACGAAAAGACTTTGGAGTTGATGCAACAAATTTCTTTAATTATTTGAGTGGTTATACAACAAAGCCACATTTTCATCACTTATCGGTTGCACCATTTGATATAAGAGAGCAATTTATCGATTTAATAGATGAAGAAATTCGTTATCATAGACAATATGGAAATGGATATATTATCGCCAAGATGAATTCATTAACAGATAAACCGTTAATAAAAAAAATGTATGAAGCTTCACAAGCTGGAGTAAAGGTAGAGCTCATCGTTCGAGGAACATGTTGTTTAAGGCCTGGTATTCCAAATGTAAGTGAAAATATTCGTGTCGTTAGTGTTGTTGGGAGGTATTTAGAACATAGCCGCATTTATTATTTCCACCATAATGGAGAAGAGAAAATATACTTATCTTCAGCTGACTGGATGACGCGAAATATGGAGAAGCGGGTAGAAATTTCTTTCCCAATATTAGATATTGAAATGAAGGCGAGAATTAAGGCGATTTTACAGCTGACTTTAGCTGATAATGTGAAAACGCGTGAACAAAATAAAGAAGGTGACTATTATTATGTTATTAATAATGGTGCAGAAGAGATTGATAGCCAAGTGAAGTTATTTAAGATGGCGTATCAAAACACGGATGCTGAATAATGAGAACAAAGTAAAAAACCTCTTTTTTAAGAGGTTTTTTACTTTGTTCTCTACTTATTATAAAGGATGCGTAGAGAGAATACTTTTTATTATAAGCATGTTAATGGATCATGAATCGGTTAAGAAAGGAAATAACATTAGCAGAATTGTTACGGTACATTAATAATAGAATGGTTGTTGACAAGGTCCACCATAACAAGGATAAGGTGCTGGCGGTGGGAAAGGTGGTGGATATGGTGGATAATACGGTCTAGGACCGAAAGCTAATGCTCCGCCGAGTAGTCCGCCAGCAATACCAGCTAGAAATGGGACGCCAAAAAACGGAAAAAAGCGTGAGTCGCCTACTGGACCAATAGGTGCTGAACGGACTGGGATTGGTTGATAATATGGATACATGACAAACCTCCTTTATTGGACTCACTTTTATCATATGGTAAATGAAACATGGATGAGCGCGTACAAGAAAGGTTATGTAAGAAAATAGGCGGATTATTGCGAATGTTGGAGTGTGAAAATCGTAATTTCAGGTTTTGACATAAATCGGAATGGGACGCGTGTTCTTCCAAGGCCTCGATTGACATAGAGAATTAAATCTTCAATCGTATAGAAACCTTCTACATAGTTTTTAGCAAGTGATGGGGTAATAATTGCGCCTAAAAAGGGAATTTGTACTTGTCCACCATGGCTATGACCAGAAAGCTGTAAGTTAACTGGATATTGAGCAATTTGGGGTGCGATATCTGGCTCGTGAACAAGAACAATGTTATAAGTATTTTGCTTCGCGTGATGCAGTGTCTCCTCTATTTTTGGTTTGCCTAGTAGTATATCATCAAGACCGAAAATTGAAATTTCACTATTATCTATTAGACGAATTTTCTTTTCGCTATTTAGTAACAGTTCAAAACCAGATTCGCGCATAATGTGTTCGTAGTACTCTGTTCCATATCCGCCGTGGTCATGGTTACCATAAATAGAAAATTTACCGAAGGGTGCTTGTATATTTTTTAAAATAGATGCAACGAAAGGAGTGTCAGTATATGTTTGATAATTATCAATGAGATCACCGGTAAAAAGGACGATATCGGGTTTTACAGCATTAATTTTAGAAACGATTTGAGATAAATGGTGAAGAGAGAAATAGTATCCGAGATGTAAATCGCTAAATTGAAGAATCTTCATACCATGAAAGCTTTTTGGTATGAGTTTTGAGTGTAGTGTATGTTCTGTAATAGAAAGTAAATGAGGCTCAATATATTTAGCATAATAGTATCCGATACTAGTGGTTATAAATGAATATAAACAAGTGCGTATACCAGTTTTTAAAAAATTTCTTCTTGTAATTTTCTTCATAAAAATATGAGTACACCTATTTAACTTATGTTGCATTTATAGGTTACTCAAATCTCCTTTCAGTTTATTTAAAATATATTTTAAATAATACAAAAGTAGTATATATTACGAAAAAAACGAATGAATAGAAACCTCTTTACGTTAAAATATCAGAAAAGTTTAAAAATATAAAGATTTCTATTAAATAAAATGATAAAATGAATGTGTATTCATTTTTTGGAGGGGATGTATGTGAAAGAAAAGGTAGTTATTATAACAGGTGGATCGAGCGGAATGGGAAAAGGAATGGCGACTCGTTTTGCAAAAGAAGGGGCACGAGTTGTTATTACAGGACGTACAAAGGAAAAGCTTGAGGAAACAAAGTTGGAAATTGAACAATTTCCAGGGCAAATATTACCTGTGCAAATGGATGTAAGAAATCCGGACGATATTCAGAAAATGATTGAACAGATTGATGAGAAGTTTGGTCGAATTGATGTTTTAATAAACAATGCAGCTGGAAACTTTATTTGTCCAGCTGAAGATTTATCCGTGAATGGCTGGAATTCAGTCATTAATATTGTATTAAACGGTACATTTTATTGCAGCCATGCTGTCGGGAAATACTGGATTGAAAAAGGTATAAAAGGAAATATCATTAACATGGTAGCAACATATGCATGGGATGCAGGTCCGGGAGTTATTCATTCGGCTGCAGCAAAGGCTGGAGTATTAGCAATGACGAAGACACTCGCTGTTGAGTGGGGACGTAAATATGGAATACGAGTTAACGCGATCGCACCAGGACCAATTGAACGTACGGGCGGTGCTGATAAATTATGGATTTCAGAAGAAATGGCTAAGCGTACGATACAAAGTGTTCCGCTTGGAAGACTGGGTACGCCAGAAGAAATTGCAGGTCTAGCTTATTATTTATGTTCAGATGAAGCTGCGTACATAAATGGAACTTGCATGACAATGGATGGAGGACAACATTTACATCAATATCCATTTTAAAAGGGATAAGAAAATGAATGTTTGATTCATTTTTCGACGGTTAAATGTGACGGAATTGTGACATATGAAAGAAAAGTGTTTACAAGAGGTCATATATAAGTTATATTTAAGACCTCTTTTTTCTTCATAGTAGAATTGCTAATTCCCCTTAGCATTTTACCCCTCTAATCCCTTCAGGAAAACTGAAGGGATTTTTTATTATTTTTCCGTAAATATCATGTTATAATTTTTGAAAAGTAAAGGGAGGGAAGCACGTTGATAGATGCATTAGATGTAATGAGTAACTTGGATAAAGTCCTTCCTTATTATCAAGCTATTTTTAGTGCTGATGAGCATACTGTAATTGGATATGAAGTAGTAGGGCGTATTCAAACAGAAGAGGGCATACAAAGTTTAGCTTCTTTCTTTCATGATGATTCTATTCCAAGTGAGTTTCAACTGGAAGCGGACAACATTATAGTAGAAAAAGCTTTAAATCGTTATTTGGAAAGTGATCAAAAACTATTATTATTTATACATCGGAATGCGAACGTATTAATGAATGATGATGATGAAAGTTTACTGCAACTTTTATTGATGTATGAAGAGCAAGGTTTAAATTTGAAACACATTGTTTTAGAGATTACAGAACATGAATGTAAAGAAGATATAGAGCAATTTAATCATTTGCTTATGTATTATCGTACATATGGTATTCAAATTTCGATTAATAAAGTCGGAACGGGTACAAGTAATTTAGAACGTATTAGCGTGTTAGCACCGGACATTTTAAAAGTAGATTTAACAAACTTAAGGCAAACCGCACTTTTACAATCTTATCAAGATATTTTATATTCTTTATCATTACTTGCTAGAAGAATTGGTGCAACATTGTTATATGAAGAAATAGATGCTTTTTACCAATTGCAATACGCTTGGAAAAACGGTGGTAGATACTATCAAGGGAATTATTTAAAAGAATGCTTACCTGATTTTATTGAAACGAACGTTTTGAAAGAACGACTTGGTAATGAGTGTCATCAATTCATTCAACATGAGAAGAAGAAGTTACAAAAAATTTATAATTTAACAGAAATGTTACGTGACCGAATCGGTGATGTTTTAGTGAAACAGAAAAAGAATGAAGATATAAATGATTGGTTATTACAATTTAGTCAAAGTGTATCACAATGTAGTTTTCGCATATTTATTTGTAATGAAGATGGTTTTCAACAATCAGGAAACGTTATGAAAAAAGATGGGGAATGGATTGTGATGCCTGAGTATTATATGAAGAACTGGAGTTGGCGTCCGTATTTTCTAGAAAATATTATGAAAATGCGTTTTGAGAATAAGGCGAGACTTTCAGATTTATATGCTGATATTGAAACCGGTGAGATGGTACGAACATTTTCTTTCCCGATTGATGATGAAAACTTTTTATTTATAGATTTATCGTATGAATATTTATATGAAGAAGATGTTTTATTTTAATGCACGAAGAGATTCGTGCATTTTTTGTTTGTTTTTATCATAAATTGGTAATAGTGAAAATGGTGCTAAAAATGCTGTCTATCGTTGTAAAGATTTTACGAACGAAATGAGCCCTTTCTTTGCATAATCATTGTTACAATGAATACTACAAAGACAAGTTTTCTTAAAAGGAAGGTGAAAAAATGAGGAAATATGGAATATGGTTAGTTCTATTTGTATGCGTTGCCTTTCTAGTTGGTTATAGTGTTACAACTGTTTTAGGAAAAGAGGAAGTGAAAGTCGATCGGAAAGAAGTGTATACAACGATACAAAAGGGCTATGAAACCCAATTTTCACTTCGTGGGAAGCATTTGCCGATGAATAAGATGATAGACACGTTATCACCGTATTTTACAGAGAATTTCCTTCAAGTATTTACAGATGAAAATAGTAGAAGTGATAAACAAAGTGGTGAATATTTACTTCCAGCAAAAGAAGCGCCATTTTCTTTTAATTCAGAAACGAAAATGTCATATGATGAAGAGCATAAAATTTTATATGTATATGAGCGGGCGAAAAGTGGACAATATCAAATTGTAACATTGCAAAGAGATCAAGGGAAATGGAAATTGGCTGGATATCATGAAAGCCAAGAACTTTTAAGTGAAATAAAAAGGTTACAACAATTATAAAGTGAAACTTTCCTTAGTAGGGGAACATATCACCTAATTATTAACCCGCCACAATTGGATGTCTACTTCCAAAAAAATAGCGGGATAAGAATAGGAATAGGTCTTTACCTATTCCTATTCTAGATTGAGAAGTTGTTGTAATTTTTCAATTTGAAAACCAGCAACAACTTCTCCGTCAATTACAACCGTTGGAGTTGAATAAGAATCATAGTCATATAAAAGACGATTGCGTGCAGCGGCGTCTTTTTTTACGTCAAATTCTTCGTATACAACGTTATTATGTTTTAAAAATTCTTTCACAATGACACATGGCGGACAATCAGGTTGTGTGTAAACCTCAATTTTTTTCATTGTAATTCCTCCTTTTTACTGTTTTTTATTATATTCTTCCAGTATAAAAATCGCAATAAAGAAGGGAAAAGATGTTCTTTCTGTTTTTTCCTTCGTATTTCGACAAATTTTTAGTTGAGTTTCTGGCCAATAACCTTTATCCTAGAGTGTGGAACATTTTTTCTGTTATGACGGATAGAATGAGTATAGCTGTAAAACCTATTGGTAGGAAGATCAGAGAAAGGAGAGATTTCATGTCTCTACTCCAAGGAATTTTAACTCGACTTGTTAGTCTACAAGAACAAGCTGAAAGCGGTGAAGTAGCACAACGCTATTTTGAAGTGAACGGTGAGCGCAAATGTAGCGTGAAATTTTTCGATAAAAGTGAAATGTATGAGTTAGAAGTGTATCAACAAGGTGAAAAACCTCAAGTGTATCAATTCGATAATATCGACATGGTCGCAATTGAGATTTACGATATCATTTCTTGATACATATAAAAAAGGTGTTGCCATACGGCAACACCTTTTTTAGTTCTATTACTTTTTAACATATATGTATAGGGATTTTTCATTTTTCCTACAATGGTAATAAAGTGAAATTGTAATCAGTAGAGATTCTTATTTCTATACTGATTAGTAGCTATCACCAATTTGGTATTTACGGATAGTAAATAGGGAGATAAACATAATGAGGAGGTGTGTTGTATGGAACGTTTACCAGTTGTCATTTGTCCTAATTGTCACAATGCTGCTGAGATTATTCATGTATTAACGGCTCAATCAAATCAAAATGTAATTTATACGTGCCAAGTTTGCCAGTATGTAATTCGGAATATTGAAACGAATAAAGGATAGGAAGTTATAATTTCTATTTTTGTCCCATACAATGAGAATACGAAAAGTCTGTCTAATTGAAAGGACGTGACTATATGGCCGGTGAACATAAATTTTATAATGTTTCAGAGAGACATTTAAATTTTGATATGGTCTTTACCCGTATTTGTAATTTCATTGAAAAGGATCCACGAAATTTATATCGCTTATCCATTGGGACAGACTCACAAGCACATCAAAAGGATACGAGATTTATTACGGCAATTCATATTCATCGCGTCGGAAAAGGAGCCTGGGGATGTTTACACCATCAATCAGTAAAAGATAAGCCAGCAACTTTACGTGAGAAGATATATTTAGAAACACAGTTTAGTCAAGAAATCGCCTGCTTATTTACTCCCAATCATATACAAACAATATGGGATTTATTGCATCCATATGCTCAAGATGGGGCTGGATTTATAATGGAAATTCACTTGGATATCGGAAATGATGGCTTAACAAAAGAATTTATTCTAGATATGACAGCGAAAATTCAAGCGATGGGATTAACGGCAAAAATTAAGCCAGATGCATATGCGGCGTTTAGTTATGCAAATCGATATACGAAATAATAACAATTTTATATATCTTTCACTAAAAACTGAATATTACATCTATTAAATAGGCTGAAAATTTTATATAATAGGAGTAACGATGCGAGTATAAGGAGAGGGGTATATGAAAAGGGAATTTGTTTTAACAGAGGAAGAGGAAAGTTTGTTACTAGATATTTTATTTCAGCAAAATTATGCGAGTGAAATTTTAGCTGTGGAACTTACAGATATTGAGAATGGTTTAAAAAAGACAGATGTGATGCAATATAAAAAAATCACAAGGTTATTTTACAGATTAAAAAATAAAGGGTATTAAGTGCTACCGGAATGGTAGTCTTTTTTTTGTGTTGTATGCTAAAATAGCTGTGTAATTTTGTTTTTTCCTGAAATAATGTAAGGACAAAATAATAATATGAAAACGCTGTCATAAAATGTGGATAGAGCCGGTGATTATAAGTAGGAAAAAGGGAAAATGGGGGATGTAATATGATTAGTATTCCAAAAGACGAGTTTCAACAAATTTTTGTGAAAGATTTAATGATTTCATCCGAAAAAGTAGCACACGTCCAAATAGGGAATGGTTTAGAGCATGCTTTACTCGTACTTGTGAAATCTGGATATTCGGCGATACCTGTTTTAGACCCGATGTACAAATTACATGGGTTAATTAGTACTGCTATGATTTTAGACGGTATGTTAGGGTTAGAGCGCATTGAGTTTGAAAGACTTGACGAAATGAAGGTAGAACAGGTGATGAAGGAAGATATTCCAGTTCTTAAGTTAGAAGATTCCTTTGCAAAAGCATTAGAAATGACAATTGATCATCCTTTTATTTGCGCTGTCAATGAAGAGGGATATTTTGAGGGGATTTTAACACGTCGAGCGATTTTAAAATTGTTGAATAAAAAAGTAAGACAACATAATCGATAATGTGAGAAAAGTGACTTCATAGAAGCGGAGAAGTCACTTTTTTTTCGTGCATATCAGTTGTGTATGTATTATATTTAAAAAGATAAAAAATATAAGAGTATGTGTTTAAATTAAGGATGAAAAGCTTGTTGAGATAAGGTGTATGGAAGCTAAGGAAAGAGGGAGAAAGTTGCAAATTGATGATTTTCAAATGATGGTTGTGTTAGCACAGGAATCAAATATGAGAAAAGCGGCGGAACGTTTATTTGTTTCACAACCTGCGCTTAGTCAACGATTACAATCTATGGAGAAACAATGGGGAATGAAGTTTTTTATTCGTTCGCAAAAAGGATTGACAATTACACCTGAAGGGGAAAAAGTCGCAAATTATGCAAAAGAAATGCTACAAAAGGAAGAGGATATTAAAAGTGAGTTAGCTATTTTTAGAACAGAAACTCACGGAACGTTAAAAATAGCTGTTGCATCAGTTATTGGTCAATATTGGCTTCCTCCTGTTTTGAAGAAGTTCGTGCATAAATATCCTTCTGTGAAAATATCACTGTTTACTGGCTGGAGTAGTGAAGTACAAAAGCAGTTTTATGAAGGAGATGTTCATGTTGCTATATTAAGGGGAACACAAGAATATAAAGGTCAGAAGCAACAATTATTTGAAGATGAACTTTATTTAGTGGATAAAGAAATAAAAGATATTTCGATGTTAAAAGAAACAAATAGACCTTTTATTCAATTTAAAAGTGATTCCACTTATTATGGACAAATACAAAATTGGTGGTATGGTTTATTTTCTAATCCACCTAAGAGAACAATTGTCGTTGATCAAATTGAGACTTGCAAACAACTCGTTTTAAATGGCATAGGTTATGCTCTTTTACCTTCCACTGTTTTAAAAGAAGTACAGGAAAATATGTATAAAACACCTGTGCAATTAACGAGAGAAACATGGTTATTGACGAGTGAATCAGCTAGACAATTGAAGCAAGTACAAGCATTTTTAGAAATTATAGAAGAAATTCAAATGGAAAAATAGGATTATTATCTTGCTACTCGCTCTATCGTTTGGTAGAGTAACATTATAAATGGATTTAGGAGGCAACAAGAATGAAAATGATGGACGCTAACGAAATTATTTCGTTTATTCAAAAAAGTGAAAAGAAAACTCCTGTAAAGGTATACATAAAAGGGGATTTAAAAGAAGTAACATTCCCTGAAACGGTACAAGCATTTGTAAATAAAAAGTCTGGTGTGTTATTTGGAGAATGGTCTGAAATTAAGACAATTCTTGATGAAAATAACAAGAATATTGTTGATTACGTTGTTGAAAATGACCGTCGTAATTCTGCAATTCCAATGCTTGATTTAAAAGGTATTAAAGCTCGTATTGAGCCAGGCGCGATCATTCGTGACCACGTTGAAATCGGCGACAACGCTGTTATTATGATGAATGCAACAATTAATATCGGTGCTGTAATTGGTGAAGGTTCTATGATCGACATGAACGCAGTACTTGGTGGACGTGCAACTGTCGGTAAGAACTGTCACGTAGGTGCTGGTGCAGTACTTGCAGGTGTTATTGAGCCACCTTCAGCAAAACCAGTTATCGTTGAAGATGATGTTGTAATTGGTGCTAACGTAGTTGTGTTAGAGGGAGTTACAGTAGGTAAAGGTGCAGTTGTAGCAGCAGGAGCTGTTGTAACAGAAGATGTACCTCCATATACAGTTGTTGCGGGTACTCCAGCACGTGTAATTAAAGAGATTGATGAGAAGACAAAAGCAAAAACTGAAATTAAACAAGAGCTTCGTCAATTAAACCCAGAGAAATAAAAACAAAAAGCGTAAGGGCATAAACGGGCTCTTACGCTTTTTATAGATAGAGGTGCAAAAATGGCAGTAAGCAAATTTATTCAAATTCGTAGAGATTTACACAAAATACCAGAAATTGGATTTAAAGAGTGGAAAACACAACAGTATATTTTAGATTACATAGGAACACTTTCTAATGAACATGTGGAAGTGAAAGTATGGGAAACGGGTGTCATTGTTAAAGTAAATGGAAAAAATCCAGAAAAAATTATCGGTTACCGCGCAGATATAGATGGTTTACCAATTACAGAAGAAACTGGATATGAATTTGCTTCTATTCATGAAGGAATGATGCATGCATGTGGACACGATGTACATACAACAATTGGTTTAGGCCTTCTAACAGCAGCTGTAACAGAAAGAATAGATGATGACCTAGTGTTTCTATTCCAACCAGCTGAAGAAGGGCCAGGAGGGGCTCTTCCCATGTTAGAGAGCGAAGAGTTAAAAGAATGGAAGCCAAATGTAATTCTCGGCCTTCATATTGCACCTGAATACCCTGTAGGAACAATCGCCACAAAAGAGGGGCTATTATTTGCGAATACATCAGAGTTATATGTTGATTTAAAAGGGAAAGGTGGACATGCAGCCTACCCTCATACTGCCAATGATATGATTGTTGCAGCCAGTCATCTTGTTACACAACTGCAATCCGTTATTAGTCGTAATGTGAATCCTCTTGATAGTGCAGTAATTACAATCGGAAAAATAACAGGTGGTACAGTTCAAAATATCATAGCAGAAAAGTCTCGGTTAGAAGGAACGATTCGAACGTTATCAGTGGAATCAATGAGTCGTGTGAAAAGTAGGATTGAGGCAATTGTTGCAGGTATAGAAGCTTCCTTCCAATGTGAAGCGGTGATTGACTACGGAGCGATGTATCATCAAGTATATAACCATGAAGCATTAACGAGAGAGTTTATGCAGTTCGTAAGTGAACAAACTGATATGAATGTCATTACATGTACTGAAGCAATGACAGGTGAAGATTTTGGTTATATGCTTCAAGAGATTCCTGGATTTATGTTTTGGCTTGGGGTAAATTCAGAATATGGTTTACATCACGCAAAATTAAAACCAGATGAAGAGGCGATCGAGAAAGCTATCGTATTTTTAGATCAATATGTGAAGTGGAAGGGAACTAGAAAGTAAACTCGCTTGCCAACTTTGCAACAATTTAAAGTGGGTACTTGTTAGTTAAAGGATGGAAAGGTCTTTCACATTTGTTTTGGGTGCACAGCGGCATACAAATGGATAAAATAATGAGCAGTGGTTTTGAGCCGCTGCTCATTATTCATTATCGCTTATTGAGAAGATGATTAGTTAACTAGCTTATATATGTTTACATTTCGTGTAGAAAATGTGTAAAATCAAGGTGAAACATAGAAAAAAGGGTGGGGAATTACGTGCAAATTAGCAGTGCGATATTGTGTTTCGTCTTATATGCGTATGTGATTATTGCGGCAGTTTATTTTGGGATAAGTTTTTATGCCTACCGTTTAGTAGATAATCACGAATATGACGAGACATATAAATGGGTGAAGAGATATTTATCACCTGTATTAGAAATTATGAATGGGTTTGTGCTCTTTTTATTTATTGGGTTAATTGCTTTCTCAACGAGTTTAGTAGGAAATAAAACAACATTATTTGTACTAGGTATCATTATTTTTATGTTGTTAGGTATACGGATTGGTAACACTGTGTTTTGGAATGAAAGAAAAGTAGATGGTTGGACGGGAATGCTCATTCCATGCATGCTAGCTGCTATTGTGACGAATATAGAACATGAATATTACCAGTTACATTTTTGGCTCATTATTGTATTAACAATACTCTCCGTTTTGTATATAAGTACTGTTGTGCTCACATACATTGCAAATGAAAAAGGAGATGTAAAAGGTACGCGTTTCTTTAGAGTGCGTGCATTATTTTGGAGCGTGCCGACAATGGCGGTTATAGGAATTATTGCGATATTAGTAAATGGATATCAATTTACGAATTGGCAACTGTTTTTAGAAAATTGGTGGATTTTCATTATTTCATTTATCGCTTTTTTAGGTGCAACGCATTATTTATTCCATCAACATCATTACATATTTGCATTGTTATTCGCGTTTACCCAACTATTATTTGCTTTCTTCGGACAAGAAACGTTATTATTCGTTTTTGAAACATTTAGTTCATTTGGAAACATATTTGTATTTGGTATGTTAATTTTCAGTATCGCATTTTATTTACAACAGTATTTTTATATGCAAAAACAAAAATAAGAATGCCATAAAGGTTTTTGTAGCAAATTTAAAGTATGTTACAATAAAAATACATAGTATTCGATGTTATTGGAGGAATTCCTGTGGGTGAAAAAGAGAAAGAATTTGCTGTCATCGGGCTTGGACGTTTTGGTGGAAGTATTTGCCGAGAACTCGCTCAATTAGGTATGGAAGTAATGGCAATTGATTCGGATGAGGATAAAATTAATGAGTTTGCAAATATAGCTTCACATGCTGTAATTGCAGATTCAACAGATGAGATGGTATTAAAAAGTCTTGGTATTCGTAATTTTGATCATGTAGTCGTTGCGATTGGAGATAATTTAAATTCAAGTATTTTAACAACATTAATTTTGAAAGAGTTAGGTGTAAAAAATATTACTGTAAAAGCTCAAAATGATTACCATGAAAAAGTGTTAAGTAAAATAGGGGCAGATCACATTGTGCACCCAGAGCGTGATATGGGAAAAAGGATTGCTAATAATATTGCATCAAGTAATGTATTAGACTATCTTGAGCTTTCGGATGAGCATAGTATTGTAGAAATTATTGCAAATAAAAAAATTGATGGTCATTCTTTAATTGAATTAGATATTCGTGCGAAGTTTGGATTGAATATTGTAGCAATTAAACGTGGTAAAGAAGTAATTGTATCTCCTCGAGCTACGGAAAATATTCAAGCAGGAGATATATTAATTGTAATTGGTCATGACGATGAAGTAGATCGTTTTAAACACTTTTTAAGATAAGAGAAAAGGACAATACCATGAAGGTATTGTCCTTTTTCTTATATTTCCATAATGATTGGTAAAATCATTGGACGACGTTTCGTTTTTTCATATAGGAATGGTGCTAATGTGTCTGTAATTTCATTTTTAATTTCAGACCATTGTGTTGTTTTACGCTCCATTACTTTTTCTAAATGAGTTGTAATTAATGTTTGGGCATCATTAATTAAATCACTACTTTCGCGCATATACACGAAACCACGTGAGATAATATCAGGTCCTGCTGCAACTTTAAACTCTTTCATATCAATACTTACAACTACAATTACAAGTCCTTCTTCAGAAAGAATACGACGATCGCGTAATACGATATTACCGATATCTCCAATACCATTTCCATCAATATAGACAGATCCAGATGGGATTTTACCAGCTACGCTTGCTTCATCTGAACGAAGAGCAAGAACATCTCCATTATCCATGATGAAACAATTTTCTTCTGGAATACCACAATCATTTGCTAACTTCATATGCATGCGTTGCATACGATATTCACCATGAATTGGCATGAAATACTTCGGCTTAATTAAGCGAAGCATTAGTTTTTGTTCTTCTTGCCCGCCATGTCCACTCGTATGAATGTTTGACAGTTTTCCGTGGATTACATCAGCACCAGCACGATACAACATGTTAATTGTACGGCTTACACTAATTGTATTACCAGGGATTGGTGAAGAAGAGAAAACAACTGTGTCGCCAGGAATGATTTGAATTTGACGATGCGTACCATTGGCAATACGTGAAAGTGCTGCCATTGGCTCACCTTGACTACCTGTACATAAAATAACAACTTTATTAGCCGGTAGGCGGTTTAGTTGAGCTGTATCTATGAATGTATCCTTCGGACAGCGAATATAACCGAGGTTTTGTCCGATTTCAATCGCTGCTTCCATACTTCGGCCAAACACAGCCACTTTACGATTGTTTTCAACAGCCGCTTCAACAACTTGTTGCAAGCGATGGATATTTGATGCAAAGGTTGCAAAGATAATACGACCTTCTACTTTGCGGAAAATATCTTGAATACTATCACCAACACGGCGCTCAGACATTGTAAAGTTTGGAACTTCACTGTTTGTACTGTCAGATAAGAGACAAAGTACACCGTCTTTTCCGATTTCAGCCATTTTTGTTAAGTCCGCTGGTTCACCAACTGGTGTGAAATCAAATTTGAAATCTCCAGTATGAACAACTTGTCCTTGAGGTGTTTTCACAACAACTCCGTATGAATCTGGGATACTGTGAGTTGTACGGAAGAAGGAAACAGATGTCTTTTTAAATTTAATAACATCATCTTCTTGAATTTCATAAAGTTTTGCTTTACGAAGTAATCCGTGCTCTTCTAATTTGTTTTTGATTAGTGCAATTGCTAATTTTCCGCCATAAATTGGAATGTTTACTTGACGTAATAAGTAAGGAATTCCACCGATATGATCTTCGTGACCATGTGTAATGAATAATCCTTTAATTTTATCTTCGTTTCGCACAAAATAAGTGTAATCTGGTATTACATAATCGATTCCGAGGAGTTCGTCTTCTGGAAATTTAATTCCAGCATCAATAATAATAATTTCATCTTGAAATTGAACAGCATATGTATTTTTACCGATTTCACCAAGTCCACCTAAAGCAAAAACGGCTGCTTGATCATTCTTTAGAAATTTCATATGACTATACGATTTCCGCTAATGTTAAATCAGCGTTTTCTTTTTCATATTCAAGATGATTGCCAGTAACAGACTGAACGAACTCGATATTATATGCGAACTTATTTAATTTCTTACGAACATCCTTTTCAGACGTAGCCTCTAAATATAAAACTTTTGTATTTTCACGTACTGGAACCTCAGTCATTTTGTCTTGATAAAATACTTTAAAAATCATTTGGAAAACCTCTCCTTGTCTATGTTTTGCATTATCTGTTACTTATTATAAAGCAAACAGTCACGATTTTCATGTTTTTTCGAATGAGAATGAAGAAAAAGCCCGAAATGGGCACAATTTAAGCGATTGTCTTTTTACGGACTAGATCTTTTAAATAACGCTTGAGCTTTTTCTTCAGCTTCTTCAGCATGATTACTCCTTCCTTTCCTTATTTAAAACATGCATAGTACTAGTGAAAACGCCGTCTCTGATATAAGAAAGAAGACAAAAGTGAATGTTAAATCTTGTCTTTTCTCATACAGGGAAAGTTATTCTATAGTAACGATTAGTAGCCGTTAGTTATAGGTATAGTATGAGAAAGAATAGAAAAGAAAATTCATACGAACAAGTATCCACATTTTTTACTAATATATATATGCAGGTTTCATAAATAAGGTCAGAAAGTGAACGCTTTCTTCACAGATGTTTAATATGTTATACTTTTTTTTAGAATTTGAAAAGCGATAATCAAAATAGGAATATAGAGTAACAGAAAGGATTTTGACAAATGAATGATAAAATTGTCTTTTTTGATATTGACGGAACATTATTAGATCATGATAAGAAGATACCTCAATCTACAAGAGATGCAGTAAGACAGTTACAAGAAAAAGGTGTGCATGTAGCAATTGCGACAGGGCGTGCGCCATTTATGTTTGAAGATATTCGTAAGGAACTTAATATTCATAATTATGTTAGCTTTAATGGACAGTACGTTGTATTTGAAGACGAGGTAGTATTTAATAACCCATTACATCCAGCTGCTCTACATAAGTTTACTCAGTTTGCAAATCAAGAAGGGTATCCACTTGTATATCTTGATCATCAAGAAATGAGAGCGTCAGTAGAATATCATGATTATGTGAAGGAAGGTTTTGGAAGCTTAAATTTTGAGCATCCGGCATATGAACCTGATTTTTATGAGGAACGTAATATTTATCAAACACTTCTTTTCTGTGAAGTGAATGAAGAGGAGAAGTTTATTAATCAGTACCCAGATTTTCATTTTATTCGCTGGCATGCGTATTCAATGGATATTATTCCAAATGGTGGTTCGAAGGCAAAAGGGATTGAGAAATTCATTGGAAAATTAGGATTTAACCTTGAACAAGTTTATGCATTTGGAGATGGCTTAAATGATTTAGAAATGATCGAAGCGGTTGGGACAGGTATTGTGATGGGGAATGGTCATGAAGACTTGAAGAAACTCGCAAATCATGTAACAAAGGATGTTACTGAAGACGGCATATACCATGGATTAAAATGGGCTGGATTACTATAGGTGAATATGGAACCCATTTCATATAATAAAAAAAGGCGGAAGAGTAACTCCCGCCTTTTTTTATTATCGCTCTAGAGGCTTTGAATCCTCAGGAGCAGCAAATGGGTTTTCTTTATTAATGTGGTCATAGAACATAACACCGTTTAAATGGTCAATTTCATGCTGAAATACAATTGCCGGTAAACCTTTTAAACGTAATTTTACTTCTTCACCGTTAATAGATGTTGCTTTCACTGTAATTCTTGTATAACGAGGGACATAACCAGGTACTTCGCGGTCTACTGATAGACAGCCTTCACCACTTTGTAAATATGTACGTTCAACAGAATGACTAATGATTTTTGGATTGAATAATGCATGACTATATAACGTACCGTCCGTATCAGTTACATGAACCGCAATCATCTTCTTTGAAATACCGATTTGCGGAGCCGCTAATCCAATTCCAGGGCGTAAACTATATTTTTCAGCCATTTCAGGATCTTGGCTATTTATTACAAATTCAATCATTTCTTGAAGTGTATTTGTATCTTCTTCGCTCGCTGGTATTACTACCTCTTCTGCAACGTTTCGCAAAATAGGATCTCCTTCACGAATGACATCTTTCATTGTAAGCATATGTAATCTCTCCTTTCCCCTTTAGTCTACCAAAGGAGATGAAAAAAGTCATCGACAAGTAGGGAAAGCGTTCTACTATAGAATATGTATGTAATAAAAAGAAAAGACGGCAGAGCCGTCTGTTTCTTTCCATAGTTGTTTCGTTTTACATTAGCGAATGCAAGCAGCACCAACGATAATTAAAAGAATAAACAACACAACGATTAAGGCGAAGCCGCGTCCAGACCCGCCACAAGAACCGCCATAACCGTAGGAAGGGGTTGAACAAGTTGGATAGCAATATGAGTATCCGTACATGAGATGACCTCCTTTATCATTTCCCGCTAATATTGCGGTTACTATAATGTATGGAGGGAAGAGTAGAAATGTATGGGTAATTACCTATAAAAGGAAGAAGAGTTTGTATATTTTTGCTAAGAAGAGAGAAAAACTAAAGAGAATTAAATCGTTTACATATTATTCTAAGAGAAAAAACAAGTTAAAAAGGGAATAATATAACAGCGGGTTAATGCTTACTAATACAGATGTGAAAAATAAAAACACGTTTGTGTAGAAGAGACCTGCATATTATTTATAAAAAAACGTATTCAAAGTAATTGACATCGTAATTAGAATAGTTGTAAACTAAAAAACGTGATCAAGATTGTATTAATATGTTTCTGAAAAAACATTAGTACAGATTGTTAGGTACACAAAATTATTCTCAACTGACAAATAAATTTGTTGGTTTACATTGTTGCGTTTTCAGTCTAGCCAATAGATAGTGAAAGCGTTTCAGAATATGGTTCAAGAGAGGAAGAGGTGAACGGAATGGGTACTAAAACAAAAAAGACCCTATTTAATGTTGATGAGCAAATGAAAGCTATCGCAGCTCAATTTGAGACATTACAAATTTTAAATGAAAAAGGCGAAGTTGTGAATGAAGCAGCTATGCCTGAATTATCTGATGATCAATTAAAAGAATTAATGCGCCGTATGGTGTATACTCGCGTACTAGATCAACGTTCTATTTCTTTAAACCGTCAAGGACGTTTAGGTTTCTACGCACCAACAGCTGGACAAGAGGCTTCTCAATTAGCAAGTCATTTCGCACTTGAAGCAGAAGATTTCATCTTACCAGGATATCGTGATGTGCCACAATTAGTATGGCACGGTTTACCATTATACCAAGCATTCTTATTCTCTCGTGGACATTTCATGGGTAACCAAATGCCTGAGAACGTAAATGCACTTGCTCCACAAATCATCATCGGTGCGCAAATCATCCAAACTGCTGGTGTTGCGTTAGGTATGAAACTACGTGGCAAAAAATCTGTTGCAATTACTTACACTGGTGACGGTGGTGCTTCACAAGGTGACTTCTACGAAGGTATGAACTTTGCGGGTGCATTCAAAGCTCCAGCAATCTTCGTTGTACAAAACAACCGTTATGCAATCTCTACTCCAGTAGAAAAGCAATCTGCAGCTAAAACTGTAGCTCAAAAAGCAGTAGCAGCAGGTATTTACGGAATTCAAGTAGACGGTATGGACCCATTAGCTGTATACGCAGCAACTGCTTTCGCTCGTGAGCGCGCAGTAAACGGCGAAGGCCCTACTTTAATCGAGACTTTAACATTCCGTTACGGTCCACATACAATGGCTGGTGATGACCCAACTCGTTACCGTACAAAAGATATCGAGAACGAATGGGAACAAAAAGATCCAATCGTACGCTTCCGTGCATTCTTAGAAAACAAAGGCCTATGGTCTCAAGAAGTTGAAGAGAAAGTAATCGAAGAAGCAAAAGAAGATATCAAACAAGCAATTGCTAAGGCTGACCAAGCTCCAAAACAAAAAGTTACTGATTTAATGGAAATCATGTACGAAAAAATGCCTTACAACTTAGCTGAACAATATGAAATTTACAAAGAAAAGGAGTCGAAGTAAGCCATGGCTCAAATGACAATGATTCAAGCAATCACTGATGCTTTACGCGTTGAAATGAAAAATGACCCTAACGTACTTGTGTTTGGTGAAGACGTTGGTGTAAACGGCGGTGTATTCCGTGCTACTGAAGGTTTACAAGCTGAATTCGGTGAAGATCGTGTAATGGATACTCCACTTGCAGAGTCTGGTATTGGTGGACTTGCAGTTGGACTTGCACTAGAAGGATTCCGTCCAGTTCCAGAAATCCAATTCTTCGGTTTCGTATATGAAGTAATGGATTCAATTTCTGGTCAATTAGCTCGTATGCGTTATCGTTCTGGTGGACGTTGGACTGCTCCAGTAACAGTTCGTTCTCCATTCGGTGGCGGTGTTCATACTCCTGAACTACATGCTGATAGCTTAGAAGGATTAGTGGCTCAACAACCTGGTCTAAAAGTTGTTATTCCATCTACTCCATACGATGCAAAAGGTCTTTTAATCTCTGCGATTCGTGACAACGATCCAGTTATCTACTTAGAGCATATGAAATTGTACCGTTCATTCCGTCAAGATGTACCAGAAGGCGAATACACAATTGATTTAGGTAAAGCTGATATCAAACGTGAAGGTACAGATGTATCTGTTATCGCTTACGGTGCTATGGTTCACGCTGCATTAAAAGCTGCTGAAGAACTTGAAAAAGAAGGTATCTCTTTAGAGGTTGTTGACTTACGTACAGTTCAACCATTAGATATCGAAACAATCATCGCTTCTGTTGAAAAAACAGGCCGCGTAGTTGTAGTTCAAGAAGCGCAAAAACAAGCTGGTATTGCAGCTAACGTTGTAGCGGAAATTAACGACCGTGCAATCTTAAACTTAGAAGCTCCAGTTGTACGTGTTGCAGCTGCTGATACAGTATTCCCATTCTCTCAAGCTGAGAGCGTATGGTTACCAAACCATAAAGATATTGTTGAAGCTGTTAACAAAGTAATGAACTTCTAATTTTTAGCTTTTCATGTGCAAAAGAAATCAGCACATGCTGGTTTCTTTTGTACATATTCTATAATAATGAAATGAATCAGGGGGCTGAATTCCGTGGCATTTGAATTTAAACTACCAGATATCGGTGAAGGTATCCACGAAGGTGAAATCGTAAAATGGTTTATTAAACCAGGCGATGAAGTAAACGAAGACGATGTACTTCTTGAAGTACAAAATGATAAAGCAGTAGTAGAAATCCCTTCTCCAGTTAAAGGTAAAGTACTTGAAGTACTTGTAGAAGAAGGAACAGTTGCAATCGTAGGAGATACATTAATTAAATTTGATGCTCCTGGATACGAAAACCTTAAATTTAAAGGTGACGATCATGATGCAGCTCCAAAAGCTGAAGAAGCAGCAGTAGAAGCTCCAGCAGCGGAAGCTACTCCAGCAGCAACTGCAGAAGTGGTAAATGAGCGCGTAATCGCTATGCCATCTGTTCGTAAATATGCTCGTGAAAACGGCGTAGACATTCATAAAGTAGCTGGTTCTGGTAAGAACGGCCGTATCGTAAAAGCTGACATCGATGCATTTGCAAATGGTGGACAAGCAGTATCAGCAACTGAGGCTCCAGCAGCAGTAGAAGCTACTCCAGCAGCAGCGAAAGAAGAAGCACCAAAAGCACAACCAATCCCAGCTGGTGAATATCCAGAAACTCGTGAGAAAATGAGTGGTATCCGTAAAGCGATTGCAAAAGCAATGGTTAACTCTAAGCACACAGCTCCTCACGTAACATTAATGGATGAAGTTGATGTAACTGAGCTTGTTGCTCACCGTAAGAAGTTCAAAGCTGTTGCAGCTGACAAAGGTATTAAATTAACTTACCTTCCATACGTTGTTAAAGCTTTAACATCTGCATTACGTGAATTCCCAATGTTGAATACTGCTTTAGACGATGCTTCTCAAGAAATCGTTCATAAACATTACTTCAACATCGGTATCGCAGCTGATACAGACAAAGGTCTATTAGTACCAGTTGTTAAAGATACAGATCGTAAATCAATCTTCACTATTTCTAACGAGATCAATGATCTTGCTGGTAAAGCACGTGAAGGTCGCTTAGCTCCGGCTGAAATGAAAGGTGCTTCTTGCACAATTACAAACATTGGTTCTGCAGGTGGACAATGGTTCACTCCAGTTATCAACCACCCAGAAGTAGCAATCCTTGGTATCGGCCGTATCGCTGAAAAACCAGTTGTGAAAAACGGTGAGATTGTTGCAGCTCCAGTATTAGCATTATCTCTAAGCTTTGACCATCGTTTAATTGACGGCGCAACTGCTCAAAAAGCATTAAACCAAATTAAACGTCTATTGAATGACCCACAATTATTAGTAATGGAGGCGTAATAACAATGGTAGTAGGAGATTTCCCAATTGAATTAGATACAGTCGTTGTTGGTGCAGGTCCTGGTGGATACGTTGCGGCAATTCGTGCAGCACAATT
This sequence comes from Bacillus albus, assembly GCF_001884185.1. Classification (GTDB taxonomy): domain Bacteria; phylum Bacillota; class Bacilli; order Bacillales; family Bacillaceae_G; genus Bacillus_A; species Bacillus_A albus. Next base: position 30,215 of record NZ_MAOE01000111.1, read on the forward strand.
AGGTCAAAAGGTAGCAATTATTGAAAAAGCTAACCTTGGTGGCGTATGCTTAAACGTTGGATGTATTCCTTCAAAAGCGTTAATCAATGCAGGTCATCGTTATGAGAATGCAATGCATTCTGATGACATGGGTATCACTGCAGAGAACGTAAAAGTTGACTTTACAAAAGTTCAAGAATGGAAAAACGGCGTAGTTAAGAAATTAACTGGCGGTGTTGAAGGCCTTCTTAAAGGTAACAAAGTTGAAATCATTCGCGGTGAAGCTTACTTCGTAGATGCTAACACATTACGCGTAATGACTGAAGATGCAGCTCAAACTTACACGTTTAAAAATGCTGTTCTTGCAACTGGTTCTACACCAATCGAAATTCCTGGATTCAAATACTCTAAACGTGTTATCAACTCTACAGGTGCTTTAAGCTTACCAGAAATTCCTAAAAAACTTGTTGTAATCGGCGGCGGTTACATCGGTATGGAATTAGGTACTGCATATGCTAACTTCGGTACAGAAGTTACTGTAGTAGAAGCTGGTGACGAAATCTTAGCTGGTTTCGAAAAAGCTATGAGCTCTGTTGTTAAACGTGCTCTACAGAAAAAAGGTAACGTAAATATCCATACAAAAGCTATGGCTAAAGGCGTTGAAGAAACAGAAACTGGCGTAAAAGTTAGCTTCGAAGTTAAAGGTGAAATCCAAACTGTAGAAGCAGATTACGTATTAGTAACTGTAGGTCGTCGTCCAAACACTCAAGAAATCGGTCTTGAGCAAGTTGGAGTTAAAATGACTGACCGCGGCATCATCGAAATCGATGAGCAATGTCGTACAAACGTACCAAATATCTATGCAATCGGTGATATCGTTCCTGGACCACCATTAGCTCACAAAGCTTCTTACGAAGGTAAAGTAGCTGTTGAAGCAATTAGTGGCCATGCATCAGCAATCGATTACATCGGAATTCCTGCAGTATGCTTCACTGATCCAGAATTAGCATCTGTTGGTTACACTAAGAAACAAGCTGAAGAAGCTGGAATGACTGTAACTGTATCTAAGTTCCCATTCGCTGCAAACGGTCGTGCGTTATCATTAAATAGCACTGACGGTTTCTTACAACTTGTAACACGTAAAGAAGATGGTCTTCTTGTAGGTGCTCAAGTTGCAGGTGCAGGTGCTTCTGATATTATCTCTGAGATTGGTTTAGCTATCGAAGCAGGAATGACTGCAGAAGATATCGCTCAAACAATCCATGCTCACCCAACATTAGGTGAAATCACAATGGAAGCAGCTGAAGTTGCTCTTGGAATGCCAATTCACATTGTAAAATAATTTAAGTAATGAAAATAGCCCATCTCTTATTTAAAGAGATGGGCTATTTTTTATTTTAATAAAAACGGCTTGCAAGGTCTTTATATGTAGTTGTCGAATGAATATATAATACTTTAATTAAATGATTAGAACATATATAAATTCAAAAGCCACATATGCTTTCGTATAATATGTAATTGATTCAAACATAATCCCATATATTAATAAAATAGAGCATGTCAAAGGAGAAGGTTCCATGAGAAGATTACATGTTATATTTTATCATTTTTTATTATGGAGTGGTTTTTCCGTAGTACTATCATTGTCAAATGGTGATAAGTTGCATTATAAAGTAATTCTATTTTTTGTGTTTCTTTATTTAGCATATGTGATCGCATATTTTGTATTGCAAATTAGAAAGCAGGCATTATTCCTTACGTGTTCAAATTGCATACTTTTCTTAATCATATTTTCTATTTTTTAAATTAACGTTTATAGAAATACATTGTTCTTCCATTAAATAATTGTAACTCTCCTTCTAATTTCTTCGCTAGAAAACGGCAAAATTCATTTGCTTTTCCTTTATCACCAAATTTTGCATTAGGTGGTAAAGAAATTTGAATAAAAGATTGTTCCTTTTCTATACCGATACCAACATAAATGGAGTCATATCGATCGTGAGTAGATTGTAGTTTTAATGTTGTTGCTGATGTATCTAAAATTTCATAAGGAAAAGCGGTATTTGTATAAGCGTAATTAATTTGAACACCGGTTTTGGAAGTAACTGTTTGATAGTAATGAAAAAGTTGTTTTATATCATCTATTGAAACAGATTGTTGACTGGATTTAGGTACAAGCGTAATAAAGGCATGTTGCATATAAGTTCCCCCTAACTTAGTAGAATACTATCATTCTACCTCCTACTGAATTTTTTGACAATTAAAAGGAGTATTACTTTTTTTGTTTAATATACTAAATGAAAGGTGATGGAGAAAGGTGGAAATCGATGTTTGAAAAATTGTATGATGAGCATGAAAGTGTGAAGGTACGATTTTTGGGGTTTATGACACATGATACTCGTTATGATTTTGGTGTTATTTATACAAATATGTTTTTTGGAAAGCCGCTCATTGTTTGTATGCAAACAGGAAGATCTACTTTACTTGGACGAGATGATGTAGAGAATGTTCAACATATACAGGAAATTTTCAAATTAGGATCAGAAGGTGAAGCAGCGGAGTTAGCTCAGTTTTTCTCATTTCTAGTTCCATCTACATCTTTGCATGCAGAATATGAAGAATAAATAATGTAAAACAGTCGTACGTATAAATATGGCTGTTTTTTGTTTGAATATCGCATACTAATTTAAATTGAAAATATTTAATGTGTTATACTAAAAACCTATTGACGTAAAAAGTATAACATATTAAAATAAAGACAGAAAGTTAAGCGGTTACAAAAGTTTTTGGGATTATAAACTTAGGGGGAAATGAAAAATGGGAACGATCGTATGTCAAGATTGTGAAGGTACAATTGCACACTTCGAGGATGAAAAAGTAACGGTACTTTACGGGAAATGTGGATCTTGCGGATGTGATCACACAGAGCATACAAAAGCCCAATAATTGATAGGAAATGGACAGCTAAAAGTTTTTAGGACCATAAACTTAGGGGGAAATGAAAAATGGGAACAATCGTATGCCAAGTATGTGAAGGAACAATCGGACATTTTGAAGATGAAAAAACGACAGTGCTTTACGGGAAATGTGGTACAAATTGTGACTGTGCTAATAAAGATAAGGCGAAAGCTTAATTATAAATAAGTAGATTATTATTAAAACTCAGGGGGAAATAAAAATGGGAACAATCGTATGCCAAGTATGTGAAGGAACAATCGGACATTTTGAAGATGAAAAATCAACAGTACTTTACGGAAAATGTGGATCTCATTGCGAGTGTGACCATAAAGAACATGCAAAAGCTTAAATAAGAAAAAGCGCCTACATATGTAGGCGCTTTTTTTAATAAATTGTAGTTGTATTGCCAACTGTTGCAACGATTGCATCATCTCGAATTGGAATAAACCCTATGGATGTCTGTGGAGCTTTAGGAGAAGTGTAGTGGCTCATGAGACGGCTATCAATACGAGTAATAGTATCGGTCAAAAAAGCTGAAATAAAAGCGTAAGGGATTCGTCGTTCATTTAACGAGTATATAATTTCCTCTTTTGTTTTTACACCTACGCCATGTCCGTAAAAAAAGAAATTTCCTAGATAGATAGTATTTTCTCCTTGCCACTCAATTGTAGCTGGATTCACTTGTGGATTTTTAAAATAAACGAGATCACCTGGTACAAGATCGCCACCCGTTTTTGTTATGAGTTTTAAATCTTGATCGTAGTCCCATGTATAAAGTAAAAGGTTTGCAAAGAGGCGGTTGAAAGTTTCTTCTTCATACAATGATAGTAAAGCTTTGTAAAAAATAATAATCATCGCGGTGGCACATTCAGTTCCATATAGTTTTCCGTTTTTAAAAATATCTTGTATGGCAATGGAAGGGGGTATGTGTGGAAGGAGCTCGAATCCTCCAAGTGACGTTCTTTTCCAATACTGAGGGTTGCAAAAGGATTGTTGAAATGTGCGAAACTGAAATCCACTTTGAAACAGTTCTAGTGCAGAAGTAATAATATTAACGCGCAAGTTTAAATCAAAGCTGAGTTCATCAGATGTTCGGAAGGAATAGATTTCTTGATTTCCTGCCATTATAGATAAAATTTGTTGTTTCTCAGCTGCAAATGGCTCATATTCATTTGTGATATAAGGATGTACAATAGAACGGCCTATTACAATCATAATAGTATCCCCACCTATACGTTACATTACATAATATCGTATGAGAAAAGGGAAAAAGGGTGAAAGAAAAGCCTATCAACTGATAGGCTTGTACTCTTTAATCACACGTAGTGTTTGTAATGTCATATCTTCAGGACCTTGTACAGGTAAACCTGCTTCTAAGTTTTTACGAATATACTCTAAGTTATCTTGTGTAATAATTTCCCCCGGAGTAAAGATTGGAATCCCTGGTGGATAAACCATAACGAAATCAGCTATAATACGACCGGCTGCATTTTCAAATGGAATGACTTCTGTTTCCGAATAAAAAGCATCTCGTGGAGAAAGTGCTAGCACTGGTATTTCTGGAATTTCTACTTGTATTTGAACACCTTTATCAGCTTTATTTCTAAATGTTGCTGCTAAATCTTGTAATGCTGCAATAAGTGTATTCGTCTCACTTTCTGTATCCCCGAAAGTGACAAGACATAGTATGTTGTATAAATCTGAGAGTTCTACTTCAATATTATATTGCTCTCTCAGCCATACTTCAGCTTGATGGCCTGTAATACCTAAATCTTTTACAGATACAATTATCTTTGTAGGATCATAGTTAAAAGTAGCATCCGTGCCTAGCATTTCTTTTCCAGGACAGTAAAGATGCTCAATATCATTTATAGCATTACGAACTTGTTCTGCTAATTGTATTGTTTGTTCTATGAGTGCAGTTCCTTCTGTAGCAAGACGTTTTCTAGCAACATCAAGAGATGCTAATAAGATGTAAGAAGTTGATGTAGTCGTAAGCATGCTAATAATAGATTGAACATGTTTTACGTTCACAAGGCCTTCTTTCACATTAAGAATAGAACTTTGCGTTAAAGATCCTCCTAATTTGTGAACACTTGTTGCCGCCATATCAGCCCCAGCTTGCATCGCTGACATCGGCAATTCATCGTGAAAATGAATATGAACACCATGAGCCTCATCAACGAGTACAGGGATATCGTAAGAATGTGCTAATTGTACAATCTGTTCTAAATCGGCAGCGAAGCCAAAGTATGTTGGATTAATAACAAGTAAGCCTTTCGCATCTGGGTGCTCTTCAAGCGCCTTTTTGACAGATTTAATTGTAATTCCATGTGAAATACCGAGTTTTGGATCGATCTCAGGATGCATAAAAATCGGTTTTGCACCTGAGAAGATAATAGCTGACATTACTGATTTATGCACGTTTCTTGGTACTAGGATTTTATCACCAGGACCGCAAACGCTCATCACCATTGTCATAATTGCGCCACTTGTACCTTGAATGGAAAAAAAAGTATGGTCTGCACCGAATGCAGCGGCTGCTAAATCTTGTGCTTCTTTAATCATACCTTTTGGATGATGTAAATCATCGAGCGGCGCAATATTAATTAAATCAATTGCTAATGCATTATGCCCAATAAATTCGCGAAATGTAGGATCCATGCCTTGTCCTTTTTTATGACCAGGAATATGGAATTGAATTGGATTTCGCTTACTGTGCTCAACTAAAGCGGTAAACAATGGTGTTTCGTATTGGGACAATCTATACACCCCTTCTTCTTCTTAATATTTAGTATAATTTGTTTTATATAATCCTGTTCTAAAAAAGTTAAGTCCTTTTTTAGTATGAGGCTTGTTTTTCTGCCATTCACAAAAGTGTTTTTGAGATGGTAGGTTCACTATATTTTTTATAAAACAAAAGCATTATATCACCAATAATTATAGATGTATAGAAAAAAATATTTTTATAGTGGATAAGTTAAATAGTTATTTCGAACTAACGTACAGCGGAAGAGAATTCCATCATAAAGAATAAATAGTGTATAATGCAAAGTGGCTATAGTGAAGAAGAAAAAACCCTTTAAGATAGCATATTGAAAATAAGAAGAAATGATGAATGAGGTGCAAAATGGAATATCAATATCCGTTAGATTATGATTGGTCAAATGAGGAAATGGTTGCAATTGTGAAGTTTTATGAAGCGATTGAGAAAGCATATGAAAAAGGAATTATAAGGGAAGAATTAATGGGATTATATCGTCGTTTTAAAGAGATTGTTCCATCGAAAGCAGAAGAAAAGAAAATTGATAAGGAGTTTCAAGAAGTAAGTGGGTATTCTATATACCGTGCGATTCAAAGGGCGAAAGATACTGAAGAACAAAAGCTAGTGAAAATGTAAAAAATATTTTGAAAAATAAAAACTGAAGTGATATAATGTGATAACAACTAAAAACGGACAATATAAATTGTCCGTTTTCTACTATCGATTACAAAGTGCATATAAAGGAAGGAGTGATTGCATCGTAGATTCAATCTTAGCAAGGAATTGTTCGTTGGTCATTGCTGAAAACTCCTCTGGTGATATATGGATACCAACTAATAATTCTGCTTTTTTTACAGTAGCTAGGCGTTCAATCATCTTTTGTAAGTCTTCCGTTTCAAGTGTTTTATGTAATTTTACACTTGGTTTAGTATGGTCAATGGACCAAACGAAGTCATTTGGAATATTTGTTTTTAAATCATTTAAATGTTCTAAGAAGGCGTAAGCCGTCTCCACTTTTTGTGGACACTCATAGATTAAACCAAAGTATATAAAGGCATGAGTACCCCATAATCCAATTTGGAAATGTGGCAGCATTTTATATCCTCGTTTATTTGTTGAAAAAGCAACCCAAGTATCGTTTGGTGGATTGACTTTACGACGTGCATGTTTTGCGACATGATAAAAAAAGTTCTCATCAGTTTGTTTTGATAAATATGCTGCAAACTGTTCCCCTAAAGCTTCTAGCTTAGGATGAATGTTCGTTTTAATTGCACTCATTCGTTCTTCGAGACCGTCAACTGTAAAAACCTCAAAATCAGTTGATTTGAATGTTTGTAGTGTCATGATTGTTCCTCCAACTCCTATTTTGCTTTTATTTTAGCATAGCTTGTACTATTCATAAAAAAAACAGCACAAAAAAATTTAAATAAAAAAATATAATTTTGTTGCATAGATGATTTATCCAACATAGTATAGTATAAAACAAAAAATCAGAAAATTAAATCAATTCTAGTCCGAGGGCAGACGAATATTGGGAGGAGGCAAATAATATGAGACAGGTGATTAATGCGTTAAAGAGAACAGATGCTGAAAAGAGAATTCCGGTGCTACGTTTGGAGCTAGATTATGAATTAGCAACTTTATATGATGCGATGATGGAAGATGATAAACAGAAAAAAGAAGAGTGTGTACAAAAGTTAGAAGTGTTAAGACTTGAAATGATTCGTTTAGAAGCGTAATAATAGTATATGTATAAAAAATTAGTTGGTGCGAACCTTATAAAGGGTTCGTTTTTTCTGTGAACAGTATAGATCGGAGTGTTTAAACATGCAAGAAGTATGGAAAGACATCGATGCACACGCCAAACAGTGGATTCGAGATGCGGGAGAGCGTTTAATGGCATCAATGAAAAAAGCACTTATTATAGAAACGAAATCCAATGCAGCTGATTTAGTAACAAATATGGACCGAGAAATAGAACAGTTTTTAATTGGGAAAATTAAAGAGACATTCCCGAATCATACTATTTTAGGGGAAGAAGGTTATGGAGATGAGGTAACTTCTTCTGATGGGGTTGTTTGGTTAATTGATCCAATTGATGGCACGATGAACTTTGTTCATCAAAAGAGAAATTTTGCAATTTCAATTGGAATTTATGAGAACGGTATCGGAAAAATTGGACTTATTTATGATCCAGTTCATGATGAATTATATCATGCGCTAAAAGGTGCTGGAGCATTTTGCAATGAAGTACCAATACCTTTATTAGAAAAAGGGACTGTAGAGCAAGGGATTGTAGCTTTAAATGCGATATGGCTTACCGACAATCCATTGCTTAATATGGAAAGTATGATGGCACTTGTTAAGAAAGCAAGGGGAACAAGATCATATGGCTGTGCCGCATTAGAGATGGTATACGTTGCAACAGGGAGAATAGATGCATATGTAACGCCGAGATTATCACCATGGGATTTTGGCGGGGGGCAGATAATAGTGGAGGAAGTTGGAGGCAAGGTGACAACATTCTCTGGAGCAACGCTTTCTATTGTAGAGAAGAGCAGCGTATTAGTTGCGAAACCAGGGGTGTATGAAGAAGTGTTATCGTTTATATCGGAGTAACAAAAAAAGTAAGAGGCTGTATACACGCTTCTTACTTTTTGACGTTATTGCGATTTTCGCATTTTTCTTTTTGTTACAAAACCGTATCCAACTGTAACAAATGTGCCGATAATGCAAATAATAACACCGATTGGACTATTTTCAGCAACCATAATGCCGATACCGATTAAGAAGATAACACCGATAATTGCAGTTAATAAAAAGCGATATTGAATGTGTTCCATTTCTTCACCCTCCAATCTCATTTTACTTTCACAAAAGTAAGAATACAACTATATTTTCATTCTTGATTTTATTTTAATTGCTATTGTATCCCCTTCGCTCTTATAATAGAGAAGGATTAAAAAGACATTAGGAGTTGGACATGTTGAAAAAACGACAAGATTTACGTAATATAGCAATTATTGCCCACGTTGACCATGGTAAAACAACACTTGTTGACCAGTTATTACGTCAAGCGGGGACTTTCCGTGCAAACGAACACGTTGAAGAGCGCGCAATGGATTCAAATGATCTAGAAAGAGAACGCGGTATTACAATTTTAGCAAAAAATACAGCGATTCACTATGAAGATAAAAGAATTAACATTTTAGATACACCAGGTCACGCTGACTTCGGTGGAGAAGTAGAACGTATCATGAAAATGGTTGATGGTGTTTTACTTGTTGTTGATGCATATGAAGGTTGTATGCCACAAACACGATTTGTTTTAAAGAAAGCTCTTGAGCAAAACTTAACTCCAATCGTAGTTGTAAACAAAATTGACCGTGACTTCGCTCGTCCTGATGAAGTAGTTGATGAAGTAATCGATTTATTCATCGAACTTGGTGCGAACGAAGATCAATTAGAGTTCCCAGTTGTATTTGCATCAGCAATGAACGGAACAGCAAGCTTAGATTCAAACCCAGCAAATCAAGAAGAGAATATGAAATCATTATTTGATACAATTATTGAACATATTCCAGCGCCAATCGATAACAGCGAAGAGCCACTTCAATTCCAAGTAGCACTTCTTGATTACAATGACTATGTTGGACGTATTGGGGTTGGCCGTGTATTCCGCGGTACAATGAAAGTAGGACAACAAGTTGCTTTAATGAAAGTTGACGGAAGTGTAAAACAATTCCGTGTAACAAAATTATTCGGTTACATTGGATTAAAACGTCAAGAAATTGAAGAAGCAAAAGCTGGTGACTTAGTAGCCGTTTCAGGTATGGAAGACATTAACGTTGGTGAAACAGTATGTCCGGTTGAGCATGAAGATGCGTTACCATTATTACGTATTGATGAGCCAACACTACAAATGACGTTCCTTGTAAATAACAGTCCATTTGCAGGTCGTGAAGGTAAATACATCACATCTCGTAAAATTGAAGAGCGTCTTCGTTCACAATTAGAAACAGATGTAAGTTTACGTGTAGATAATACAGATTCTCCTGATGCTTGGATCGTATCTGGACGTGGAGAATTACATTTATCTATCCTAATTGAAAACATGCGTCGTGAAGGTTATGAACTACAAGTATCTAAGCCAGAAGTAATCATTAAAGAAGTTGATGGCGTAAGATGTGAGCCTGTAGAGCGCGTACAAATCGATGTACCTGAAGAGTACACTGGTTCTATTATGGAATCTATGGGTGCACGTAAAGGTGAAATGTTAGATATGGTGAATAACGGAAACGGTCAAGTTCGCCTTACTTTCATGGTCCCAGCACGTGGTTTAATTGGTTACACAACAGAATTCTTAACATTAACTCGTGGTTACGGTATTTTAAACCATACATTCGATTGCTACCAACCAGTACACGCTGGACAAGTTGGTGGACGTCGCCAAGGTGTTCTAGTTTCACTTGAAACAGGAAAAGCATCACAATACGGTATTATGCAAGTTGAAGACCGTGGTGTAATCTTTGTTGAACCAGGTACTGAAGTATATGCTGGTATGATTGTTGGAGAACACACTCGTGAGAATGACTTAACAGTTAACGTTGTAAAAATGAAACAACAAACTAACATTCGTTCTGCAACGAAAGATCAAACTTCAACAATGAAAAAACCACGCTTAATGACTTTAGAAGAGTCATTAGAGTACTTAAACGATGACGAGTTCTGTGAAGTAACTCCAGAATCAATTCGTTTACGTAAAAAGATTCTTGATAAGAGCGAGCGCGAAAGAGCTGCTAAGAAAAAGAAATCTGTAGAAGCGTAAAATATTAGAACAGCTACCTTTGAGGGTAGCTGTTCTTTTTATTCTATTTATTTTTAGAATATTTACTCTTTTTTGTGGACAGTATTTTTTTTGCGGGTTACTCTTGTATTAAGTACATAAATAAAATTTGTTTTTGTGAGGAAGGGGGATGAATGATGTTAGAAAGGATGTCGTTTTTTGCGAAGTTATGTAAAGTTGATGAAAATCCAGAACTAGGGATGTGGTTACTGTATGGCGTTATTATTATATTAAGCGCACTTGTGTATAATTTAGGTTTTGCAAGAAAACTATCAATAGTAAAAAATATAGTGATATATATATCGTTAGCGATTGGATGTACAGTATTAACTTTCTTTGCAGTTTTTTTACCTGTTGGAGAGGGACTTGTTGTAGCGGCAATTGTGCTTGGGATTTATAGGTTGCGATTACATCAAGCGAGACAACAAAAAACAGGATGAGGGGGCGGAGTTTTATGCGTTCAGTGCAAGATGCATTATATAATTGGTTAACAATTAAAACAGTTGCCGAAGCACGTCCAGATGATAATGCAGCAAAAGAAACGTATATACTATTTCAAAATATGATATATGAAGAGCACAAATTAAAGAATGTGGAAGTTGAAAAGAACGAAGAAATGTATTTGATTTCATATGAAATGAATGGGGAAAGAAAATCTGCAAGGTTTCCGTTAGAAGCTATTGATTGTTTCTTGGACCAAATGAATCGTGAACCAGAAAAATACAAATAAGTCCTTAATCATATAGATAAGGACTTATTTGAGTTTTACCAATCGTCTTCTACTTTTTTATCACGATATAATCGGAAATTACCACTAGCATGGCGTTCTATAGTACGCTCAGCAATTCGTTCCGAACATTCCATGCACATATATGTATGAATAGGGCGATTACGCAGTTTTTTTGCCATAGGATTTTCATCATCTAACATATCTTTTTTATCACAAATCATACATTTGACTCTCATTTCGTCACCTCAATACGAATTCTATCAGTATAAGTATATCATGGAAGTATAATGTTTTTGAATAATAGTGGGAAAAAATAATATTTTCGCAATTCAAAAAATAAGTTATGATAAGAATATATTAAGTATATTTGGAGGTGGAAATATGGCGAATGTAGTAGAGCCTACATTAACAGATGATTTGGTACAAACGTTACGTAAAGAGTGTATTGTTATGGTAGCAACAACAGATTTCGAAAAACAAGTTCCTAACGTAAGTGCTATTTCTTGGGTGTATGCAGTGAGTGAAACTAGTATTCGATTTGCAGTAGATCAACGTTCACGTATTGTGGAAAATATACGGCATAGTACTGGAGTGGTATTGACTATAATGGCGAATGAATCCGTATTTTCCATAAGTGGTGCAGGTGAAATTTTGACTGATAGAATGGAAGGCATTCCTCTAAAATTAACTGTAATAGAAGTAAATGTACAAGAAGTACGTGATGTTATGTTTTATGGAGCGAAACTTGCAACTGAACCAACGTATGAAAAAACATATGATATTCGTGCAGCGAAAAAGCTGGATAACCAAGTGTTAGTAGGGATAAAAGAATTATAAATGTGGTAAATAAGAAAGTCAGTCAGTTATAAACTTTTTTAATCAGTTATTGTGATTTTATGTTAATAATTATAATTAAAAGTAATATATTGAATAGAAATGAATAAAAAATAAATAAAAGGTTTAATGGCTATGAATTTCGATTCTACCTCGTTTATACGGTACATATAATTATAACAATGGTTCGTCCATATTTTATGGATGAAACCCTTGTTCTACAAATTTAAAAGTGGAGTCAGGGGGTAACAGGTTGGATAAAATTTATGTGTTAGATACGAATGTACTTTTGCAGGATCCTTTATCTATTTTTTCATTTGAAACCAATGAAGTAGTGATTCCAGCAGTTGTATTAGAAGAGGTTGATTCGAAAAAACGTTATATGGATGAAGTAGGACGAAACGCTCGTTATGTATCTAAGTTAATAGACAAATTTCGTGAAATAGGAAAGCTGCATGAAAGTATTCCGCTAGAAAACGGCGGTACATTTCGTATTGAATTAAATCATCGTTCATTTGTTCAACTACAAGATATTTTTGTAGAAAAGACAAATGATAATCGAATTTTAGCTGTAGCAAAAAATCTATCTTTAGAAGAGCAAGAAAAAGAGGACGGGAAGTCTGTTATTTTAGTAAGTAAAGACGTGCTCGTAAGGGTAAAAGCCGATGCAATTGGTTTGAAAGCGGAAGATTATTTAAGCGACCGCGTAATTGAAGTAGAAAATATATATTCAGGATTTTTAGAAGGGTATATATCAAAAGAGCAATTGGATTATTTTTATGAAAAAGGTGAATTGCCTTTATCCGAAATTGCAAATCATCCTTTTTATCCAAATCAGTTTGTAGTAATGAAGGATGCATTAGGGGGATCTAGTTCAGCACTTGGCATGGTGGATCATTTAGGTAAGAAGGTAAAGAAACTTATTTTTCACAATGAACAAGTATGGGGAATACGACCACGAAATGTGCAGCAAATTATGGGGTTAGAATTGTTACTCCGTGAAGATATTCCGCTAGTAACGTTGACGGGGAAAGCTGGTACAGGAAAAACATTACTAGCTTTAGCTTCGGGACTCATGCAAACGGAAGATTTAGGGTTATATAAAAAACTACTCGTTGCAAGGCCAATTGTTCCGGTCGGAAAAGATATCGGTTATTTACCAGGAGAAAAAGAAGAAAAGTTAAGACCGTGGATGCAACCGATTTTTGATAATCTAGAGTATTTATTTAATACGAAAAAGCCAGGAGAGTTAGATGCTATTTTAGCTGGAATGGGCTCGATTGAAGTGGAGGCCCTTACCTATATACGCGGAAGAAGTATTCCAGATCAGTTCATTATAATTGACGAAGCACAAAATTTAACGAAGCATGAAGTGAAAACGATACTAACAAGGGTAGGAGAAAAAAGTAAAATCGTATTAATGGGAGATCCTCAGCAAATTGACCATCCGTATTTGGATGAGTATAATAACGGTTTAACATATGTTGTAGAGAAGTTTAAAGAGCAACGTATTAGTGGTCATGTGAAATTTGTTAAAGGAGAGCGATCTAATTTAGCTCAACTAGCAGCAGATTTATTATAAAAAGGAGGGAGCCTTGGCTCCCTCCTTTTTTCTTTCGCATGTACACGTTACATAATGGTAAATTTACGGATGTTACGGATCGGGTTTTGTCTATTAGATCCATCATTGTAATATAGATGAACGGGTCCATCTTCTTTTAATGGTTTCCCTTCTTTTGAAAAACCAAGAATAGCATTTTTGACGGTTTCTAACGGAAGCGTTATTGTTTGATCTACTGTTTCAATGTCGACTTGCGTAGCGTCATCTAAAATCTCGGCGTTAACAAGAAAAGGATGGAATGGTATACCGAACGTTCCAGTAATTAGCTGTTCTTTTTTATATTTCTTTACACTCTGTTGTATTGGTGGAAACGCAGCGCCATCACGAATTTCGCGATCCCAATGCTCTGAAGTATTTTTTAAATAAGTTTCTAGTTCTGATATGTTTTCTCTCGTTTCATCAAAGTAAGTTGTCAAATCTACTTTTCGATCATCAAAGATCCAAACGGTTGGATCGATAGTGATTGGAAAACGAACTTTTCCATTAATAAATAAAATTTCGCTCATTGTTGTTCCCCCATTTGTGTTATACTCCCACTTTTCAGTATAATAGTATTAGACACTATTGTCACAAAAAATGTTTCTATTGCAATTTATTAAAACTATCGCTAATATTAATAGATAGGAGAGAGTAGGACGGAAACGGAGGGAATCAATTTGGCGTCTGAGACAGTATCAAATCATCAGGAAAAGGCACTAGCCCTTCTACAAGCGGATGCGGAGAAGATTTTAAGACTTATTAAGGTGCAAATGGACCATCTTACAATGCCGCAATGTCCATTATATGAAGAAGTGTTAGACACACAAATGTTTGGACTATCCCGCGAGGTCGATTTTGCAGTTCGCCTTGGTCTTATTGCAGAAGAACAAGGGAAAGCAATGTTAGGAGAGCTTGAACGTGAGTTATCTGCACTTCATGAAGCATTTACAAACAAACAACAATAACGGGTTCAAATAAGGGGGCTCAAACTGAAAAAGTTTGGGCTTTTTATTTGTATAATAAAGCAGGAAGAATCAATGTACATATGGAATACAACAATAATTAAATTGAAACAGAGAGAGGAAATGAAATGAAAAGAGTATGGAAATCAATGGATTACTCATTGTTACTTCCTCTTGTTATCTTATGTGTGTTGGGAGTTATAATGGTATATAGTTCTAGTTCCATTGTCGCGATTTTGTCGAAATATAACTGGCCAGCAGATCATTTTTTTAAAAAACAATTAGTTGCTCTTGCTATTGGAACGGTAATGCTTGTGATTATTGTTATAATCCCTTATAAATTGTGGAGGAAAAAAATAGTTTTAACAGCGATGGGGCTAGGGAGTATTGTATTACTAACAGCAGCTCTCCTTTTCGGTAAGGAAATCAATGGCGCAAAAGGATGGATACTAGGTATACAACCAGCTGAGTTTGTAAAAATAGTAGTTATTATTACGCTAGCAAGTTTTTTTGCTAAGAAACAAGAGAGGCAAACCCCTTTTTTCCAAGGGATAATACCTCCCCTATTTGTTGTCGGTGGATCGGTGGTATTAATTTTATTACAAAATGACTTAGGGACTGACATATTAATAGGTGGAACAGTGTTAATTATGTTCTTCTGTTCAGGAGTTAATGTTAACTTGTGGATAAAAAGATTTTTATTAACATCTGTCGTGTGGATTCCTGCGTTGTATTTTATTGGGGACTATAAATTAAGTAAATACCAAAAAGCGCGATTTTCAGTTTTTCTTGATCCATTTAGTGATCCTCAAAATGATGGATTTCAATTAGTTAATTCCTTTATTGGAATTGCTTCAGGTGGGTTAAATGGTAGAGGACTAGGAAACAGTATACAAAAGTATGGCTATTTACCAGAGCCCCAAACGGATTTTATTATGGCGATTATATCTGAAGAACTAGGGTTTATAGGAGTAGCTATCATTTTAATCTGTTTATTACTTATTATCATTCGGTCGTTTAGAGTGGCGCAAAAATGTAAAGATCCATTTGGGAGTTTAATTGCGATCGGAATTGCAAGTTTACTTGGGATACAAACCTTTGTTAATGTTGGTGGTATGTCTGGATTAATACCGCTTACAGGGGTGCCTTTACCATTTATTAGTTATGGCGGTAGTTCTTTATTGGCTAATCTAATTGCGATGGGTATATTATTAAATATTGCTAGTCATGTAAAACGGCAAGAGAAACAGCAAAATGAGGAAATGAAAGAAAGAGAACAAGATGGACCACGTCTTGTAGTTGTGAAATAAAAAACACATTGTGCTTTAGAGCGCGATGTGTTTTTTATTTTTAAGAAATTTTGAATATGATATATTAATTCGAATTAATCACAAAAAATATATCACATTTAATTTAATGTGATATACAATTGAGTTGTTAGAAAAGGAAGAGTTATGCTATACTATTTTTGTGAAACAAATTGATCAGAAAACTTATCATTTGTTAAAAAATAAGGTATGATGGATAAAAATAAAGTGAAGCTTTCTAAGTATAATATAATGTAGAAAGTGAAGAACTTCACGCTCTTTATGGTGTGTATATATTTTATCTCTAGAGTGGTAGGAAAGTAGAGGGGGAAAATCATGACAAAGCTGCAACGTATTCAAAAAGTATTGGTAGCTAACCGTGGAGAGATTGCAATTCGAGTGTTTCGAGCTTGTTCGGAACTTGGATTAAAAACAGTTGCAATCTATTCTAAAGAGGATAGTGGTTCTTATCATCGTTATAAAGCCGATGAGTCCTATTTAGTTGGGGAAGGGAAAAAGCCAATTGATGCTTATCTAGATATTGAGGGCATTATTGAGATTGCGAAAAGTAATCATGTAGATGCAATCCACCCTGGATATGGTTTCTTGTCAGAAAATATTCAATTCGCAAAACGTTGTGAAGAAGAAGGGATTATCTTTATCGGTCCAAAGAGTAAGCATTTAGATATGTTTGGAGATAAAGTGAAAGCAAGAACACAAGCGCAGCTAGCACAAATTCCAGTTATTCCTGGTAGTGATGGTCCAGTAGATTCAATAGAAGAAGTCGAAGAATTTGCTGAAAAGTATGATTACCCGATTATTATTAAAGCTTCCCTTGGCGGTGGCGGTCGTGGTATGCGTATTGTACGAACTAGTGAAGAATTAAGAGAATCGTATAATAGAGCGAAGTCAGAAGCAAAAGCAGCCTTTGGTAATGATGAAGTATACGTAGAAAAATTCGTTGAAAAACCTAAACATATAGAAGTTCAAATTTTAGCAGATGAAGAGGGTAATGTTGTTCATTTATACGAGCGAGACTGTTCTGTACAACGTCGTCATCAAAAAGTTGTAGAAATTGCACCTAGCGTGTCACTTTCAGATGATTTGCGTCAACGTATTTGTGACGCTGCTGTGAAGTTAACGAAAAATGTAAACTATTTAAACGCAGGAACTGTTGAATTCCTTGTAAAAGATGATAACTTCTATTTCATTGAAGTAAATCCACGTGTTCAAGTAGAACATACGATTACAGAAATGATTACAGGAGTAGACATCGTTCAATCACAAATTTTAATAGCTGATGGACATGCATTACATAGCAAGATAGTAGGTGTTCCAAAGCAAGATGAAGTTGTTGTACATGGATTTGCAATACAATCACGTGTAACGACTGAGGATCCACTAAATAATTTCATGCCGGATACAGGGAAAATTATGGCATACCGATCAGGTGGTGGTTTCGGTGTTCGTCTTGATACAGGTAATAGTTTCCAAGGTGCTGTTATTACACCGTACTATGATTCTTTACTTGTAAAAGTTACAACATGGGCACTTACTTTTGAACAAGCTGCTGCGAAAATGGAACGTAACTTAAAAGAATTCCGTATTCGTGGTATTAAAACAAATATTCCATTCCTAGAGAATGTAGTAAAACATAAAAACTTCTTATCAGGAGAATATGACACTTCATTTATTGATGCGTCACCTGAATTATTCTTGTTCCCGAAACGTAAAGACCGCGGAACGAAAATGTTAAATTACATTGGAACAGTAACAGTAAATGGTTTCCCAGGAGTAGGGAAAAAAGAGAAACCAATTTTCCCAGATGCTCGTATACCGAATGTATTACATTCTGAGCCAATCCAAAATGGAACGAAACAAATTTTGGATGAGCGTGGAGCGGACGGATTGGTAAAATGGGTACAAGATCAAAAACGTGTACTTTTAACGGATACAACATTCCGTGATGCACATCAGTCATTACTTGCAACGCGTATTCGTACAAAAGATTTACATCAAATTGCAGAACCGACAGCGAGAATGTTACCGAATCTATTCTCAGCGGAAATGTGGGGCGGTGCAACGTTTGATGTTGCGTATCGTTTCTTAAAAGAAGATCCATGGGAACGATTACTAGATCTTCGTGAAAAAATGCCAAACGTTTTATTCCAAATGTTACTTCGTTCTTCAAATGCAGTTGGTTACAAAAACTATCCGGATAATTTAATTCAAAAGTTTGTGGAATGTTCTGCTCAAGCTGGAATTGATGTGTTCCGTATTTTTGATAGCTTAAACTGGGTAGAAGGTATGAGAGTTGCAATTGATGCTGTACGAGATACTGGTAAAATTGCAGAAGCAACTATGTGCTACACAGGAGATATTCATGATCCATTACGTAGTAAATATGATTTAAATTACTATAAAAACTTAGCAAAAGAGTTAGAAGCATCAGGAGCTCACATTTTAGGTATTAAAGATATGGCGGGCTTACTAAAACCAAACGCAGCATATGATTTAGTTTCAGCATTAAAAGAGACGGTATCGATTCCGATTCACCTGCACACACACGATACGAGTGGGAATGGTATTTTAACGTATACGAAAGCAATTGAAGCAGGTGTTGATATTGTCGATGTAGCAGTAAGTTCTATGGCTGGTCAAACGTCACAACCAAGTGCGAACACGCTATACTATGCGTTAGGTGGAAATGAAAGACAGCCAGACGTTAATATAGATTCATTAGAAAAACTATCTCATTACTGGGAAGATGTACGTAAATACTACGCACCGTTTGAAAGTGGTATGAATGCTCCTCATACAGAGGTATATATGCACGAAATGCCAGGCGGACAATATAGTAATTTACAACAACAAGCGAAAGCGGTTGGTTTAGGAGATCGCTTCGATGAAGTAAAAGTAATGTACCGCCGCGTGAATGACATGTTTGGTGATATTGTTAAAGTAACACCATCATCAAAAGTTGTCGGTGATATGGCATTATTTATGGTTCAAAATCACTTAACAGAACAAGATATTTTAGAGCGTGGGCATTCTATGGACTTCCCAGGATCTGTTGTTGAAATGTTCTCAGGAGATTTAGGACAACCATATGGTGGTTTCCCGAAAAAGCTACAAGAAATTATTTTAAAAGGAAAAGAGCCATTAACAGTAAGACCAGGTGAATTATTAGAGCCAGTAGATTTCGACGCGTTAAAAGAAGAACTATTCCATAAACTTGGACGCGAAGTGACGATTTTTGATGTAGTTGCATATGCGTTATATCCAAAAGTGTTTATGGATTACGAAAAAGTTGCTGAGCTTTATGGAAATGTATCTGTGCTTGATACACCGACATTCTTCTATGGTATGAGACTTGGTGAAGAAATCGATGTGGAAATTGAACAAGGTAAAACGTTGATGGTTAAACTAGTATCAATTGGAGAGCCTCAGCCAGATGGAAATCGTGTTCTTTACTTGGAGTTTAACGGTCAACCACGTGAGATTGTTGTGAAAGACGAAAGTGTGAAAGCAACAGTGGCACAACGTGTGAAAGGAAACCGTGAAAATCCAAACCACATTAGTGCAACAATGCCAGGAACGGTTATTAAAGTAGTTGTAAAAGAAGGCGATGAAGTGAAAAAAGGCGATTCTATGGCAATTACAGAAGCGATGAAAATGGAAACGACAGTTCAAGCGCCGTTCAATGGTAAAGTGAAAAAAGTTTATGTTAACGATGGAGATGCAATTCAAACGGGTGACTTACTTATTGAATTAGATCACTAAAATAGGAAAGAGCTGTGTAAATGCAGCTCTTTTTCTTTATTACGAAAAAATACCTTGCCAATTCGGCAAGGTATTTTAATGTGGATTTATTTTGTTTGTTTAGAAGTTGATGCAGCTTCTTTTGCATTCACTTTACTTCTAGTACCTAACATAACTAAATAGCAAAGTACAGCAAACAAGCAAGAAATGAATAGTGAATGTAATAATGCCATTGCTAAACTAGCATTTGTAAATACAACTAAAATCCCTACGATAGCTTGAAGTGTAACAAGGATAAATGAAATAATCCATCCCCAGTATACGACAGGCTGCTGTTTGTAATGACGAATAGCGAGAATCATCGCGTATAGTATCCAAGCGAAAATTAACATCGCTGCAACTCTATGTCCCATTTGAACCCATTCATGTAACTGAGTTGGCATAGGTCTATTTTTGCTACATAAAGGAAAGTCTGGACAGGCTAAGCTAGCTCGTTCGTGACGTACTAAAGCACCTGTGTAGACAACGAGATAACAGTAAATTGTTACACCGTAAATATGAAATTTCATTTTTTTGTCCATAATAAGTGAACGTGCATCAAATTTTTGGTCAATTTCAAAGATCAGACACGTTAATAAAATAACAGAAGCAAATGAAATTAAGGAAATACCGAAATGGATAGCAAGTACAGCTGGCATTTGCCCCCAAACAACTGCTGCAGCTCCCATTAATGCTTGTGCAACTAAAAATACGAAGGATAAAATTGCTAACGTTTTTGTTTCGCGCACATGTTTATAATATTTCCAGGACAAAATACAAAGGAGAGTGACAAGAATTCCTGCTGATCCTGATGTAAGGCGATGACTTAGTTCAATAATAGTTTCCATTGATAAATTAGATGGAACAAATTCACCGTTACAAAGTGGCCATGATTTACCGCATCCTTGGCCAGAACCTGTTTTTGTAACTAAGGCGCCTCCTAATAAAACTATTAATAAATCAAGACTCGTAATGACTGCTAACCATTTAATAAAGCGTTGCAATCTCTTTCACCATCTTTCTGCTATGAAGTTATTGCGAAATATTTTCATTCCATTATGTATAGAATAAAACGCGCTAGTTCCTATGATATATAAAAAATAATAAAATAGCAAAGAAATGACGGGTGGAGATAGGGGAGAGAAAATGGGTGTGGAAATAAGATATATAAGGAAATTTTTAGGTGAAAAATAGGCTATTTTGAAAAGAAATGGGGAGAATACGTGTTAAATATGACAAAAAAGTTTATGATAGAAGGTAACATCATGTTATGATATGGATAAGTAACAATTAAGTTTTTACATTCGACACAAAAAGTTCATGTTTTCTTCACAAAATGTTCGGGAAATATGATTTAATATATTGGAGTATGGGCGTAGATTAGTAGTAGAATGGGTTAACAATGTTTCTACTGTAATAATATTGCTATATAGAAGCGAAATATTTCATTCGAAATAGGCGCAAAAAGAAAGATGAAAGTTTTAAGAGGGGGTTAAAGTGATGAACCATGCAACAAGTGAGCTGCATGATGAGTCTGCTGTTACAATTGTACCGGAAACAACTCGGTTACAAGATTTGAAAGCACTCGTTAAAATGGGGATTGTAAACTCAAATACACTTACTGTATTTACAGGATTTTGGTTGGCATTACACTTTAATGGATTAAGTGTGATGGACAATCTGGATAAGTTATTTTTTACAATCGTTGGTTCTGGATTAGTTATGGCAGGGGTATGTTGTTTGAATAACTACATTGATCGAGACATCGATCCATTAATGGAAAGAACAAAGACCCGTCCAACGGTTACTGGAAAGTATAAACCAGGATTTGCACTTACATTTGGATTAGTTATATTACTTCTTGGATTTGTATTTTTATTATTAACAACACCAATGGCAGTGTTAATGGGGTTTATTGGTGCTTTCACATATGTTGTTCTATATAGTTTATGGACAAAAAGAAAGTATACACTAAATACTGTTGTAGGTAGTATCTCTGGTGCAGTTCCACCTTTAATTGGATGGGCAGCAATCGATCCATCTTTAGGTCATCCAATTGCTTGGATGTTATTTTTGATTATGTTTATTTGGCAAATCCCACATTTCCTTGCATTAGCAATGAAACGTGTTGATGAATATCGAAATGCAGGAATTCCAATGCTTCCTGTAGTTCATGGATTTGAAATTACGAAACGCCAAATTATGATTTGGACAGTATGTTTATTACCACTACCATTTTATATGAGTGGACTAGGGATAACATTTATGGTAATTGCAACACTGCTTAACATCGGTTGGATCATTTTAGGATTTTATGGCTTCCGTAAGCAAGATGACATCAAATGGTCCGTACAAATGTTTGTTTATTCCCTAAATTATTTAACAATCTTATTTGTATCAATGATTGTAGTTACATTCTTCTAAGACAACGGCATAATTGGATTTCTTTACGTTGAGATTTACTTTACTTAACTATAAAGTACAATCTAATTCACAAGGAAAGTGGGGGTTGTTTGTATGAAGAAACAGTGGCGACTGCTTTCGTTCGTTTCACTGCTGGCTTTACTGTTAGGGGGATGCGGTAAAGCCTTTCAATCTACTTTAATTCCGCAAGGAGAAGTAGCAAAAATGCAATATGATCTGCTCTTACTAGCAAGTGCGATCATGGTAGGAGTAGTACTAGTAGTTACTATTATTTTCTTATATGTAATTGTGCGTTTCCGACAAAAGAAAGGTCAGGAAGATTATATTCCGGAGCAAGTTGAAGGGAATCACAAACTAGAAATTATATGGACAGTTATTCCGATTATTCTTTTGTTAATCTTAGCTGTTCCGACGGTTACATATACATTCAAACTTGCTGATGTAAGTGCAATGGAGAAAAAGAATATTGATAAAGATACTATCGTTGTTGATGTAACAGCGAATCTTTATTGGTGGGAATTTTCTTATAAATCAGAAAAAATAGTAACTTCTCAAGATTTAGTCATCCCCACAGGTAAGAAAGTGTATTTGAATTTGAAGGGTGCCGATATTAAACATTCGTTTTGGGTTCCATCTTTAGCTGGGAAAATGGATACAAACACAGATAATGTGAACAAAATGTGGTTAAAGGCAGATAAATCGGGCACTTATAATGGTTTTTGTACAGAATTTTGCGGCCCATCACATTCTTTAATGCAATTCAAAGTGAAAGCTTTAGATGAAAGCGAGTACAAACAGTGGCTTGCTGATATGAAGAAGATTGATGGGAAGAAAGAAGTAGCCTCAACGAAGGCACAAGAAGGCCAAGAAATATTTAATAAGAGCTGTATTGGTTGTCACGCAGTTGGATCTAATGATAGTAGACCACCTTCCGCTCGTATCGCACCAAACTTAGCAAACTTTGCGGATCGCGATACGGTTGCCGGTATTGCCGAAAACAATGAAGAAAACTTAAAAAAATGGCTGAAAGATCCTGAAAATATGAAACCAGGAAATAAAATGACTGGTAAGTATGGCAACTTAACGGATGATCAAATTGATGCATTAAATGCATACTTACAAACGTTAAAAGTTGAAAAGTAAAGAGGGATTATTCGCGAAGGGGAGGTTGAAAACGTGAGTTCTGTAGCAAAAAAACAGGGGATGGGTGCTGTCATATGGGATTATTTAACGACAGTAGACCATAAAAAGATTGCCATTCTCTATTTAATTGCAGGTGGATTGTTTTTTGTAATAGGCGGAATAGAAGCTCTATTTATTCGCCTTCAATTAGCGATTCCTAACAACGCTTTTCTTGTTGGGGATGCTTATAATCAAGTATTAACGATGCACGGTACAACAATGATTTTCCTCGCAGCTATGCCACTCGTGTTTGCATTTATGAACGCCGCTGTACCACTTCAAATTGGTGCACGTGATGTAGCGTTCCCGTTTTTGAATTCACTTGGATTTTGGTTATTTTTCTTTGGTGGAGTATTTTTAAATTTAAGTTGGTTTTTAGGTGGAGCACCTGATGCAGGATGGACATCTTACGCATCTTTAGCTTTAGCTTCTAAAGGCCATGGTGTTGATTTTTATGTACTCGGCTTACAAATCTCCGGTATTGGTACATTAATTGGAGGTATTAACTTCCTTGTAACTATTATTAATATGCGTGCACCAGGGATGACGTATATGCGTATGCCGATGTTTACATGGACGACATTTGTAACATCTTCACTAATATTATTCGCTTTTCCGCCGTTAACTGTAGGATTAGGACTTTTAATGTTAGATCGTTTATTTGGAACAAGTTTCTTTAATCCAGCATTGGGCGGCAATACGATTATATGGGAGCATTTATTCTGGATTTTCGGTCATCCAGAAGTATACATTCTTATACTCCCAGCTTTCGGAATATTCTCAGAAATCTTCGCGACATTTTCGAAAAAACGATTATTTGGTTATTCGTCGATGGTGTTCGCGACAGTATTAATTGGATTTTTAGGATTTATGGTATGGGCGCATCATATGTTTACTGTTGGGCTTGGTCCAGTTGCAAATGCTATCTTCTCAGTTGCAACAATGGCGATTGCAGTACCGACTGGTATTAAAATATTCAACTGGCTCTTTACAATGTGGGGAGGAAGTATTCGTTTTACGACACCGATGATGTGGGCGGTAGCTTTCATTCCATCATTCGTAATGGGGGGAGTTACAGGTGTTATGTTAGCATCTGCACCAGCGGATTATCAATTTCATGATAACTATTTCGTAGTAGCTCACTTTCATTATGTAATCGTCGGCGGTGTTGTATTTGGTTTACTTGCCGGAGCTCATTATTATTGGCCACTAATGTTTAACAAAGTTTTGAATGAAACGTTAGGAAAGATAACATTTTGGTTATTCTTTATCGGTTTCCATTTAACGTTCTTTATTCAGCATTTCCTTGGGTTAATTGGTATGCCACGTCGTTACTACACATATCTTGAAGGCCAAGGGTTGGAAATGGGGAATATGATTAGTTCAATTGGAGCGATATTTATGGCTCTTGGAACGATTGTTCTTCTATTCAATGTAATTAAAACGACAGTTTCAAAAGAAAAGGCTGGTCGAGATCCATGGGATGCGCGTACATTAGAATGGACAATGCCAGCGCCTACACCAGAATATAACTTTAAACAATTACCATTTGTTCGCGGGTTAGATCCGTTTTGGATTGAAAAACGTGAAGGGAACAAAGAGATGACAGCGGCGGAACCAGTTGGTGATATTCATATGCCGAATCCATCATTTTCACCATTTGTCATTTCTTTAGGATTGTTTATAGCGGCATTCGGTGCAATGTATATGCAGGGTGGAAAAGATAAGTTTTGGTTATTAGTAGCAATTATCGGTTTAATCATTACATTTGGCGCGATGTTCCTACGTTCAGTAATCGATGATCACGGATATCATATTCATAAGGAAGATTTAGAAGATAAGGGGGGCAAGGCATAATGCATGTAGATGAAAAATTAACGAATGAAACATTTCCAGCAGAGCCTGAAAAAGCAACCCTTGAAGGGAAAAATAAGTTTGTCGGTTTTTGGTTATTTCTTGGAGGCGAAACAGTATTGTTCGCTTCCTTATTTGGCACATATTTGGCGTTAAAGAATTCTACAAATGGTGGGCCAACATCTCAAGAGATGTTCCAAATGCCACTCGTTTTCATTATGACGATGCTCTTATTAACGAGTAGTTTAACGAGCGTATATGCGATGTATCATATGAAAAACTTTAACTTTAAAAAAATGCAACTTTGGCTACTAGTAACAGTGCTGTTAGGTTTAGGTTTTTTAGGATTTGAGATATATGAGTTTTATCATTATACACATGAATTTAAGCATACTATGAGAAGTAGTGCATTTGGTTCCGCGTTTTATGCTCTTGTTGGTACACATGGACTCCACGTATTGTTTGGATTATGTTGGATTTTAACATTAATCTTTAGAAATGCGAAGAGAGGTCTAAATTTATACAATGCACCGAAGTTTTATGTTGCATCAATTTATTGGCACTTTATTGACGTAGTGTGGGTGTTTATTTTCACTGTAGTATACTTGATGGGAATGGTGGGATAAACAATGGCGATAAAGCAAACGAATAATCCTAAAGTTGATCTTGTTTATCGGAAGAGAAAAAGTGCAGAGGAAATGAAGCATCAAGTTATTACATTTGCATTAATGATTTTTTTAACATTAGTTGCATTTGCGGCAGTAGCATATCCGAAAACTTTTAGTCCGACTTTCTCAGTACCATTTATTTTACTATTAGCGGTGGTACAAGTAATTTTTCAATTGTATTATTTTATGCATATGAGTCATAAAGGACATGAAGCGGCAAGTTTCTTTCTGTATTCTGGTCTGTTAATCGGGTTAATTACAATTTTAGCTTTTATGACAATTGTGTGGATTTGAAAAGTGAAGAATAAGGGAGCTTGTGTCGTCACAGCTCCCTCTTCATGTTATGTGGAAGGGTAACCTTAAGAAGGTAGGTGTGACAATGAGTAACTTATGGATATTTGGTTTTCAAGCTCTATGGAGTCCGATCTTTTTACTATTTATGCTTTCGATCCTTATCGGGTACTTTTTAATTATTGGGCCATATAGAATGCGATTTGAACATGCGACAAAGGTAAGTAAGAAGCAAGTTTTTTATTTTACGACCGGGATTGTTCTTTTGTATTTTGTGAAGGGAGGGCCTATCGATTTAATTGGTCATATTATATTTAGTGCACATATGTTTGAAATGGCAGTCATGTATATTGCCGTTCCACCGTTATTGTTGCTTGGTATACCAGTATGGTTATATCGTTACATTACTTCTTTTAAGTTCGTTCAAAGTATATTGAAGATATTTGCTAAGCCACTTATTGCATTGTTTGTATTTAATGGCCTGTTTTCTTTTTATCATTTACCAGTTGTTTTTGACACAGTAAAACAAAGTCAAATTGCTCATCCTATTTGTCTCGCTATATTGTTCTTTACAGCAATCATGATGTGGTGGCCGATGCTAAATCCATTACCAGAATATCAAACGTTAAGTGATATAAAGAAACTTGGTTATATGTTTGCTAACGGTATATTATTAACGCCAGCTTGTGCGTTAATTATTTTTGCGACGGCACCATTATTTGCAACGTATACGGATCCGGCTGCTTGGATGAAGGCGATGGAACTATGTGTACCAGCGGGAACTTTATCTGATTTAAATATAACTGGACCGGAATTTTTACACTGGATGCCGGTCGTGCAAGATCAACAAACAGGCGGCATCATTATGAAAATTGTCCAGGAAATAGTGTACGGTACGATAATTGGCTATGTATTTTTTAGGTGGGCGCGTAGAGAGCGTGAAAAGGATAAAGAACAGTTGCAACAATTACCGCCGTATTTACAGACGAAATAAAAACGAGTGCATCATACTTGATGCACTCGTTTTTATTTTATTCAATGATTTGGAATTCTTTTAACTCTTTTTCAACATTTTGTAGGAGTTGTTCGCTTTTTTGAAGTACATTCGTTGGGAAGGTTTCACCATCACCATATTCAACGCCGTGAGGATAATAATGTTTACCTAATAAGGGAGGAAGTAGCTTTATTTCGGCGTGTCTACTACCAACGTCACCTTCAACAGCTAAACCTTGTACGCGTAAATAATAAACATCGTTTAATATTTCGAATTTATAATCGTATGTAACTCGTTCATAATCCCATTGTCCAGCAAGTACAAAATGGTTTTTCTCCATAATCTCTGTTAATAGTGTTAAATCAACGACTGCCCCATTGAATTTCATATTTGTAAATTGCATATAATACCTCCTTGTTTAATGTTACGTTATTATTTTTATAATAGTATGAATAATAAGGAAATGCAATTCATATTGAGAGAAAAGGGATAATCCAGACTTTTTTTGCGAAAATATGATATAGTGAAAAGAGTACGGTACACACAAAAAAAGGAAAGAAAAGGATTTGTGTATATCTCAATTTTATGTTTTGTGCAGGAGGTATATCGATTGAAGAAATTATTGCGTATCGTAATCATTACAGTTTTAATTTTAGCTGTTGATTTATACGGGAAATTACTCGTTTCACAATATATATTAACCCCATCTCAATCAAAGCAAGAAAATAAAATTGTGAAAAAGAAAAAGCAAGTAAATGAAGACTCTTCCAATACGGTTTTAAATATGATTGGCGGGGACTCTGAAAATTTATTAGCAAAATGGGGAGAACCTTCTCGAATAGAGCCGTCTGCTTACGGATACGAATGGTGGGTGTACAGTCAAGATTTAGCTCAGTATGTTCAATTTGGGGTTGCTGAACGCAAAGTTGTAACGGCGTATGTTGCTGGTGAAGAGGTTAAAGTACCGCCTTATTATATAAATGAAAAATATGAAGATGTGTATAAAAAGAATCCGCTCTCTCATGAGATTTCGTTAAAAAGAGGGAAGAATAGTTATCAATTTGAGTTATCTGATACCGAAGTGATGGAACAACCATTAATACCTGTAGAAGATGGCTGGGCACAATTATATTTTGATCATTTTACACATGAGCTTGTTGGTGTTCGGTATATGGATGACGAAACGTTATTACGACAAAGACCGTATCAGCTTGTTTATTCAGGTGAATTACTAGCAGAACAACCATTAACTCCAGAGAAAATGAAACAAATAGAGAATGGAAATATGCAACAAATTTTTGATTTAACAAATATTATTCGAAGTCGTCATAAGTTGCCGTTGTTAACATGGGATCAACAAACGGCAGATGTGGCTATTGGTCATAGTAAAGACATGAAGGATAATAATTACTTTTCACACGATTCACCTACACTAGGTACGCTAGGAGATCGTCTGCAGCGCGGGAAAGTAGGATTTCAACTTGCTGGTGAGAATATAGCTGCGCAACATAGTGATGGAATTGCGGCGGTGCAAGGTTGGTTAAATAGTGAAGGTCATAGAAAGAATTTGTTAAATGAACAATTCACAGGGTTAGGTGTCGGGGTATACGATAAATTTTACACACAAAACTTTATTCGAAAATAAAGTGGAGTTTAAACTAGAGGGATGTACAACGCTCGGCTAGTTACCCGTATTGTAGGTGGGAATGTTACCGCATGCAATTAGTAGGATAAAAAGGTGCATGAATCGTCTGAAAATAGGCGAACCATGCGCCTTTTTTTTCTTATTATATAGTAGATATACATGAAGAGGTGAGGATCATGCCGACAACAAAAGGACCGTTACATCCATCGGTTCAACAGTTTAAAGAGTTTGTAAACCATCACCCTAAAATGGTTCATGAAGTTAGAAGTGGTCATAAAACTTGGCAACAGTTTTATGAAGAATGGTATTTACTTGGTGAAGAGGATCCGATATGGGCAACTTTTAGACCGGATGGAGCACCTGCTTTTTCTTCGGTAAAAGAAAAGAAAAAAGAAAAAAGAAAAGAAAAGGATACTCGAACTGAAGAGGAAAAAACTGCTGATGTGATGGGACAAATGCTGTCTTTCTTTAAAAAGCTAGACGTGGAACAAATGCAACATCATTTAGCCAATGTAACGAGTGCTATCGGTAGTGTGCAACAAGCTTTTCAACAATTTCAAGGGAAGCCCGCGCATCAAGAAGAGAGTACTTCCGAAAATAATCCATTTTTGTTTCAGAAGGATTAGGGGGAAAGCGGATGAGAGCAGAAATTATGGAGTTTATAAAGGCTGATGAGGATTTATCTCGCTATATTAGAGAGCAACCGTACTGGTATAGAAAACTAACAAGAAACCCTGAAGAAAAAGAGGCGTTTGAGTTAGCGGCTATGCAACATTTCAAAAAAACGATACCAGATAAAGTTGAGAAATTCCAAAATCAATTAGCTGTTGCCTCCATTATGATCGATATGTTTCAGTATATGAAGCAGCAAAATACAACATAATTGGAAGGGAAAACTATGTCCGTCATGCAGAACTTTTGATACAATAGAAGCGGATTATTTAAAAAGGAGTTGCAGCATGAGCATGACGGAAATTTGTTTAGTACGACATGGACAAACTGATTGGAATTTTCAAGAGATTATACAGGGACGAGAAGATATTCCGCTGAATGAAGTAGGGAAGAAGCAAGCGAGCCAAAGTGCAGCTGCTTTGCAAGCGGAGGCATGGGATGTAATTATTAGTAGCCCGTTAATTAGAGCGCACGAAACAGCTAAGGAAATTGCAGGGGCAACTGGATTACAATCAATTTTATTAGATGAGCGATTTGTTGAACGTAATTTTGGTGAAGCTTCTGGGAAGCCGGTTGCGACTGTTAGGGAATTAATTGCAGCAGGGGAAGTAGAAGGTATGGAGCAAGATGAAGAGATTGTAGCGCGTTGTTTTGCTGCTGTAAAAGATGTTGCAGAGGCTCATTCTGGCAAACGTATTATCATTGTAGCCCATTCACATGCGATAAAAGCAATTCTACATGCAATTGCCCCGGAAGATATTTCGTTTAAGACACCGTTAAAAAATGCATGTATTAGCTATGTGAACGAAAATAGTGGGAAATGGGATGTTCTTAAATATAATATTGCAGAACATATTAATGTATAAATTTGTGTGGACATTATATAAAAATAGTTAGAATGATATCTTTCTGTTTAGTGAGACACTTCAATTAGTAGTTCTATTCTAAATGTGGTATGATGAATACTCGGAGGTGTCACTCATGATTGTAGCGACGCTGGAAAGCGTATTAATATTAGATAAAGCAGAGCAGCTTGCAAAAGCGATTATCTGTTCAGATATAGCAGAAGATTATCGTAAGTGTTATAAAGAATTGCATGAAGATATGGAAGTTCAGGCGTTGATTCAGCAATTTACAGCGATGAAAGAACGATATGAGGAAGTGCAACGTTTCGGTAAATACCATCCTGACTATACTTTCGTTTCGACGAAAATGAGGGAGTTAAAACGTTCTGTAGACTTACATGATAAGATTGCAGCTTTTAAACGAGTAGAAACGGCTTTACAAAAGTTGTTAGATGAAGTTAGTGTAGCAATCGGTTCTGAGGTGTCCTCTTCCATCAAAGTTCCAACAGGAAATCCATTTTTCGATGCTGGTGGCTGTGGTGGCGGTTGTGGTACTGGCGGGGGTTGCGGCTGTAAAACGGGGTAAATCACCCCGTTTTTTAGAAGATAGAAGAAAACGTATACAGAGTTTGTCCTGTAATGTCATAAATTTCTGATTGGTTTTCATAAAATATAAAATATATGTTTTTAAAAGGAGAAGATGGAGAAGATTATGTTCGGGCAACGACAAAGTATGATTGTTTATTTACATTCATTGAAACATGCCAAGATTTTAAGGAAATATGGTAACATACATTACATATCAAAACGCTTAAAATATGCAGTAGTATATTGTGATATGGAACAAATTGAGCATATGATGCAAAAGTTGAACAAACTTCCTTTTGTGAAAAAGATAGAACAGTCGTACCGCCCGTATTTAAAAACGGAATTTGAAAATTCTCGTCCTGATCGGGCAAAAGAATACGATTATAGTTAATAGAAAAAATCCCCTGCTAATTTTAGCGGGGGATTTTTTTACTTGAAATAAAGTGTTATTTCATTGGAGGAATGAAATTATTCATTCGTAAAATACCAATTAAATGATTGAAAAACAGTTCTTTTTCTGGAAAAGTTGTGGATGGTTTTACTGTAAAGGT
The DNA here is from genome assembly GCF_001884185.1 of Bacillus albus. Taxonomy (GTDB): domain Bacteria; phylum Bacillota; class Bacilli; order Bacillales; family Bacillaceae_G; genus Bacillus_A; species Bacillus_A albus. The sequence goes on from NZ_MAOE01000111.1 coordinate 61,710, forward strand.
AGTCACTTTTTTTCCTAGTTGTTCTGCCGTTTCTTCAAATAATAGAACACGTTTACTTTTTTTATTTTCAAGTAACGGAATGCCTTCACGACATATGTATAATGGCTGGAAGTCACCAGTAGTAGTTGGTTTTAATATTACAACAAGTGAGCACACTTTTTTTTCATTTTTAATCGTTTCAAACTGTAACATATGTGTTATACGTTCTTGGTTTGCTTTGGCAATTTCAAGTAATTCATATAAATCAGAGTAGCCTTCTCCAAGTTCTATAAAGCGTTGAATCATATTTTTTCCTCCTCTTTCTTTTACTGTACCATCTCACTTTTTAAATGAAAAGTAGACAACGAAAAAAAACCCTGCAAAGCAGGGCCCTTCTTATACTAGCATGTACTAGTAAGAAGGCAAAGGGAGAGGAGAAACCGGAGGAAGAACTTATGGGGAAACGTAAGTCTTCTCCGCGGTTGGCAACAACATCGAAGGTGATGTTGTTATAATTATTTATGTCCAATCTAAATGAAGATATACATCATGAAATTAAATTTTATGTGGGGCTTTTTATTTTTCTTTTTTTTATTTTATGATAGGATAAAAAAGATAAAGTGAAACTTTAATCAGTGAGGGCATTTCCCACTGATTATTAGCCCGCACCAATCGGGCTTTTACTGCCCGTTAACGCGGGGTAAAGTGAAACGAATAGTTCGTGTTAGCGAATGGTGAGATGAATACATAAAAATGCAGAGCAGTTATTTTAAACTAAGTTCTTCTAGTGTTCGTTGAAAGATGGATGGAATCGTATAGTTTGGTAGCGGTTACCGAATGGAGAAGGGTTTTCTATAATTGCTCGATAGATTGAAATAAAGGTAGTGACAACAGATGAGAGTAGTTTCAGGAAAATGTAAAGGACACCCACTTAAAGCGGTGCCAGGTAATACAACGCGTCCAACGACAGATAAAGTAAAAGAATCGATTTTTAATATGATAGGCCCTTATTTTGATGGCGGTATCGCGCTTGATTTATTTGGCGGTAGTGGTGGTCTTGGAATTGAGGCTATAAGTAGAGGGATTGATAAAGCAATCTTTGTTGATCGAGATAATAAGGCGATAAAGGTCATTCATCAAAATTTAGAAAGTTGTAGAATACAGGAACAAGCTGAAGTATATCGAAATGATGCAGAACGTGCGGTAAAGGCTCTTATAAAACGTGAAATATCATTCGATCTTATATTAATTGATCCTCCATATAAAGATCAAAAAATTGTATCTTTAATTAGTGTGATGGATCAACATGGATTGCTACATAGAGATGGATTAATTATGTCAGAGCATGGTAATGATGTAGTTTTACCTGAGTCTATAGGAAGACTTGTAAAAGTGCGAGCTGAGAATTACGGCATTACAGCAATATCGATCTATAAGTATGAAGGTGAGGGGACAGAATGACTAGTATAGCTATTTCTTCGGGAAGTTTTGATCCAATTACCCTTGGGCATCTGGATATTATTAAAAGGGGAGCAAAAGTATTTGACGAAGTATACGTAGTAGTTTTAAACAACTCTTCAAAAAAACCGTTCTTTTCAGTTGAAGAGCGTTTAGACTTAATTCGAGAAGCAACAAAGGAAATCCCGAATGTAAAAGTAGATTCACATAGTGGACTATTAGTGGAGTATGCGAAAATGCGAAATGCAAATGCAATTTTACGTGGGTTACGAGCGGTTTCTGATTTTGAATATGAGATGCAAATTACTTCTATGAATCGAAAATTAGATGAAAACATTGAAACCTTTTTTATTATGACAAATAACCAATATTCATTTTTGAGCTCGAGCATTGTGAAAGAAGTTGCGAGATATGGCGGAAGTGTAGTAGATCTTGTACCTCCTGTTGTAGAACGTGCTTTAAAAGAAAAGTTTCAAACCCCGTTAAAGTGAACGGGGTTTTTCTTTGTTGCTACGAAAAAATAATAAAATCACATATACATATAAACAAACTAAAGTAAATATCGGTCCATAGTGTATAAAAGATGTCCAAATTTCATGCGGTATAGAAGAAGAATTGGAAAAAAATACGGGAATATCTTTTTGCATAGGTGAAAAAGAGCTTACTTTTTCATAAAATGGTTTCCAAAATATAAAGGTGAAAATAGGAGCAAGAATGCTTTGGATAATTCGTGCGAAAAAATAAGGCTTAAATCGTATGTCTGTTTCAGCTAATATGCTAGCGACTTGTGCCTGAATAGAAAGGCCACTAAATGCTAAAATAAAGCTTGTTACCATCGCTTGCTGCAGGAGGGGTGTTTCATTTATTTGACTAATCATTTGGCTCCCGAGTGTCATTTCGAAAATGCCTGATAATATCGGAATACTAAATTCGGTAGTTAGTTGGAAGAATGATAAAATATGTTGCATAATAAAAGAAAGAGCTGCTGTAATATGAAATACAGTAATCATTTTATTTAAAACAGAGAATAAAATAATAAATCCACCAATCATAAGTAGTGTTTGAATAGAAGAAACGATAGCATCCCCAAGTAATTTTCCTATTGGTCTTTTTTCTTGCATACGTGTTTCGTGTAGGATTGAAAATGGGTTTTGAAAAGGACGTTTTTTAGTAGTATGTTTATCATGCGTGGAAATGTTGTTATTGCCGTAAAATCGCATCAGTAACCCAACGAAAAAGTTACTTAAATAATGTGCAGCAGCTAATACGATTCCTAATTTCGGATTATTGAAAAAACCGATAGAAACAGCTCCAAAAATAAAAAGTGGATTGGATGAGTTTGTAAAAGATACGAGGCGCTCTGCTTCAATTTGTGTTAGTTGATTGCTTTTACGCAGTCTAGCGCTTAATTTGGCGCCAGCGGGGAATCCTGAGGCCATTCCCATTGCCCAAACAAATCCGCCTATCCCTGGCACGCGGAAAAGTGGTCGCATGAGTGGTTCTAATATCACGCCTATAAATTTTACAACACCAATACTAATGAGAAGTTCGGCAATGATAAAAAACGGTAAAAGTGAAGGGAATACAACTTCCCACCATATATTTAACCCTCGAATGGAAGCTTGCAAAGCAGCTTGGGGGTGGAGTACAAGAGAAAAGGTTAAAAACAGTGTTGATATGGTAAGGAAAGCCGTTTTCCATTTTTCATACATGTAAGTAAATCCCCCTTTGTCCCAAAAAACGTTCATTTCAGTATACGTGGATACGTAGTGAATTTAGACCATAAGTATGAAAAAGGAATGAAAAAAATTAAAGGGTGAGAAAAATGAAAGAACCGAAAATTGGTTTAGCACTTGGATCTGGGGGTGCAAAAGGGTTTGCTCATATTGGTGTTATAAAAGTTTTAAGGGAAAATGGTATACCGATTCATATGATTGCAGGAAGTAGTATGGGGGCTTTAGTAGGCACATTTTATGCAGCTAGCTCTAACGTTGAAAGGCTATATAAACTGGCAAATGTTTTTAAAAGGAAATATTATTTAGATTTTACGGTTCCGAAAATGGGATTTATTGCTGGAAAACGTGTCAAAGATATGATTAAAATGTTTACATATAATAAAAATTTAGAAGAGTTAGATATTCCGACGGCTGTTGTGGCTACTGACATCTTGAAGGGGGAAAAAGTAGTTTTTACAAGTGGTCCCGTTGCAGAGGCGGTGAGAGCTAGCATATCTGTACCTGGAGTGTTTGTACCAGAGAAAATAGATGGGAGATTATTGGTGGATGGTGGAGTGATTGATCGTATTCCAGTATCGGTTGTGAAAGAGTTAGGTGCCGATATTGTCATTGCTGTTGATGTATCCCCGATTAAAGTAAATGGTGAGGTTACGTCTATTTATGATGTGATTATGCAGAGTATTGAAATTATGCAACATGAGCTTGTAATGAACAGGCAAATTGCATCGGATTTAATGATGCGACCAGCTGTAGAACAATTTAGTTCCCGTGCTTTTACAAACATTGAAGACATTATTCGAGTTGGAGAAGTAGAAGCAGAAAAGCATGTTCCAAATATTCATTTATTAATTGAGCAGTGGAAGGAGAAACATAATGTTTAAGCGTTTTCGGTTTATATATGCAATTTTAATTGGGGTTATATTGGCGATGTTACTTGTTTACGTGCGTTTACCGTATTATATAACAAAACCAGGAATGGCTGCCAAGTTAGAGCCTTACGTTCAAGTTGAAGGGGGAACGAAAGAATCTGGTGACTTTATGCTTGTTACTGTTTCGATGGGGCCAGCAAATGTGGTGAATTTAATAGCGGCGCAGTTTAATAAATATACACATATTTCAAAAGCGGAAGAAATATTGCAAAAAGGTGAAAGTGATGAAGAATATCAATTTCGCCAAAATTATGCGATGAAAGATTCGCAAAATGCAGCGATCTATAATGCTTACAAACGTGCAAATCGTACGGTTTCATTTGAAAATAAAGGTGTATTGGTTGCAGGCGTAGCGAAAGGGATGCCGTCAGAAGGTAAGCTTAAACTTGGCGATGTTATTATAGCTGTCGACGGAAAAACATTTGAAAAGACGGAGCAATTTATTGAATACATGACAGGGAAAAAAGAAGGAGATACAGTAAGTATTGAGTACAAGAGGAATGGAAAACAGTTAAAAGAAAACTTAAATGTAAAGACCATTCCGAATGGAAATGGGCGTGTTGGTATAGGTGTTTCTATCGTTACGGAAAGAGAATTAGTGGTAGATCCGAAAGTGAAAATTGATTCTCATGAAATAGGCGGACCATCAGCAGGTCTAATGTTTACATTAGAAATATATAATCAACTGGTGGAAGAGGATTTAACAAGGGGTCATGAAATAGCTGGAACAGGTACGATTAATGAAAAGGGAGAAATTGGCCCGATTGGCGGTATTCAGCAAAAAGTGGTCGCTGCAAGTGATGCTGGTGCTGAAGTGTTCTTTGCACCAAATGAAAAAGGTGCTGAGAAATCGAATTATAAAGATGCACTTGAGGCTGCTAAAGATATTAAAACAAAAATGAAAGTTGTGCCAGTTGATACGCTGGAAGATGCATTAATGTATTTGGAAAAAATGGGCGAGAAAAAATAAACCTCTCTGAAAAAGAGAGGTTTTTTTATAGAAATTTTGAGGTTGTTTCATCATAACGAATTGGATGATGTGTTGCATCTTGTTTTAGTAGTTGTGTTCGTAAAGGTTCTTGCATGATGGAGTAATATACAGAATTGGCTTTTCGCTCTATATGTAAAGTAGGATGGTCAAATGTTTTTGTATGGGTAAGAATTGGAAGCTCTATTTTTTTCTTGTTTTTTGAAAGGTAAGTTTGTCCTTTTCGTGACATGCCTAGTAGACGGATGTACGGTGCATGCTGCTCTATATTTGCGTTATGTATTTCTTCTTTTGTTGTATTCGTTAAAATGTGTGTACAAGCTCTTTGTAATCTAGTCCACGTATAACGCTTCGTTTTTAATGCTTCCATGAATGAATGGAAGGAGGAACTGGTTTGTATTTTTGATAAAATACGATGCTCTAAACCTTCTTCAATTTCATATATATGTCGTAAGTCGTCTGGAGACATCGTCATAAGTTTGTATTTAAAAAATGAAAAGTATTGTTCCCAATTATGTAATGTCCCGTAGTTTTGTTGGTAACTTGCTAAAAGAGAAGCAGTCGCTTTTGGGATAAAAGGCTCAATGTCTGTAAAGGAACTATTTTCGCTAAAAAGTTGTTTGCGAATACTTGTTGCGCTTGCAATATGTTGGTCATTAAAAGTTTCATCATGATAATGAGATGCAAATCTTTTGATCGTTTGTGCTTGCATAGAACTATTTTGCGTCAAAATTGCTTTCATGTATTGGAAGCCTAAAATGTTATTGGGTTGTGACATGTCTATGTTTTTTTCAGAAGGTAAAATGTGTAGGAAAGCTTCAGATGTAGCTTTTGCGTAACTATTACCTGTGTTCATAAATTGCTTTACAAGACGATTATAAGTCTCTTCTTCATTTTTTTGCACAGAGATGGTGTTATAAAAACTTTCGATTTGTCCATCTTCACTACCGAAACAAATTTCAGAAGCGTGTAGTGCGCTTAAAATCGATATAGCGCCATTTGCAAAGGTTTCAGCCTTTTGTGTTGAAAAGGCATAAGGAAGCTCTACAACGAGGTCTACACCGCATGCTAAGGCCATTTTGGTGCGATACCATTTGGATACGAGTGCTGGCTCACCACGTTGTAAAAAAGGGCCACTCATAACAGCTATTGTAATATCTGCGTGTGTTAACTTTTTTGTTTGTTGCACATGATAATCATGACCGTTATGAAAAGGGTTATATTCAACGACAATACCACTGGCTTTTATGGTAATCTCTCCTTTCGATGTAGCATCTTTTTGAAAAACGTGATACTCTATATAATATTTACTATGATGACTTCATTATAGTGTAAAGAAAAAACATTGACAAATATAAAATGGCTAGCTATAATTTTGTTTGTTGCCTTGAGGTGATATGATATGAAATGGTCCATCCATCAATTGAATAAATTGAGAAATAAAGGATTGACATTGGATGAGATGGTAGATGTAAGTGAGCTAAAAGAGGTCGAGAAAGATATTCGTGAAATTAATCCTGTTCATGTAACAGGAAGAGTTGATTTTGGCTCCGGTAAGTTTACGTTCCATCTACATATAACTGGAAGCATGGTTTTACCATGTTCTCGCTCTTTAGTAGATGTGACATTACCATTTGACATTAAAACAACTGAGGTGTTCCAAACTTCACAAGAAGAATTTGAAACTGAAGCTGAAATTCATTGTTTAGAAGGAGAAGTACTTGACTTACTGCCCGTAATCAAGGAAAATATACTTTTGGAGATTCCAATGCAAATTTTCAGTGATGATGTTTCTGGTGGAGCACCGATGCAAGGTCAAGACTGGCAAGTGATTTCGGAAGAAAACAAAGAAAAGACTGTTGATCCAAGATTAGCAGGACTTGCAAAGTTTTTTGACAAATAACTCGGAAGACTGGTTCAGGCCTTCATATGAAAATAACTATTTCTTTTAAGGAGGTGGGAAGAATGGCTGTACCTTTTAGAAGAACTTCTAAAACAGTAAAAAGAAAGCGTCGTACGCATTTCAAATTATCAGTACCTGGTATGGTAGAGTGCCCAAGCTGTGGTGAAGCGAAATTAGCTCACCGTGTATGTAAAGCATGCGGTACTTACAAAGGTAAAGAAGTAATCAGCAAGTAATTGCGGGAAATAAACGTAGAAGATATCTTCTACGTTTATTTTTTTTGTCTTATTCTTCATTTGATGTATTCTATCTTTTCTAGTAACTGCATATGTTTAATAAAAAATGCATAGGGAGGACTAGAGAGATGGCGACAACAAGACAAGATGCTTGGACTGATGATGAAGATTTGCTTCTGGCAGAAGTAGTACTCCGGCATATTCGAGAAGGCGGAACGCAATTATCTGCCTTTAAAGAAGTGGGAAGACATTTATCACGTACACCAGCAGCATGTGGCTTTAGATGGAATTCTTACGTTAGAAAGCAATACAAAGAACGTATTGAAGAAGCGAAGCAACTGCGTAAAATGGAAAATTATGAAGTGAAAGAGACGAAGGTATTAGAGCCTACGTCAATTACATTGAATGATGTTATTGATTTCTTGCAAAATTATAAAGATGAAAACTCTTTAATGGTGTTGCAACAGCAAATTGAATCGTTACAAACAGAGAAAGAGAGTCTTTTGGAACGATTATCAGTATATGAGGAAGAATATAGAACATTGCTTGATTATATCGATCAAAAAAGAAGTGTAATGGTAGCGGAAAGAAATAGTGCTCGTTCGAATGGGAAATTAGAGGAGTTAAAGAAATAAAAAAACAGCTGCTATGTAGCTGTTTTTTTATTTCTTATGCAGACTCTTCGTTTGTAACCGTATTCAAATTTGTTTCTGGGTTCCAAACGTAAAAATCACCATCAGGTACTGATACAGGCTGGAAATTTAATTTATCCCAAAAACCAGCTGAATGGATACGTGCGATCGTTTTAATTGGGAACTGCAACCCTTTCGCATAATTTACAAGCATTTCTCCGAATCCTTGTTTTTGGAAAGTTGGTAACACTTCAAGTTTATAGAGTTCTAGGTAAGTACCTGTAATTTCGAATGGTTCCCCGCCGTTCCTTTTCATGTATAGACTCATACGCGCAATGAGTGATCCGCCGTAATAAATACCGTAAAATGGAGATTCACTATCGTTTTCAATAATGTTCGCTTGTAATTCTTCTAACATGGATAGTTCTTGAGCTCCGCAACCTTTAAATTTTTTAAACTCGTCTAATGTTTTATAATTGATGAGCAAGCGCTCAACTTTTGGGAATCCCATAACATCACATCCTTTTCTTGTCTCGTTGAATGCAGAAAAGTAAAAATATTTATAATAATATTATAACTCATTTTTTTATTTTTATGAAGATGATAGTATATTTCTTTTATTATTTTTTTGAGGATTTGCTAAACTAAGAGTAGGAGCATATTAATAAGTAGTATATACATATTGGAAGAAGAGGTGGCATTTGTTCCTCTTTAGTTAATTATGAGTCCTTACCAATCGGGTGATTGCGGGATAAAAAGAGGAGGGGAAAAAGGGACTTGTGTATCGTGTTCATATGAGTTCCTTGTGTGATAATGAAAATCGGAGTTGTGGGAGCAGGAGCTATCGGTCTATTATATGCATTTTATTTACAAAAAAGTAATCAAGATGTTACGTTGTTTACAAGGACAGCTAAGCAGGCTGACGAATTGAATATAACGGGTGTAACTTGTATTAGGGAGGGGAAACGCGAAACGGTATTCCCGCCGGTTTTACCAATAGAAAGTATGTTAGACCAGCAGCTAGACTATATATTTATTGCTGTTAAACAATATCATATAACTGACATACTACCTTTTGTGCGAGGGAAATCCTCATTAATCTTTTTGCAAAACGGAATGTCACATCTTCATGCTATGCAGAAAATAGAGAATGAAAATATTGCAGTTGGAATTGTAGAACATGGTGCAAAAAAAGAAGGAATACATACCGTTTATCATACTGGGATAGGTGTAACGAAGTTTGGAATTGTGCACGGCCGGTCTAAACATTTTGAAAAAATGTTTAACTGCTTTCCATTTCCGCATTTTCCGATTCAAGTAGAAGAGGATTGGAAGGATGTTATGCACAAAAAATTAGTGGTTAATGTATGTATCAATCCATTAACAGCATTGTTACAAGTCAAGAACGGAGATTTGATTACGAATCCATTTTTTTATCAGATGATGGAGCAAGTATTTTACGAAGTCGCTTTTCTTGTTAAAGAAGAGAAAGAAATGGTATGGGAATTGGTACGTCACGTATGTGAAAGAACGTCTCATAATACATCATCTATGCTGGCAGATGTAAGAGCGAATAGACAAACGGAAATTGGTGCGATTGTTGGGTATGTATTAGAAGAAGCTAAAAAACAGCGAAAATCCGTTCCGACACTTCAATTTTTATTTGATGCAATAAAAGGATTAGAAGTAAAAGTATAAGTGTAATTCTTTGCTTTTACGTGCAACATTGACTACAATGTGGATTGGTGAGAGAACAGGATACGAAAGGAAGAATTATATGGAGATAAAAGAAATCTCTGTTCCGCAACAAGGTGTTGTAGCGGACTATATGAACGGTAAAAAAGAGATACAGTCGTGTTTTGATTATATGTTAACAGAAGATGCTTTTAAACAGCGTGTACAAGATTTGCGTGAGAGGGAGTTTTTCCGCCAAGATTTAGTAGCGCATTTATTAGAATATAATACAAAATTACAAGCGGGAGAAGCTACAATTCAAAATGTAAAATCGCTTGGAGATGAAAATACATATGTTGTAATAGCTGGGCAACAAGCTGGGTTATTAACAGGGCCGCTTTACACGATTCATAAAATTATTTCAGTTTTACAGCTTGCGAAGGAAAAGGAAGAAAGTTTAGGTGTTAAAGTCGTTCCTGTTTTCTGGATTGCTGGTGAAGACCATGATATGGATGAAATTAATCATACTTTTATAACGAAGAATAAAAAAATAAAAAAGACTATTTTTCATGATCGTAATCCGAAAAAGGCGAGTGCTTCAGAGTCCGAGCTTTCTTTGGAAGACTGTAGAAAGTGGATTGAAGAAATTTTTAAAACATACCCTGAAACGAATTTTACAAAGGATGTACTTCAATTTATTGATGATTCTTTGGAGAAATCAAATACGTATGTAGATTTCTTTGGCCGTCTTATTATGAAAATGTTCGTGGATTCTGGTTTAATTCTTGTCGATTCGCATCATCCTGAATTAAGAAAATTAGAAGTTCCATTTTTTAAACAAATTGTAGGAAAGTATAAAGACGTACAAGAGGGGCTTCATAACCAACAGGAAGTAATTAAAGAATTAGGATATAAACCAATTATTGAAACGAAGTCTAATGCAGTACATATATTTATGGAAATTGATAATGAGCGAGTGTTGCTTGAAGACAATCAAGGCAAATTTGTTGGGAAGGATGGCGCGTATTCCTTTTCATATGAGGAATTGATTGATGAGATGGAAAGAAGCCCGGAGCGCTTTAGTAATAATGTTGTAACGCGCCCTCTTATGCAAGAGTATGTCTTTCCTACATTGGCGTTTATTGGAGGTCCAGGAGAATTAGCTTACTGGAGTGAATTACAACAAGTCTTCCATACTATTGGTTTCCGAATGCCGCCTGTCGTTCCGCGTATTACAATCACTTATATAGAGAGGGATATAGCGACAGATTTGCATGATTTACAATTGCAAGAGAGTGATCCGTTTTTAAATAACGTAGAGAAGTTGCGTGATAATTGGTTGTCTAATCAAATAGAGGAACCGATAGATGACCGATTTATAGAGGCGAAAAAAGAAATACTTAATATTCATACGTCATTACAACAATTTGTGAAGAAAATAGATCCTGGGTTAAGTGCATTTGCAGGGAAAAATGAATTCAAAATTAATGAACAAATTGAATTACTGGAAAGAATGTTGAAAAGAAATGTTGAGAAAAAACATGAAGTGCAACTAAATAAATTCCGTCGCATACAATTTGCACTCCGCCCATCAGGAGCACCGCAAGAGCGTGTGTGGAATGTATGTTACTATTTAAATCAGTACGGTTTAGACTTCGTTGATCGTGTAATGGAAAAATCATTTTCTTGGAACGGAAAACATCATGTTATAAAACTATAGAATCTTGCTCTTAGGAGCAGGATTTTATTTTTATCTCGTTGAATTTACTGTGAAGTGAAATTTTTCTGAATTATCAATTTTAAAATAGTGAATATCGTAATTATGCAGGATACTTAAATATATGACAAAATAGCACAAAATGTAAACGTATTATTATCTTTTTCGACAGTTTTTTGTTTAAATTCCCGCAAAAGATGATAAAATTTAGTATATAATAAAAGAAAATAGCGATTTGTATAGTATGCTGCCTTTGTAAGCAAGTTAAATGAGTCGTTCTTTCATAGTATTTCGTTTTCTAATCGTGAATTATGCGTTTAGAGGAGGAGATACATTCAACATAATTAATTGGAAAAAGAGTAGGTGCAACAATGTTTAAACACGTAACAGTGCTTTTGAAGGAAACAGTAGACGGCTTAGATATAAAGCCAGATGGTACATATGTAGATTGTACACTGGGGGGAGGAGGACATAGTTCTTATTTATTATCCCAACTAACTGAAGGCGGAAGATTAATCGCGTTTGATCAAGATGAGATAGCGATTCAAAATGCGAAAGAAAAATTCTCTTCATACGGTGAGCAATTCATAACAGTAAAGAGTAATTTCCGTTATTTATCTGAAAAACTACAGGAATTAGGTATAACAGAAGTAGATGGTATTTTATTTGATTTAGGTGTTTCATCCCCGCAATTAGATACACCAGAGCGTGGTTTTAGTTATCATCATGATGCACCGTTAGATATGCGAATGGATCAGGATGCCTCGTTAACAGCATATGATGTTGTAAATAGCTGGTCATATGAACAACTTGTAAGAATTTTCTTCCAGTATGGTGAAGAGAAATTTTCAAAACAAATAGCAAGAAAAATTGAAGCGTATCGTGAGAATAAAGCTATTGAAACAACAGCAGAATTAGTAGAGCTAATTAAAGAGGGGATTCCAGCTCCTGCTCGTAGAACGGGTGGACATCCTGCGAAGCGAGTGTTCCAAGCAATCCGTATTGCAGTAAATGATGAATTGAAAGTATTTGAAGAAGCGCTGGAATCTGCAATTGAGATGGTCAAGCCAGGCGGAAGAGTTAGTGTTATAACATTCCATTCTTTAGAAGACCGTATTTGTAAAACGACGTTTAAGCGAAATAGTACAACGCCACAATTGCCACCAGGATTACCAATTATTCCTGATGAATTTAAGCCGAAACTAAAGCTTATTACGAGAAAACCGATTTTACCTTCTGATATTGAGTTAGAAGAAAATAATCGAGCGCGTTCTGCGAAATTGAGAATCGCTGAAAAAAGATAAAAAGGGGAGAGAGGTATGAGTAACTTAGCTGTAAAGTACAAACAACAAGCGCAAGAAGAGGTTCAGATTCAAACGCCTCCACAGCAGATGGTTCAGCCAAAAGCTAAAGCGAAGATTACAAGAATCGAAAAACTGTTGTATGTAGCGTTTATTGGCTTTTTATTGTATGCCTGTGTAGCGTTTATTGGAAATAAAGCAGGTCTTTATCAAGTTAATGTAGAAGCTGCGACAATAGAACAAAAAATTGTACAGCAGCAAAAAGAAAATCAAGAATTACAAGCTGAAGTAGAGAAGTTAAGTCGTTATGAACGCATCTCTGAAGTTGCAAAAAAACACGGGCTAGAAATTAATGCGAATAATGTGAAAGGCCTCAAATAAGGCAATAGGTGTGAAGGGAAAATGAAGAGAACTATGACTAAATTTCATACCAATAAGGGAGCAGGGTACTTTATGATTTTATTCCTCCTGCTCTTTTTGCTGTTATTAGCCCGATTTTTTTACATACAAGCAACAGGAACAGTGCATAATCAAGATTTGGATAAACTCGCTCAGCAAAAACATGGTAAAACAGGAGTTCTGGAAGCGAATCGCGGGACGATTTATGATCAAAACGGCCATGTATTAGCGCAAGATGCAAACTCTTATAAACTTGTAGCGGAATTAAAAGGTGCGAAGCCGGTTGAAAATAAAGAGGATACTGCAAAAAAAATTGCGGGAGTACTCGGAACAGATGAAGAGAAGATTTTAGCCACGTTAAATAAAGAAGGTAGAAGTCAAGTGGAATTTGGGAAATTAGGTAAGGGCTTGACGAAAGAACAGAAAGATCAAATAGAAGCTTTAAAATTGCCAGGTATATCTTTTATTACTGAAAATGCAAGAGTATATCCAAACGGTGATTTCGCATCTTATGTCGTAGGTCATGCGAGACCTGATGATAAGGGGATTGCTATAGGGCGATTTGGTTTAGAACAGAGTTTGGATAAGTATTTAGGAGCTTCTAACGGAAAAGTAGCTTATACAGGCGATCGTAAAGGAGTGTCTCTTGACGGTGGGAAAGTGAATGTAGAGGCACCTAAAAATGGAGATAATGTATATTTAACGCTTGACCAGCGTATTCAAAGTTATTTAGAAGACGCAATGAAAGAAGCGAGTAAACATTATGAACCAGAAAGCTTAATAGGAATTGTTGCGGATCCAAAAACAGGGAAAATATTAGGGATGTCTAGTAAGCCTAGTTATGATCCGAACCAAGAGATTAATAAGTATTTTTATAATGATGCAATTGCAAATGCATTTGAACCTGGATCAACAATGAAAATATTCACGCTAGCAGCAGCTATTAATGAAGGTGTGTATAAGGGACAAGATTATTATCAGTCTGGTACATATCAAGTCGGAAACAGAAAAATAAAAGATCATAACGGCGGTGCTGGATGGGGATCTATCACGTTCGATGAAGGGGTAGAGCGTTCTTCCAACGTAGCGTTTGCGATTTTAGGGGATCAAAAACTTGGCCCAGAACGTTTCCGAAAATATATTCATAGTTTTGGATTAGATGAAAAAACGAACATTGATTTACCTGGTGAAGGGTCAAATACAATTATATTTGATCAGCAAATACAGCAAGTAACAACAGCTTTTGGACAAGGTTCTACTGTAACGCCAATTCAGCTTGTGCAAGCTGCAACTGCTATTGCGAACGATGGGAAAATGATGAAGCCTTATACAATTGATAAAATTGTAGATCCGATAACAGGGGAAGTAAAATTAGAACATAAGCCAGAAGAAGTGGGCAAACCGGTTACAAAAGAGACAGCAGCGCAAGTAAGACAGTTATTAGAACGCGTTGTTACATCACCGAAAGGAACAGGAACTGCTTATAAAGTCGATGGATATTCAGTTGGTGGTAAAACAGGAACAGCGCAAATTCCGGATGGAAAAGGTGGCTATATGACGGGAAGAGAGAATTATATATTCTCGTTCTTAGGTATGGCACCTATGGACGATCCGCAACTTGTTGTGTATCTAGCTGTTAAACAGCCAAAATTGAAAGATGATGAGAGCGGCGCGCAACCTTTAGCTGATATTTTTAAATATGTAACGAAGAATAGTTTAGAGTATTTAAAGATTAAGCCTAATGAAGTGAAAGATCCGAAGAAATATGTGAAAGAGCAGCAAACTGCTGTTCCAGATGTAACCGGAAAAACGATGGAAGAAGCGAAAAAAGCTATTGATAAAGCAAAACTTCGTCCAATCGTATTAGGTGAAGGGAAAGTACAGCAACAAGTACCGAAAGCGACTGAACAAACATTGAAGGGTGACCGAGTCTTCTTAGTGGGGGATAAACCTACAATGCCAAATATACAAGGTTGGGCGCTTCGCGATGTTATGAATTTAGCAAAAACATTAAAGCTTAACCTAAAACCTAATGGTACAGGATACGTAACTGAACAAAGTGTGCCAGAAGGAACATTGTTGCAACCTGGTACAGAGTTAGGTGTAACACTTGTACCGCCACTTGAACCACAACAAGAAGCAGAAAAGCCAAGTTCTAATTAAATAAGTACAAGCATATATTGGAACAAGCTAGGCGTAAGGGAGGCTTGTTCCAATATGCGTGTATCAAATGTAACAGTTAGAAAAAGACTTATTTTTATACTCATATCAGGTATACTTATTTTCACTATCATCGATATTCGTCTTGGATATGTGCAATTTTTTCTTGGGAATATGTTAACGGATCGTGCGAAAGATTCATGGAGTCGTAATATCACTTTTGAACCTGAACGTGGGAAGATTTTAGACCGAAATGGTGTGGAACTTGCTACGAATAAAAGTGCTCCAACTGTCTTTGTTGTACCGAGGCAAATTGAAAAACCAGCAGAGACTGCAGAGAAGTTAGCTGCAGTATTAGGTGTGGAAAAAGATGAGATTTACAAGAGAATTACAAAAAAAGAATCAATTGTAAGGTTAGATAAAGGCGGAAGGAAAATATCGCATGATAAAGCGAAAGAGGTACGAGGATTAAGTTTGAAAGGTGTTTATATCGCAGAAGACTCTATCAGGTACTATCCATTTGGCAACTTTTTATCGCACGTATTAGGGTTTGCTGGTAGTGATAACCAAGGTCTTATGGGGCTAGAAAAATATTATGATAAAGAGCTAAATGGTGATGAAGGCCATGTGCGTTTTTTTGCAGATGCAAAAGGACAAAGGATGCCTAATGTTGGTGATGACTTCAAAAAACCAGAAGCTGGTTTGAATTTAGGTTTAACAATTGATGCACGTATTAATAGAATTATGGAAAGAGAAATGAATATTGCAGAGTCGACATATAATCCAGATGGTATGATTGCGATTGCGATGAATCCGAAAAATGGTGAAATTTTAGGTATGTCGAGTCGGCCAAGTTTTGATCCGGCAGATTTTCAAAGTGTTTCTCCAGAAGTGTACAATAGAAATTTACCAGTATGGAGTACGTATGAGCCTGGTTCAACATTTAAGATCATTACGTTAGCTGCAGCTTTGAATGAAAATTTAGTAGACTTAGAGAAAGATACGTTTTATGATGATGGAGCAGCTGAAGTTGGTGGAGCAAGATTGAAATGCTGGAAAGCAGGAGGCCACGGTAGCCAAACGTTTTTAGAAGTAGTTCAAAACTCTTGTAACCCAGGATTTATTGAACTAGGTGATCGCCTTGGTAAAGACCGATTGTTTAAATACATTCGTAATTTCGGCTTTGGACAGAAGACTGGAATTGATCTGCAAGGTGAAGGTAGTGGGATTTTATTTAATTTAGATAAAGTTGGTCCAGTTGAGCAAGCAACAACTTCATTCGGTCAAGGTGTTTCTGTTACGCCAATCCAACAAGTAGCGGCAGTAGCAGCGGCTGTAAATGGTGGAACTTTGTATCAACCGTATATAGCTAAAGAATTTATTGATCCGAAAAACAATCAAGTTGTAAGCAAAAAGACACCTGTAGAAAAAAGAAAAGTTATTTCCAAGGAAACTTCAGAAAAAGTTCGGTATGCATTAGAAAATGTTGTAGCAAAAGGATCTGGTAAAGGTGCTTTCATTGATGGGTATCGTGTAGGTGGAAAAACAGGTACGGCTCAAAAAGTGAAAGATGGTAAATATTTAGAGAATAATTATATTGTATCTTTTATCGGTTTTGCTCCAGCAGATGATCCGGAAATTGTTGTTTATGTTGCTGTTGATAATCCGAAAGGTGTAACGCAATTTGGTGGAGTAGTAGCAGCTCCAATTGTTGGAAATATTCTTCGGGATGCACTTCCTGTTATGGGAGTGAAACCTAGAACAGAACAAGTTGAGAGAGAATATAAATGGGGCGATATACCAACTGTGGAAGTTCCGAATTTAATTGGTATGAAAAAGAAAGACTTACAGACGCAGCTCGTCGATTTGAAGCTTGATATAAGTGGAGACGGAGAGAAAGTCATTAAACAGTCCCCAGAAGCAGGAGCTAAAGTGAAAGAAGGCTCAAAAATTAGAATTTACTTCGGGAATTAAAGGTAACCTAGTACGTTTTATGGTACAATTGGTGGAAGTGAGTTCTCTATAGAAGAGTTACTTAATTTGAGACCGTAAAAGTTTCAATTATAAATAAGTCTATTTATTAGACACAGTAGCACGTACCTCCTATTTTACATAATTAGGAGGTAACGTGTTGCTTATTAAAAAAGAGATAAATACACAATGTAGAGAGGGTTTAGTGAAATGAAGTTGCATACACTTTTATCATGTTTGCATGATTTTCCAGTTGTTCCAAAAGAAAATCCAGAAATCACATCTATAGAAGCTGATTCACGTAAAGTGAAAGAGGGAAGCTTATTTGTATGTATGAAAGGGTATACGGTTGATAGCCATGATTTTGCTAAGCAAGCAGCGGCACAAGGAGCGGCTGCTATTGTTGCGGAAAGACCAATTGATGTTGACGTTCCAGTTGTACTTGTGAAAAACACTTTTCGTTCGTTAGCGGTTTTAGCTGATTATTTTTATGGTCAACCAACACACAAGTTACATTTAATCGGAATTACAGGTACAAATGGAAAGACAACAACATCGCATATTATGGATGAAATTATGCGCGCACATGGTCATAAAACGGGGCTAATTGGAACGATTAATATGAAAATCGGTGATGAAACATTTGAGGTGAAAAATACAACGCCAGATGCACTAACACTTCAACAAACATTTTCAAAAATGGTTGAATACGGTGTGGATAGCACAGTAATGGAAGTTTCGTCACATGCTTTAGATCTTGGTCGTGTACACGGATGTGATTACGATGTAGCAGTGTTTACAAATTTAACACAAGATCATTTAGACTATCATAATACGATGGAAGAATATAAACATGCAAAAGGGTTGTTATTTGCACAACTTGGCAATAGTTATAATCATAATCGTGAAAAGTACGCGGTACTGAATAACGATGATGCTGTAACAGAGGAATATATGAGAAGTACTGCAGCAACTGTTGTAACATATGGAATTGATACAACAAGTGATATTATGGCCAAAGATATCGTTATGACGAGTGGTGGAACTACATTTACGCTTGTAACACCGTATGAAAGTGTAAATGTTACGATGAAATTGATTGGGAAATTTAATGTATATAACGTACTAGCGGCAACAGCGGCAGGACTTGTTTCTGGTGTAAGTTTAGAAACAATCCTTGATGTGATAAAGAAACTAGCTGGAGTTCCAGGACGTTTTGAAGTGGTTGATGGTGGACAGAATTATACAGTTATTGTTGACTATGCTCATACACCAGATAGTTTGGAGAATGTATTAAAAACAGCAAAGCAATTTGCAAAAGGTGATGTATATTGTATCGTCGGTTGTGGCGGCGATAGAGATCGAACGAAGAGACCGATCATGGCAAGTGTTGCAACAAAATATGCGACTCACGCAATTTATACGTCAGATAATCCAAGAAGTGAAGAACCAGGAGCTATATTAGATGATATGGTACAGGGCGCAAATGGGAATAATTATGAAGTAATTATTGATAGAAAAGAAGCGATATATCATGCAATTGCTAACGCGAAAGCTGAAGATATCATCATTATTGCTGGTAAGGGTCATGAAACGTATCAAATTATTGGTAAAGACGTTCATCATTTTGACGATCGTGAAGTCGCTAAAGAAGCAATTACAGAGCGTTTAAACAACGAAGAGTAACAACGTGAGAGGAGGACTACATGTGCTTGAGCAAGGTTTATTAGTAACGGCTGGGGTAGCATTCTTAATTTCTGTTGCCCTTTCGCCATTGTTTATTCCATTTTTAAGAAAATTAAAGTTCGGACAGAGTATTCGTGATGAGGGACCAAAGTCACATCAAAAAAAATCAGGGACACCGACAATGGGTGGTATCGTCATATACGTATCTATGATGGTCACTTCACTTATTATGGCTATTAAGTTTAATCATTTAGGTGCAGAGGTTTCGTTATTACTATTAGTGACGTTTGGTTACGGATTGATTGGATTTTTAGATGACTACATAAAGGTAGTTAAGAAGAGAAATCTTGGTTTAACATCAAAACAAAAATTAGTAGGTCAGCTTGTTATTGCTATTGCGTTCTTTTTAATTGGAAAAGGGCAAGCGTTCCACACATACATCATGATTCCGGGAACAGATGTTAAGTTTGAATTAGGTTGGGCATATTTTGTACTTGTACTATTTATGCTTATTGGTGGATCAAATGCAGTTAACTTAACTGACGGTTTAGATGGTTTATTATCAGGAACAGCTGCTATTGCATTTGGAGCGTTTAGTATTATTGCTGTAGCACAAGAGCAATTTGGAGTAGCGATATTCTGTATGGCGGTTGTAGGAGCTGTACTTGGATTTTTAGTATTCAATGCGAATCCAGCGAAAGTATTTATGGGGGACACAGGTTCTTTAGCTTTAGGTGGAGCCATTGCAGCTGTAGCAATTTTATTAAAGCAAGAATTGCTATTAGTAATCATTGGCGGAGTATTCGTAATGGAAACTTTATCTGTTATTATTCAAGTTATTTCATTTAAAACAACAGGAAAACGTGTCTTTAAAATGAGTCCATTACACCATCATTATGAATTATGTGGTTGGTCAGAATGGCGTGTTGTTGTGACGTTTTGGTCTGTAGGATTTTTATTAGCTGTGTTAGGAATTTATATCGGGGTGTGGATGTAATTGAAAATTGTAACTGAATTTCAAAATAAAAATATTCTTGTATTAGGCATTGCAAAAAGTGGTTATGCAGCAGCTACGTTGTTACAAAAATTAGGGGCAAATGTTATTGTAAATGACGGAAAGCCTTTAGCAGATAATGTACTTGCTGCAGAATTACAAGCAAAAGGAATGGACGTTGTATGTGGTGGTCATCCTTTAGAATTGTTAGAGAGAAATATTTCTCTTGTGGTAAAAAATCCAGGAATCCCGTATTCTAATCCAATATTAGTTGCTGCGAAAGAAAAACAAATTCCGATTGTTACGGAAGTTGAATTAGCATATCGTATTTCAGAAGCGCCATTTGTTGGGATTACGGGTTCTAACGGTAAAACGACGACGACAATGCTTACATTTGAAATGCTAAAAGAAGGACAAAAGCATCCTGTAATTGCAGGAAACATTGGAACTGTAGCATGTGAAGTAGCACAGGATGCAAAAGAAAATGAAGTTGTAGTTACAGAACTTTCATCGTTCCAATTGATGGGAGTAGAATTGTTCCAACCTAAAATTGCTGCGTTTTTAAATTTATTTGAGGCCCACTTAGATTATCATGGGACGAAGAAAGAATACGGTTTAGCGAAAGCAAATATTTTTAAAAACCAAACAGAAAATGACTATAGTGTAATAAATGCAGATGATACAGATGTGATGGCTTTATCTGCTTATAGTAAAGGGCAAAAAGTACTATTTTCAACAACGAAAGAAATTGAAGATGGCGCGTGTATAAAAGATAATGTTCTTTATTTTAAAGGTGAAAAAGTTGTTGAAGTAGGCGATATCGTTTTACCTGGTCAACATAATTTAGAAAATATTTTAGCAGCGATGAGTATCGCAAAATTATTGGGTGTTTCTAATGAAGCGATTACGGCGGTGTTAAAACGATTTACAGGTGTTAAACATCGTCTAGAATATGTAACAACTATTAACAACCGTAAGGTTTATAATGACTCAAAAGCAACGAATATGTTAGCGACTGAGAAAGCTTTATCAGCGTTTACACAACCGATTGTGTTATTAGCAGGTGGGCTGGATCGTGGAAATGAATTTGATGATTTAATTCCATATTTCAAAAATGTAAAAGCAATTGTAACATTTGGACAAACAGCTCCCAAATTAGTAAGAGCTGCAGAAAAAGCGGGATTAGATACAATTGAAAGTGTCGATACTTTAGAGGAAGCGGTAGTGAAAGCTTACGCTCATTCTACAGATGGTGATGTAATTCTTCTTTCTCCAGCGTGTGCAAGCTGGGATCAATTTAAAACATTTGAAGAAAGAGGAGACATTTTTATACAAGCTGTGCATAAACTTATATAAAGTAAATCAAAACATCAGTAGGCTAACACCTACTGATGTTTTGTTACATAGGGCAAAAGTTTCTGCCTAAAGAGGTGGTGTTTATGGGTAATGAAGAAAACGCCTGATTTTATTCTCATCATCGTTACACTTGCGTTGTTAACAATCGGAATGGTTATGGTGTATAGTGCGAGTGCGGTTTGGGCCTCTTATAAAATGGGGGACTCATTCTTTTTTGCAAAAAGGCAATTGCTATTTGCAGGTCTTGGTGTAGTGGCTATGTTTTTTATTATGAAAATTGATTATTGGGTGTGGCGTACGTACTCAAAAGTAATTTTGCTAGTTTGCTTCATTCTTCTTATTCTCGTTCTTATTCCTGGAGTAGGACTTGTTCGAGGTGGAGCGAGAAGTTGGATTGGAATCGGGGCATTTTCCATTCAACCGTCAGAATTTATGAAGTTTGCGATGATTATTTTCTTAGCAAAATTTTTAGCGGAACGACAAAAATTAATTACTTCTTTTAAACGTGGTTTACTACCAGCTCTAAGTTTTGTATTTCTTGCTTTCGGAATGATTATGTTACAGCCAGATCTTGGGACAGGAACGGTAATGGTTGGGACATGTATCATTATGATATTTATCTCTGGAGCAAGGGTCTTTCACTTTGCAATGTTTGGTTTGATTGGTGTAGCAGGATTTGTAGGGTTAATTGCATCAGCACCGTATCGAATGAAACGTATAACATCATATTTAGATCCCTGGTCAGATCCGCTTGGGAGTGGATTTCAAATTATTCAATCGTTACTCGCAATTGGACCGGGTGGATTATTCGGGCTTGGGCTTGGACAAAGTAGACAAAAGTTTCTTTATTTACCTGAACCGCAAACAGACTTTATATTTGCAATCTTATCCGAGGAATTAGGTTTTATTGGTGGTTCATTTGTGTTATTATTATTTAGTCTATTATTATGGCGTGGGATTCGTATAGCTTTAGGAGCGCCAGATTTATATGGTACGTTTTTAGCAGTAGGTATTGTGGCGATGATTGCGATTCAAGTAATGATTAATGTTGGTGTTGTAACAGGATTGATGCCTGTTACGGGTATTACTTTACCGTTTTTAAGTTATGGTGGATCAAGTTTGACATTAATGTTAATGGCAGTAGGTGTATTATTAAATATAAGTCGCCATTCTCGCTACTAAACCCTGTTTTATAAGACAGGGTTTTTCGTATGTGTGCGAAGAAACAATATGTATATAGAATAACGACTGAAATTAGAAACAGAGAAGCGGAGGAGTTAGTAGTGCGTGTATTAGTAAGTGGTGGGGGCACTGGAGGTCATATTTATCCGGCTCTTGCTTTAATAAGAGAAATAAAAAAATTAAATCCGGAAGCAAGGTTTTTATATATTGGAACGGAGAATGGATTAGAGAGCACAATTGTGCCAAAAGCAGGTATACCGTTTCAATCTATTGTTATAAGTGGATTTAAACGTAAAATATCGTTAGATAACGTGAAAACAGTGATGCGTTTCCTAAAAGGTGTACAAGATAGTAAACGATATATTCGTCGTTTTAATCCGGATATTGTAATTGGAACGGGTGGATATGTATGTGGACCTGTTGTATATGCTGCGGCAAAATTAGGTATTCCAACTATTGTACATGAACAAAATAGTGTACCTGGTGTAACGAATAAGTTTTTAAGCCGCTATGTTGATAAAGTTGCGGTTTGTTTTGATGCAGCTGTAGAGCATTTTCCACAATCAAAAGTGGTCATGACAGGAAATCCACGAGCATCAGAAGTAATGGATCAAAATGGAATGAAGGGAAAACGTTCAGTAGGTTTATCTCTTCCTAAAAAATCCGTACTTATTTTTGGTGGAAGCCGTGGCGCTAGACCGATTAACGATGCTTTCATAGAGGCAATTGAGCAGTTTGGAAATAAAAGTTACGAAATATTGTATGTAACAGGTGAAGTTCATTACGACAAAGTGATGGAAGCAGTAAAGCAAAAAGGGAATCCGAGTAATGTTATTATTAAACCTTTCATTCATAATATGCCAGAAGTACTTACAGGTGTAGATCTTGTTGTTTCAAGAGCTGGGGCAACAACACTTGCAGAATTAACAGCGTTAGGTAAGCCGAGTGTATTAATTCCAAGTCCTTATGTAACAAATAACCATCAGGAAAAAAATGCACGTTCTGTTGTCGATAAAGGAGCAGCAAAAATGTTGCTTGAAAAAGATTTAACAGCAGAAACGCTTATTCGTGACATTGATGAGATTTTATTAGATGCACAAACATTACAAAATATGAAGCTTGCTGCTGGGCAATTAGGTATTCCTGATGCAGCAAATAAGCTGTATGAAGTAATGAATAAACTTGTAAAAAAATAACGTTAGGTGAAAGCCCTGCATACTACTGTAATAAGGATACTTAGTATGGGGGAGATTGTTTATGGAGCAATTAGTAAATGAGCTTATAGAAGCAAATGTTGGTCGCGTGTTAGTGGATGAACCGTTAGCTCGTTATACGACTATGAAAATAGGTGGACCAGCTGATATTTTAATTGTGCCAAAGCATGTTGCCGGTATTGAAAAAACGTTGCAGTTAGTCAAAAAGTATAAAACAAAGTGGACTGTAATTGGTCGCGGTTCGAATCTTCTTGTATCTGATTTAGGTATAGAAGGTGTCGTTATTCGTTTAGGAGAAGGATTAGACCACTTAGAAGTCGAAAAATACAAAGTAAGAGTTGGTGGTGGGTATCCCCTTATTAAATTATCAACTTTACTTAGTCGTCAAGGATTGGCCGGTCTTGAGTTTGCAAGTGGTATTCCAGGGAGTGTTGGTGGTGCAGTGTATATGAATGCAGGAGCACATAAATCGGATATATCAAATATAGTATCAAAAGCTCTTATTCTGTTTGAAGATGGAACAATTGACTGGTTAACGCATGAAGAATTGGAGTTTTCCTATCGTACATCTGTATTGCAAACGAAACGTCCTGGTATTGTTTTGGAAGCTGAGTTTCAATTACAGATAGGAGAGCGTGAAAGAATTGTAAGTGTCATGCAGAAGAATAAAGATTACCGCCGTGAAACACAGCCATGGAATCATCCTTGTGCAGGAAGTGTGTTCCGAAATCCAATTCCATACTTTGCAGGAGATTTAATAGAAAAAGCGGGGCTTCGTGGTTATCAAATAGGTGGAGCTCAAATTTCTGAAATGCATGGGAATTTTATTATTAATACTGGGGAAGCCAGTGCGCAAGATGTCTTATCTTTAATTGCATTCATAAAACAAACAATCAAGGATAAATTTGGTGTAGAAATGCATACAGAAGTAGAAATCATTGGAAGATAACGGTTATTCGTTCCGCTCATTATCATTTATGTTATAATAAGAAGATAAGAACGGCATGAGGAACATGCCGTTCTTTATGTTACGTAGGGGGATCGTACATGAAAAATAGTAAAGTGATTAAACTACAGGATCGTGTACCAAAGTTAAAAAATCAACAGAAAAAAAACAAGAAAAATGTTAATCATCGGTTGATTTTATACATATCAATTTTATTTTTATTAGTGCTCTTTTTGATTTATTTTCGGTCTCCGCTTAGCAATATAAAAAAGATAAGTGTGTTTGGAAATCATTATATGACAGATGAACAAGTAATGAAGGAATCAGGTGTGACATATGATACAAGTTATTTCCGAGTGACAGCACATAAAGCAGAAGAAAACTTAACGAAACGAAAAGAAATTAAAGCCGTAAATGTAAAAAAACGTTTTCCAAATAAAATTGATGTTCATATTGAAGAATATTTAACGATTGGTTATATAAACAAAGATGGGAAATTACAACCGTTATTAGAAAACGGGAAAACACTTGATGTACTTCCGAATGGAAAACTTCCTGTTGCAGCGCCAATTTTTGAACCTTTTAAAGAGGAGAAAATGAAGGAGTTAATTGCTGAGCTTGAAAAATTAACACCAACTATTTTGAGGTCTATTTCTGAAATTCGTTATTCGCCGACAAATGCGAATGAGGACCACCTTACTTTATATATGAATGAAGGGTATGAAGTGAGTACTACGATTCAAAATTTCGCAAAACGTATGGAAGCTTATCCACTTATATTAAAAACAATTGAGCCAGGTAAAAAGGTATTAATTGACTTAGAAGTGGGGGCATATACGAAAGAAATAGGAGCGGAAGAAAAAAAAGAATAGAACGATAGTTTTCACTACGTTATTGTAGAAAAAACGAAACGAACGTTCTACTTGATGCATAGGAATTTACAAGAATGGTTTATTTGATGAAAAATATGTAAAAATTCTTAGATTCATACTAGGATTGGTACAAGTTTCACTTTTCTATGAGTACATCTTAGTGTAGACTTATACTTGGCGGTAATCTTTACACTTGAAATAGAATTATTTCAAGATAAGCAGTTATTCACAGTTTACTGCGATATTCTTAAATGAATGTTAAATAAAAATAAGAAAAATATAGGGTTAAAAAAGGGAAACGTATAAAGACGTTGAATATTTTTCTTATAAATAGTAAAGTTGCGATTGTTGTTCCATATATTGAGTTGTATGGTATAAATAAAGAAGGAGGTGCCAAAGAATGAACAGCAATGAAATATATGTTAGTCTTGACATCGGTACATCCAATGTTAAAGTCATCATTGGTGAAATGGTTAATGACAGCTTAAACATAATTGGTGTTGGAAATGTAAAATCAAATGGTTTGAAGAAAGGATCGATAGTTGATATAGATGAGACTGTTCGATCAATTAAAAAAGCAATTGAACAAGCTGAGCGCATGGTGGGAATCCACATTGAGCAAGTTGTAGTAGGTGTCAATGCAAACCAGGTACAGCTACTTCCTTGTCACGGAGTAGTCGCTGTTTCAAATGAAGATCGTGAAATCGGGAATGAAGATGTCTTACGCGTTCTAGATGCAGCACAAGTTGTGTCAATTGCTCCAGAACGTGAGTTTATTGATGTGGTACCTCGACAGTTCATTGTAGACGGTCTTGACGAGATTAACGATCCACGAGGGATGATCGGTGTAAGATTAGAAATGGAAGGTACACTTATTACAGGCTCGAGAACTTTACTACATAACCTACTTCGTTGTGTAGAAAAAGCAGGTCTTGAAATTGTTGATATTTGCCTTCAGCCTTTAGCGGCTGCTACAGTTGCTATATCTTCAGATGAAAAAAATAGAGGAGTAGCCCTTGTTGATATGGGGGGAGGATCTACAACTTTATCTATTTTTAAAGATGGAGAGTTACAAGCGACGAGTGTATTACCATTAGGTGGAGACCATATAACGAAGGATATTGCGATTGGGTTGAAAACTTCAACAGAAAATGCAGATCAAATTAAGTTGAAATATGGACATGCTTTTTATGATACAGCATCTGAAGAAGAGATGTTTACGGTTCCTATTATGGGAAGCGATCAAACAGAACAATATTCTCAATTGGAATTATCGGATATAATAGAGGCTCGTGTAGAGGAAATTTTAATGTTTGTTCAAGATGAAGTACGTAAGTTAGGAGTAAAGCAAGTAGCTTCTGGTTATGTACTAACTGGTGGAATTGCTTCTATGCCAGGTGTTCTTGATCTTGCATATGATATTTTACATGAAAATGTTCGTATAGCAACTCCTGATTATATTGGTGTGCGTGAGCCACAATATACAAGTGGAGTGGGATTAATTAAACATTCTTATCAAAAAGCTAAATTACGAGGGAAAAATGTGCAGGAAAAGCAAGAGCATTTTGAACCAGTACCAGCACCAGCTCCAACGCCGGTACAACAGCAACCTGCTAAACAAAAAACTCGTAATCAAAACAATAATAATCAAAATGATGAACGTATGATGTCAAAAGTAAAACGTGTATTCCGTTATTTATGGGATTAAAATTGGACACGAAAAATGAGGTTCTAGGGGGATTTCGACATGTTAGAGTTTGATACTACTCAAGATCAATTAGCGAATATAAAAGTTATCGGTGTCGGCGGTGGCGGAAACAATGCTGTAAACCGTATGATTGAACACGGTGTACAAGGTGTAGACTTTATCGCTGTAAATACTGATGCACAAGCATTAAATCTATCAAAAGCTGAAACAAAAATGCAAATTGGTGGAAAATTAACACGTGGACTTGGTGCAGGTGCAAACCCTGAAGTAGGGAAAAAAGCTGCAGAAGAAAGCAAAGAACAGATCCAAGAAGCACTTCGTGGTGCTGATATGGTATTCGTAACTGCTGGTATGGGCGGCGGAACTGGAACTGGTGCAGCTCCAGTTGTTGCTCAAGTTGCAAAAGAATTAGGTGCATTAACAGTTGGTGTTGTAACACGTCCATTTACATTTGAAGGACGTAAGCGTGCAACACAAGCGGCATCTGGTATTGCTGCATTTAAAGAAAATGTAGATACACTTATTGTAATTCCAAACGATCGCTTATTAGAGATTGTTGATAAAAACACGCCGATGTTAGAAGCATTCCGTGAAGCAGATAACGTATTACGTCAAGGTGTACAAGGTATTTCAGATTTAATTGCAACACCAGGTTTAATTAACTTAGACTTCGCAGACGTAAAAACAATTATGTCTAATAGAGGTTCTGCTTTAATGGGTATTGGTTCTGGTAATGGAGAAAATCGTGCTGCTGAAGCTGCGAAAAAAGCGATTTCTAGTCCATTATTAGAAACATCTATTGATGGAGCTCAAGGTGTTATCATGAACATTACGGGTGGAGCTAACTTAAGCTTATATGAAGTACAAGAAGCGGCAGACATTGTAGCTTCAGCTTCAGATCCAGAAGTAAATATGATTTTCGGTTCTGTTATTAACGAAGGATTAAAAGATGATATCGTTGTAACTGTAATTGCAACTGGTTTTGATGATAGCATTGCAACTCAACCACCAAAACCAATCATTCGTCCGAATGTGAACCACACGCAACAACAGCAACAGCCAGTAGCTCAACCTCCAAAACAACGTGAAGTAAAACGTGAAATGAAGCGTGAAGAGCCGGTTGTACATGAGCGTCATTCAGATTCAGATGATATCGATATTCCAGCATTTTTACGTAACCGTCGTAGACGATAAAAGAAAAGGAGCTTTCAGGCTCCTTTTTTGCTTTATACAGGAGAAAGATCTGCTAAGCAGGTCTTTTTTTATTTTATCCCACTTTAATGGGCAGTAAGACCCCCCACTGATTAAAGTTTCACTTTATACATTTCACTTTATATGTAAGTAAAAAAGCATAGTATTCTATGAAACATATACTTTTATTTTTTACCGACAGATTATGTCTAGAAAGCACAAAATAACAAAAAAACACCTCCGCAAATTGACACACTTTCCTATTGGATATGCATTATACTAGTCTCAACTTAAAAAAAGAGGTGAATTGTTTGGTTGTTTACGCCGACGTTGTTTGGTTGTTAAACGCCTGCATTGATTTTCTTTTACTTTTATTAACAGCCACCGTGTTAAAAAAGAAGATCAAAAGATGGAGGCTTGTGTTAGGGGCATTTATAGGTTCAACCATTGTTATTTTTGCCTTTACTCCTTTTGCTTCTATGATGACACATCCGATTATGAAACTACTGTACTCGTTACTTATTGTGTATACAGCATTTGGATTTACAACGTTTAGAAATTATGCACAAACTGTTTTTACTTTTTATTTTGTAACCTTTATGGTTGGCGGAGGCTTAATTGGCACTCATTTCTTTTTGCAAACGAATGAAATGGTAAATGGATTGGTGCAATCTCAATCTATTTCTTACGGTGATCCAATTAGCTGGTTGTTTGTTGTTTTTGGTTTTCCAGTAATCTATTATTTTTCTAAAAAGCGTATTGAAAGCGTAGAGGTTACAAAAATACACTATGATCAAATCGTGAAGTTGAAAATTCAATTAGCTGAAGAGGAACTAGAACTTACAGGTTTGATTGATAGTGGGAACCAACTTTACGATCCTTTAACAAAAACACCCGTTATGATAATGCATATTTCATCATTAGAACATTGCTTGCCAGCTTGGTTAACAGAACAAGTTTATTCCAAAACAGAGATTCCTCAAATACCAGAAAATGATTCTGGGTGGGCGACAAAATTACGCTTAATTCCTTTCCGAGCAGTAGGAGTAGAGAGTCAATTTTTATGGGCCGTTAAGCCAGACAGTGTACACATTGATCATGAAGGTAGTTCTATTGTGGTCAGCAAAGTATTGATTGGGTTAAATACACAACAGTTGTCAACTAATGGAGAGTATCAATGTATTGTGCATCCGAAAATGTTAATTTCGCAAAAAATGGTAATTGCTTAATAATGGGAGGCGGGATAATATGATGAAATTAAAATTTTATTTAGTATACCTTTGGTATAAAGTATTGCTGAAATTAGGAATTAAGACCGATGAAATTTATTACATTGGTGGAAGTGAAGCGTTGCCACCACCGTTAACGAAAGAAGAAGAGGAAGTTCTTTTAAATAAATTGCCAAAAGGAGATCAGGCAGCAAGATCGTTACTGATTGAACGCAACTTACGGCTAGTCGTATATATAGCAAGAAAGTTTGAAAATACAGGAATAAATATTGAAGATTTGATTAGTATTGGAACAATCGGCCTTATTAAAGCGGTGAATACATTTAATCCAGAAAAGAAAATAAAATTAGCAACATACGCCTCACGGTGTATAGAAAATGAAATTTTAATGCATTTGCGCCGGAATAATAAAAATCGTTCAGAAGTTTCTTTTGATGAACCACTTAATATCGATTGGGACGGGAATGAACTTTTGTTATCAGATGTATTAGGTACAGACGATGACATTATTACAAAAGATTTAGAGGCCACTGTTGATCGTCATCTTCTAATGAAAGCATTACATCAATTAAATGATCGTGAAAAACAAATTATGGAACTTCGCTTCGGGCTTGCTGGAGGAGAGGAAAAGACACAAAAAGACGTGGCGGATATGCTTGGGATTTCACAGTCGTACATTTCGCGTTTAGAAAAAAGAATCATAAAAAGATTACGAAAAGAATTTAATAAAATGGTGTAAAGAATAAGACCAGCCTATATAAAGGCTGGTCTTATTCTATTTAGTTGTATAAGGAAAGACAACTAAAATGAAAAATGAAGAAAAAACCACATGCATAAAATCCCCTTCAAAGGAAATACTTTACACTGTACAGCAACTCCCGATAGGAGGGAACACTTTGACGAGAAACAAAGTAGAAATTTGCGGTGTTGATACAGCTAAACTTCCCGTACTAAAAAATGATGAAATGCGTAAATTATTTCGTGAAATGCAAAGTGGAGAGATAAGCGCAAGAGAGAAATTAGTGAATGGAAACTTACGTCTTGTACTGAGCGTCATCCAAAGATTTAATAACAGAGGAGAATATGTTGACGATTTATTTCAAGTTGGTTGTATCGGACTTATGAAATCCATTGATAACTTTGATTTAGGCCAAAATGTAAAATTTTCAACGTATGCTGTGCCGATGATTATTGGGGAAATACGCAGATATTTGCGTGATAACAATCCGATTCGCGTATCTCGCTCATTACGAGATATTGCGTATAAAGCGTTACAAGTAAGAGAAAAGTTGATTGCAGAAAATTCAAAAGAACCAACAGCGATGGATATTGCAAAAGTGCTAGAAGTAACTCATGAAGAAATTGTTTTCGCGTTAGATGCAATTCAAGATCCAGTTTCATTATTTGAGCCGATTTATAACGATGGGGGTGATCCTATCTTTGTTATGGATCAGTTAAGTGATGAAAAACAAAAGGACGAGCAGTGGGTTGAAGAGTTAGCACTAAAAGAAGGAATGAAGCGTTTAAATGATCGTGAGAAAATGATTATTCGAAAACGTTTCTTCCAAGGAAAAACACAAATGGAAGTTGCAGAAGAAATTGGGATTTCTCAAGCACAAGTGTCACGTTTAGAGAAATCGGCTATTAAACAAATGAATAAGACGATTCAAGGATAAGGTTTCACCATTTATGGTGAAACCTTTTTATATGTAACATAGTTTGTTTGTGCTCATAGTAGGGAAAGGGAGTTCATATAATGAAAATAATATGGGGTTGGTAAGAGGGTACTTCCTGTTAATTTAAGAAACAGCTTTTTTCAATTCGTCACATATAAGGGAGAGGATGAAAGTGATACGAATTTCGGAATTGCAGATGAAAGATATAATAAATGTTTCAGATGGAAAACGACTTGGGAATATTGGAGATATTGAAATTGATATGAATACAGGGAAGATTGGGTCTATTATTATTTCCAAACAGGCACGTATGTTGGGGATCTTTGGGAAAGATGTAGAAATTGTAATTCCTTGGAAAGAAATTGTGAAAATTGGGGAAGATGTCATACTTGTTAGAGTAAATACTGTTAATTCTGTAACAGAATCAATACAAACACCGACAATTTCATAAAGAATATTACAAATTCCTCTTTTTTTTCTGTTAGGATTATGAAAAAATAAAAGTATGGTAAAATAGACAGGAAGTACCATGCTTTTTTATGCTATTTTAATTAAAAAGGGGTCGCTTTGTTATGAGAGAACCATTTAAATATGTGGACGGTATACTGTATTTACAAGCGTGGAAAGAACTTGGAAACATTACTGCTGGATTTACGACAAAAGATGGTGGGATAAGTACAGGCTCCTTTCATGCGATGAATTTAGGATTACATGTGAATGATATCGTGGAGAACGTTCATGAAAACAGACGCATTTTAGCAAATAAGTTACAAAAACCATTAGAAAACTGGATTTGCTCTGAACAAGTTCATGATCATCATGTTGAAAAAGTAGGACAACAAGAAAAAGGAAGTGGCGTCTATTCATATGAAGACGGCATTTCAAAAACAGATGGCATTTATACGACTGATAATGATGTTCTTCTAACATCTTGTTACGCAGATTGTGTTCCACTCTATTTTTATGCGCCATCACATGGTATGATAGGACTTGCGCATGCTGGATGGAAAGGGACTGTAAAAGAGATTGCAAAGGAAATGATTCAAAAATGGAATGCAGAAGGCATTTCAAGCGATGAAATTCATGTTGCAATCGGACCAGCAATTGGATCTTGTTGTTACGTTGTTGATGATCGAGTGTTAACAGCAGCAGAGCAAGTAGTAAACGGTTCTGTCCCTTATAAAAAAATTTCTGATGGGCAGTACGCAATTAATTTAAAAGAAATTAATCGTATATTATGTGTACAAGCAGGCATAAAAGAAGAGAATATTGTAATGTCATCTCTTTGTACAAGCTGTGAAGAGCAACTATTTTTCTCTCATCGCCGTGATCAAGGTAAGACAGGAAGAATGTTGAGTTTCATAGGTTTTAAGGAGGAAGAAAGCAAGTGACAGTACAAAAAAATTTAACAACTGTAAACGAAGTTATTAAAGAATCTTGTGCACGAGCGGGACGTTCGTTGCAAGATATTAAACTTGTTGCGGTTACAAAAACGGTAGGAATTGAAAAAACAAACGAAGTAATTGAAGCTGGAATTATCGATTTAGGTGAAAATAGAAATGAAGGTTTCTTACAGAAGTACGAACATTTCGGTTCAAAAGTGAATTGGCATTTTATTGGATCTTTACAAACGAGAAAAGTAAAAGAAATTATTAATGAAATTGATTACTTACATTCATTAGATCGTCTTTCACTTGCGAAAGAAATTCAAAAACGTGCGAATAAGAAAGTGAAATGTTTTATTCAAGTGAAAACATCATCTGAAGAATCAAAGCAAGGATTGGCAATAGATGAAACCATTCCTTTTATTCAAAGTTTGCAAGAATTGGATAAGATTGAAGTCGTGGGACTGATGACAATGGCTCCGTTTACAGAAGAAGGGGAAGAAATTAGACGCTGTTTTAAGGAGTTACGTATGCTACAAACAGAGGTGCAGAAGCTGGAATTATTGCATGCGCCATGTAAAGAATTATCAATGGGAATGTCTAATGATTACACGATTGCAATTGAAGAAGGCGCTACATATATTCGTTTGGGGACGATTTTAGTAGGAAAAGCGTAAAAGGAAGGAGAATCTTATTATGAGTTGGTCAAAAGTAAAATACTTCTTTTTTGATACACCAGAAGAAAAAGAAGCAGCTCAATATAGTTATGAAAAGGAGCAAACAGACATGAAGAAGCAGCAAGATCCGCCAGAACAACAAGATGTTACGTTTCCAAAAGCACAACCGAAACAAAATGTTGTGAGCATTGAAACGGCAAAGCAATCTTCAAAAGTTGTTTTATTAGAACCACGCACATATTCGGAAGCGCAAGGAATTGCGGACCATTTAAAAGGTAGACGAGCTGTTGTAATTAATTTACAACGAATGTCTACTGATCAAGCTGTACGTATCGTTGACTTTTTAAGTGGTACTGTATACGCTATAGGCGGGGACATTCAAAAAATAGGACCGAAAACATTTATGTGTACGCCTGAAAATGTAGATATTGTTGGTGCAATTTCAGAGTTGTTCGGTGAAGAAGAAGACACAAATATAAAGAGGTGGTAATACGCCATGGAAACAGTTTTAAGGCTTTTAGTTTATGCTATCGAGATTTACTCGTGGGCACTTATTATTTACATCCTCCTATCATGGTTCCCAGGTGCTAAGGAATCAACTTTCGGAGATGTTCTTGCGCGTATTTGTGAACCGTATTTAGAACCATTTCGCAGATTTATTCCGCCGCTTGGTATGATTGATATCTCTCCACTCGTTGCGATTTTTACGTTAAAGCTTGCTACGAAGGGTTTAGTAAGTATATTCGCCTATTTCTTATAGTAAGAGGTTAAATACATGAGCATCTATGAACATTTCAGACCTGATGAAGAGGTCTTTGTGGATAAGGTGTTAGAGTGGAAGCGAGTAGCGGAGTACCATCAAGTGAAGTTAACAGACTTCCTTGATCCAAGACAACAACAAATTGTCACTATGGTTATAGGGCAAGGTGATGTTGCTGTACAGTTTGATGGTGCAACGCCTCATGCAGAGCGTAAAAGAGCACTCATTTATCCGGACTATCTAGTAGTGAATGAAGAGGAATTTCAAGTAGAAGTATTGGAAATTGACTATCCTTCTAAGTTTTATACGCTAGAGCATAGGCAAATATTAGGTACATTTATGTCTCTTGGTTTAACGAGAGAAAAATGTGGTGATATTTTGCTTCAAGAAGATCGTGCCCAAATTGTAGTTGCGAAAGAAGTTGTATCTTATATTGAGATGAACTTACAATCGATAGGGAAAGTGAAGGTTTCCTTATCGCCAGTGCAAGGAGAAAAAATTCTACAGATGCAAGAAACGTGGGAAGAGAAATCTGGAACGGTTTCTTCGCTTCGTTTAGATGTTATATTAGCAGAAATGTTACATATATCTAGACAAAAAGTACAACCTTTCATAAAAAATGGTTTAGTAAAAGTGAATTGGAAAACAGTGGAGCAAACCTCTTATGAATGTTATCCAGGAGATGTTTTTTCAGTGAGAGGATATGGACGAAGTAAACTGTTTTCTGTAGAAGGTAGAACAAAGCGCGACAAATGGAGAATTTTGTATGGTATACTAAAATGATTGGTTTTTTAGAAGGAAATCCTCCTATTTTGTCGAAGAAAAGATATAATTGAAAGAGGAAATTTAGATAACTACTTGGAGGTGGCGTTGTGCCGTTAACACCATTAGACATTCATAACAAAGAATTTGGTCGCGGATTCCGTGGCTATGATGAAGATCAAGTAAATGAGTTTCTTGATCAAATTATCAAAGATTATGAATTAGTCATTCGTGAGAAAAAAGCTTTAGAAGAAAAAGTTGCGCAATTAGAAGGGAAGTTAGATCATTTCTCTAATATTGAAGATACGTTAAACAAATCTATCGTCGTTGCACAAGAAGCAGCGGAAGAAGTAAAACGTAATGCGCAAAAAGAAGCAAAATTAATTGTACGTGAAGCTGAAAAGAATGCAGACCGTATTATTAACGAAGCGTTAGTAAAATCAAGAAAAGTTGCTTTTGATATTGAAGAGCTAAAGAAACAAGCGAAAGTATTCCGTACTCGTTTCCGTATGTTACTAGAAACGCAGCTTGAAATGTTAAACAACGATGATTGGGATAAACTAATTGAGTTAGAAGACGAAGTAGACGAGCTGTTGAAAAAAGAAGAAACAGTGTAAGCTTGACGTTTTTCTCATTATTACATATAATTTTAAACAACATATTTATTAAGAAAAACGAAGATAGGGATAAGTACCTTTTTCATACCTTATATAGCGAACTGAGGATGGTGTAAGCTCAGGATAAGGAGATAATGGGAATATCACCCTGGAGTTCCTCGCTGAACAAATAGAGTAAGCGTAGGCGTATATTCGCGTTAAGAATATAAAGAGGATTGTATACATATGTATAGGATCTACTAGGGTGGTACCGCGGGAGACTTTCTCGTCCCTTTTTGGGATGAGAAGGTCTCTTTTTTATTCCGTTTTTTAAGTATTTCTTTTATACATGTAAGGAGGAATTGAGCATGGAGTACAAAAATACATTACTAATGCCAAAAACAGAGTTCCCAATGCGTGGGAATTTACCAAAACGTGAGCCTGCAATGCAAGAACAGTGGGCTGAAATGAATATTTATGAAAAGGTACAAGAACATACGAAAGGTCGTCCTTTATTTGTACTGCATGATGGACCTCCATATGCGAATGGTGACATTCATATGGGACATGCATTAAATAAAGTGTTAAAAGACTTTATCGTTCGTTATAAATCAATGACTGGTTACTGTGCACCATATGTGCCAGGTTGGGATACACACGGTTTACCAATTGAGCAAGCTTTAACAAATAAAGGTGTAAAGCGTAAAGAAATGACAGTTGCCGAGTTCCGTAAGTTATGTGCAGAGTATGCATATGAACAAGTAGAACGTCAACGTGAACAATTTAAGCGTTTAGGTGTACGTGCTGATTGGGATAACCCATACATTACTTTAGAGCCAGCTTATGAAGCACAACAAATTAAAGTGTTTGGTGATATGGCGAAAAAAGGTTATATCTATAAAGGACAAAAACCAGTTTACTGGTCTCCAACGAGTGAATCAGCTTTAGCAGAAGCTGAAATTGAATATCAAGATAAAAAATCAGCATCTATTTACGTAGCGTTCCCTGTAAAAGACGGAAAGAACGTATTAGAAGGTGATGAGAAATACATTATCTGGACAACAACACCTTGGACGTTACCTGCAAACTTAGGTATTTCTGTTCATCCAGAACTTGATTACGCTATTGTAAAAGTAAATGATGAAAAATATATTATTGCTTCTGAACTATTTGAGACAGTTGCAAAAACGTTAGAGTGGGAAAATGCTGAAGTTGTGAAAACAGTAAAAGGTAGCGAACTTGAGTATACAGTTGCAAAACATCCATTCTACGATCGTGATTCATTAGTTATGCTAGGAGATCACGTAACAACAGATGCAGGTACAGGTTGTGTTCATACAGCACCAGGACACGGGGAAGATGACTTCGTTGTTGGTAAAAAGTATGGATTAGAAGTACTTTGTCCAGTTGATGATAAAGGTGTATTAACAAATGAAGCACCTGGATTTGAAGGCTTATTCTATGATAAAGCTAACAAGCCAATTACAGAAAAATTAGAAGAAGTAGGCGCGTTACTGAAATTAACATTCATTACGCATTCATACCCACATGATTGGAGAACGAAAAAGCCAATTATTTTCCGTGCGACAGCACAGTGGTTTGCATCTATTGAAGCGTTCCGTAAAGAATTATTAGAAGCTGTTGCGGAAACAAAATGGGTACCAGCATGGGGAGAGACTCGTCTTCATAATATGGTTCGTGATCGTGGTGACTGGTGTATTTCTCGTCAGCGTGCATGGGGTGTGCCAATCCCTGTATTCTATGCAGAGAATGGCGATCCAATCATTACAGATGAAACAATTAACCACGTAGCAGACTTATTCCGTGAGCACGGTTCAAACGTATGGTTCGAACGTGAAGCGAAAGATCTATTGCCAGAAGGATTTACACATACAGGTAGTCCAAATGGTGAATTCCGTAAAGAAACAGATATCATGGATGTATGGTTCGACTCAGGTTCTTCTCACCAAGCGGTATTAGAAGAGCGCGATGATTTACAACGTCCAGCTGATTTATATTTAGAAGGGTCTGACCAATATCGTGGTTGGTTTAACTCTTCATTATCAACAGCAGTTGCTGTAACAGGTAAAGCTCCATATAAAGGCGTACTAAGCCATGGTTTCGTATTAGATGGTGAAGGACGTAAAATGAGTAAGTCGATTGGAAACATCGTCGTACCGAAGAAAATTATGGATCAATTAGGCGGAGATATTTTACGCTTATGGGTATCTTCTGTTGACTATCAATCTGACGTGCGTATTTCAGATGATATTTTAAAACAAGTAGCAGAAGTATATCGTAAAATCCGTAACACATTCCGTTTCTTATTAGGAAACTTAAACGACTTTAAGCCAAGTGAAAATACAGTAGCTGTAGCTGAACTTCGTGAAGTAGATCGTTACATGTTAGTGAAATTAAATGACTTAATTACAAAAGTAAAAGAAGCATATGAGACATACGACTTCGCTGCTGTATATCATGCAATTCATAACTTCTGTACAATTGATTTAAGTTCATTCTACTTAGACTTTGCAAAAGACATTTTATACATTGAAGGTGCAAACCATGAAGATCGTCGTGCAATTCAAACTGTATTATATGATGTTCTTGTTGCATTGACGAAACTTGTAACACCAATCTTACCGCATACAGCTGATGAAGTATGGCCATACATTCCAGGTGTAACAGAAGAAAGTGTACAATTAACTGATATGCCAGAAGCTGTACAATTAGATGATGCGGAAGCATTAAAAACAAAATGGGATGCATTTATGACATTGCGTGATGACGTATTAAAAGCGTTAGAAGTAGCTCGTAATGAAAAAGTAATCGGTAAGTCATTAAATGCAAGCATTACACTATATCCAACTGCAGAAATGAAAGCTATGTTAGAGTCTATTAACGAAGACTTAAAGCAATTATTCATCGTTTCTGAGTACAAACTTGGTGGCATGATGGAAGAAGCGCCAGCAGATGCACCGAAGTATGAGCATACAGCGGTTGTTGTTGCTCAAGCAACTGGTGAAACATGTGAACGTTGTTGGGTAGTTTCAGAAACAATTGGTAAAGATGCTGAACATGAAACATTATGTGAGCGTTGTGCAACAGTTGTTAAAGAAAACTACGTAAAATAATAAAAAACTGACTGTGCGTAAGTGCAGTCAGTTTTTTATTATTGACGATATATTGAAATAACTTTCACTCTCTTTCCTATGAAGGAAAAATGTGTGTGAGGTAAGCATAGAAATTTCGGACACACTAATCGTACATTGCAGTTGGGAGGAATGTACACGTGAATGAAATGTATATGGAAATCAAAGAAGAATTGCAATTGATGCGAAAAGAGTTACAAGAGAGGCTAGCTAAAGAGGTCATGCACAAATATGATACAGAGTTTAGCGAAGAGCTTGGATATGAAATTAAGGAAGAGATAAAGAAAAAACTGTTATTACATGATATAAAAGAGGATTTAAAAGATGTAGAACGTGCATTATTCAAAATGGAAATAGATATGTATGGTATTTGTGAAGAAACAGGGAGAGTAATTTCGGTAAAACAAATGAAGACGATGCCGACTGCCCGTACTATACATGAATTTTTCTATGAAAAAGTAAATGTATGAATGTGCACAACGATATTATATTACCTTTTTTTAATTTATTTTATTCTTCTATAAAGGTTCATTGTGAAAAGGTTGCAGCTATGCTAAAATTTTGAGGTACACTGTCTTTGTGGGGGAAATGAAAATGATATATTATGTAATAGCGTTATTTGTCATTGCCATCGATCAAATATCGAAATGGCTAATTGTAAAGAACATGGAATTGGGTACGAGCATTCCGATTATCGATAATGTATTATACATAACATCACATCGAAATAGAGGAGCTGCCTGGGGCATTTTAGAAAATAAAATGTGGTTTTTCTACATTATTACAGTTGTCTTTGTAGTATTTATCGTAATGTATATGAAAAAATACGCAAAAACAGATAAGCTTCTAGGAATTTCATTGGGTCTAATTTTAGGTGGGGCAATTGGTAACTTTATTGATCGTGTATTTAGACAAGAAGTAGTGGATTTCATTCACGTGTATATTTTTTCGTACAACTATCCAGTATTCAATATAGCTGATTCAGCATTATGTATTGGTGTTGTATTAATTATTATTCAAACATTATTAGAAGGCAAGAAAACGAAGGAGTAATTGAATGAGTGAAGTAGTACAAGTAACAGTTGCAGAAGAACAAAAAAGCGAGCGAATTGATAAATTCGTTGCAGAAATAAACGGTGAATGGTCACGTTCACAAGTACAACAATGGATTAAAGATGATGTTGTAACAGTTAATGGGAAATCGGTAAAAGTAAATTATAAAGTGAAAGAAAATGATGAAATCACAGTAACGATTCCTGATCCGGAAGAGTTAGATATTCAAGCAGAAGATATGAACTTAGAAATTTATTATGAAGATGCAGATGTACTCGTTGTTAATAAGCCGCGTGGTATGGTTGTACATCCAGCACCAGGTCATACAAGTGGTACGCTTGTGAACGGTCTTATGCACCACTGTACAGACTTATCAGGCATTAACGGTGTAATGCGTCCAGGTATCGTGCATCGTATTGATAAAGATACATCAGGCCTATTAATGGTCGCTAAAAATGATATGGCACACGAATCACTTGTAAATCAACTTGTAGCAAAAACAGTAACAAGACGTTACAAAGCGATTGTACACGGTGTTATTCCGCACGATAAGGGAACAATTGATGCTCCGATTGCTCGCGATAAGAAAGAGCGCCAAAGTATGACGGTTGATGAAAATGGTAAGCATGCTGTTACGCATTTCCAAGTGTTAGAGCGATTCAAAGATTTCACACTTGTAGAATGTCGCTTAGAAACAGGACGTACACACCAAATTCGTGTTCATATGAAATATATTGGTTATCCACTTGCGGGAGATCCAAAGTATGGACCAAAGAAAACATTAGATATGAATGGACAAGCACTTCACGCAGGTATTTTAGGATTCGACCATCCTCGCACGGGTGAGTATATTCAGTTTGAGGCACCGATTCCACAAGTGTTTGAAGATGCATTAAATATTTTACGAAAATAGTATTGACAAATCATAAGAAAACTGAGATACTGACAACAGTTAAATAATGATCCTTTAACACAGCCCCGTGAGGTTGAGAAGGTAACGGTTTGAAATACATAGGGTATGGCTGTACCCTTTTTTCAAAAGTCCTCTCGCACACGCTGAGAGGACTTTTTTTATACCATTACTCTCACGCAAGAAAAAAGCTTGGAGGTGTAGAGCATGCAAGAGAAAGCAGTCGTTTTAGATGACCAAATGATTCGCCGCGCTTTAACACGAATTAGTCATGAAATCGTGGAACGAAATAAAGGTGTCGATAATTGTGTTCTTGTCGGAATTAAAACTCGTGGAATTTTTATTGCACAACGTTTGGCAGAACGAATTGGTCAAATTGAAGGAAAAGAAATGGAAGTTGGAGAGCTAGATATTACGTTATATCGTGATGATCTAACACTACAATCGAAAAATGAAGAACCACTTGTAAAAGGTTCTGATATCCCTGTAGATATTACGAAGAAAAAAGTTATCCTTGTAGATGATGTATTATATACAGGAAGAACAGTTCGAGCAGCAATGGATGCTCTTATGGATTTAGGTAGACCATCACAAATCCAACTGGCGGTTCTTGTTGATAGAGGTCATCGTGAACTACCAATTCGCGCTGATTATGTAGGAAAGAACATTCCAACATCAAGTGAAGAGCGTATCGAAGTTGATTTGCAAGAGACAGATCAACAAGATCGAGTAAGCATATACGATAAGTAAAGCCCTTTTAAATGTAGTCCTGTGAGGCTGCCAAAGGGTCTTGGCTTTCATATGTCAAATTTGGCATACGAAAGTGTAGGACTCTTTGTGCACAGGCACAAAGAGTTTTTTTATTGCAAAGAATGAAACTGAAGGAGGA
Organism: Bacillus albus; assembly: GCF_001884185.1. GTDB lineage: Bacteria > Bacillota > Bacilli > Bacillales > Bacillaceae_G > Bacillus_A > Bacillus_A albus. The sequence goes on from NZ_MAOE01000111.1 coordinate 103,031, forward strand.
TGTAACAATGGAACAAAAGCCAGTGTTAGACGTTAATGAAGTACCAAAACCGGGAAAATGGTTATTTTTAAGTATACAACATTTGTTCGCGATGTTTGGATCAACAGTGCTTGTTCCGTTTTTAACAGGATTGAATCCGTCAGTAGCATTAATATCAAGTGGATTAGGAACGCTAGCGTTTCTTCTTATAACGAAAGGTCAAGTACCTGCCTATCTAGGGTCATCATTCGCCTTTATCGCACCGATAATAACAGCGAAAACAGCAGGTGGACCTGGAGCAGCAATGCTCGGTGGTTTGCTAGCAGGACTTGTGTACATCTTAATCTCACTCGGAATTAAGAAGTCAGGATCAGAGTGGATTATGAAATTACTTCCGCCAATCGTAGTTGGTCCAGTAGTAATGGTAATCGGTCTAGCTTTAGCACATACAGCAGTTAACATGGCGATGAACGGTGCGGATGGCAAATATAGCTTTACACACTTTTCAGTAGCGTTAGTAACGTTAGCAATTACAATTATCTGCTCTATATTCGGGAGAGGGTTTTTCAGTATCATACCAGTGTTACTAGGGATTGTCGGCGGATATATCTTCGCTTACTTCCAAGGGCTAGTAGACTTAAAGCCGGTAGCTGAGGCAAAATGGTTTGTTATACCAGATTTCACAGTACCATTTGTAACATATACGCCGGAGTTTTCGTGGAAGATTGTACTCCTGATGGTACCAGTTGCACTAGTAACAATTTCAGAGCATATCGGACATCAAATTGTACTTGGAAATGTTATTAAAAGAGATTTAATTGAAAAACCAGGTTTACACCGTTCAATCTTCGGTGATGGGGTAGCGACATTAATCGCGTCACTAATCGGTGGACCGCCGAATACGACGTATGGTGAAAACATCGGTGTGCTAGCAATTACGAGAGCATACAGTGTATACTTATTCATCGGTTCAGCAGTGTTTGCAATCATGTTCGGGTTTATCGGTAAGATTTCTGCACTGATTCATTCGATCCCAACACCGGTTATGGGTGGTGTATCAATCCTACTATTCGGTGTAATCGCATCAAGCGGATTACGCATGATGGTAGATGATAAAACAGACCTAAGTGACAAACGAAACTTAATGATTGCATCAGTGATACTAGTGATCGGTATTGGCGGAGCGGTACTTCACGTAGGAGAATCGTTCCAAGTAGAAGGAATGGCACTAGCAGCAATTGTAGGTGTACTATTAAATCTACTACTACCAGAAACGAAACAAATAAAACAATCTAAGCAAATTGCTTCATAATAATAACCTTTTAATTCAGTCCTGTGAGACCGAAAAGGGTGGCTTCTTTCTTGCACCCTAGTCTCACACGACTAGGGTATTTTTATACAAAGGTTGTTATAAAAATACGAAAGTGGTAACATAAAAATTAGAAAGATGAGGGATGACGATGAGCCATTTGTTAACGATGAGTGAATTATCGGAAGTAGAAATTTCAGAAATCCTAAAAGACGCAGAAGATTTTGCGAATGGAAAAGAAAGCAAAACGACAGAGCAAACTTTTGTTGCGAACTTGTTCTTTGAGAATAGTACGAGAACGAGATTTAGCTTTGAGGTTGCTGAGAAGAGATTAGGACTTGATGTTTTAAACTTTTCAGCTGATGCATCTAGCGTACAAAAAGGAGAAACATTATACGATACGATAAGAACATTAGAATCAATCGGAACAAAAGCGGTAATCGTCCGCCATGAGCAAGATCGCTACTTCGATGAACTAAAAGATCAGGTGAATATCCCAATCTTAAATGCTGGAGATGGATGTGGAAACCACCCAACGCAGTGCCTACTCGATCTCCTTACAATTAAACAAGAGTTTGGAAGATTTGAAGGATTAAAGATTGCGATAGTAGGAGATGTTCGTCATAGCAGAGTAGCGCGTTCGAATGCAGAAGCATTAACGAAACTAGGTGCAACAATCTACTTTGCAAGTCCAGAAGAGTGGAAAGATGAAGATAGCATATTTGGAACATACAAACCATTAGATGAACTTGTTCCAGAAGTGGATGTAATGATGTTACTTCGTGTACAACATGAGCGTCATGATCATTATGAAACAGACATTATGAAAGAGTATCATGAGAAACACGGATTAACAGTGGAAAGAGAAAAGCGTATGAAAGAAGGAAGCATTATTATGCATCCAGCTCCTGTAAACCGTGATGTTGAAATTGCAAGTGAACTTGTTGAGTGTGAGCGGTCACGCATATTTAAACAAATGGAAAATGGAGTTTACGTAAGAATGGCTGTACTAAAACGCGCCTTACCAAATGTATTAGGAGGAATGAAACATGAATTACTTGTTTAAAAATGGTCGTTATATGAATGAAGAAGGAAAAATCGTAGCAACAGATCTTCTCGTACAAGACGGTAAAATCGCTAAGGTAGCAGAAAATATTACGGCAGATAATGCTGAAGTAATCGATGTGAACGGAAAGTTAATCGCACCTGGATTAGTAGATGTACACGTACATCTTCGTGAACCAGGTGGTGAACATAAAGAAACAATTGAAACAGGTACACTAGCAGCGGCAAAAGGTGGATTCACTACAATTTGTGCAATGCCAAATACACGCCCAGTACCAGATTGCAGAGAACATATGGAAGACTTGCAAAATCGTATTAAAGAGAAAGCGCATGTCAACGTACTACCATACGGAGCAATTACAGTACGCCAAGCGGGTTCTGAAATGACAGATTTCGAAACATTAAAAGAACTTGGAGCATTTGCTTTCACTGATGACGGTGTAGGCGTACAAGATGCTAGCATGATGTTAGCAGCTATGAAACGTGCAGCGAAATTAAATATGGCAGTAGTTGCACACTGTGAAGAGAATACTCTTATTAATAAAGGTTGTGTACATGAAGGGAAGTTTTCTGAGAAACACGGATTAAACGGTATCCCATCAGTATGTGAATCTGTACATATTGCAAGGGATATATTGCTTGCTGAAGCGGCAGATTGTCACTATCACGTATGTCACGTAAGTACGAAAGGCTCTGTACGCGTAATTCGTGATGCAAAACGCGCTGGAATTAAAGTAACAGCAGAAGTAACACCTCATCACTTAGTGTTATGTGAAGATGATATCCCATCAGCTGATCCTAACTTTAAAATGAACCCACCGCTTCGTGGAAAAGAAGATCACGCAGCACTAATTGAAGGTTTACTAGATGGAACAATCGATATGATCGCAACTGATCATGCACCGCATACAGCAGAAGAGAAAGCACAAGGAATTGAAAGAGCACCATTCGGAATTACTGGTTTTGAAACAGCATTCCCGCTTTTATACACAAACCTTGTGAAAAAAGGAATTATTACATTAGAACAATTAATTCAATTCTTAACAGAAAAGCCAGCTGATACATTCGGCTTAGAAGTAGGTCGCCTGAAAGAAGGTAGAACAGCTGATATTACAATCATTGATTTAGAACAAGAAGAAGAGATTGATCCAACAACATTCTTATCAAAAGGAAAAAATACACCATTCGCAGGTTGGAAGTGCCAAGGATGGCCGGTAATGACAATCGTTGGTGGTAAGATCGCATGGCAAAAGGAGAGTGCATTAGTATGAAAAGACAACTTATCTTAGAAGATGGAACAGTATTAATTGGAAAAGGTTTCGGAGGAGAAATCGAAAAGTCAGGTGAGGTTGTATTTACAACAGGAATGACTGGATATCAAGAAACATTATCTGATCCATCATATTGCGGTCAAATCGTAACATTCACGTACCCATTAATCGGAAACTACGGCATCAACCGTGACGATTTTGAATCGATTCACCCTTCTGTAAATGGTTTAATCGTAAACGAAATTTGTGATCATCCATCAAACTTCCGTAATGAAATTTCGTTAAATGACTACTTAAAAGAAAGAAACATCCCAGGATTAGCAGGGATTGATACGAGAAAATTAACGAGAAAAATTCGTCAATACGGTACATTACGCGGACGCCTTTGTAACATGGATGCAGATGTAGAGTACATTGTGAGCCAATTAAAAGCGACAGTATTTACAGATCATGTAAAACGCGTATCAACGAAAGATCCATACCCAAGCCCAGGCCGCGGACATCGCGTTGTACTTGTAGACTTCGGTATGAAACATGGTATTTTAAGAGAATTAAATAAACGTGACTGTGATGTAATTGTAGTTCCTTACAACACAACAGCAGAAGAGATTTTACGACTTAGCCCAGATGGAATTATGTTAAGTAACGGACCTGGGGACCCAAAAGATGTACCAGAAGCAATTGAAATGTTAAAAGACATTATCGGTAAAGTTCCTTTATTCGGAATTTGCCTAGGACATCAATTGTTCGCGCTAGCATCTGGTGCGAATACAAGTAAATTGAAATTCGGTCACCGTGGTTTAAACCATCCAGTAAAACATCTTGCAACTGGAAAAGTAGCAATTACATCTCAAAACCATGGTTACGCAGTAGAAGAAGAGTCAGTTAAAAATACAGAACTTGAAATTACACATGTCGCTTTAAATGATGGAACAGTAGAAGGTCTTCGTCATACGAAGTTCCCAGCATTTACAGTTCAATATCATCCAGAAGCTTCAGCAGGACCAGAAGATGCAAACGATTTATTCGAAGATTTCTTAGCAATGATTGAAAACTTCAAGAAAGAAGGGGAAGAGTTATGCCAAAACGCCTAGACATTAACACAATTTTAGTAATCGGATCGGGACCAATTGTAATTGGGCAAGCAGCGGAGTTTGACTACTCTGGTACACAAGCCTGTCAATCTCTTAGAGAAGAAGGTTACAAAGTAATCCTTGTTAACTCTAACCCAGCAACAATTATGACAGATACTGCAACAGCAGATAAAGTATATATAGAACCATTAACACTAGAATTCGTAAGCCGTATCATTCGTAAAGAACGTCCAGATGCAATCTTACCAACATTAGGTGGTCAAACAGGTTTAAACATGGCTGTTGAACTTGCGAAATCAGGCATACTTGAAGAGTGTGGAGTTGAAATTTTAGGAACAAAATTATCAGCAATTGAGCAAGCAGAAGATCGTGATTTATTCCGTACATTAATGCAGGAATTAAATGAACCAATTCCATCTAGTACAATTATTCATACGCTAGAAGAAGCACAAGAATTTGTAAAAGAAATTGGATATCCAGTTATTGTTCGCCCTGCATTTACAATGGGTGGAACAGGTGGCGGAATCTGTAGTAATGAAGAAGAACTAATTGAAATCGTATCAGGTGGATTAAAACATAGTCCGGTAACACAATGTTTATTAGAGAAAAGTATTGCTGGTTGTAAGGAAATTGAATATGAAGTAATGCGTGATTCAAATGATAACGCGATTGTAGTATGTAACATGGAAAATATCGATCCAGTTGGAGTTCACACAGGTGATTCTATCGTTGTAGCACCAAGCCAAACATTAAGTGACCGTGAATACCAAATGTTACGTAACACTTCATTACGAATTATTCGTGCATTAGGAATTGAAGGTGGATGTAACGTTCAGCTTGCACTTGATCCACATAGCTTCCAATACTATGTAATCGAAGTAAACCCGCGTGTAAGTCGTTCATCTGCACTAGCATCTAAAGCAACTGGATATCCAATTGCGAAGCTAGCGGCAAAAATTGCAGTCGGTTTAACGTTAGATGAAATTATAAATCCAGTAACACAAAAAACATACGCTTGTTTCGAACCAGCATTAGACTATGTTGTTTCAAAGATTCCACGCTGGCCATTTGATAAGTTTGAATCAGCGAACAGAACACTTGGAACGCAAATGAAAGCAACTGGTGAAGTTATGTCAATCGGACGTAACTTAGAAGAATCATTATTAAAAGCGGTTCGTTCTTTAGAGCTAGGTATTTATCACCTAGAATTAGACCACTTAAAAGAACTTGATAAAGAAACAATGAAAAAACGTATTATAAAAGCTGATGATGAGCGACTGTTTATCGTAGCAGAAGCAATTCGTCAAGGTGTAACGAAAGAAGAAATCAACGATTGGTGTGAAATGGACTTCTTCTTCTTACAAAAAGTAGAAAATATCGTAAACATGGAACGCGAAGTAAAAGCGAATGTAGGAAATATGGAAGTACTACAAACTGCGAAAGAAATGGGCTTCAGTGACCATTACATCGCTAATGCTTGGAACAAAACAGAGCGTGAAATTTACGATATGCGTAAAGAAAGCAACATAACTCCGGTTTATAAAATGGTAGATACTTGTGCGGCAGAGTTTGAATCTGCAACACCATACTACTACAGCACATATGGTGACGAGAATGAATCGGTTAGAACAGATCGTAAGAGTGTAGTAGTTCTAGGGTCTGGTCCGATCCGTATCGGTCAAGGTGTTGAGTTTGACTATGCAACAGTTCACTCAGTATGGGCAATTAAAGAAGCTGGATATGAGGCAATCATTGTTAATAACAACCCAGAAACAGTTTCAACAGACTTCAGTATTTCTGACAAATTATACTTTGAACCATTAACGATTGAAGATGTAATGCACATTATCGATTTAGAAAAACCAGAAGGTGTTATCGTTCAGTTCGGTGGACAAACGGCAATTAACTTAGCTGCTAAATTAGAAGCTCACGGTGTGAAAATCTTAGGAACATCACTTGAAGATTTAGATCGCGCAGAAGATCGTGATAAGTTTGAAGCAGCGCTAACACAGCTTGGTATCCCGCAACCAGTTGGTAAAACAGCAACGACTGTAGAGCAAGCAGTAGCAATCGCTGACAAAATTGGTTACCCAGTATTAGTAAGACCATCTTACGTACTAGGTGGACGCGCGATGGAAATCGTATATCGTCAAGAAGAACTGTTGCACTACATGAAAAATGCAGTTAAAGTTCACGCTGATCACCCAGTATTAATCGACCGTTACATGGTTGGTAAAGAAATTGAAGTAGATGCAATTTCAGACGGTGAGAATGTATTCATTCCAGGTATTATGGAACATATTGAACGTGCTGGAGTTCACTCTGGTGACTCAATTGGAGTATATCCACCACAAAGCTTATCTGACAAATTAAAAGAACAAATTATTGAACATACAATTGCACTTGGAAAAGGATTAAACATTGTTGGATTACTAAATATCCAGTTTGTAGTATTCGAAGATCAAGTGTATGTAATCGAAGTAAACCCACGTGCGAGCCGTACAGTACCATTCTTAAGTAAAATTACAGGTGTACCAATGGCGAACGTTGCAACGAAAGTTATTTTAGGGCAAGATCTAGTAGCGCAAGGATACGGAACTGGTTATCATCCAGAAGAGAAAGAAGTATATGTAAAAGCTCCGGTATTCTCATTCGCGAAACTACGCTCAGTTGATACAACATTAGGACCTGAAATGAAATCAACAGGGGAAGTAATGGGTAAAGACTTAACGCTTGAAAAAGCATTATACAAAGGATTAGTTGCTTCTGGAATTAACATCCCAACCCACGGATCAGTAATCATTACTGTAGCAGATAAAGATAAAGAAGAGGCAATGGAAATTGCAAAACGTTTCCACGAAATCGGTTATAACTTATTAGCAACAGCTGGAACAGCACAATCGTTAGCAGAGCAAAATATCCCAGTACAAGTTGTAAACAAAATTGATTCTGAAGACTACAACTTACTAGATATTATCCGTCAAGGAAAAGCACAGTTTGTAATCAATACGCTAACAAAAGGTAAACAGCCAGCGCGTGATGGTTTCCGCATTCGCCGTGAATCAGTAGAAAATGGTGTAGCTTGCTTAACATCACTTGATACAACGAGAGCAATCTTACGAGTATTAGAATCTATGACATTCTCAGCTCATTCAATGAAAGAAATTACGCAAACAAAGCGTCACGAGGTGGTACATGCATGATGCAAAAGCAAAATATGATCGTCGTTAATCAAAAAGAAATCGCAAAAAACATTTACGAATTAGTGCTTCAAGGAACGTTAGTACAGCAAATGAACGAACCAGGGCAGTTTGTACACATTAAGGTAGCAGAGGGCATTGCGCCCCTGCTGCGCCGCCCAATTAGTATTTGTAATGTAGATCAAGAGAAGAACGAATTTACAATGCTATACCGTGCGGAAGGACAAGGGACAAAAACATTAGCAACTAGAAAACAAGGTGAATTGGTAGACGTACTAGGACCATTAGGACACGGTTTTCCTGTAGAAGAAGCAGAAGCTGGTCAAACAGCTTTACTAGTAGGCGGGGGAATTGGTGTACCACCACTTTATGAATTATCACAGCGCCTTGTTGCAAAAGGGGTACGCGTAATTCACATCCTAGGTTTTCAAACGAAAGATGTAGTTTTCTATGAAGAGAAATTTGCAGAACTTGGTGATACGTACGTTGCGACAGTAGACGGTACACACGGTACAAAAGGATTTGTCACAGATGTAATTGATAATTACGGAATTGACTTTGATATTCTTTATTCATGTGGTCCGTTAGCGATGCTTCGTGCATTAGAAGGACGTTACAAAGAGAAAAAAGCTTATATTTCTTTAGAAGAACGTATGGGCTGTGGTATTGGAGCTTGTTTCGCATGTGTATGCCACTTACAAGAAGATCCAAGTGGACATTCTTACAAGAAGGTGTGTAGCGACGGACCAGTATTTCCAATCGGGGAGGTTGTACTATGAACAGATTGCAAGTTGAATTACCGGGATTATCATTAAAAAATCCAATTATACCGGCATCTGGATGCTTTGGGTTTGGTCGTGAATATGCACAGTTTTACGATTTAAGTGTACTAGGATCAATCATGATTAAAGCGACGACAGAACAACCACGTTATGGAAATCCGACGCCTCGTGTTGCTGAAACACCGGGCGGTATGTTAAATGCAATCGGACTTCAAAACCCAGGGTTAGAAAAAGTAATGAATTCTGAATTACCATGGTTAGAACAATTTGATCTTCCAATCATTGCGAACGTTGCAGGCTCACAAGCTGAGGATTACGTAGCGGTTGCAAAAGAAATTTCTAAAGCGCCTAATGTCCATGCACTAGAATTAAATATTTCTTGTCCGAACGTAAAAACAGGTGGTATCGCCTTTGGTACAAATCCTGAAATTGCTGCTGATTTAACGAAGCGAGTAAAAGAGGTTTCTGAAGTACCTGTATACGTGAAGTTGTCACCGAACGTGGCAAATATTGTGGAAATTGCAAAAGCGATTGAAAATGCAGGTGCAGATGGTTTAACGATGATTAATACATTGCTTGGTATGCGTCTAGATTTAAAAACAGCTAAACCAATTTTAGCAAACCGTACAGGTGGATTATCAGGTCCTGCGATTAAGCCAGTAGCAATTCGTATGGTACATGAAGTAAGCCAAGCGGTAAACATTCCGATTATCGGAATGGGTGGTATTGAGACAGCGGAAGATGTAATTGAATTCTTCTATGCTGGCGCAAGCGCAGTTGCAGTAGGTACAGCGAACTTTATTGATCCGTTCGTATGTCCGACAATTATTGAAGAGTTACCAGCATTACTAGATGAATTAGGATTTGATCACATTTCGGAATGTCAAGGAAGGAGCTGGAAGCAAACATGTCACAGTCGTTAATCGTTGCATTAGATTTTCCAGGGAAACAAGATGTAGAAAAATTCTTGCGCCACTTTGAAGGGGAAGAGTTATTTGTCAAAGTTGGTATGGAGTTATTTTACAAAGAAGGCCCTGCGATTATTACGTACTTAAAAGAAAAAGGACATAAGATTTTTCTAGATTTAAAACTTCATGATATTCCGAATACAGTAAAAAGCGCTATGCGTAGCCTAGCTAGTCTAGATGTTGATATGGTAAATGTTCATGCTGCTGGGGGAAGCAGTATGATGAAAGCTGCGATTGAGGGATTAGAGGAAGGTAAGCAAGAAGGAAAAGAGAGACCGATTTGTATTGCAGTTACACAACTAACAAGCACTTCGGAAGCTATGATGAAAAAAGAGATCGGCATTGAGAAAACGTTAGAAGAAGCGGTTACTCATTATGCAAAATTAACGAAAGAAAGTGGACTTGATGGCGTTGTTTGTTCAACGCTTGAAGTTCCAAAATTACGTGAAGTATGCGGAAATGAATTTGTAACAGTAACACCGGGGATTCGTCTTGCAAGCGATGATGTAAATGACCAGGTGCGCGTAGCAACACCGAAACGTGCGAGGGAACTTGGCTCAAGCTACATCGTAGTTGGACGTAGTATTACAAAAGCAGAAAATCCGCTTGAAGCGTATAAAACAGTAAAACAACAGTGGGAAGGTGTAACAGTATGAAAAAAGAAATCGCATCGCATTTATTAGAAATTGGAGCAGTATTTTTACAACCGAATGATCCATTCACATGGTCTTCAGGTATGAAATCACCAATTTATTGTGATAACCGTTTAACTTTATCTTATCCAAAAGTACGTCAAGCGATTGCAGCTGGATTAGAAGAGTTAATTAAAGAGCACTTCCCAACTGTAGAAATTATTGCAGGAACAGCAACTGCTGGTATTGCGCACGCTGCATGGGTAAGCGATCGTATGGATTTACCAATGTGCTACGTACGTAGTAAAGCAAAAGGTCACGGTAAAGGGAACCAAATCGAAGGAAAAGCTGAAAAAGGTCAAAAAGTAGTAGTAGTAGAAGATTTAATTTCAACTGGCGGTAGTGCAATTACATGCGTAGAAGCACTTCGCGAAGCTGGTTGCGAAGTATTAGGAATCGTATCAATCTTCACATACGAGCTTGAAACAGGAAAAACAAAACTAGAAGCAGCGAACGTAGCATCATACTCTTTAAGCGACTACAGTGCATTAACTGAAGTTGCAGCAGAAAAAGGTATGATCGGACAAGCTGAAACGAAAAAATTACAAGAGTGGCGTAAAAATCCAGCTGACGAAGCTTGGATCACAGCGTAACACGAAAAAATGACCGCGGGGGAACGCGGTCATTTTTTATATTATTGTTAAAGCTTCATGTAAGTTCCATTAATATCAAAGAAAATCATATATCTCCTTGCTAACAACTGTTTAGCGTTTTGACGCAACCTCATAACCTCTTACAAACAATAGAGTCATATAAGAAACAATAAATGAAAAGATGCTGTACATGCCAACCCAAAAGAAGAATTTTGGAGTGAAGGCGATAACACCTATTATTAAAAAACTAGCAAACGTTACAATCGGCATTACGTAATACGTTTTCGTCTTGCGTGTTCCAATAACAGAAACGATAAAGATAAGTAATGGACAAATTAATAAGACGAAAATCAATTCATTCATAGTTATGTCTCCTTTTCTAATGGAAGTAATCTGTTTCTCGTAAACGTTTTTAAAAAATACTCTCTTAATATAACTTCGCTAACATGTATATAATCCCTTTTGAAAGTCAGTAATAAATGCTGGATTTCATAATAAAAAGCGTAAGCAAGAGAAAACTTGCTTACGCTATAGAATAAACATCGCAACGAATGTGGTGACAATTAAGCCAATCACAACTGGTAAAAAGTTTCGGCGTGCGAGTTCAAATGGATCCACTTTACAAATGGCAGCGGCAGGAATAAGTGCCCAAGGAATTAAAGTCCCGCCTCCGGTCCATATGGCAGCAATTTGCCCGAGTGCTGTTAATGTAGCTGTTCCATGCCCAAGTGCTGTTCCGAAAAGATTGGCAATTGAACCAGCAAGTGATATACCAGAAAAGCCAGATCCATCTAATCCTGTTATGACACCAACGATAGTTAAAGTTCCAGCCGATACATATTGATTTAAAGGAACTGTTTGAGACAAAGCGATTCCTAAGTCGTTAATGAGTCCGTGTGAACCTTTCGGTAAATAGTCTCCGATAATTTTTACAAAACCGCTATCTCCTAAATAAAAGAGTGCAGCAATTGGGATAACTGGACCAAAGATTTTAAATCCGAATTGGAGCCCTTCTATAAAATAATCGGTCGTTTTATTTAGTCCATTTCCTTTATAGGCGATGAGAGAAATGATGATAATCATAATAACAGTCGTCCCGCCGATAAGTGCAGTTGCGTCGCTTCCTTGTAGTTTAAATTGAATCATGCAAAGGATATCGATGGTATATACGATCGGGATGCAAATAGCAAGCCATTTTTTTGTCCGAGGAGATAATGAAGTGAGCGTTTTAGAAGACGCAGTTGATGGAATAGATTCTTGTATGGATAAGCCTGTATGAAATTCTTTTCGTAAGAAGAAAAATGCGACGGAAGTTGTTACAATGCCCATAACAATTACGAGAGGAACACTGGCAGAAACAACGCTAGAAACAGGAAGACCAGCAGCATCCGCGGTTAATTTCGGTGCACCTTGAATAACGAAGTCTCCAGATAAGGCGATGCCGTGTCCGAATAAATTCATAGCAATGGCAACTCCAATTGGAGGAAGGCCGACGCGTACAGCGACGGGTAATAAAATAGCTCCCATTAAAGCGACAGCTGGAGAAGGCCAAAAGAAGAAAGAAATTGTCATCATTAAAAGGCCGATAATCCAATAGGCGAGGGTAGGGGTACGAATCATCTTTGTAAACGGTGAAATCATCGTATCATTTATACCAGTATGAACGAGTAGATTGCTCATTGATACGATAATGGAGATGATTAATATAGTTGGTAATAGTTCAGTAATAGCATAAATGAAACTTTGAAAAATACCGCTAATGGCAAGAGGAATAGAACTTGTAGCAGTTAATGCTAATAAAAAGATAAAAACGATACAAATAATCGTCGTATCTTTCCGGAGAATAAAAAAGGTAATGATAGTGAGTAGACAAAGAATATAGAGAGCATGCAACAGCGTTAATTCAACTCCCATAACATTCACATCCTTTAGGCGTTCGTGTAGTTTATTGTATGAAAGCAGTGAAAGTATGTGAGTATAGGAAAAAGAAAAAGTAAAATTTCATGTACTGTAATGGTAAGAACGATAAATGGATGTTACAATACAAATAATCCTAAAAATGGAATTAAATGAGGTCTTATGCGCAAAAAAATTGGATTTTGGGGATTTATCCCGCATTAAAGGGCAGTAAGACCCCCACCTCAAAATTCAGCGGAAGAAAAGAAGTTAGGTGGGGATCAACTGCCCGTAAAAGCCCGATTGGTTCAACTAATAATCAGTGGGGGATGAACAAAACCCCCACTGATTAAAGTTTCACTTTATCGTATCTTGTAGTCTATTAATCATTTTAAACCTGTTTACAAACAATGAATGGATCAGTATCATACCTGTTTTCGGATTTGTATTTATACTTTTATATAACTGGGATGATATGAAACAATATAGTAAGAAAAGTATCGGAATTATGATAGGTGTCACTGTTGTTTGCTCGTTTTTCGTAGGGTTTATTTTAATAGAAGGGCAGAAACAAATAGAGAAAATGTCTATTTTTCAAGAATGGATGTCGTCTGCAAAAGGTCTTTATATTGTAATTATAGCTGTTATTTTTCTAAGAATTGTTATAAGCGTAGCAAGTTACATATTAAAGGGAAAGTAGAATGGGGGAGTATGAATGAGAGAGAAAATAGGGTATTATGGTGCGCTCGTTTGTTTACTATTATCAGTTATTTCAGGACAATTTCTTAAAAGTGAATGGATACCGATTATATTATGTATAGGAGTATTTATTTTTGCACCTATGTATCGTTGGAATGAATGGAAAGCATATAGCCGAAAAAAGAAAATTGTTTTCAGCATCGAGTTTGTCATTATCATTAGCACAATTCCATTTTTGTTATTGAAAGGAAATGAGATCATAGACGGAATTGTAATGTTTCAAGGGTGGTTATTTATTGCGAAATTGCTATATTTAATATGCATTTTAATAGTGGTAGGGGTAGTTACTAAAACAGTAAACGAAAAGTTATTCGTTAATGAATAAACGAAAGTGCCACCTTATTTGGTGGCACTTTCTCATTTTACTGAATGAGCTCTTTGCATTTTTTTAACTAAGCGAATTTGTCCGCGATGATTGATTTCATCTTCAAATACGTGAAACCACTTAAAATAGTTGTTTGCTGGTTTGTCATACCAAAAATCTGTCGTTTTAAATAGCCATTCATCAGGTAACGATTGAAAAGTGTCGATTGTTTTGGAACGTACTTCTTGTAATGTATTTATATAAAACTCTATAGGGTTTCCTTTTATTTTCTCGCGTCCAAGATCTCCTAAATCAATAGCAGGTAACCAGCGTTCTAATTCAGATTCCGTTGGTTCACGGTCTTCAAAAGTATGAATCTGGTAGTAAAATTCAATAGCGGCCATATGGTACAATAACATGCCAATTGAATTTGCATCTTCATCATATAAATAATCAAGTTCCTCAATTGTTAAACCTTCCACCGCTTGCATTGTTGTATAGCGAGCGTAATTCATCATGGAAACAAGTTTTGAAAATTCAGGCTGTAAACCATCTATCTTATCAATTACAAAATTCAATATAAATTCCCCCTCTTTAAACGATGACTCCAGAGAAAGAATTCTATGTGCAACGAAAAACTCCTTTAAAAAAGGTCGTGATTTCAACAAGGAATAACAATTAGTTCTCGATTTGATTTTGTAATAACTTCATATCCATCTTTTGTAATGACGATATCATCTTCAATTCTACAACCGCCCCAGTTCGGAATGTAAATACCAGGTTCAACTGTCACAACCATACCTTCTTCTAAAGTAGCCTTACTTTCTTGGGATAGGCGAAGAGGTTCATGTATTTCTAACCCAAGGCCATGACCAGTAGAGTGTCCAAAATATTGGCCGTATCCATGCTCAGTAATGTAATCTCTCGTTATATCATCGATACTTTTCGCAGTTTCCCCAGGTTTAATTGCTTCCGTCCCACGTTTTAACGCTTCTCGTACAATATTGTATATCTTTTTGAATTCTTCTGATGGTTCTCCGATTGCTACAGTACGTGTAATATCGGAACAATATCCATCGTAAAGTGCACCGAAATCTAATGTAACGACATCGCCTCGTTCGATTATTTTATTTGATGCAACTCCATGAGGAAGTGAAGAACGAACGCCAGAAGCTACAATGATTTGGAAGGAAGAGGATGTAGCCCCTTTTTTTCGCATGAAAAATTCTAACTCATCTCGTACATCATTTTCACTTATCCCTGGTTTTAGAAACGTAAGGATGTGGTGAAATGCTTCGTCAGCAATATTAGCTGCGATTTTCATTGTTTCTATTTCAGGCGTGTCTTTAATAATACGAATATTTTCGATGATTTCGCACACTTGAACCATTTCCGCATGTACGTATTTTTGTAAGTTTTTATATTGTTGCAAAGTCATGTTGTTTTCTTCAATTCCGAGTTTTTGAATGTTTAATTTCGATACTTGATTTGCAATTTCTTTTTCTAAATTTCCTTTATGCATAATAATTTCAGCATCTTTTATTTGTGATTTCGCTTGATCTACATAGCGAAAATCAGTTATAAAAACAGCCTTATCCGCAGAGAGTAAGACGACGCCAGCGCTACCTGTAAAGCCAGTTGCATATTGGCGATTTTCTTTTTTTGTAATCAGTAATCCGTCAATTTCATAGTTTTGTAGTTGATTTTGGATTTTATTAATTTTTAAAGTCATGTTAATTCCCCCTATTCACAGTATTGAATAAAGCAAATAGTGTGCCAAAATGTATATTTGAAGAAAAGATAGTAGGGACAACATATATTTTAGGGGAGATAAAGTGAAACTTTAATCAGTGGGGGTTTTGTTCATCCCTCGCTGATTATCAGCCCTCACCAATCGGACTTTAATGGGCAGCCCGACCCCCACCTAAATTCTTTGCTTTCGCTGAATTTTGAGGTGGAGGTCTTACTGCCCATTAAAGCGGGATAAAAATATAGTCTGCAATTTGTGGGAGACGGTTTGTTCATAAAATCCAAATTGCTCCAATAAATAACAGGGGGATGAAAAAATATTGATTGGAGTTGCACTTGTACGTTATTTACAGGGTGTAAAAATTTTTATACAAATGTGAAATAAAACTGTCAATTTTTTTGATAATATGGAATGGATATAGCAACTAAATTGAAAACATATAAAAAATGCGTTGCTTATAAGCAACGCATTTTTGTATTTATGCTTTTAATTTCATTACAGTATCAGCATCTGGTGTTACATAAACAGTTTGCTGATTGTCATACGTAACAAAACCAAGTTTTGCACCACTCGGTTTTTTAACATGGCGTATTTTGGTGAAATCAACAGGTACAGAGCTAGACTCTTTTGCTTTACTGTAATAGGCAGCAATCTTGGCAGCTTCTAGTAAAGTTTCTTCAGCAGGCTCTAAAGAACGAATGACAACGTGAGAACCAGGTATGTCTTTCGTATGTAACCAAATTTCATCGCGGCGGGCAAATTTCGTTGTTAAATAATCATTTTGTTTATTGTTTTTACCAACGAAAATCTCTGTGCCATCACTTGCTACATATTTATCTAATACTGGTTTAGTAGGCTTTTTCTTTGCGTTTTTCGTTTTACGATTGCGCATATAACCTTCTTCAGCTAATTCCTCTCGGATTTCTTCAATATCTTTTGAAGAAGCAGCTTCCATTTGTTGAAGTAAGCTATCAAAGTAAAGAATTTCTTCATTTGTTTTTGCGATTTGTTCTTCTACAACAACAACTGAATTTTTCGCTTTTTGATACTTTTGGAAATAGCGTTGTGCATTGTCAGATGGCGTTTTTAAAGGATCTAATGTGATCTTTACAGTTCCACCATTCTCATCGTAATAGTTAACGACTTCAATATCTTTATCACCTTTTTTCAAAGCGTACATATTGGCTGTAAGTAGTTCACCAAATAGTTGATATCTATCTGCTTTTCCAGCATCTTGTAATGTTTTTTCTAGTTTAATGAGTTTTTTCTCATTTTTATTTTTTTCGTTTTGCATAAAGCGCTCTAAATCATGGGCTTGTTGTTTTACACGGTCGCGCTCTGCTTTCCCGAAAAAGAACCGGTCTAGCAATTCACTAACAGATGAGAACGTCTTGTTTTCCCCTTGCAAGTGTGCAAGAGGGAAAAGGTAGAAGAATTCTTTCCCATTTGAAGTAGTCATCGTTGGTGAATATGTATGAGTTAATAATGGTTTTTGTATGGAGAAAAATGCATCAGCTAATGCTTTTTCATTTACCATACCAGCTTTTTTCACTACTTCCTTCGCGAATAATGGTGATATTCCCGTAAAGGTGCCGACAAGCTGTTTATCCATGTTTCCAGATAGAAAGTCCAGTGGTCTAATAAATTCCTCGTTTGTTTCAATCTGAAGTGGATTCATTTTATGTTGTGCTGGTGGCGCAACATATTCAGCTCCAGCGTATACCGTTCGATGTCGGTTTACGGCTAAAGAAACGTGTTTTAAGCTATCTAAAATATTGTTTGTTTTTGTGTCTACTAAAATGATGTTACTATGTCGTCCCATTATTTCAATCACTAATGTTTTTAGTGATTCATCACCAATTTCATTTCTGCTTCGCACAGTAATTTGAATAATACGTTCTAAATCAATTTGTTCAATTTTTTCAATGAACCCACCTTCTAAATGCTTACGAAGAAGCATGCAAAACATTGGCGGAAGTGCAGGTGAATCATAATTTTGATTTGTTAAGTGTAAACGTGCATATGTCGGATGAGCGGAAAGAATCAGTTTTTGATTTTTTCCGTTTGCTCGAATATGTAATAAAATCTCATATTTTGAAGGTTGATATATTTTTGAAATTCTCCCCGTGTAAAGAGAATTTGCAATTTCATGTGTAATAGCTCTTGTAAATAATCCATCGAATGCCATAAAAACACTCCTTTCTAACTAAAAGTTAATTATAGCATTTTTTTGGACGAGGCTGAATAAGCTTTCAATAGAGTATGTCTGGAATCAGGAGGTCGATAGCAGGATGAATTGGTATGGAATGCGCGCACATGAAGTGGAAGAAAGAACGAATACGAATGTGAAGGTTGGACTTACAGAGAAAGAAGCAGAAGGGCGAATAAAGAAATTTGGTACAAATGAATTAGATGAAGCGAAAAGGCCTTCTGCACTAATGGTCTTTTTAGCACAATTTAAAGATTTCATGGTACTTGTTTTGTTTGGTGCAACAATCGTTTCGGCTTTTTTAGGGGAATACATTGATTCGATTGCGATTGTTGCAATTGTTATTATCAACGGTATTCTCGGCTTTTTCCAAGAAAGAAAGGCTGAAAAGTCATTGGAAGCTTTAAAAGAGCTAGCCGCCCCGCAAGTTACTGTACTGCGGAATGGAAAGTGGGTTAAGGCACCGTCTAAAGCACTCGTTTTAGGTGATGTTATTAAATTTTCTAGTGGCGATCGAATTGGTGCTGATGTACGTCTTGTTGAGGCATCGAGTTTATATATCGAAGAATCAGCTTTGACAGGAGAGTCAGTACCGGTGCAGAAAAAAGTAGAAGCATTGCAAGGGCAAGATGTTTCAATTGGTGATCAAAAAAATATGGCTTTTATGGGTACGATGATTACACGAGGAGCTGGAACAGGAGTCGTTGTAGCAACTGGTATGAATACAGCGATGGGCCAAATTGCAAATATGTTACAAAATGCAGAGCAAATGGAAACACCACTGCAAAGAAGATTAGAGCAACTTGGAAAAATATTAATTATAGTGGCTCTTGTTTTGACAGCGCTTGTCGTATTAGCTGGTGTGTATCAAGGGAATGAAGTGTATCACATGTTTTTAGCAGGCGTGTCACTAGCCGTTGCTGCTATTCCAGAAGGATTACCAGCAATTGTTACAGTAGCTTTATCGCTTGGTGTACAGCGTATGATTAAAAAGAGAGCAATTGTAAGGAAGTTGCCAGCAGTAGAAACGTTAGGTTGTGCTTCCGTTATATGCTCTGATAAAACAGGAACGATGACGCAAAACAAAATGATGGTAACACATATGTGGTCAGGTGGAGAGTTGTGGAAAGTAACAGGTCAAGGGTATGAACCTAATGGCTCTTTTGTGAAAGGTGAAAAAGAAATTAATCCAGCTAAGACGAAAGCACTTTATCAACTACTTACATTTGGTTCACTATGTAATAACGCAAATATTATTCAAAAGAAAAAGGCATATGTATTAGATGGAGATCCAACTGAGGGAGCGCTTGTAGCTGCAGCAATGAAAGCGGGGATAACGCGTGAGGCACTGAAAGGGAAATTTGAAATTATTCGTGAGTTTCCGTTTGATTCAACTCGAAAAATGATGAGTGTTATTGTGCGAGATAGAGAAGGGAAAAAGTTTCTTGTTACGAAGGGAGCACCAGATGTCCTCTTGCAAATGAGCCAAACAATTTTGTGGGGGGATAAGCAACAACCGTTAAGTGAGTTGTATAGAAAGGAAGTACAGGCGGCTATTCATAGCTTAGGTAGTCAAGCGCTTCGAACAATTGCAGTTGCCTTTAAGCCTTTAAAAATAACAGATTCTATTGAACATGAAAGAGACGTTGAAAAAGATTTTATGTTGGTTGGGATACAAGGAATGATTGATCCGCCAAGACCAGAGGTAGAGCAGGCTGTAAAAGAGTGCAGAGAAGCTGGTATTCGAACAGTTATGATTACAGGGGACCATAAAGTGACTGCAATGGCCATTGCAGAACAATTAGGGGTTTTACCACCAGGTGGACGTGTTGTTGAAGGAGTAGAGCTTGCAAATATGGATGTAGGAGAATTAGAAAATGTTGTAGAAGATACGTATGTATTTGCTCGTGTATCACCAGAACATAAATTAAAAATTGTTAAAGCGTTGCAAAATAAAGGGCATATAGTAGCGATGACAGGCGATGGTGTGAACGATGCTCCAGCTATAAAAACAGCGGATATTGGAATAGCGATGGGAATTACAGGGACAGACGTTGCGAAAGAAGCTTCTTCTCTTGTATTGCTGGACGACAATTTTGCTACGATTAAATCAGCCATTAAAGAAGGTAGAAATATATACGAGAACATACGTAAGTTTATTCGTTATTTATTAGCATCGAACGTAGGAGAAATTTTAGTCATGTTATTTGCAATGTTACTTGCACTACCGCTGCCGATGGTTCCAATTCAAATTTTATGGGTGAACTTAGTTACGGATGGTTTACCGGCGATGGCATTAGGTTTAGATAAGGCCGAAGGAGACGTGATGAAGAGAACGCCGCGTCATCCGAAAGAAGGAGTATTTGCTAGAGGGCTTGCCTGGAAAATTATAAGTCGTGGTTTTCTAATAGGAGCAGTGACTTTAGTAGCGTTTATTATCGCATATAATCAACATCCAAATGAACTGAAATATGCACAAACTGTAGCGTTTGCAACGTTGGTACTGGCTCAGCTTATTCATGTATTTGATTGCCGAAGTGAGCATTCTGTTTTCCATCGTAATCCGTTTGGAAATGTGTATTTAGTTGGGGCGGTTATCATTTCATTACTACTCATGCTAGTAGTTATATATTATCCACCGCTACAACCGATCTTTAGTACGATGCCAATACAAGCAAGAGACTGGTTGTTAATTGGCGGTTTATCATCAATTCCGACCTTCTTACTAGTAGGTTCTTTGTTAACGGGGAAAAAGGGGAAGAAGGAAAAGCCAGTATTATATAAGAAGGGATTAAACTTGAAATAGTCAATGATATGAAAATGTGATATAATTTACAGAAGGTAGTAGAGCCTTGTCTCTATTACCTTTTTCATTGAGTTATTTCATGGCTTGGATGTGATAAAAATGATTTGTAGTATGACAGGATTTGGAAGGTCGAAAGTAGAAACTGATACTTTTCAAATTACAGTAGAAATGAAATCGGTGAATCACCGTTTTCTAGAGATGAGTATTCGACTTCCGAAGCAGATGATGGTATTTGAAGACAAAATTCGTAAAATAATTGCAGAACAAGTTCGACGTGGACGCATTGAAGTGTCTATTAGTATAACGGGTGAAGGGCTTGTTGAAAGAAAATTAAGTGTGAATTGGTCGCTTCTTGAGCAGTACCAATCGATTATGAAAGATATAAAAGGAAAATTTCAATTACAAGATTCTATTACACTTCAGCAATTAATGGCAATGCCAGAAGTAACAGCGATTGAGGAAGTAGAAAATGTAAATGAACAATTTGAGAACAGTTTATATGAGGCTGTTCGCCAAGCTGCTCATATGTTAAAAACGATGAGAGATGGCGAAGGAGAACGATTACATAAAGATATAGCGTATCGTTTACAAGAGATTCACAATTGTGTAAATGCAATTATTCCGCATGCACCAATTGTTACACAAAAATATCGTGAACGATTAGAAAATCGCTTAAAAGAATTACATAATCAAGAGTTAGATGAACAAAGATTGTTAACAGAAGTTGCAATCTTTGCTGAGCGTTGTGACATTCACGAAGAGTTAGTTCGTTTGCAAAGTCATTTAGAGCAATTTCGTGAAACACTGCAGATTGAAGAGCCTGTTGGAAGAAAAATGGATTTCATCGTGCAAGAGATGCATAGAGAAATTAATACGATTGGTTCTAAGGCAAATGACTTAACAATTTCAAAATATGTTGTAGAAATGAAAAATAACCTTGAAAAAATTCGTGAACAAGTACAAAATATTGAGTAGCTTTCAAAAAATATATAAAGTTATACGTGGTGGAGAAATCGGATAGACTTACTAGGAGGCGCAAACTATGGCCATGCGGTTTTTAAATATTGGATACGGAAATATTGTATCTGCTCATCGAATTATTGCTATTGTAAGTCCGGAGTCAGCTCCTATTAAACGAACAGTACAGGAAGCACGCGAACATAATGCTTTGCTTGATGCTACGTATGGGAGAAAAACAAGGGCGGTTATTGTTATGGATGATGGGCATGTAGTATTAAGTCCAATTCAGCCAGAGACGATTGCACATCGTTTGAATAATAAAGAAGATTTAAGTGAGGAAGGGTAGGTTTTACATATTTATGAGAAGTAGAAGAGGATTGCTCATCGTTCTTTCAGGACCTTCTGGGGTTGGTAAAGGAACGGTTCGAAAAGAGCTGTTTAGTCATGAGGATACACGTTTTCAGTACTCCATTTCAGTAACGACACGTAAGCCACGTGAAGGTGAAGTGGATGGTGTGGATTATTTCTTTAAAGAGAGAGAAGAGTTTGAGGAAATGATTCGTAATGAAAAATTACTTGAGTGGGCTGAGTTCGTAGGTAATTATTACGGAACACCGATTGACTATGTTGAAAAAACATTACAAGAAGGAAAAGATGTATTCTTAGAAATTGAAGTGCAAGGAGCAATTCAAGTTAAGAAAGCTTTCCCAGAAGGTGTATTCATTTTCTTAGCACCTCCAAGTTTATCTGAACTAAAGAACCGAATTGTCGGTCGTGGTACAGAAACTGAAGATGTTATTGAAAATCGTTTAACGGTAGCGAAAGAAGAAATTGAAATGATGGACGCTTACGACTATGTTGTAGAAAACGATCAAGTTGAATTAGCTTGTGAAAGAATTAAAGCAATTGTGGTTGGCGAACATTGCCGCCGCGAAAGAGTAGCAAAATATTATAAAGAAATGACGGAGGGTCTATAATTATGTTAAATCCATCAATTGATTCATTATTAACAAAAATCGATTCTAAATATACACTTGTAACAGTAGCTGCAAAACGTGCGCGTGAAATGCAACTTGCTAATAACTGTGTTATTGAACAACCTGTTTCTCATAAATGTGTGGGAAAAGCATTGGAAGAAATCGATGTAGAAGCGTTAAGCTACGTACCAAGCGAAGATAAAGTAACTGAATAAGACTTTGTCTTCGACAATTTAGAACATAGACTTTATAATTTTCTATGTAACGGTAACAACCTATTTACAAGTAGGTTGTTATTTTTTTACGGTAGGGAAGAAATATTGGTACTGATGAGCTGAGAATATTGTTTCAGTATGATAAGTTTGAAAAAGAAAGAGGACGAGCCATATGCTAAAAGGGAAAAAGGTACTTCTATGTGTAACAGGAGGCATTGCGGTCTTTAAAGCGGCTGCGTTAACGAGTAAATTGACACAAGCTGGTGCTATTGTAAAAGTAATGATGAGTGAGTCGGCAATGAAGTTTGTTACACCTCTTACATTCCAAGCGCTTTCTCGCCATGATGTATATACGGATACATTCGATGAGAAAGATTCAGCTGTTATTGCTCATATCGATTTAGCGGATTGGGCTGATGTTGTACTTGTTGCACCTGCTACAGCCAATTGTATTGGAAAATTAGCTAACGGTATTGCGGATGATATGATTACAACTACTTTGTTAGCTACTACAGCCCCAGTGTGGATTGCACCTGCTATGAATGTGCATATGTATGAAAATAAAATTGTTCAAAAAAATATGATGACGTTAAAAACGTTAGGATATACATTTATTGAGCCTGGAGAAGGCTTTTTAGCGTGTGGTTATGTAGCGAAGGGAAGATTAGAAGAACCTGAAGCGATTATTGCACGGTTAGAAGAGGCTTTTTCAGAACAAAAACCATTGCAAGGAAAAAGAATATTAATAACTGCTGGCCCAACTCGTGAAAAGATTGATCCAGTCCGTTTTATGACCAATTTTTCTTCTGGAAAAATGGGATACGCGATTGCGGAAGTGGCGGCGAACTTAGGTGCTGAAGTCATACTTGTTTCGGGACCGACAGCATTAAATCCACCATTGCATGTAACTACAATGCAAGTGGAATCGGCACAAGATATGTTAGAGGCAGTTATTCAACATTATCAAAACGTAGATGTTGTCATTAAAACAGCAGCGGTTGCAGATTATCGTCCGAAATATGTTCATGATAATAAAATGAAAAAGAAAAATGGCGATGCTGTAATTGAGCTAGAGAGAACAGTAGATATTTTAAAAACGTTAGGTGAGATGAAAGAGAAACAGTTACTTATCGGTTTTGCAGCAGAAACGACAAACGTAGAGGAATATGCAACGAAAAAATTACGTGAGAAAAATGCGAATATGATTGTTGCCAATGATGTAAAGGCACAAGGAGCTGGATTTGGTACAGATACGAACATTGTAACAATGTATAAAAAAGATGGAGAAGCTATAGAGTTGCCACTTTTAACGAAGAAAGAGGTTGCTCGTGAAATATTAAAGCAAATTGAAATGATGTTAGAAGATGATCGTCTATGAAATTTGCAAGTGTAATTGTTGATGTACCTGCACGTCAGACAGATCGACCATTTGATTATATTATCCCTAAAAAGTGGGAAGATATTGTCCAGACAGGTATGCGTGTAGTAGTTCCATTTGGTCCAAGGAAATTGCAAGGTTTTATTATTGGGATCAAAGATTCGGCTGAAGTAGAAAGTAAAAAGTTAAAGGCAATCCATGAAATATTAGATGTAACACCGGTTATAAACGAGGAGTTATTAAAGCTTGGGTATTGGCTTACGAGTGAAACGTTATGTTATATGATTTCAGCTTTTCAAGTCATGCTTCCAACGGCGATAAAAGCAACGTATAAAAAGCGTTTACAACTTCGCAAGCAAGAAGAAGTAGCACCTGAACTACTGTTTTTATTTCAGGACAAAGAAGCGATAGATTGGGAAGCGATTGAGACGCAGCCACATCTATATCATACGATTCAACAAGAAATTAAACATGGCACGATTGAAGTTGTTTATCAAGTAAAAGATAAAGTGCAAAAGAAGAAACAAAGAGTCGTGCAACCGGAGTTGCCAGAAGATAAATTAGAATTAGCAGCATTTGAACTGAAAAGTAAAAAACAACAAGATGTACTCTATTATTTTGTGGAAAATTATAAAAGTGTCCCGTTGAAAGTGCTAACAGAAGAGTTGCAAATAACTGATGCTCCGATTAAAGCACTTGTTAAAAAGGGGCTAATTTCAGAAAAATATGTGGAAGTGTACCGAAATCCGTATGACGATGATGATTTCGAACAAACGAAACCATTCCCGCTTACGGAGGAACAACAGCAAGTTATTGCACCAATTTTATCATCAATTACAAATGAAACTTACAATCCATTTTTACTATATGGTGTTACAGGAAGTGGAAAAACAGAAGTATACTTACAATCTATAGCAGCGGTGCTCAAGAAAGGAAAAGAAGCTATTGTGCTTGTTCCTGAAATTGCGCTAACGCCTCAGATGGTAGATCGTTTTAAAGGTAGATTTGGCTCGCAAGTTGCAGTTCTTCATAGTGCGCTGTCTGTTGGAGAAAAATATGATGAATGGCGTAAGATTTTAAGAAAAGAAGTGAAAGTCGTAGTTGGTGCACGTTCAGCTGTATTTGCTCCTTTTGAAAATTTAGGGATTATTATTATCGATGAGGAACATGAATCGAGCTATAAGCAAGAAGATAATCCGAGATATCATGCAAGGGATGTAGCTGTATGGAGGGGGCAATATCATAAATGCCCTATCGTTCTTGGTAGTGCGACACCGACACTTGAATCGTTTGCAAGAGCGAAAAAAGGTGTTTATGAATTACTGACGATGGAAAAGCGTATGAATGAACAAGCTTTACCGACAGTAGAGATTGTTGATATGCGTGAAGAACTTCGTGACGGGAATCGTTCCATGTTTTCAAAGGCACTGCATGAAAAAATAGCAGATCGGTTAGAAAAGAAAGAACAAATGGTGCTCTTTTTAAATAGAAGAGGTCATTCTACATTTGTTATGTGTCGTGATTGTGGGTATGTTGTACAATGTCCACATTGTGATATCTCGCTGACATATCATAAAATGAACCATCGTTTAAAATGTCATTATTGCAGCTACGAAGAGAATATGCCGACTGCGTGTCCTGCATGTCAAAGTACATATATTCGTTTCTTTGGTACAGGTACACAAAAGGTAGAAGAAGAAATTACAAAACTATTTCCAGAGGCACGAGTCATTCGAATGGATGTAGATACGACAAGTCGTAAAGGGATGCATGAAAAATTATTAAAGGCATTCGGGGAAGAAAAAGCAGATATATTACTTGGAACACAAATGATTGCAAAAGGATTAGATTTTCCTAAAGTAACGCTTGTCGGGGTTTTAACTGCAGATACAATGCTTCATTTACCTGATTTTCGGGCGAGTGAAAAGACTTATCAGCTATTGACGCAAGTAAGCGGACGAGCAGGCAGGCATGAATTACCAGGGGAAGTTATAATTCAAACGTATACGCCAGAACATTACAGTATAGAGTTAGCAAAGAACCAACAATATGATGTGTTTTTTGACCAAGAAATGCAAATGAGACGAACAAGGCAATATCCACCTTATTACTATGTCGTACTTGTAACGGTATCTCACCCAGAATTATTAAAGGCAGTACAAGTGACGGAAAAAATTGTCGGTCATTTACGGTCGCACTGCTCACAGCAAACAATGGTGTTAGGACCGGTTGCTTCAGCAATTCCAAGGATAAAAGATAGATATCGTTATCAATGCATGATAAAATACAAACGGGAACCAAACTTAAAGAACGTGCTCAAAATGGTAAATGAACATTATCAAGCAGAAATGCAAAAAGAGCTACAAATCTCAATTGATTTTAATCCAACAATGTTAATGTAGCGGAGGGAAATATGGCAGTTTTAGAAATAGTAAAGCATCCAAATGAAGTGTTAGAAACACCGTGTGAAAGAGTAATTAACTTTGATAAAAAGTTAGTGAAATTGTTGAAAGATATGCATGAAACAATGTTAATTGCGGACGGGGTCGGTTTAGCTGCGCCTCAAGTAGGTGTAAGCTTGCAAGTGGCGGTAGTTGATATCGGTGATGATAGTGGGAAAATCGAGTTAATCAATCCATCGATACTAGAAAAACGTGGTGAACAAGTAGGTCCCGAAGGCTGTTTAAGCTTCCCGGGACTTTATGGTGAAGTGGAACGTGCGGATTATATTAAAGTACGTGCGCAAAATCGCCGAGGTAAAGTATTTTTACTAGAAGCAGAAGGATTTTTAGCGCGTGCAATTCAACATGAAATCGATCATTTACACGGTGTGTTATTTACATCGAAAGTGACAAGATATTATGAGGAAAACGAATTAGAATAGGTATTAAAAGGAGCGGTTTTTAAATGATAAAAGTAGTATTTATGGGAACACCGGACTTTTCGGTGCCGGTGCTTCGTCGTCTTATCGAAGATGGCTATGATGTAATAGGTGTTGTGACGCAACCAGATCGTCCAGTAGGTAGAAAAAAGGTATTAACACCTACACCTGTTAAAGTGGAAGCAGAAAAACATGGTATTCCAGTGTTACAGCCGTTAAGAATTCGTGAAAAAGACGAATATGAAAAAGTATTGGCATTAGAGCCGGATTTAATTGTAACAGCTGCGTTCGGTCAGATTGTACCAAATGAAATTTTAGAGGCACCGAAGTATGGATGTATTAACGTCCACGCTTCTTTACTTCCTGAACTTCGTGGTGGTGCACCGATCCATTATGCAATTATGGAAGGGAAAGAAAAAACAGGTATTACAATTATGTATATGGTAGAGAAGTTGGATGCTGGTGATATCTTAACGCAAGTAGAAGTGGAAATTGAAGAGCGTGAAACGACAGGCTCGTTATTTGATAAGTTAAGCGAAGCAGGGGCACATCTTTTATCTAAAACAGTACCTTTACTAATTCAAGGTAAGTTAGAACCAATTAAACAAAATGAAGAAGAAGTAACGTTTGCATATAATATAAAACGTGAGCAAGAGAAAATTGATTGGACAAAAACAGGTGAAGAAGTATACAATCACATTCGCGGATTGAATCCATGGCCAGTTGCTTATACAACTTTAGCAGGACAAGTTGTTAAAGTATGGTGGGGAGAAAAAGTACCTGTAACGAAATCAGCTGAAGCAGGTACGATTGTTGCGATCGAAGAAGATGGTTTTGTTGTAGCAACAGGTAATGAAACAGGTGTTAAAGTTACTGAATTGCAACCTTCTGGTAAAAAGCGTATGAGTTGTTCGCAATTTTTACGTGGCACAAAACCTGAAATTGGAACGAAGTTAGGAGAAAATGCATGAGACAAAATGTTCGTGAATTAGCTCTTGATGGTTTAATTCAAGTAGAAAAAAGTGGTGCATACAGTAACTTACTTTTAAATAATCTAATTGAAAAAAGTACAATTGATAGAAAAGATATTGGTTTATTAACTGAAATCGTATATGGAACGATTCAACGTCGTGACACATTAGATTATTATTTACAGCCTTTTTTAAAAAAGAAGGTTGAAGCGTGGGTAAGAGTATTGCTTCGCTTATCTTTATATCAAATGATTTATTTAGACCGAGTGCCCGAAAGAGCGGCTATTCATGAAGCTGTTGAGATTGCAAAACGTCGCGGGCATAAAGGCATTGCTGGTATGGTGAACGGTGTATTACGTTCAATTCAAAGAGAAGGTGTACCTTCTGTAGATGAAATTAAAGATCCAGTAGAACGTTTGGCAATTGCAACAAGTCATCCAATTTGGCTTGTCCAAGAGTGGACTTCAGCATATGGTTTAGAAACTGCTGAGAAAATGTGTGAAGTGAACATGTTACCGCCTGCACCAACAGCGCGTGTAAATGTTGATAAAATAACAGTAGAAGAAGCAATTAAATTATTGGCTAGTGAAGGTATAGAAGCGAAGCGTGGCGATTTATCAGATGATGCAATTCAAATTGAAAGAGGGAATGTAGCGCATACAGATGCGTTTAAAAAAGGTTTTCTTTCTATTCAAGATGAAAGTTCTATGCTGGTAGCACGCGCTCTAGAACCAGATGAGGGAGATGCAGTTCTTGATAGTTGTGCTGCTCCAGGCGGAAAAACAACGCATATTGCAGAGCGATTAAAAGGAACTGGTCAAGTCATGTCCCTTGATTTACATGCACACAAAGTACGTTTAATTAAACAACAGGCAGAGCGACTTGGTCTAGAAAACGTTGAAACAAAGGCATTAGATGCTAGAAAAGTGCAAGAGCACTTTGCAGATGAAACGTTTGATAAAATATTAGTAGATGCCCCTTGCTCTGGATTTGGTGTAATTAGACGTAAGCCTGATATTAAGTTAGGTAAAGATAAAGGCGATAGTGAAAGATTATCGACGATTCAACTTGCAATACTAGAAAAAATTGCACCGTTATTAAAACAAGGTGGTCGCCTTGTTTATAGTACGTGCACAATTGAGAAAATAGAAAATGAACAAGTAATAGAGCGATTTTTACAAGAGCATCCTGAATTTGAGTGGGATACTACGATAAAAGAGCGTATGCCAGAAAAGTTAAGTCCGTATATTGATGAAGGTCAAGTACAAATTTTACCGCATTATTTTGCAACAGATGGCTTTTATATTGCTTGTTTAAGGAAGAAGGTGTAGCATCGTGGAAACGACTGTGAGAAAACAAAAGAAAAATTTAGAAACGAAAAAACCATCAATTTACTCTTTACAACTTCATGAAATGCAAGAGTGGTTAAAGGAACAAGGAGAACCAAAGTTCCGTGCTGGGCAAATTTTTGACTGGTTATATAAAAAACGTGTAAAAAATTATGAGGATATGTCAAACCTTTCTAAAGGATTGCGTGATAAATTGTCGAATTCCTTTGATATTACTACTTTAAACACGTTAGTAAAACAAACGTCTTCGGATGGAACAATTAAATTCTTATTCCAGCTATACGATGGATACTCTATTGAAACAGTATTAATGCGACATGAATATGGAAATTCAATTTGTGTAACAACGCAAGTAGGTTGTCGTATTGGATGTACGTTCTGTGCTTCAACGCTTGGTGGTTTAAAACGAAACCTAGAAGCTGGAGAAATTGTAGCACAAGTAGTAGAAGTGCAACGTGCACTTGATGAATCAGAAGAACGTGTAAGTTCTCTTGTTGTTATGGGAATTGGAGAACCATTTGATAACTACGATAATTTAATGGGATTCTTACGCATCATTAACCATGAAAAAGGACTTCATATTGGTGCGAGACATATGACAGTTTCGACAAGTGGAATTATCCCGAAAATTTATAAGTTCGCTGAAGAAGACTTACAAATTAATTTTGCGATTTCACTGCATGCTCCAAACTCAGAATTACGTTCAAAATTAATGCCGATTAACCGTGCTTATAAGCTTCCGGATTTAATGGAAGCTATTAAATACTATGTAAATAGAACAGGGCGTCGTATTACTTTTGAATATGGGCTATTTGGAGGAGAAAATGACCAAGTTGAGCACGCTGAAGAGCTTGCTGCGCTCTTAAAAGGTGTAAAATGTCATGTAAACTTAATTCCGGTAAACTACGTACCAGAACGTGATTATGTACGTACGCCACGTGAACAAATTTTCTTATTTGAAAAAACGTTAAAAGATCGTGGAGTAAATGTAACGATTCGCCGTGAACAAGGTCATGATATTGATGCAGCCTGCGGTCAGTTGCGTGCGAAGGAGCGCAAAGAAGAGACGAGGTGACGAGATGAAAGCCGTGTTTCTGTCAGATAAAGGAAAAGTTCGTCAACATAATGAAGATAGTGCGGGAGTTTTTCACAATTTAGATGGAAATATTTTAGCGGTAGTAGCAGATGGAATGGGAGGTCATCGAGCTGGTGATGTAGCTAGCTCGATGACCATTCAATTATTCCATGATTATTGGAAGCAAACACATAATATGAATGAGCCAAAAAAAGTAGAAGAGTGGTTACATACTAGTGTTGGGATTATTAATGAGCGTATATATGAATACTCTAAGCAACATGTAGAATGTAATGGCATGGGAACAACACTTATAATAGCGATTTGTACAACAAATTTTGTGACGATAGGTCACATAGGAGATAGTCGTTGTTATATGGTATCAGAGGGGAAAATTTCGCTTGTAACGGAAGATCATTCACTTGTCAATGAACTTGTAAGACATGGTGAAATTTCAAAAGAAGACGCAGAATATCACCCGAAAAAGAATGTTTTGTTAAGAGCATTAGGAACAGAAGAAACAGTCGGATTAGATGTGAAAACATTGGTACTTGAGGAAGATGATCAGTTACTTCTTTGCTCTGATGGATTATCTAACAAAGTTTCTATTGCTGATATGCAACAAGTTTTACAGTTAAATGAACAGCTAGAAACTAAGGGACAACGTCTCATTCAATTGGCGAATGATCGTGGCGGGGAAGATAATATCACCCTTGTTCTTATTGATTATGCGGGTTCGACAAACGAAAGTAGGTGAAGTGCAACGTGCTGATTGGAAAACGCTTAAATGACCGTTATAAGCTACTGAAAATGATTGGTGGCGGTGGAATGGCCAATGTGTATTTAGCTCATGATGATATACTAGGCCGAGATGTAGCGGTGAAAATATTAAGACTCGACTATTCAAATAACGAAGAGTTTATTAAACGTTTCCATCGAGAAGCGCAGTCTGTTACAACGTTGTCGCATCCAAATATTGTGAATATGTATGATGTCGGAGAAGAAGATGGTATATATTATCTTGTAATGGAGTATGTACCAGGACAAACATTGAAGCAATACATAATTGAGCGAGGAATGTTACCGATAGGAGAAGCTCTTGATATTATGGAGCAGTTAACATCCGCCATGGCACACGCCCATCATTTTGAAATTGTGCACCGCGATATTAAACCGCACAATATTTTAATTCGAGCTGATGGAGTAATAAAAGTAACAGATTTTGGAATTGCGACAGCTACAAGTGCAACAACAATTACACATACAAATTCAGTACTCGGTTCGGTGCATTATTTATCACCAGAACAAGCACGCGGCGGGATAGCAAATAAACAATCAGATATTTATTCCCTAGGGATTGTTATGTTTGAGTTGTTAACAGGAAGACAACCGTTTTCTGGCGAATCTGCTGTTGCTATAGCTTTAAAACATTTACAAAGTGAAATTCCGTCTCCTAGAAGATGGAACGAAAATATTCCGCAAAGTGTTGAAAATATTATATTGAAGGCAACTGCGAAAGATCCGTTTCATCGATATCAATCTGCCAATGCGATGAAACGAGACATTGAAACTGCGCTTTATCCAGAGAGGATAAATGAGCAGCCATTTTACATACCAGAAGATATGGAAGCGACGAAAGCGATTCCGATTATTCAACAAGAACAATTATTCGAAAATATAACTGATGAAACAATTGTTTTAAAAGGAAGTAAAGTGGATGAACAAAAAAGAAAAGAAGAAGTAGAATTAAATAAGAAGAAAAAACGAAGTAATAAATGGCTCAAAATTTTAATTACAACATTTTTACTTTTAGCGATTGGAATAACGTTAGCGCTTACGGTTGTTCCAGGATTCTTTATTCCAAAAGATGTAAAAGTCCCTGATGTAGCTGGTATGAAATATACGACTGCAGTAAATACATTAGTTGAAAAGGGTTTTGAGGTTACGGAACCTAATATTGTATATACAGATGATGTAGAGGTTGGTGGTGTTCTAAAAACAGACCCTGTGGCCGGAAGAGTCGTGAAAGAAAACTCTAAAATTACTATCTATCAATCAGGTGGAAAAAAGAAAAATAAGATGAGTGATCTCACAGGAAAAGATTTTGAGAGTATAAGAACAGAGTTAGAAGAAAAATATAAACAAGTTACAGTATATTATATTGAAGATGATAGGCCAAAAGGTGCAATCGTAGAGCAAATTCCGACGTCTGACCAAATGGTGGTAGAGGCCGAGCAAGAACTGAAAATCTGGGTAAGCAAAGGTCCTTATCAAATTAGACCAGGTGATTTTTCAGGATGGACTGAAAATAGTGTCAATGGTTATTTGAATGAGAGGAAACTAACTCCAGATATAAAACGAGAGTATTCCGATACTGTTGATAAAGGACTTGTCATTTCGCAATCTCCAAAACCGGGAACGCCGTTAAAAGAAGGAGATAAAGTGACGATTGTCATCTCAGAAGGTCCTAAGCCGAAAGTAACGAAAACAGTGAAAGTAGATAATATTTCTATTCCGTATGAGTCTTCTATAATAGATGAGAAAAAACCACAAACGATAGAAATTTATAAAGAAGATATGCAACAAAAAATGGATAGACCATTTGAAACTAGAACAATTTCAGAGTCGGCAACTATTTCATTAGAATTTGTAATTCAAGAAGGCACAAAAGGACATTATAAAATTGTGCGAGATGGTGTAACGATTATCGACAAAGAAGTACCTTACCCAACTCAATAATAATGAATTCCATGTTCTGTTTAAAGAGAATGGAATGTATTACTCTTGCCTGTTATGCTATCTACATATAGTAGAAAGTATAACAGGCAAAAATATATGATTCAAAAAGCTATAAAAGTGATACTGTTATAAATAATATTTTAAATTTGATGGTAGGTTAAATATAATAACTTGTATATATGACGGGTTTTGAAATCATTATTTAATAATTTTAATTACAGTTTCACTTTATACAAAATAAAGGAGAATTATATGCCAGAAGGAAAAATTGTAAAAGCTCTAAGTGGGTTTTATTATGTGCAGCATGAAGAGGGGATTACACAATGTCGCGGGCGTGGTGTGTTTAGAAAAAATAAAATTACACCACTGGTAGGAGACCAAGTTGTTTTTCAAGCAGATAATCCAACTGAAGGATACGTGCTTGAAGTATTTGATCGAAAAAATGAACTTGTTAGGCCTCCTATTGCTAATGTTGACCAAGCCATTCTTGTTTTCTCCGCAGTAGAACCAGATTTTAATCCGGGACTGTTAGATCGATTTTTAGTGCTGATCGAATATCATAACATTAAACCGATTATTTGCATTAGTAAGATGGATTTAGTAGATGAAAAAATGAGAGAGACTGTTGAATCTTATGCAAATGACTATCGCGAGATGGGATATGATGTATTATTTACTTCTATAAATACGTCGGAAAGTATTGATATTTTAAAACCATTCTTAGAAGGTTGTGTTTCTGTCGTTGCAGGACAATCAGGTGTTGGAAAATCTTCTATGCTGAACGTTTTACGTCCAGAGTTAGAACTGAAAACGAATGATATTTCCTCGCATTTAGGACGCGGGAAACATACGACAAGACACGTGGAATTGATTGCGATTGGAAGCGGACTAGTGGCAGATACACCTGGTTTTAGTTCACTTGATTTCATAGATATCGAGGTAGAAGATCTTACATATTGTTTTCCAGAGTTGAAAGAAGCGAGCCAATACTGTAAATTTAGAGGGTGTACACATCTTTCTGAACCGAAATGTGCTGTGAAGGCAGCGGTTGAAGAAGGGAAGATTACAGAATATCGTTATAAGAATTACAAACAATTCGTAGAAGAAATTAGAGAGAGAAAGCCGAGGTATTAGTTATGATTAAAATTGCACCATCGATCTTATCAGCAGATTTTTCAAAATTAGGGGAAGAAATTAAAGATGTAGAAAAAGGCGGAGCGGATTACATTCACGTCGATGTAATGGATGGACATTTCGTACCAAATATTACGATTGGACCATTAATTGTAGAAGCAATCCGTCCGATTACATCGTTACCATTAGATGTACATTTAATGATTGAAAATCCTGATAACTATATCCCGACTTTCGCAAAAGCGGGAGCGGATATTATTACTGTTCATGTAGAGGCGTGCCCTCATTTACATCGTACAATTCAGTTAATTAAATCTCATGGCATTAAAGCGGGGGTTGTATTAAATCCGCATACGCCAGTTTCAGCTATTGAGCATGTATTAGAAGATATCGATATGGTATTACTTATGACAGTAAATCCTGGATTCGGTGGACAGAAATTTATTCATTCTGTATTACCGAAAATTAAACAAGTTGCAGATATGGTTAAAGAGCGCAATCTAGACGTAGAAATTGAAGTTGATGGTGGTGTAAACGCTGAAACAGCAAGACTTTGTGTGGAAGCAGGAGCAAATGTACTTGTAGCTGGATCAGCAGTATACAATCAAAAAGACCGCGGTGAAGCAATTCGTGTCATTCGTGGATAATGAATGAGCGAGTCTTTATCCCAGTGAATCTTCTAATGTAGTAAGTTTTCACTATTTATAAAGGATAGAGAAAAAATATGTAAAAAGGCAATCTACCGAATGGCAGATTGCCTTTTTACAATAGAAGGGGAAGGAAACATGATTATTCATATTTTAGCGGGAGGTCCTGCGGAATATTGTGCAGATTT
Source organism: Bacillus albus (assembly GCF_001884185.1). Classification (GTDB taxonomy): domain Bacteria; phylum Bacillota; class Bacilli; order Bacillales; family Bacillaceae_G; genus Bacillus_A; species Bacillus_A albus. The sequence goes on from NZ_MAOE01000111.1 coordinate 138,222, forward strand.
TTCTCGATATGAAAATGAGAAAGTAGTGTGGGCGGCAGTTGATAGAGGAGTATATCGTTTATTAAAAGGCGGAATTACTCCAACTGTTGCGTTTGGAGATTACGATTCGGTTACTGAAGAGGAATTAGTATGGATGGGGCAGCAAACAAATGACTTACATATTGTTCCTCGTGAAAAAGATCAAACGGATTTAGAAATTGCGATTAACTGGGCGTTAGAACAAAATCCGACATTAATTCGTATTTTTGGTGCTACCGGCGGAAGGTTAGATCACGGTTTAGCAAATATACAGATGCTTTTAAAAGGGTTAGAAGTCGGGATAGAAATGTGCATTGTCGACAATAAAAATGAAATAAGCGTAAAAAAAGTGGGTACACATATAATTGAAGAAAATAAAAATTTCCCTTATGTATCCTTCGTGCCGGTTACTGAAATAGTTGAAGGGATTACATTACTTGGTTTTAAGTATCCTCTAACTAACAAAACAATAGAGTGGGGATCGACACTTTGTATTAGTAATGAACTCGTTGAGGAAAAAGGTACTTTTTCATTTACTTCTGGCATATTAATGGTGATAAGAAGCACTGATTAAAGAAACAATTTTGCTCCTTACATCATATAGTGAACAAGTGGAGTAATGGGGATTAGGAGGGAAACCATGAGATTTTATACAATTAAGTTACCTAAATTTCTTGGTGGAATTGTTCGTGCCATGTTAAATACCTTCAAAAAAGATTAAAAAAAGCACCTATTACCGGTGCTTTTTTCATTGGTATAGTAAAAAAAGAGCCTAGCGGCTCTTTTTTTTATTATTAAACACGTTCGATTTTGCCAGATTTTAATGCTCTAGCAGAAACGTAAACACGTTGAACTTTTCCGTCGATGCGTACGCGAACTTTTTGAAGGTTAGCGCCCCACTTACGTTTTGTAGCGTTCATTGCGTGAGAACGAGAGTTACCAGAACGAGCTTTTCTTCCAGTAATAGCACAAACACGAGCCATTTATATTTCCCTCCCTTGATACCTTACCATACGTAATTTTTCAATGTTAGTCTTTTATGCGATGCTAAAAACACTACTATAATTTAACACAACTAAATAGAGAATGCAACACTGTAGAAAAAAGAAATCAAGAAAAATTACTTGACACTACATATCAATGAAGAAAAGTTGAAATCAAGAAAAATTGCTTGACATATTATAGTGGTACATGTTGTATAATAACAATGGACTATTTTGCTCATCATAAAAAATGTGATTTAAAACATAAAATATGAGAGTGAAAAGAAAGAACGATGGAATTTTCTTTAAAAAGATTATATGATAGTAACTAAAGTAGTCTAACTCACTTTCACCATTTATGAAGGGGGAAAACGAGATGTCAATTGAAATTAAAACGAAGTACGGTCAAATTGATATTAGTACAGATGTAATTGCAACAATTGCTGGAGGTGCCGCGGTAGATTGCTACGGTATCGTAGGTATGGCATCAAAAAATCAGTTAAAAGATGGATTAACAGACATTTTACGAAAAGAAAACTTCACTAGAGGTGTTATCGTTCGTAAAGATGAAGATGAAGTACATATTGATATGTATATTATTGTGAGCTATGGTACGAAAATTTCAGAAGTAGCACATAACGTGCAGACGAAAGTGAAATATACATTAGATCAAACTGTAGGACTAGCAGTAGATTCTGTAAACATCTACGTACAAGGAGTTAAAGTAATAAACTTGTAATGTGCATTAAGGAGGAAAATCTGTGTCAATTCAAAAAATTGATGGAAAACGTTTATCACAAATGATCATTCAAGGAGCGAATAATTTAACAAATAATGTTCAGCTTGTTGATGCATTAAACGTATTTCCAGTTCCAGATGGCGATACCGGTACAAACATGAACTTATCTATGACTTCAGGCGCACGTGAAGTGAAAGCAAATCCTTCACAACATGCTGGTAAAGTCGGCGTAAGTTTAGCCAAAGGATTATTAATGGGAGCTCGTGGTAACTCTGGAGTTATTTTATCTCAGTTATTCCGTGGTTTCTCAAAATCCATTGAACAAAAAGAAGAATTAACAACAGTTGATTTTGCTGCAGCTTTAGAAGCTGGAGTAGAGGCGGCATACAAAGCGGTTATGAAACCGATTGAAGGAACGATTTTAACGGTTGCAAGAGAAACGGGTAAATATGCAGTAACAGTTGCGAAAAAACAGCGCGACTTTGTTTTGTTTATGGAAGACGTTGTGAAAGAAGCGAACGCATCGTTAAATCGTACGCCAGATTTATTACCTGTATTAAAACAAGTTGGCGTTGTAGATAGCGGTGGTAAAGGTCTTGTAGTAGTATACGAAGGATTTTTAGCTGACTTAAAAGGAGAAACGATTTCTTCTGATGCACCTGCCCAACCATCTATGAATGAGATGGTACGAGCAGAACATCACCGTAGTGTACAAAGCCAATTGAGTACAGAAGATATTAAGTATGGATATTGTACGGAGTTCATGGTGAAATTAGAGGCTGAAAAAGTGAAAGAGCATAATTTCTCTGAACAAAAATTCCGTGAAGATATTAGTGTGTATGGTGATTCTCTATTAGTTGTATCTGATGATGAAATTGTAAAAGTTCATATCCATGCAGAGCATCCTGGAGACGCTATGAACTACGGGCAACGTTACGGTAGTTTAATCAAGATTAAAGTAGAGAATATGCGTGAACAGCATACTGCTTTATTAGATGAGCCTGCTATGATGCCTGAGCCAATTAGCCAGTCTAAAGAGAAGCAACCATATGGTATCGTAACTGTAGCTATGGGATCTGGTATTAAAACTTTATTTGAGAGCATTGGCGCGACGAAGGTTATCGAAGGTGGCCAAACGATGAATCCAAGTACGGAGGATATTGTAAAGGCGATTGAAGAAGCGAACGCTGAAAAAATCATTATTTTACCAAATAACGGAAATATCGTGATGGCAGCAGAACAAGCAGCGTCAGTTGTGGATCAAGAAGTGATTGTAGTTCGTTCAAAAACAGTTCCTCAAGGTATGGCTGCAATGTTAGCATTTAATCCAGTTGCAACGTTAGAAGAAAATGAAGAAAACATGAAAGAAGCTTTATCTCATGTGAAAACTGGACAAATTACGTATGCTGTACGGGATACGGAAATTGATGGTGTCGCAATTCAAAAAGATGACTTCATGTGTATTGCAGATGGGAAAATCGTATCAACAAATGCAGAAAAAGTAGGAGCTGCAAAGCAATTACTAGAAGCACTTATTGATGAAGATTCTGAAATCGTAACGATTCTACAAGGTGAAGATGCAACTGATGAAGAAGTAGCTGAGTTAGTTGAATTTGTAGAAGAGAAATTTGAAGATGCAGAAGTAGAAGTACATGCTGGAAACCAACCGGTATATTCTTTCATCTTCTCTGTAGAATAAGAAAAATTCGTTTTGAAAATAAATGGATTACTTACTTGCTAATGGATAAGAAGTAGTAATATGAAGTTTATTACTAGTTTTTATTCAAAAGGCTAGCATATTGAAGATAAAAAAGAGCCTTGCTGCTAATAGTGAGGCTCTTTTCTTTCGTGTTGCTTATGAGGTATTTGAGTAGTTTCTCTTAGAATGCCTATGATAGAATATATAAGGTGAAAGAGAGCGATTACAGATGTCAATCGTGTTAATCGATAATGTATCGAAGAAAATAATGTGACGGAGCGTGAGAATCTTGAATGAAGTTGTACAAGTTCCTGTTACGGATGTAAAGGGAATCGGAGGAGAAACATCTGAATTACTACACGAGATGGGAATTTATACAGTTTCTCATCTATTAGAACATTTTCCGTACCGTTATGAAGATTATGCGATGAAAGATCTTGCTGAAGTCAAGCATGATGAACGTGTAACAGTTGAGGGGAAAGTTCATAGTGCTCCTTTACTGCAATATTATGGGAAGAAAAAGTCACGCCTTACGGTTCGTGTCCTCGTCGGTCGTTATTTAATTACAGCTGTATGTTTTAATAGACCGTACTATAAGCAGAAGTTAACTTTAGATGAAACGGTAACGATAACAGGTAAATGGGATCAGCACCGTCAAACGATTGCGGTATCTGAGCTTCATTTTGGACCTGTTGTACGTCAACAAGAAGTTGAACCTGTATACTCAGTGAAGGGGAAACTTACAGTAAAACAGATGCGCCGCTTTATTGCACAAGCGTTAAAGGAGTATGGAGACTCTATAGTCGAAGTGCTGCCTGATGGATTGCTAAGTCGATATAAATTACTGCCACGTTATGAAGCGCTCAAGGCGCTTCATTTCCCGGCAGGGCAGGAAGATTTAAAACAAGCGCGTCGCCGTTTTGTATATGAGGAATTTTTCTTATTTCAGCTGAAAATGCAAACGTTACGGAAGATGGAGAGGGAAAATTCGAAAGGGACGGAAAAAGAAATTCCTTTAGCAGAATTGCAAGAGTTTATCGATGCACTTCCGTTTCCGTTAACTGGCGCGCAACGCCGGGTTGTAGATGAAATTATGAAAGATATGACATCTCCTTATCGAATGAATCGTTTGTTACAAGGTGATGTAGGTTCTGGTAAAACGGTTGTTGCAGCAATTGGCCTTTATGCAGCGAAATTAGCACATTATCAAGGTGCTTTAATGGTTCCTACAGAAATTTTAGCAGAACAACATTATCAATCACTTGCAGAGACGTTCTCACACTTTGGTATGAAAGTTGAATTGTTAACAAGTTCAGTTAAAGGCGTGAGACGTCGAGAGATTTTGGCGAAATTAGAACAAGGAGAAATAGATATCCTTGTTGGAACACATGCTTTAATTCAAGATGAAGTTATCTTTCATAGGTTAGGTCTCGTTATTACTGATGAGCAACATCGATTTGGTGTAGCGCAGCGACGAGTTTTAAGAGAGAAAGGTGAAAGCCCGGACGTATTATTTATGACGGCGACCCCAATTCCGCGTACGTTAGCAATTACTGCATTTGGGGAGATGGATGTTTCTATAATCGATGAGATGCCAGCTGGTAGAAAGGTAATTGAAACATACTGGGCAAAACATGATATGTTAGATCGAGTTCTCGGTTTTGTGGAGAAGGAGATAAAAAAAGGAAGACAAGCATATGTTATTTGTCCTCTTATTGAAGAATCAGAGAAACTTGATGTGCAAAATGCAATCGACTTACATAGCATGCTGACTCATCATTATCAAGGGAAATGTCAAGTCGGATTAATGCATGGGAGATTATCATCTCAAGAAAAAGAAGAGATAATGGGACAATTTAGTGAAAATAAAGTGCAAATTCTTGTATCGACAACAGTAGTTGAAGTAGGTGTGAACGTACCGAATGCGACTGTAATGGTTATTTATGATGCGGAGCGTTTCGGTTTATCGCAGCTTCATCAGCTGAGAGGGCGTGTTGGCCGTGGTAGTGAACAGTCGTATTGTTTATTAATCGCGGATCCAAAATCGGAAACGGGAAAAGAGCGAATGCGTATTATGACCGAAACGAATGATGGATTTGTATTGTCAGAAAAAGATTTAGAGTTAAGAGGTCCTGGAGATTTCTTTGGAAGTAAGCAAAGTGGTTTACCAGAATTCAAGGTTGCTGATATGGTACATGATTATCGAGCGTTAGAAACAGCTAGACAAGATGCGGCGTTACTAGTAGATTCAGAAGCGTTTTGGCATAATGATCAATATGCTTCACTGCGTACGTATCTAGACGGAACGGGTGTGTTCCAGGGAGAGAAGCTTGATTAAAGGGAGGCAACGAAAGTTTTTGTTGCATTCTACTTTTAATGATTATATACTACTGTTAGTACCTAGTCATAAAAATGGATGGTGCGGTATGAAAAAAAGAAGAAGTAAAAAAGAAAGACAAGAATTATTACAACAAACTATAGAAACGAATCCTTTTATTACGGATGAAGATTTAGCAGAAAAATTTCAAGTGAGTATACAAACTGTACGTCTTGATCGTATGGAATTATCTATTCCTGAATTAAGAGAAAGAATTAAACATGTAGCTACAAAGCAACATGAAGAAGATGTGAAATCTTTACCGCTAGAAGAGGTTGTCGGAGAAATTATCGATATAGAATTAGATAGACATGCGATTTCTATCTTTGAAGTGAAGGTAGAACACGTATTTAAAAGAAATCAAATTGCCCGTGGGCATCATTTGTTTGCACAAGCAAACTCACTAGCTGTTGCGGTTATTGATGAAGAATTAGCTTTAACTGCAAAGTCTACCATTCGATACATTCGTCCTGTAAAATTAGGGGAGCGTGTCGTTGCGAAAGCGCGCGTTGAAGATGTAGAGAATGATAAAGGACGGACGGTTGTCAAAGTGCGTAGTTTTGTTGGAGAAGAACTTGTTTTTACAGGCACTTTTGAAATGTATCGATCTAGTAATTATAGTGAGGAAGGTAACAACTTATGAAAATCGCAATAGATGCAATGGGTGGCGATCATGCTCCAAAGGCTGTCGTACTAGGAGCAATGAAAGCTATTAAGGAATATTCTGATTTACATATTACGTTAGTAGGGAAAGAAGAGGAAATTCGTCAATACTTAACGAGTGAAGAACGAATTACTATACTCCATACAGATGAAAAAATAGAATCGACAGATGAACCAGTAAGAGCGGTTCGTCGAAAAAAACAAGCTTCAATGGTACTAGCGGCGCAGCAAGTGAAAGACGGTGTAGCGGATGCTTGTATATCAGCTGGTAGTACAGGAGCTTTAATGGCGGCTGGATTGTTTGTTGTAGGTCGTATGGAAGGGATTGAGCGACCGGCTTTATCCCCTACAATGCCAACTGTTGATGGAGAAGGTTTTGTTATGTTAGATGTTGGAGCGAACGTTGATGCAAAACCAATTCATTTATATCAATATGCAGTAATGGGATCTGTATACGCAGAGAAAGTAAGAGGAATTAAAAATCCTCGCGTTGGACTTTTAAACGTTGGAACAGAGGATGGCAAAGGGAACGAGCTTTCAAAACAAGTCTTTGCAATGCTTAAGGATGCCCCGATTAATTTCGTTGGGAACGTTGAATCAAGAGATTTATTGCAAGGTGTAGCAGATGTTGTTGTATGTGATGGTTTTACAGGCAATGTAGCACTGAAATCATTAGAAGGAACAGCGCTTGCATTATTCTCTATGTTAAAAGAGCAGTTAATGAGTTCGTTTACGACCAAATTAGCAGCAGCGGTATTAAAACCAAAACTTATGGTATTAAAAGATAAAATGGATTATTCGGAGTATGGAGGGGCGGCATTATTTGGATTGAAAGCTCCTGTCATTAAGGCTCACGGTTCTTCTAATGACCAATCGATATTTAGTGCGATTCGTCAAACGAGAGAAATGGTAGCAAAAGAAGTGATTCCTACTATTTCAAACGTAATGGAGAAAGAGCCACTCCAATAAGAGGAGGATTTGAAGTGGGAAAACTAGCATTTCTTTTTCCAGGCCAAGGTTCACAGGCAGTTGGAATGGGTAAACAGTTAGCAGAGAATAATAAAGAGGTTGCAAATGTGTTTGCAAAAGCAGATGAGGTGTTGCAAGATTCACTTTCAGAGGTGATTTTTGAAGGGCCACAGGAAAAGCTTACGTTAACGACAAATGCGCAGCCGGCCTTATTAACAACGAGTTTTGCTATTTTGACAGCTTTGAAAGAGTATGATATTACACCAGACTTTGTCGCAGGACATAGTTTAGGCGAATATAGTGCCCTTGTAGCAGCAGGTGCAATAAATTTTGAAGACGCTGTTTATGCTGTAAGGAAACGTGGGGAATATATGGAAGAAGCTGTTCCTGGCGGAGAAGGTGCAATGGCGGCTATTTTAGGTGCTGATCCACATATGCTGAAACAAGTTACAGAAGAAGTAACAAGTGAGGGATATGCAGTACAAATCGCTAACATGAATAGTACGAAGCAAATTGTGATTTCTGGAACAAAGCAAGGAGTCGAGATTGCTTCTCAAAGAGCGAAAGAAAATGGTGCAAAGAGAGCAATTCCGCTTAAGGTAAGTGGACCGTTCCATTCTTCGCTTATGAAGCCAGCAGCGGAAAAATTCCAAAGTGTCTTAAATGAAATTACAATTCAAGATACGAACATTCCGGTTATCGCAAATGTAACAGCGGACGTTATTACAAGTGGTGCACATATTCAAGAAAAGTTAATCGAGCAGCTCTATTCACCTGTCTTATGGTACCCATCTATTGAATATATGGTGAATCAAGGGGTAGATACATTTATTGAGATTGGACCTGGGAAAGTACTTGCTGGACTTATGAAGTCAATAGATTCATCAGTGAAAGCATATGCGATATACGATGAAGAAACATTGAAAGATACCATTTCAAATTTGAGAGGAGAAAACTGATGTTAAAAGGGAAAGTAGCATTAGTAACTGGTGCTTCACGTGGAATTGGTCGTGCGATTGCGATTGATTTAGCGAAACAAGGGGCAAATGTTGTAGTAAATTATGCTGGTAATGAGCAAAAGGCAAATGAAGTAGTTGATGAAATCAAGAAATTAGGTTCGGATGCAATTGCAGTAAGAGCAGATGTTGCAATTGCTGAAGATGTTACAAATATGGTGAAACAAACTGTAGATACATTTGGACAAGTTGATATTCTTGTAAATAATGCAGGTGTAACAAAAGATAATTTATTAATGCGTATGAAAGAAGAAGAATGGGATACAGTTATTAATACAAACCTAAAAGGTGTATTCTTATGTACGAAGGCAGTATCTCGATATATGATGCGTCAACGTCATGGACGTATTGTTAATATCGCTTCTGTTGTTGGAGTAACGGGTAATCCGGGACAAGCAAACTATGTTGCTGCTAAAGCAGGTGTAATTGGATTAACAAAAACATCAGCAAAAGAGTTAGCGAGCCGTAATATTACTGTAAATGCAATTGCTCCTGGGTTTATTGCGACAGATATGACAGACGTATTAGATGAAAATGTAAAAGCTGAAATGTTAAAATTAATTCCTGCAGCTCAGTTTGGTGAAGCGCAAGATATCGCAAATGCTGTAACGTTTTTTGCTTCTGATCAAAGCAAATATATTACAGGTCAAACGTTAAATGTTGATGGCGGTATGGTAATGTAATAAAAGAATTGATTTCAACTAGTTTTTTTGGCTAATATTTAATATAATATTTGAGGGGAGGTGAATGGAATGGCAGATGTTTTAGAGCGTGTAACAAAAATCATCGTTGATCGTTTAGGTGTAGAAGAAACTGAAGTAGTACCAGCTGCGAGCTTTAAAGAAGATTTAGGTGCAGACTCCCTAGATGTAGTAGAACTTGTAATGCAATTGGAAGATGAATTTGAAATGGAAATTTCTGATGAAGATGCTGAAAAGATTGCTACTGTTGGCGATGCTGTGACTTACATAGAGAGTCATCTATAATGCTTAAGTGAAGTCCCGTTTTTTAGCGGGGCTTCTCGGCTTATATCTGGAGGGACCTATGCCGTACCGAAAACATAGAGAAAAAAAATACGAAACAAAATATCGTGAAGCGTTTAAAGTATTTCAAGAAGAGATAGGTATTACGTTTTCAGATGAAAAATTATTGATTCAAGCATTTACGCATTCATCGTATGTGAATGAGCATCGAAAAAAACCACATGAAGACAATGAGCGTCTCGAATTTCTTGGAGATGCAGTATTGGAACTTACTGTGTCGCAGTATCTGTTTCAAAAATATCCGACAATGAGCGAAGGAGAGTTAACAAAATTACGTGCAGCTATTGTATGTGAACCATCTCTTGTTCGTTTTGCAAACGAGTTGTCATTTGGTAGCCTTGTTTTATTAGGTAAAGGTGAGGAAATGACAGGTGGACGTGAACGACCAGCTTTATTAGCGGATGTCTTTGAAGCGTTTATTGGTGCCCTTTATCTTGATCAAGGGTTAGAAACAGTATGGGGCTTCTTAAAAGAAATTGTATACCCTAAAATTAATGAAGGTGCTTTTTCTCATGTGATGGATTATAAGAGTCAATTACAAGAGTTGATTCAGCGTGATGGTAGTGGCAATATTGAGTATCAAATTTTGCAAGAAAAAGGACCAGCTCACAATCGAGAATTTGTGTCACGTGTTACGTTAAATAACGTGGCTTTAGGTCTTGGTAGTGGCAAGTCGAAAAAAGAAGCAGAGCAACAAGCTGCTGCAGAAGCGTTGAAAAAGTTAAAAGAACAACTATAAGGAATCCCCCTTTGAATGAGGGGGATTCCTTGTGCATAGAATGAAACTTTCCTTTCGTTTGTAAATGAAAGGAAAGGAAATCCGTATAATAGTTTGTTTTTGTATAAACAACATTTGTGGCAACGGAGAATAGGAGGAAGGCCTTTCGTGTTTTTAAAAAGATTAGAAATAGCAGGATTTAAGTCTTTTGCTGAGCGTGTATCTGTTGATTTCGTCCCAGGTGTAACGTCTGTAGTAGGACCTAATGGAAGCGGGAAAAGTAATATTACTGATGCCATTCGCTGGGTACTTGGTGAACAATCGGCAAAATCATTACGTGGTGCAAAGATGGAAGATATTATTTTTGCAGGTAGTGATACGAGAAGAGCAGTTAATGTTGCTGAAGTAACGATAACTTTAAATAATGAAGATCAACGTTTACCGATTGAATATAATGAGGTGTGTGTAACGCGTCGTGTATCTCGTTCTGGTGATAGTGACTTTTATATTAATAAACAATCATGTAGATTGAAAGATATTATCGATTTATTTATGGACTCTGGTATGGGAAGAGAAGCTTTTTCGATTATTAGCCAGGGGAAAGTTGAAGAGATTTTAAGTAGTAAATCGGAAGAACGTCGTGGTGTATTTGAAGAAGCGGCAGGAGTGCTGAAATACAAACTTCGTAAAAAGAAAGCTGAAGGAAAATTAGCAGACACACAAGAAAACTTAAATCGTGTACAAGATATAATTCACGAATTAAGTAGTCAAGTAGAGCCTTTAGAAAGACAAGCTTCTATTGCGAAAGATTATCTAGAGAAAAAAGAAGAGTTAGAGAAAGTAGAAGCGGCGCTTATTGTACATGAAATTGAAGAATTACATGAGAAATGGGAGGCGCTTCGAAATCAGTTTGGGCATAATAAAGACGAAGAAGCGAAAATGTCAACGCATTTACAAAAAGGCGAAGAAGAGCTAGAGGAATTACGAGGCCAATTGCAAGCAGTAGATGAGTCTGTAGATTCCTTGCAAGAAGTACTTCTTCTTTCTAGTAAAGAACTAGAAAAGTTAGAAGGGCAGCGTGAGTTATTAAAAGAGAGAAAGCAAAATGCAACGACGCATTGTGCGCAACTCGAACAGTTAATTGTTGAATTAACAGCGAAAGCTACAAGTTATGATGGTGAAATAGACTCAAGTACAGAAGTGTTAATGCAGTTTGTAAATCAAGTAAAAGAGTTGGAGACGAAATTGCATGATAATGAGCAATTGCTTGCAACGTTTGCTGACAATTTAGAGGAACAAATTGAGAATTTAAAAGGTGACTATATTGAACTTTTAAATCAACAAGCTAGTCATCGCAATGAATTATCTATGATTGAAGAACAATCTAAACAACAAAACTCTAAAAATGAACGCCTCGATGAAGAAAATGCAAAATATGTAGAAATGCGTATGGAAATTACAGCGAAAAAGACGAAACTTGTGGAAAGTTATGAACAAGTGAAAGAAAAAGTAGCTGGAATCCTTTCACATATACAAAAGACAGAAGCGGCACTTGGGAAATGCAAGACGCAGTATAGTGAAAACGAAACAAAACTGTATCAAGCGTATCAATTTGTACAACAGGCACGTTCTCGAAAAGAAATGTTAGAGGAGATGCAAGAAGATTACTCTGGTTTCTATCAAGGGGTACGTGAAGTATTAAAAGCTAGAGAAAATAGGTTGCAAGGTATTGAGGGTGCTGTTGCAGAACTGCTAACGGTACCGAAAGAATATGAAGTTGCAATGGAAATTGCTCTAGGTGCAGCGATGCAACATATTGTCGTACAAAAAGAAGAGCATGCTCGTAATGCAATTGCATTTTTAAAACAAAATAAACATGGACGAGCAACGTTTTTACCACAAGCTGTTATTAAAAGTAGATCGTTATCATTTGAGCAATTGCGTATTGTAAATCAACACCCATCATTTGTAGGTGTAGCAGCAGAACTTGTGCAGTATAACAATAAATATGAAAATGTAGTTTCGAATTTATTAGGTACTGTTATTGTTGCAAAAGATTTACGCGGGGCGAATGAGTTGGCGAAACAACTACAATACCGTTATCGTATTGTAACAATCGAAGGTGATGTAGTGAACCCTGGCGGTTCTATGACAGGTGGAGCAGTAAAACAGGCGAAATCTTCTTTATTAGGGCGTCAACGTGAGCTAGAAGAGTGGACGAACAAGTTAACTGATATGGAAGAAAAAACGACGAAGTTAGAAAACTTTGTTAAAGCAGTAAAGCAAGAAATTCAAGAAAAAGAAGTGCAAATACGCGAACTAAGACAAAGCGTAGAGGTAGAGCGCGTAGATGAACAGAAATTAAGAGAAGAAATTAGTCGCTTGGAATTAGAAGAACATCGTATTAATGATCGTTTATCTATTTATGATTTAGAAATTGAAGGGTTCTTGCAAGATCAAGTGAAAATACAAGGGCGTAAAGAAGAGTTAGAAAAGATTTTAGCGACTCTACAAGTTGAGATTACGGAATTAGATAGCAAAATCGTAGCTTTAACAAAACAAAAAAGCGAGCAGCATTCTTCGAAAGAAAAAGTTCAAAAAGAAATGACTGAGTTAAAAGTGTTGGCAGCTGAAAAGCAACAACGCTTATCTAATCAAAAAGAAAAAGTTGAACGATTGACGAAGGAAAAAGAAGAAACGGATGCAACGCTTCTCAAAACAAAAGAGGATTTAGCATTCTTAAAACAAGAAATGACATCGAATTCAAGTGGTGAAGAGCAAATTACGAATATGATTGAGAAGAAAGCATATGATCGTAATCAAACTTCAGAGTTAATTCGCTCTCGTCGAGAACAACGTGTATCGTTACAAGAGAGAGTAGAACATTTAGAGCGTAATTTGAAAGAAACAACAGGTAAACATAAATACATTCTTGAGATGTTGAAAGATCAAGAAGTAAAAATTAACCGACTTGATGTAGAGTTAGAAAATAGATTACAACATTTACGTGAAACATATACAATTTCATTTGAAGCGGCAAAACTGAAGTATACAATGGTGATGCCTGCCGAGGATGCGCGTAAAAAGGTGAAACTAATTAAACTATCTATCGAAGAGCTAGGTACAGTAAATCTAGGTGCAATTGAAGAGTATGAGCGTGTAGCAGAGCGTCATACGTTCTTACTAGAGCAAAAAGAAGACCTAGAAGAAGCGAAAACGACATTGCACCAACTGATTACTGAAATGGATGAAGAAATGAAAAAACGCTTCTCTACAACGTTTGAAGGAATTCGAATGGAGTTTCAATCGGTATTCTCTGAATTATTCGGAGGTGGTAGAGCGGATTTAGTCATGACAAATCCAGAGGACTTATTAAATACGGGTATTGATATCGTAGCGCAACCGCCAGGAAAGAAACTGCAAAACTTAGGTTTACTTTCAGGTGGAGAGCGTGCTTTAACAGCAATTGCGCTGTTATTTGGTATTTTAAAAGTGCGCCCAGTCCCATTCTGTGTACTAGATGAGGTAGAGGCTGCTCTAGACGAGGCAAACGTTGCCCGTTTTGCACAGTATTTAAAGAAATTTAGTGATGAGACACAGTTTATTGTAATTACACATAGAAAAGGTACAATGGAAGAGTCTGACGTATTGTACGGTGTAACAATGCAAGAGTCAGGTGTATCTAAACTTGTCTCGGTTCGTTTAGATGATGGAGAAGAACTAGTTGCAAGCAAATAGGAAGGATGGGACAGTATGAGCTTTTTTAAAAAACTAAAAGAAAAAATTTCAAAACAAACAGATACAGTAACAGAGAAGTTTAAACAAGGGTTAGAAAAAACGAGAAATTCATTTGCAGATAAAGTAAATGATTTAGTCTTTCGTTACCGTAAAGTAGATGAAGATTTCTTCGAAGAATTAGAAGAAATTTTAATCGGTGCGGACGTTGGCGTTTCAACAGTGATGGAATTAATCGATCAATTGAAAGAAGAAGTGCAACGCCGTAACATTCAAGATCCAAGAGAAGTACAAGCTGTTATTTCAGAAAAGCTAATAGAAATTTATAAAGGCGACAGCGATTTTACTAATGAAATTAATATGCAAAAAGATGGCTTGACAGTTGTTTTATTTGTTGGTGTTAATGGTGTAGGTAAAACTACGACAATTGGTAAGATGGCTCATAAGTTTAAATCAGAAGGTAAGTCTGTCTTATTAGCGGCGGGAGATACGTTCCGTGCCGGAGCGATTGAACAATTAGAAGTATGGGGCGATCGCGTTGGTGTAGAGGTGATTAAACAAGGATCAGGGTCTGATCCAGCAGCGGTTATGTATGATGCTGTACAAGCTGCAAAAGCACGTAACGTAGACGTATTACTATGTGATACAGCAGGACGCTTACAAAATAAAGTGAACTTAATGAAAGAGTTAGAGAAAGTAAAACGTGTAATTGAGCGTGAAGTACCAGGAGCTCCTCATGAAGTATTACTTGTTATTGATGCTACAACAGGACAAAACGGTTTAAGTCAAGCGAAAACATTCCGTGAAGCAACGAATGTTACAGGTATTGTTTTAACGAAGTTAGATGGAACTGCTAAAGGTGGTATTGTATTAGCGATTCGTAACGAAATGGATGTACCAGTGAAATTTGTTGGATTAGGAGAGCAAATGGATGATCTGCAACAGTTCGATCCAGAACAATATGTGTATGGTTTATTTGCGAACGTAGTAGAAACAGAAGAAGTATAAGTGAAAGAAGCGGTAATTTCCGCTTCTTTTTCTATAAAAATATGTGATGTTAAGAAAAAAACTTGACACTCTTTTGTACTCCATGTAAACTAATTCATGTAAAGGGAAATCACTTAACAAAGGATGATCCAACATGCTCGAAAAAACAACGAGAATGAACTATTTATTTGATTTTTATCAATCGTTGTTAACGCAAAAACAAAGAAGTTATATGTCGCTTTATTATCTAGATGATTTATCTCTTGGTGAAATTGCGGAAGAATTTGATGTAAGTCGCCAAGCCGTGTATGATAACATTAAACGGACTGAAGCGATGCTTGAAGAATATGAAGAAAAATTAGTATTACTTCAAAAGTTTCAAGAGCGACAGCGACTTGTTGCAAAGCTAAAACAGCTAATCAGCGAAGAAGAGCATGTGAATGAAGAAATGAAACAAGTTGTTGAAGCTATCGAAAAATTAGATTAGGAGGGCGGCAATATGGCATTTGAAGGATTAGCCGACCGACTTCAACAGACGATGCAAAAAATCCGCGGCAAAGGAAAAGTTTCTGAAGCCGATGTGAAAGAAATGATGAGAGAAGTTCGTCTAGCTCTTTTAGAAGCAGACGTTAACTTTAAAGTAGTAAAAGATTTTGTAAAGCGTGTGTCTGAACGTGCTGTCGGACAAGATGTAATGAAAAGTTTGACACCTGGACAACAAGTAATTAAAGTTGTACAGGAAGAACTTACAGAACTTATGGGCGGAGAGCAAAGCAAAATTGCTGTTGCTAATAAGCCACCGACTGTTATTATGATGGTTGGTCTGCAAGGTGCAGGTAAAACAACGACGACAGGTAAGCTTGCGAATTTGCTTCGTAAAAAGCATAATCGTAAACCTATGCTTGTTGCGGCGGATATTTACCGTCCTGCAGCGATTAAACAGCTTGAAACATTAGGGAAGCAATTGGACATGCCTGTATTCTCTTTAGGAGATCAAGTAAGTCCTGTTGAAATTGCGAAACAAGCGATTGCAAAAGCAAAAGAAGATCATCACGATTATGTTTTAATTGATACAGCAGGTCGCCTGCATATTGATGAAGAACTAATGGATGAATTAGCGAAAGTGAAAGAAGTTGCGAAACCGGATGAAATTTTCCTTGTTGTCGATGCGATGACAGGACAAGACGCGGTTAATGTTGCACAAAGTTTCCATGAACAGTTAGGTTTAACTGGGGTTGTATTAACAAAACTAGATGGTGATACGCGCGGTGGTGCGGCATTATCTATTAAAGCTGTTACAAATACACCAATTAAATTTGCTGGTATGGGTGAAAAACTAGATGCACTTGAAGCGTTCCATCCAGAACGTATGGCATCCCGTATTTTAGGGATGGGAGACGTCTTAACGTTAATTGAAAAAGCGCAAGCTACAGTTGATGAAGAGAAAGCAAAAGAACTTGAGCAAAAAATGCGTACACTTTCGTTTACGCTTGACGATTTCCTAGAACAACTTGGACAAGTGCGTCAACTTGGACCGCTTGATGAATTGTTAGGAATGCTTCCTGGTGCAAATAAAATTAAAGGGCTGAAAAATGCACAAGTTGATGAAAAACAAATTGGGCATATTGAGGCAATTATTCGTTCTATGACTAAATTAGAGCGAGAACAACCGGAAATAATCAATGCTAGTCGCAAAAAGCGCATTGCCAAAGGTAGCGGTACAACGGTACAAGAAATCAATCGTTTAATCAAGCAATTTGATGATATGAAAAAGATGATGAAAACGATGACTGGAATGCAAAAAGGTAAGAAAAAAGGACTAGGTGGATTGAAGTTTCCATTCATGTAAGGAAAAAAGATGGCTCTGTTAAGAAAAAATACTTTACAAAGCAATAGTCTTTTTGCTAATATAATTATCTGTGTGAAATAAATTCGGAGGTGCTTTATAAATGGCAGTTAAAATTCGTTTAAAACGTATGGGAGCTAAAAAAACTCCTTTCTATCGTGTAGTTGTTGCAGATTCTCGTTCTCCTCGTGACGGACGTTTCATTGAGGAAATCGGTACTTACAATCCGGTTGCTCAACCAGCTGAAGTTAAGATCAACGAAGAAGCAGCATTAAAATGGTTAGGAAATGGTGCTAAACCATCTGATACAGTTCGTAACTTATTCTCTAACCAAGGTATCATGGAGAAATTCCACTTATCTAAACAAGGTAAGTAATTGAGGCAATGACTATGAAGAAGTTAGTCGAGACGATTGTCAAGCCTCTTGTCGATTATCCTGAAGATGTAAAAGTTACACAGGAACTTTACAACGGAGAGATAAAGTATCGATTAACTGTACATCCTGAGGATGTTGGAAAAGTCATTGGAAAGCAAGGCAAAGTTGCGAAAGCAATTCGAATGCTCTTGTATTCAGTGGGACATCATAATGATGAAAAAGTAACACTGGAAATTCAATAAACGTAAAAAGGGCGAGGAGTTATTTCCTCTCCCTTTTTTAACATTTAAAGAGAAGTTGCATGTTCCATATGTGAAATGGGGATGCTTAATTTATATAGAAACCAGGGGTGAAATACTATTTATGACAAAATGGTTTAATGTAGGGAAAATTGTAAATACTCATGGCGTAAGAGGAGAAATTCGTGTAGTTTCTCGTACTGATTTTCCAGAAGAGCGATATAAAGTAGGAAATACATTATACATATCGAATGAAAAAGGTGGAGAGCCTTTCCCAGTAAAGATTACTTCTCATCGTCAACATAAAACATTTGATTTATTGACATTTGAAGGATATGGGAATGTAAATGAAGTAGAACAGTTTAAAGGATCTCTTTTAAAAGTGCCTGAAGATCAATTAGGCGAACTAGCTGAAGGTGAATACTACTATCATGAAATTATTGGTTGCAACGTTGTAACGGAAGAAGGAGAAGCGTTAGGGACAATAAAAGAAATTTTATCTCCCGGTGCAAATGATGTTTGGGTTATTAAACGTCCAAAAGGTCAAGATCTGTTAATTCCTTATATTGATGATGTTGTACTTCAAGTTAACATTGAGAATAAATTAGTAACCATTCATGTAATGGAAGGGCTGCTATAATGAAAATTGACATTTTAACATTGTTTCCAGATATGTTTACAGGTGTGTTTGGATCTTCAATTTTAAAGAAAGCACAAGAAAAAGAAGCGGTAGAGCTTCGTGTGGTCAATTTCCGCGATTATACAACGAGTAAGCATAATAGCGTAGATGATTATCCGTATGGTGGTGGCGCTGGGATGGTATTAACCCCTCAGCCTATTTTTGATGCTGTAGAAGATTTAACGAAAGAGACAGAGCGTAAGCCGAGAGTTGTCTTAATGTGTCCGCAGGGTGAAAGATTTACTCAAAAGAAAGCGGAAGAGCTTGCAGAAGAAGAACATTTAATCTTTGTATGTGGACATTATGAAGGATATGACGAGAGAATTCGTGAACATCTCGTGACAGATGAGATTTCTATTGGTGACTACGTATTAACGGGTGGAGAGTTAGCCTCTATGGTTATAACTGATAGTGTCGTACGTCTCTTGCCAGGAGTACTAGGAAATCATGCTTCACAAGTCGAGGATTCGTTTAGTACAGGTTTATTAGAGCATCCTCATTATACACGTCCAGCTGATTTTCGTGGTATGAAAGTGCCCGATGTATTAATGTCAGGAAATCATAAAAATATTGATGAGTGGCGACATAAAGAATCGTTGCGTCGTACGTACACGCGTAGACCGGATTTACTAGAAGAACGAGAATTGTCTAAGCAAGAAAAGAAGTGGCTAGAACAGATTAAAGAAGGTAAATAAGGGCTTGATATATTTTCTATTGCAACAGTCCTAGCAATATGCTATTATAACACTTGTGCTGCTGAAATCAGTGGCCGTATTAACGATGTTCCGCTGTAATTTATTAAGACTTTATAAGAGCATCTGTTTAAAGGAGAGAATTTAATATGCAACAATTAATCGCAGAAATTACAAAAGGCCAATTAAAAACTGACCTTCCTTCATTCCGTCCTGGAGACACTTTACGTGTACACGTAAAAGTAGTTGAGGGAACTCGTGAAAGAATTCAGCTTTTCGAAGGTGTTGTAATTAAACGTCGTGGTGGCGGAATCAGTGAAACATTTACAGTTCGTAAGATTTCTTACGGTGTAGGTGTTGAGCGTACATTCCCAGTTCACACGCCAAGAATCGCGAAAATCGAAGTACTTCGCCGTGGTAAAGTACGTCGTGCTAAGTTATACTACTTACGTAACCTTCGCGGTAAAAAAGCACGTATTAAAGAAATTCGATAAGACATGTATGGGAGCTTGTAAATGCACAAGCTCCCTTTTTCCAATCTATATAAAATTTTGATATAATACGAGCAGCTTACATAATCGTGTGGAGGAGAAAAGCATGAAGAAAGAAAAAAGTTCACTTTGGGAATGGATCAAGGCAATTTTGATTGCTGTTGTATTAGCGGGTGTTATTAGACAGTTTTTCTTTGCGCCAATTCTCGTAGATGGAGTATCGATGGCATCTACTTTACATGATCGCGATCGAATGATTGTCAATAAAATTGGTTATCACATAGGAGACCCGAAACGATTTGATATTATTGTGTTCCGAGCAACGGAAGATAAGGATTATATTAAGCGTATTATCGGCCTTCCAGGCGATGAAATAGAGTATCGTAATGATAAACTGTATGTAAACGGAAAGGCTTATGAGGAGCCGTATTTAGACAAGCAGAAAAAGCAACTTGCTGATGGACCGCTTACATATGATTTTACTCTTGAAGAAATGACAGGGAAGAAAACTGTTCCAGAAGGTCAGTTATTTGTTTTAGGTGATAATCGTCGTTTTAGTAAAGATAGCCGTTCGATTGGTACAATTTCAATGGACCAAGTAATCGGAAAAGCAAATATACTATATTGGCCGTTAAAAGACGCTCGTATTGTGAAATAAAAGAAAAAGAAGGTGGCAACATGGTAATTCAATGGTTCCCGGGCCATATGGCAAAGGCTAGACGCCAAGTAACAGAAAAATTAAAGTTAATTGATGTTGTAATTGAGCTTGTAGATGCTCGATTACCTTTATCTTCTCGAAATCCGATGATTGATGAGATTATTACACATAAACCAAGGCTTGTTGTTTTAAATAAAGCAGATATGGCAGATGATCGTTTAACAAAGCAATGGATCGCATATTTTAAAGAAAAAGGCCATATGGCAATTTCAATTAACGCACAAGCTGGACAAGGTATGAAAGAAATTGCAGCGGCTTGTAAAGTGTTAGTGAAAGAGAAATTTGATAAAATGGTTGCAAAAGGTATTAGACCGAGAGCGATTCGTGCATTAATCGTAGGTATACCGAATGTTGGTAAATCTACGTTAATTAATAAATTAGCAAAGAAAAATATTGCTAAAACAGGAGATCGTCCTGGTGTGACAACAGCTCAACAATGGATTAAAGTTGGGAAAGAAATGGAACTGTTAGATACACCTGGTATTTTATGGCCTAAATTTGAAGATCAATTAGTGGGTCTTCGATTAGCGACAACAGGCGCAATTAAAGATTCAATTTTAAATTTGCAAGATGTTGCTGTTTACGCACTACGTTTTATGGAGAAACATTATCCAGAACGTTTGAAAGAGCGATATAATTTAAATGAGATTCCAGAAGATATTGTGGAGTTATTCGATGCAATTGGAAAAAATAGAGGCTGTTTAATGGGCGGCGGAATGATTGATTATGATAAAACATCTGAACTTGTACTTCGTGAGCTTCGTGGTGGGAAACTTGGAAAAATGACGTTCGAAACACCAGAAGAGTTTGCAGAGCAAACAGAAGATGTAGAAAAAGTATAAGACGTGCGTTTGTACGTCTTTTCTTTTTTGTATATAAAGGGAGTGGCAGGAATGCAAAAAGTGACGATTCAAGAAGCAGAACATTTACTGCAAGAAATTATAAGTGAAGAGGACGACCGTTTTCAAACTTTAATGAAAGATGAGCGAAAAGGGGTGCAAAAGCTCATTTTAAAGTGGTATAAACAAAAAGAGTTAGCGCAAAAGGAAAAAGAAAAATTTTTAGAAATGTCTAAGTATGAAAATGCGTTACGTGAAAAAGGTCTCACATATATCGCAGGTATAGATGAAGTAGGTCGTGGACCGCTAGCTGGGCCTGTTGTGACGGCAGCTGTTGTCCTTCCGGAAGATTTTTATATTCCAGGGTTAAATGATTCGAAAAAGCTGAGTGAGGCGAAGCGAGAGCGTTTTTATGATGAGATTAAAACACAAGCAATTGCCATTGGAGTTGGAATTGTATCACCGCAAGTGATTGATGAGATAAACATTTATCAAGCGACGAAACAAGCGATGTTAGATGCTGTTGCGAATTTAGCTTGTACACCAGAATATTTATTAATTGATGCAATGAAACTCCCTACACCAATTCCGCAAACATCCATCATTAAAGGTGATGCGAAAAGTATTTCTATTTCAGCTGCATCTATTATTGCGAAAGTAACGAGAGATCGTATGATGAAAGAGCTTGGAGAAAAGTATCCTGCATATGGATTTGAACAACATATGGGATACGGAACAAAACAACATTTAGAAGCGATTGAAGCGCATGGAATATTAGAAGAACATCGAAAATCGTTTGCACCAATTAAAGATATGATTCAAAAATAAGCTGCGAAAACGCAGCTTATTTTTTATTTTGACATATAAACATTACTATTTTCAAAAAAGAATAAAGCGATTTCAGTTTTCTGACACTTTATTGTAGACAGCGTGCCAATCATCTTATACAATGGCAATGTAATGTTTTTTAAACATTAAAAAACTTTTCGAGTAAAACAGGAAAACAGGGGAGGATGGGACCATGAATATCCATGAGTACCAAGGTAAGGCAGTCCTTAGAAGCTATGGGGTTAGCGTTCCGAACGGGAAGGTTGCATTTACAGTAGAAGAAGCTGTAGAAGCAGCAAAAGAATTAGGAACGGATGTATGTGTAGTAAAAGCACAAATTCACGCTGGTGGACGCGGCAAAGCTGGCGGAGTAAAAGTTGCAAAAAATTTAGATGAAGTTCGTACATATGCAGAGAGCATTTTAGGAACTACACTTGTGACACATCAAACAGGTCCTGAAGGTAAGGAAGTAAAACGCTTACTTATCGAAGAAGGTTGCGATATTAAAAAAGAATATTATGTAGGTCTTGTATTAGACCGTGCAACTTCTCAAGTTGTTTTAATGGCGTCTGAAGAAGGCGGAACAGAAATTGAAGAAGTAGCAGAGCAAACACCTGAAAAAATCTTTAAAGAATATATCGATCCAGCAGTAGGCTTACAAGGCTTCCAAGCACGCCGAATCGCATTTAACATCAATATTCCAAAAGAGCTTGTAGGACAAGCTGTGAAGTTTATGATGGGCTTATACCGTGCATTTATCGAAAAAGATTGCTCTATCGCAGAGATTAATCCACTTGTAACAACAGGTGACGGTAAAGTTATGGCATTAGATGCGAAATTAAACTTTGATTCTAATGCTTTATATCGCCATAAAGATATTTTAGAACTTCGCGATCTTGATGAAGAAGATGCAAAAGAGATTGAAGCTTCTAAATATGACTTAAACTACATTCCTTTAGATGGAAATATCGGTTGTATGGTTAATGGTGCAGGATTAGCAATGGCTACAATGGATATCATTAAACATTATCATGGCGACCCAGCTAACTTCTTAGATGTTGGTGGCGGTGCAACAGCTGAAAAAGTTACAGAAGCATTCAAAATTATCCTTTCTGATAAAAATGTAAAAGGTATCTTCGTTAACATTTTTGGTGGCATTATGAAGTGTGATGTTATCGCAGAAGGTGTTATTGAAGCAACGAAACAAGTAGGTCTTGAATTACCTTTAGTTGTACGTCTTGAAGGTACAAACGTAGAGTTAGGTAAGAAAATTTTAAATGAGTCTGGTTTAAATATTGTTGCAGCAGAATCTATGGCAGACGGTGCACAAAAAATTGTTTCACTAGTGGGCTAATAGAAAGCGGGGGAGAAAAATGAGCGTATTAGTTAATAAAGATACAAAAGTTATTGTTCAAGGTATTACAGGTTCTCAAGGGTTATTCCACACAAAACAAATGATTGAATACGGTACGAAAATTGTCGGTGGTGTAACGCCAGGTAAAGGTGGCACTGATATTGAAGGTGTACCAGTATTTGATACTGTAGAAGATGCAGTGAAAGCAACAGGCGCAAACGCTTCAGTTGTATACGTTCCACCCGCTTTTGCGGCTGATGCAATTATGGAAGCAGTTGATGCAGAAATTGATTTAGTAGTATGTATTACTGAAGGGATTCCTGTATTAGATATGGTAAACGTAAAGAGATATATGGCTGGTAAACATACACGTTTACTTGGACCAAACTGCCCAGGTGTTATCACGCCTGATGAATGTAAAATCGGTATTATGCCAGGATACATTCATAAAAAAGGTCATGTAGGTATCGTATCTCGCTCTGGTACATTAACGTATGAGGCTGTACATCAGTTAACACAAGAAGGTATTGGTCAATCTACGGCTGTAGGTATCGGCGGAGACCCTGTTAACGGTACAGACTTTATTGATGCGTTAAAAGCATTTAATGAAGATGAAGAAACACATGCTGTAATTATGATTGGTGAAATCGGTGGTACAGCGGAAGAAGAGGCAGCTGAATGGGTGAAAGCTAATATGACAAAACCTGTTGTAGGCTTCATTGGCGGCCAAACAGCGCCTGCTGGCAAACGTATGGGCCATGCTGGTGCAATCATTTCTGGCGGTAAAGGAACTGCTGCAGAAAAGATTAAAACGATGGAAGCTTGTGGTATTAAAGTAGCGGAAACTCCAGCAGTTATGGGTGAAACGCTAATCTCTGTCTTAAAAGAAAAAGGTCTATTTGAGACTTGTAAAAACTACTAATCTTTTGAAAGACACCTTCTTGTTTGAGGGTGTCTTTTTACACACTTATTGTTTACATAATAAAAATTATGGGTAAGGAGAATTGTAATGAAAAGAGAACGATTATTGCATCTTCACTACTTATTAGCGGATCATTGGAAAGCGATTGAGAAGCTATTATACGTCGATCCAGAATTGAAGGAAATATACGCTTTTAATGCAAAACAAATGGAATACTACACCGGAATATCCTCGAAAAAATCTTCAGAATTAGTAAAATTTCTTCAAAGTTCAAATCTCCCGCAATATATATCTTATTTAGAGAAAAATCGAATCTTTTACATGACTATATGGGATGAAGATTATCCCCAATTATTACGTGAAATACAAGATCCCCCCTTTGTATTATATGGAAAAGGAGAGAAGGATTTCCTCAATAAAACGAACAAATTAGCGGTTGTTGGAACGAGAGAACCGACTTTATATGGACATGAGAGTTTACAATTTATTTTACATCCATTATTAGAAAAGGAATGGCTTATTGTCAGTGGGTTTGCAAGAGGGATAGATACGATGTCCCATGAAATTACAGTAAGACAGCATTGCCCGACTATAGCGATACTAGGACACGGATTATCGTATATATATCCAAAAGAGAATCGATATTTATATGAAGCTTGGAATGAATATATATTGTTATTAACAGAGTATCCTCCGCACTATGCACCGAAAAAATGGTATTTTCCAAAAAGGAATCGGATTATTAGTGGTATAAGTAAAGGTGTTTTAGTTGTAGAAGCGAAATCGAGAAGCGGAACACTGATTACCGCTGACCTTGCTTTAGAGCAAAATAGAGAGGTATTTGCACTTCCTGGACCTATATTTATAGATAGTGCATCAGGAACAAATCATCTAATTCAACAAGGAGCGAAACTAGTAAGAAATGCAGAAGATATACTAGAAGAGATTTTAAATTAACCTTATATTTTTATGTTTTTATTAAACAATTATTGACAAATGGTAGATAGGCACTGTATGGTATATTCATTCTTGATTGACAAAAACAAGAGAAATCAATAAGATTAATGAAGACTTGAATCCACCTCTTAAGGAGGCACTAGCATGTCAGATTACCTCGTAATCGTGGAGTCGCCTTCTAAGGCGAAGACCATTGAGAAATATTTAGGGAAAAAATACAAAGTTGTCGCGTCTATGGGACACGTTCGCGATTTACCTAAAAGCCAAATGGGGATAGAAGTAAAGAATAACTTCACCCCGAAGTATATTACCATTCGTGGTAAAGGTCCCGTCTTAAAAGATTTAAAATCAGCGGCAAAAAAAGCAAAGAAAGTCTATCTCGCGGCCGATCCAGACCGCGAAGGAGAAGCAATTGCTTGGCATTTAGCCAATACGTTAAATGTGGACGTGGAATCAGATTGCCGAGTTGTGTTTAATGAGATTACAAAAGATGCAATCAAAGAATCATTTAAACATCCTCGTGCAATTAATATGGATTTAGTAGATGCACAACAAGCAAGACGTATACTAGATCGTCTTGTTGGTTACAATATTAGTCCTTTATTATGGAAGAAAGTAAAAAAAGGATTAAGTGCAGGGCGCGTACAATCTGTAGCAGTTCGTTTAATTATCGAACGTGAAAGAGAAATTCAAAGTTTTGAGCCTGAAGAATTCTGGACAATTAAGACAGAATTTGTGAAAGGGAAAGACACATTTGAAGCAAGCTTTTACGGTGTAGATGGTGAAAAAGTTCAATTAACGAATGAAACGCAAGTGAATGAAATAATTGAACAGATGAAAGATAATGCGTTCTCAGTTGAAAATGTAGCGCGCAAAGAGCGAAAACGTAATCCTGCATTACCGTTTACAACATCTTCCTTGCAACAAGAGGCAGCGCGTAAGTTAAACATGCGAGCAAAGAAAACGATGATGCTTGCGCAGCAATTGTATGAAGGAATTGATCTTGGAAAACAAGGAACTGTCGGTCTTATTACGTATATGAGAACTGATTCAACACGTATCTCAGAAACAGCTCAAACAGAGGCGCGTACTTTCATTACAGAGGCGTTTGGTACGGAATACATAGGAACAGAAAAGAAGAAAGAAACGAAAAAATCGAACGCGCAAGATGCGCATGAGGCAATTCGTCCTACTTCGGTAATGAGAAAGCCAGAGGAACTAAAGAGTTTCTTAAGTCGTGATCAACTTCGATTGTATAAATTGATTTGGGAGCGATTTGTTGCAAGTCAAATGGCGTCTGCTATAATGGATACTGTGACAGCGAGACTCATTAATAACAATGTTCAGTTCCGTGCAAGTGGATCGGTTGTAAAGTTCCCAGGATTTATGAAAGTGTATGTAGAGTCGAAAGATGACGGTGCTGAAGAAAAGGATAAGATGTTACCACCTTTAGAAGTAGGGGAAACAGTATTTTCGAAGGATTTAGAACCGAAGCAACACTTTACACAACCGCCGCCGCGCTATACAGAGGCTCGTTTAGTAAGAACACTTGAAGAGCTTGGGATTGGAAGACCATCGACTTACGTACCGACACTTGAAACGATTCAAAAACGTGGATACGTAGGTTTGGATAATAAACGCTTTGTTCCGACTGAACTTGGTGAAATAGTAATTGAACTTATTTTAGAGTTTTTCCCAGAAATTATTAACATTGAATTTACTGCTAACATGGAGCAAAGCCTCGATGAAGTAGAAGAAGGAAATGCGAATTGGGTAAAAATTGTTGATGATTTCTACGTAGGCTTTGAACCGCGTTTAGAAAAAGCGGAAAAAGAAATGCGTGAAGTGGAAATTAAAGATGAACCAGCTGGGGAAGACTGTGAATTATGTGAGCACCCAATGGTCTTTAAAATGGGTAAATACGGGAAATTTATGGCTTGCTCGAATTTCCCAGATTGTCGTAATACAAAACCGATTGTGAAAGAAATCGGTGTTACTTGTCCGAAATGTGATAAAGGTCAAATTATTGAACGTCGTAGTAATAAAAAGAAACGTCTTTTCTATGGTTGCGGTACGTATCCAGAGTGTGACTTTGTATCTTGGGATAAGCCGATTGGCCGTAAATGTCCGAAGTGCGAAGGTATGCTAGTAGAGAAGAAGTTGAAAAAAGGCGTGCAAGTACAATGTATTTCGTGTGATTATGAAGAAGAACAACAAATGTGAGCGTAACTGCTCACATTTTTTTCGGGAAGAAAAGGAAAGGTGATAAATATATGACAACACAAGTAGTAAACGTCATTGGCGCAGGTCTTGCAGGAAGTGAAGCAGCTTACCAAATTGCAAAACGTGGTGTCCAAGTAAGATTATATGAAATGAGACCGGTAAGACAAACGCCAGCTCATCACACAGATAAATTTGCAGAGCTAGTATGTAGTAACTCACTTCGCGCAAACACATTAACAAATGCTGTTGGTGTTATTAAAGAAGAAATGCGCTTAATGGATTCTGTTATTATTCGTGCAGCTGATGAGTGCTCTGTACCAGCAGGAGGAGCTTTAGCTGTAGATCGTCATGAATTTGCGGCAAAAGTAACGGAATATGTGAAAAACCATCCGAACGTAACTGTGATGAATGAAGAAATCACTGAAATTCCAGAAGGCCCTACTGTTATCGCGACAGGTCCACTTACGTCTCCGGATCTTTCTGCACAATTAAAAGAATTAACAGGTGAAGACTATTTTTATTTCTATGATGCTGCAGCACCGATTGTTGAGAAAGACAGCATTGATATGAATAAAGTGTATTTAAAGTCTCGTTACGATAAAGGTGAAGCGGCATATTTAAACTGCCCAATGACGGAAGAGGAATTTGACCGTTTTTATGAGGCTTTAATCGCTGCTGAAACAGTACCTTTAAAAGAATTTGAAAAAGAAATTTTCTTTGAAGGTTGCATGCCGGTAGAGGTTATGGCAAGTAGAGGAAGACAGACACTAGTATTTGGACCAATGAAGCCTGTTGGGTTAGAAGATCCGAAAACAGGGAAAACGCCATATGCTGTTGTTCAGTTACGTCAAGACGATGCAGCGGGAACGTTATACAATATCGTAGGTTTCCAAACGCATTTAAAGTGGGGACCACAAAAAGAAGTGTTACAGTTGATTCCAGGACTGGAAAACGCAGAGATTGTACGTTATGGTGTAATGCATCGTAATACGTTTATTAATTCACCTAACTTACTTCGTCCAACATACCAATATAAACAACGTGATGATTTATTCTTCGCTGGTCAAATGACTGGAGTAGAGGGATATGTTGAATCGGCGGCTTCAGGATTGCTAGCAGGTATTAACGCTGCTCGACTTGTAAAAGGCGAAGAGCCGGTTGTATTACCGCCTGTAACTGCAATGGGAAGTATGGCGAATTATATTACTGCGACAAACGCGAAAAACTTCCAACCAATGAATGCAAACTTCGGATTGTTTGCACCACTAGAGAAGAAAATTAAGAAAAAAGCAGAACGTAATGAAGCCTATGCAACACGCGCTTTAGAAACGATTCAAAATTTTGTAAATATTTAGTTAAATTTCTTGCAAAGGCTACTAAGTTGTGATACGATTTAGTAGCCTTTATTGAGGTGAATTGTGTGAATGTGAAGAAATTGTTACAATTATTCGTTGGATATTTACAAATTGAAAGAAATTATTCAAAATATACAATTGCAAGTTATCAAAATGATTTAGAACATTTTGTGCAATTTATGGAGCGAGAAGGCATATCCTCTTTTTTAGATATTACATACGCGGATGTTCGTTTGTACTTAACTACGTTGCACGATGAAAAGTTAGCCCGTAAATCTGTCGCAAGAAAAGTATCAAGCTTACGAAGTTTATATCGTTTTTTGATGCGTGAAGGTTATCGGAAGGATAATCCGTTTGCACTTGCGTCACTCCCCAAAAAAGAATTGTCAATCCCAAAGTTTTTATATGCTGAAGAATTAGAGGAATTATTTGAAGTTTCTGACACAGAGACGCCGCTAGGTCAAAGGAATCAAGCTTTATTAGAGTTGATGTATGCGACTGGGATCCGTGTGAGTGAATGTGTCAATTTACAACTTACCGATATTGACTTCGCGGTGGGAACAATTTTAGTTATGGGAAAAGGAAAAAAACAAAGGTATATTCCGTTCGGAAGCTACGCACAAGATGCTTTAATTACTTATATAGAGAACGGGAGAAAACAGTTAGCTCACAAAACTGAAGAACACTCTCATATGGTATTTTTAAATGCGAAAGGCACGCCGCTAACGAGTCGAGGAGTACGCTATGTATTAAACGAACTCATTAAGAAGGCTTCACTGACCATGCGGATAAGTCCCCATATGTTAAGGCATACATTTGCTACACATATGTTAGATGAAGGGGCAGATTTACGTACTGTACAGGAGTTACTCGGTCATGAGAATTTGTCGACGACACAAATTTATACGCATGTCTCTAAAGAAAGATTGCGTTCTGTCTACATGAAGCATCACCCACGGGCATAAATTGCTTTTTAAAGCTATAAAAACATATAAAGGAGTTTTTTCTATGGGAAATTTCCACGCTACAACGATATTTGCAGTTCATCATAATGGAGAATGTGCAATGGCTGGAGATGGCCAAGTGACGATGGGAAATGCTGTTGTAATGAAACATACAGCTCGTAAAGTTCGTAAACTTTTCCAAGGGAAAGTTTTAGCTGGTTTTGCAGGTTCGGTTGCTGACGCATTTACTCTTTTTGAAATGTTTGAAGGGAAGTTAGAAGAGTACAATGGGAACTTACAGCGTGCTGCAGTTGAGATGGCAAAACAATGGCGTGGCGACAAAATGTTACGTCAGCTAGAAGCGATGCTCATTGTCATGGATAAAACAACGATGCTCCTTGTTTCAGGTACAGGAGAAGTGATTGAACCGGATGATGGTATTTTAGCAATTGGATCTGGTGGAAATTATGCGCTTTCTGCAGGTCGTGCTTTAAAGCAATATGCAAGTGAACATTTAACAGCGAAGCAAATTGCGAAAGCGAGTTTAGACATTGCTGGCGATATTTGTGTTTATACAAACCACAATATAATTGTGGAAGAATTGTAGAATCGTAAGGGGGGCATTTTATATGCATTTACATTTTACTCCGCGTCAAATTGTGGAAAAATTAGATCAATACATTATCGGTCAAAAAGATGCGAAGAAAGCGGTTGCTGTAGCTTTAAGAAATCGATACCGCCGAAGTAAATTAGCTGAAAATCTACGTGATGAAATTGCGCCTAAAAATATTTTAATGATTGGACCGACAGGTGTTGGTAAAACAGAGGTAGCACGACGAATGGCGAAACTCGTTGGAGCACCTTTTATTAAGGTTGAAGCTACGAAATTTACAGAAGTTGGATATGTAGGTAGAGATGTAGAATCGATGGTACGTGACCTTGTGGAAACGTCGGTTCGCATCGTGAAAGAAGAAATGGTAGTTAAAGTGCAAGACAAAGCAGAGGAACAAGCGAATCAACGTCTTGTTGAAATTTTAGTACCAAGTCCAGAGAAACAATCTGGATTTAAAAACCCATTAGAAATGTTATTTGGTGGTGCTCAAAATTCGAATCAAACAACTGATGCACAAGAAGATGTGGAAATCGAAAAGAAACGTCAAGATGTGGAAAGAAAGCTTGCTGCAGGACTTCTTGAAGATGAAATTGTATCGATTGAAGTGACTGAGCAACAGTCTTCTATGTTCGATATGTTACAAGGAACTGGCATGGAACAAATGGGAATGAATTTCCAAGATGCGTTAGGAAGTTTTATGCCGAAAAAAACAAAAAAACGTAAACTTTCTGTAAAAGAAGCAAGAAAACTCTTGACAAATGAGGAAGCACAGCGCTTAATTGATATGGATGAAGTTACACAAGAGGCTGTTTATCGTGCTGAACAGCTCGGGATTATTTTTATCGATGAAATTGACAAAATTGCTGGTAAGCAGTCGAATAGCGTAGATGTATCACGTGAAGGTGTGCAACGTGACATTCTGCCGATTGTAGAAGGGTCGAATGTTGCGACAAAATACGGATCAGTAAAAACGGATTATATTTTATTCGTTGCAGCTGGAGCGTTTCATATGTCTAAACCGTCGGATTTAATTCCGGAATTACAAGGGAGATTTCCGATTCGAGTAGAATTAACAAAATTATCGACTGATGATTTTGTTAAAATATTAATCGAGCCTGACAATGCGTTAATTAAACAATATATGGCTTTATTAGCGACTGAAGGTATAGAAATTGAATTTTCAGACGAAGCTATTCGTAAGATTGCTGAGATTGCTTATCAAGTTAATCAGGATACAGATAATATTGGAGCAAGAAGACTTCATACGATTATGGAGAAGCTCCTTGAAGATTTATCGTTTGAAGCATCTGAAATTACGTTAGAGAAAATAACGATAACACCTCAATACGTTGAGGAGAAATTAGCAACGATTGCTAAGAATAAAGATGTGAGCCAGTTTATTTTGTAATAGTGTCATCAGGTGACTCGCCCTAGTTTCCAAGTGATGAAAAAATATGTGAGTAACATGTAGGAGGAACTTTTGAAATGGAATTATTAGCAAAAACAAGAAAATTAAATGCGTTATTACAGAGCGCAGCAGGAAAGCCTGTAAACTTTAGAGAAATGTCTGACACAATGTGTGAAGTAATCGAAGCGAACGTATTCGTAGTAAGCCGTCGTGGTAAATTACTAGGTTATGCAATTCACCAACAAATTGAGAATGAGCGTATGAAACAAATGCTTGCAGAGCGTCAATTCCCAGAAGAGTATACACAAAGCTTATTCAACATTACAGAAACATCTTCAAACTTAGATGTAAACAGTGCTTACACAGCATTCCCAGTAGAAAATAAAGAATTATTCGGTCAAGGTTTAACTACAATCGTACCAATCGTTGGTGGCGGTGAGCGTCTAGGTACACTAGTGTTAGCTCGTCTTGGTCAAGAGTTCTTAGACGATGATTTAATTCTTGCTGAGTACAGCTCAACTGTTGTAGGTATGGAAATTTTACGTGAAAAAGCGGAAGAAATCGAAGAAGAAGCACGTAGTAAAGCTGTTGTTCAAATGGCGATCAGCTCATTATCTTACAGTGAGTTAGAAGCAATTGAGCACATCTTCGAAGAATTAAATGGAACAGAAGGTTTACTTGTTGCAAGTAAAATCGCTGACCGCGTAGGAATTACTCGTTCTGTAATCGTAAATGCACTTCGTAAATTAGAGAGTGCTGGTGTAATTGAGTCGCGTTCTTTAGGTATGAAAGGAACATACATTAAAGTATTAAACGACAAATTCTTACATGAACTTGCTAAATTAAAAACAAACTAATTTATAAAACTCTCCTCATTTTTTGAGGGGAGTTTTTTGTGTATAAAAGAGTGCTGTTGGTTGAAAATAGCGTCATAATCGTGTTTTTTGGAAAAGCTATGAATTGAATTTCGCTTTTTTGCTTAAAAGAAATACAGGTTGGTAATACTAGAATTCGAGTATGAACAAAGAAAGTTTTACATTGTTCGCATTTTCAACTTGCTTGTAATATTTCAGTATGATATAGTAAGCAGTGGTGTCAGTACAAAGTACACACGTTTACTGATTTAAGTGTTGGTGCTACGTTTGTAGTTTCGCTTAGAGATGAAGTAAACGGAGGATATCAAAAACCATTTAGGAGGAACTATATTATGTCAGTAATTTCTATGAAGCAATTGCTTGAAGCTGGTGTTCATTTCGGACATCAAACTCGTCGTTGGAACCCAAAAATGAAGCGTTACATTTTCACAGAGCGTAACGGTATCTACATCATCGACTTACAAAAAACTGTGAAAAAAGTTGAGGAAGCTTACAGAACGATGCGCGACATCGCTGCTGAAGGCGGAGACATCTTATTCGTAGGTACTAAAAAACAAGCACAAGAAGCTATTAAAGAAGAAGCAACTCGTGCTGGTATGTACTTCGTTAACCAACGTTGGTTAGGTGGAACTTTAACAAACTTCCAAACAATCCAAAAGCGTATCAAGCGTCTTAAAGACATCGAAAGAATGCAAGAAGATGGTACTTTCGAAGTACTTCCTAAGAAAGAAGTTGTTCAACTTAAAAAAGAGTTAGAGCGTCTTGAGAAATTCTTAGGCGGTATTAAAGATATGAAAGGTCTTCCAAGTGCATTATTCGTAGTAGACCCTCGTAAAGAGCGTATTGCAGTTGCTGAAGCACGCAAATTACACATTCCAATCATCGGTATCGTTGATACAAACTGTGATCCAGACGAAATCGATCACGTTATCCCAGCAAACGATGATGCAATTCGTGCTGTAAAACTTCTTACATCTAAAATGGCAGACGCGATCCTTGAAGCAAAACAAGGTGAAGAAACTGTTACTGCGTAACAAAGTTGGAAAGGTGATAAGGGGTTCGGCCTTTTATCACCTTTTTTAAGGTATAAACACCTTTATTAAAGGTATAAATACATATTTTAGGAGGATGAAAACTATGGCAATCACTGCACAAATGGTAAAAGAATTACGTGAAAAAACTGGCGCAGGTATGATGGACTGCAAAAAAGCTTTAACAGAAACGAATGGCGACATGGAGAAGGCAATTGACTTCTTACGTGAAAAAGGTATCGCGAAAGCTGCTAAAAAAGCAGACCGCATCGCTGCTGAAGGTTTAACTTTCATCGAAACAAACGGTAACGACGGTTTAATCTTAGAATTAAACTCTGAAACTGATTTCGTTGCGAAAAACGAAGGTTTCCAAACATTAATTAAAGAATTAGCTGCTCACTTATTAGCTAACAAACCAGCTAACGTTGAAGAAGCTATGGCTCAAACAATGGAAAACGGCAAAAAAGTAGAAGAGCACATCAACGAAGCAATCGCTAAAATTGGTGAAAAACTTACACTTCGTCGTTTCGAAATCGTAACAAAAACTGATGCAGATGCATTCGGTGCTTACCTACACATGGGTGGACGCATTGGTGTTCTAACAGTTCTTGAAGGTTCTACTGATGAAGCAGCTGCTAAAGATGTTGCAATGCACATCGCTGCAGTTAACCCTAAATACATCGACCGCGATGCTGTAACAGCTGAAGAAGTTGAGCATGAGCGTCAAGTATTAACACAACAAGCATTAAACGAAGGCAAGCCTGAAAAAATCGTTGCAAAAATGGTTGAAGGCCGTCTTGGCAAATTCTTCGAAGAAATTTGCTTACTTGACCAAGCATTCGTTAAAAACCCTGATATGAAAGTTCGTCAGTTCGTTGAGTCTAAAGGCGGAACATTAAAAGGATTCGTTCGCTACGCTGTTGGTGAAGGTATCGAAAAACGCGAAGACAACTTTGCTGAAGAAGTAATGAACCAAGTAAAAGGTAGTAACTAATACAGATTAGGGAACACATTGTGTTCCCTTTTTTAAAATAAAGATGTAAGCAATTGGAGGTTCATTATGAGTAAACCGAAATATAATCGTGTCATTTTAAAGCTGAGTGGAGAAGCTTTAGCTGGCGAGCAAGGATTTGGAATTAACCCAGCTGTTATTAAATCAGTTGCGGAACAAGTGAAAGAAATTGCAGAACTTGATGTAGAGGTTGCTGTTGTTGTTGGTGGCGGTAACATTTGGCGTGGAAAAATTGGAAGTGAGATGGGCATGGATCGTGCAGGAGCAGATTACATGGGCATGTTAGCGACAGTTATGAATTCATTAGCTCTTCAAGATAGCTTAGAGAACATCGGAATTCAAACTCGCGTACAAACTTCAATCGAAATGCGTCAAGTGGCAGAGCCTTACATTCGTCGTAAAGCAGTTCGTCACTTAGAGAAGAAACGTGTTGTAATCTTTGCAGCAGGTACAGGTAATCCATACTTCTCTACAGATACAACAGCAGCATTACGTGCGGCAGAAATTGAAGCAGACGTAATTTTAATGGCGAAAAACAATGTAGATGGCGTATACAATGCGGACCCATCTATTGATCCAACAGCTACGAAATACGAAACGCTTACTTACTTAGATGTATTAAAAGAAGGTTTAGGTGTAATGGATTCTACAGCTTCTTCTCTATGTATGGATAATGACATTCCATTAATTGTATTCTCAGTTATGGAAAAAGGTAATATTAAACGTGCCGTTTTAGGCGAAAATATCGGAACAGTTGTAAGGGGGAAATAAATATGGGACAACAAGTATTGAAGTCTTCAAATGAAAAAATGGAAAAAGCAGTTGCTGCTTATTCTCGTGAATTAGCAACAGTTCGTGCTGGCCGTGCAAATGCGTCAGTATTAGATAAAGTACAAGTTGATTACTATGGTGCACCAACACCAGTTGTGCAATTAGCGAACATTACAGTTCCAGAAGCACGTTTACTTGTAATTCAACCTTATGATAAAACTTCTATCGGTGATATCGAAAAAGCAATTTTAAAAGCAGATTTAGGCTTAAACCCTTCTAATGACGGAACTGTAATTCGTATTGCATTCCCTGCATTAACTGAAGAGCGTCGTCGTGATCTTGTTAAAGTTGTGAAAAAATATGCTGAAGAAGCAAAAGTTGCTGTTCGTAACGTACGTCGTGACGGTAACGATGATCTTAAGAAGCTTGAAAAAGCTGGCGAGATTACAGAAGATGATTTAAGAGGATATACTGAAGATATCCAAAAAGAAACAGATAAATATATTGCAAAAGTTGACGAAATCGCAAAAAACAAAGAAAAAGAAATCATGGAAGTGTAATAGCGATACTTTCGCAAATATGACCCTCTTCTTAAGGGGGTCTTTTTACACTTTTAGGCATACGTCTGCTTGCTGGAGGGTATGAATGATGTTTAAAAACTTTCCTTTTTTTAAAGGTAAAAAGGACACATCGTTTGATCATCTCGTTGAAGAAGTGAAAAAAGGATACATCCCGGAACATATTGCTATCATTATGGATGGTAATGGAAGATGGGCAAAGAGGAGAGCGATGCCTCGTATTGCGGGACATCATGAAGGCATGCAAGTTGTAAAGAAAATTACAAAATTTGCAAGCAAACTTAATGTGAAAGTATTAACTCTTTATGCTTTTTCAACTGAGAACTGGAAAAGACCGAAAAAGGAAGTTGATTATTTAATGAGGCTTCCGGAAGAATTTTTAGGTACATTTTTACCAGAATTGATTGAAGAGAACGTACAAGTCCGAGTAATAGGGCAACAAGATCGTCTCCCTACGCATACACGCAGAGCGATGGAGAAGGCCATGGAAGATACGAAAGAGAATACGGGATTAATTCTGAATTTCGCGTTAAACTATGGAAGTCGAGATGAAATCGTTTCTGCTGTGCAACATATGGTGAAAGATAGTGAGGAAGGGAAAATTCGTGTTGAAGATGTAAGTGAAGAAATGCTTTCTTCCTACTTAATGACGAGTTCTTTACCTGACCCAGAGTTGTTAATCCGTACGAGCGGAGAGCTACGTATTAGTAATTTCATGTTATGGCAAATTGCATATTCGGAATTTTGGTTTACAGATGTGTATTGGCCAGATTTTACCGAGGAACATTTGCTAAATGCGATTACAGACTTTCAACATAGAGGGCGCAGATTCGGAGGCGTGTAGAAAGAGAGGGTTTGGTAGTGAAACAGAGAATTATTACTGGAGTGGTTGCTGCCGCGCTATTCATTCCCATCGTAATTTACGGTGGCGTGCCTTTTACGGTTTTAGTGTATGCACTTGCTTCTATAGGTTTATATGAATTAATTCGTATGAATAAGCTTACGCTTATTTCAGTACCAACAGTTTTAGCTGCAGTATTATTATGGGTTATTTTAATTCCAAGTAGTGCATCAGAACTGTTTACTTGGATTGGATTAGGTAAATTAGAAATCACATTTGTGATTGTTTTATTACTTTTATCATATACAGTCCTTTCTAAGAATACATTTACTTTTGACCATGCTTCCTTTTTACTAATGGCAACAACATATGTTGCAATGGGATTCCTATATTTGAATGAAACGAGAATTTTAGGAATTAAATATGTGTTTTGCGCATTATTTGTTATATGGGCTACAGATTCAGGCGCATATTTCGTAGGGAAAGCATTAGGAAAAAGAAAATTATGGCCAGAAATTAGTCCAAATAAAACGATAGAAGGTTCACTAGGCGGTATCGTTTGTGGGATTGTTGTGGCACTTGTTTACAATATGTTCTTCCCAGTTGAGGCTAATGTAGGGATTTTAATTGTGTTGGCAATTATCATTTCTATTTTTGGACAAATTGGTGATTTAGTACAATCTGCATTTAAACGTCATTATGGCGTAAAGGATTCAGGTACAATTTTACCTGGACATGGTGGTATATTAGATCGAACAGATAGTTGGTTATTCGTTTTACCAATTCTCTACTTCTTATTACAATACAATTAATGAATGAACGAGGGGTTGGAGTCATGAAAAACATTAGTTTATTAGGTGCAAGCGGATCAATTGGTACACAAACATTAGATGTATTACGTTCGCACCCAGACCAATTCCGTCTCGTTGCTTTTTCTGTAGGGAAAAATATTGACTACGCAGTAAAGGTAATTCAAGAATTTTCTCCGCAAATCGTCTCTGTGCAAAGAGAGGAAGATGTTTTAAAACTACAAGCTGTTTCTGGTAATACAAAAATTGTATATGGTAGTGAAGGGCTTTTAGAAGTAGCATTACATCCAGATGCGGAGATTGTAGTAAATGCTGTTGTAGGTAGCGTAGGGTTGTTACCAACACTTCGTGCAATTGAGGCGAAAAAAACAATTGGAATTGCAAACAAAGAAACGTTAGTAACTGCAGGGCATCTTGTAATGGAAGCAGCACGAAAACATAATGTTTCGTTACTTCCAGTAGACAGTGAACATTCAGCTATTTTTCAATGCTTGAATGGTGAAAATGAAAAAAGAATTTCTCGACTAATTATTACGGCTTCTGGAGGAAGTTTCCGTGATAAAACGAGAGATGAATTGCATCATGTGACCGTAGAAGATGCGCTTCGACATCCAAACTGGTCAATGGGTTCGAAAATTACAATTGATTCTGCTACAATGATGAATAAGGGGCTAGAAGTAATTGAAGCACATTGGCTTTTTGGTATCCCTTATGAGCAAATCGATGTTGTTTTACATAAAGAAAGTATTATTCATTCTATGGTTGAATTTGAAGATCGTAGTGTGATGGCGCAGCTTGGCTCACCTGATATGCGAGTACCAATTCAATACGCACTTACATATCCTGATCGATTACCTCTTTCAGACACAAAGCAGTTAAATTTATGGGAAATGGGTACATTGCATTTTGAGAAAATGAACCAAGAACGTTTCCGTTGCTTGCGCTTTGCGTATGAAGCTGGAAAAGCAGGCGGAAGTATGCCAGCTGTAATGAATGCAGCGAATGAAGTAGCTGTTGAAGCTTTTTTACAAAAGAGAATTGGTTTCTTAACAGTTGAAGACCTCATTGAAAAAGCAATGAACCATCACAATGTCATTGCACGTCCGAGCTTAGAGGAAATTCTGGAAATTGATGCAGCCACAAGACGGTTTGTGATGGAACAAATTTAGCAAAGGTGGTATGGAATTGAATACAGCGATTGCCTTTATATTAATTTTCGGTGCACTCGTATTTTTCCATGAGCTAGGGCATCTATATTTCGCAAAAAGAGCAGGTATTTTATGCCGTGAGTTTGCGATTGGTTTTGGTCCGAAAATATTCTCATTTGAAAAGAATGAAACGGTGTATACGATTCGATTACTGCCCCTTGGTGGCTATGTAAGAATGGCTGGCGAGGATGCAGATACAGTTGAGTTAAAGCCTGGGAAAAAGGTTGGCCTTGTATTAAATGAAAAAGAAGAAGTTGCCAAATTAGTTTTTGATGGATATGAAAAGTATCCAAATGTTCGCGTTATTGAAGTGGAACAAGCTGATTTAGAACATAATTTAACAATTTCGGGCTACGAAGAGTACGAGGAAGAGCTTCAAACATTCCAAGTGAATGAAAAGGCTCGTATTATTACTGCTGGTGAAGAAATTCAAATTGCTCCGTATAATAGGCAGTTTGGCTCTAAGAAATTAGGTCAACGTGCCTTAACAATCTTTGCAGGTCCTGCAATGAACTTCATTTTAGCATTTGTTATTTTTGTGATTCTTGGATTTGTACAAGGTGTACCTGTTGACAAGCCAATGGTCGGAAAAGTAATGGAGAATAGTGCAGCAGAGCAAGCTGGATTAAAAGAAAATGATACAATTCAAGCAATTGATGGGAAAAACACAAGTACATGGAAAGATGTTGTTACCATTGTACGTGAAAACCCGAATAAGGAAATTACGTTACAAGTAAAGCGTGATAGTGAACAGTTTAATGTGAAGGTAACGCCAACGCTTGATAAAGAAGGTAAAGAAGAGGTTGGTAGAATTGGTGTTTACTCTCCAGTAGAGAAAACGGTAATGGGTTCTATTAAATCAGGTTTTGAACAAACATACCAATGGACGAAACTAATTTTTGAGTCTCTTGTGAAATTAGTAACTGGTCAATTTTCTATTAATGAGTTGTCAGGTCCAGTAGGAATTTATAATCTAACAGATCAAGTTGTAGATTATGGATTTACGCGTGTATTAAGTTTAGCAGCAGTATTAAGTATAAACCTTGGTTTATTTAATCTACTACCAGTTCCAGCTTTAGACGGCGGACGTTTGTTCTTCTTCTTAATTGAAGCATTACGAGGGAAACCAATTGATCGTCAAAAAGAAGGAATGGTTCACTTTATTGGTTTTGCATTATTAATGTTACTTATGTTAGTTGTAACTTGGAATGACATTCGTAAGTTTTTCTTGTAAAATAAAGTGAAACTTATAATGAAATAGAGCTCGTAGAATAAAATCCCTCACCTAACTCGAGGTGAGGGGTTTTACTGCGTGTAAGAGTAAAATGAAGAGGTGCGAATAGATGAAACAAAGTATGGTATTCAGTCCTACATTACGTGAAGTTCCAGCTGATGCGGAGATTAAGAGTCATCAGTTATTACTTCGTGCAGGTTTTATGCGTCAAAATGCTTCTGGCATTTATAGTTTTCTACCATTTGGTTTAAAAGTACTACACAAAGTAGAACGTATCGTTCGAGAAGAAATGGAGCGAGCAGGTGCTGTAGAATTATTAATGCCAGCGATGCAAGCTGCAGAATTATGGCAAGAATCAGGCCGTTGGTATTCTTACGGATCTGAATTAATGCGTATGAAAGATCGTAACGCTCGTGAATTCGCATTAGGAGCGACCCACGAGGAAGTAATTACGGATCTTGTACGAGATGAAGTGAAGTCATATAAAAAGTTACCGTTAACATTATACCAAATCCAAACAAAATTCCGTGATGAACAAAGACCTCGTTTCGGTTTATTACGCGGAAGAGAGTTTCTAATGAAAGATGCATACTCTTTCCATGCTACACAAGAGAGCTTAGATGAAGTGTACGATCGCTTATACAAAGCATAC
The DNA here is from genome assembly GCF_001884185.1 of Bacillus albus. Classification (GTDB taxonomy): domain Bacteria; phylum Bacillota; class Bacilli; order Bacillales; family Bacillaceae_G; genus Bacillus_A; species Bacillus_A albus. The sequence goes on from NZ_MAOE01000111.1 coordinate 178,664, forward strand.
TCTAACATTTTTGCTCGTTGTGGTTTGAATTTCCGTGCGGTTATTGCTGATTCTGGTGCAATGGGCGGAAAAGATACACATGAATTTATGGTATTATCTGATGTTGGTGAAGATACAATTGCATACTCTGATACATCTGATTATGCAGCAAATATCGAAATGGCTCCTGTTGTAGCTGCGTATACGAAGAGTGACGAAGCAGAAAAAGCACTTGAAAAAGTAGCAACACCAGACCAAAAAGCAATTGAAGAAGTATCTGCATTCTTAAACATTGAAGCTGACAAGTGCATTAAGTCTATGGTATTTAAAGTAGATGAGAAATTAGTAGTTGTACTTGTTCGTGGTGATCATGAAGTAAACGATGTAAAAGTGAAAAATGTATACGGTGCTTCAGTTGTTGAGCTTGCTTCTCATGAAGAAGTAAAAGAACTATTAAATTGTGAAGTTGGTTCATTAGGACCGATTGGTGTAACAGGTGATATCGAAATTATCGCTGACCATGCTGTAGCATCAATTGTTAACGGATGTTTAGGAGCGAATGAAGAAGGATTCCATTATGTAAATGTAAATCCAGAACGTGACTTTAAAGTGAGTCAATATACAGATTTACGTTTCATTCAAGAAGGAGACCAATCTCCAGATGGGAATGGAACAATTCTTTTCGCACGTGGAATTGAAGTTGGTCATGTATTCAAATTAGGAACTCGTTATAGTGAAGCAATGAACGCAACATTCCTAGATGAAAACGGAAAAACACAACCACTTATTATGGGTTGTTACGGTATCGGGGTATCTCGTACAGTGGCAGCAATTGCAGAGCAGTTTAATGATGAGAATGGTTTAGTTTGGCCAAAAGCTGTTGCACCTTTCCATGTGCATGTAATTCCAGTTAATATGAAATCCGATGCACAACGTGAAACGGGTGAAAACATCTACAACTCATTACAAGAGCAAGGATATGAAGTATTACTAGATGATCGTGCAGAACGTGCAGGTGTTAAATTTGCGGATGCAGATTTATTCGGCCTTCCGGTTCGCGTGACAGTTGGTAAAAAAGCAGACGAAGGTATTGTAGAAGTGAAAGTACGCGCTACAGGCGAGTCTGAAGAAGTGAAAGTAGAAGAACTTCAAACATATATTGCTAATATTTTAAAATAAGAAGAGGTACCTCGTAATGGGGTACCTTCTCTTTCTTTGTAAACGTATTTTGTAAAAGAAGAAGGGAGAAATCTTTCTTTGTAATACGTTTCAATTTATAATAGCAAATGGAAGGAGAGTGCTTATGTCTTTAACAAATGAACAACAAGAGCGATTTCAAATTTTGCTTCAGCAGTTGCAAATACCAGACGACCTAATAAATCAATATTTACAAGGCGGTGGTATTGAAAGGCTCGTTATTGATAAAGCAAATAAAAGTTGGCATTTTAATTTACAAGTGCCACGTATTTTGCCTACAGAATTATATGAATTGCTAGAAACAAAGCTTAAGCAATCATTTTCTCATATTGCAAGAACAACATTTGCATTAGAAACAGAGAATAAACAATTTACAGAAGAAGAAGTGAGGGCGTATTGGCCACTTTGTACGGAACGGATTACATTTTCACCTATGTTTGCTTACTTAAAGAAGCAGCTTCCGCAGGTGAATGGCGTGAAGTTGCTTATAAATGTGAATAATGAACTGGAATCCACTGCTTTAAAGAAAAACGTTGCGAAACCAGTAGGGGATCAATACGAAGCTTTTGGATTCCCGCGTTTCCAGTTAGACACACATATACAGCAAAATACAGAAGAAATGCAAAAGTTTCGTGAGCAAACGCAGCAAGAAGACCGTGAACGTGTTATACAAGCTATGGAAGAAATGGCGAAGAAGCAAGCTGAAGAAAGCAGCGTCGTGCATGAAGGACCGATTACACTCGGGTATCTTATTAAGCCAGACGAAGAGATTACACCGATGCGAGAAATTCAAGATGAAGAAAGAAGAAAAACAGTTCAAGGTTATGTCTTCCATGTAGAAACGAAAGAGCTTCGTAGTGGACGTACGTTATTAACTCTAAAAATAACAGATTATACGGATTCTATTATGATCAAAATGTTCTCGCGTGACAAAGAAGATATTCCAATGCTGCAGTCCTTGAAAAAAGGGATGTGGGTAAAAGCACGTGGTTCTGTTCAAAATGATACATTCGTTCGAGATTTAGTAATGATCGCAAATGATATTAATGAAATAACGGGACCGTCTCGTAAAGATAAAGCACCAGAAGGTGAAAAACGTGTAGAGTTGCATCTTCATACACCGATGAGCCAAATGGACGCAGTTACTCCTGTTTCTAGACTTGTGGCTCAAGCGGGTAAATGGGGGCATGAGGCTATTGCGGTAACAGACCATGCTGTTGCACAGTCTTTCCCAGAAGCATATTCTGCAGGTAAAAAGGCTGGGATTAAAGTCATATACGGTGTCGAGGCAAATTTAGTTAATGATGGTGTACCGATTGCATATAACGAAGCACATCGACTACTTGCAGATGAAACATATGTTGTCTTTGACGTTGAGACAACAGGCTTATCTGCTGTGTATGACACTGTTATTGAGTTAGCTGCTGTAAAAGTAAAAGGTGGCGAAATTATTGACCGCTTTGAATCTTTTGCAAATCCGCATCAACCATTATCGGCAACGATTATTGAATTAACAGGTATTACAGATGATATGTTAACTGATGCACCAGAAGTGGACGAGGTGTTTAAAAAGTTTGAGGAATGGATGGGCGACCATACACTAGTTGCTCATAACGCAAGTTTCGATATGGGCTTTATTAACGTAGGATTTAAAAAAGCTGGTTTAGAAAAAACGACAAATCCAGTAATAGATACGTTAGAACTTGCACGATTCTTATTCCCAGAAATGAAAAACCATCGATTAAATACGATGTGTAAAAAGCTTGATATTGAATTAACGCAACATCACCGTGCGATTTATGATACAGAAGCAACGGGATATTTACTTGTGAAAATGTTAAAAGATGTGATTGAAAAAGGATTTGAATATCACGATCAATTAAATGATAGTATGGGGCAAGGGGATGCTTATAAGCGCGGGCGTCCAAGTCATATGACATTACTTGCTACATCAGATGTTGGATTGAAAAATTTATATAAACTTGTTTCATACTCTCACTTAAATTACTTTTACCGTGTACCACGAGTACCGAGGTCACTATTAAAAAAATACCGTGAAGGAATTTTAGTAGGAACGGCTTGTGATAAAGGTGAAGTGTTTGAGGCAATGATGCAAAAAGCACCAGAAGAGGTAGAAGAAATTGCGCAGTTCTATGATTACATTGAAGTCATGCCGCCAGACGTGTTACGTCATTTAGTAGAGCGTGAACTCGTTCGAGATGAAGGGCAATTAAAAACAATTATTTCTAACTTAGTTAAACTAGGTGAGACGTTAGATAAACCCGTTGTCGCTACCGGAAACGTGCATTACTTAGATCCAGAAGATGCAATGTATCGTAAAATTTTAGTTAGTTCGCAGGGCGGAGCCAATCCGTTAAACCGACATTCATTACCACCTGTACATTTCCGTACAACAGATGAAATGTTAGAGTGTTTCTCATTCTTAGGTGAAGACGTAGCGAAAGAAATTGTCGTAACGAATACACAAAAGGTTGCATCATTAATTGGCGATGTTCATCCAGTAAAAGATGATTTATATACTCCGAAAATTGAAGGTGCAGATGATGAAACGCGTGATATGAGCTATGAAATGGCGCGTAGCATTTATGGTGAAGAGTTACCTGAAATTGTAGAAGCACGTCTAGAGAAAGAATTAAAAAGTATAATTGGGCATGGATTCGCCGTAATTTATTTAATTTCACATAAACTTGTAAAAAAATCATTAGTAGACGGATATTTAGTAGGTTCGCGTGGATCGGTAGGTTCATCATTCGTAGCAACGATGATGGAAATTACAGAAGTAAATCCATTACCACCACACTATGTATGTCCGAAGTGTAAGCAATCAGAATTCTTTAATGATGGTTCTGTAGGCTCTGGTTTTGACTTACCAGATAAAGATTGTCCTACATGTAATGTTCCATACGTAAAAGATGGACATGATATTCCGTTCGAAACGTTCCTTGGATTTAAAGGAGATAAGGTACCCGATATTGATTTGAATTTCTCCGGGGAATACCAACCACGTGCCCATAACTATACGAAAGTACTGTTCGGTGAGGATTACGTATATCGTGCAGGAACGATTGGTACAGTTGCGGAAAAAACGGCTTATGGATATGTAAAAGGTTATGCAAATGATCATAACTTAACGATTCGAAATGCAGAGATTGACCGTTTAGTAGCAGGATGTACCGGTGTAAAACGTACAACCGGACAGCATCCAGGTGGTATTATCGTTGTGCCAGATTATATGGACATCTTTGATTTCTCACCAATACAGTTTCCGGCAGATTCAATAGGGGCTGAGTGGCGAACGACACACTTTGATTTCCACTCAATTCATGATAATTTATTGAAACTCGATATACTAGGACACGATGATCCGACTGTTATTCGTATGTTACAAGATTTAAGTGGTATTGATCCGAAAACAATCCCAACGGACGATCCAGAAGTAATGAAAATTTTCTCAGGTCCAGAATCATTAGGGGTAACGGAAGAACAAATTAACTGTAAAACAGGTACGCTTGGTATACCAGAGTTTGGTACGAAATTCGTAAGGCAGATGTTAGAAGAGACGAAACCGACGACATTCTCAGAGTTAGTCCAAATTTCTGGACTCTCGCATGGTACGGACGTATGGCTTGGTAATGCAAACGAGTTAATTTATAACGGTACATGTACACTGAGTGAAGTTATCGGTTGTCGTGATGACATCATGGTATATTTAATCTATCAAGGTTTAGACCCATCATTAGCCTTCAAAATCATGGAGTCGGTTCGTAAAGGTAAAGGTGTACCAGAAGAATGGGAAGAGGACATGAAAACTAATAATGTACCTGGTTGGTATATTGATTCATGTAAGAAGATTAAATACATGTTCCCTAAAGCCCATGCGGCTGCGTACGTACTTATGGCTGTGCGTATCGCATACTTTAAAGTACATTTCGCCCTTCTATTCTATGCCGCATACTTTACGGTTCGTGCAGATGACTTCGACGTAGAGGCAATGGCAAAAGGTTCAGCATCTATACGTGCAAGAATTGATGAAATTGCGCAAAAAGGTTTGGATGCAGCGCCGAAAGAGAAGAGTTTATTAACAGTACTAGAAATGACACTTGAAATGTGTGAGCGTGGATACTCATTCCAAAAAGTTGATTTATATCGCTCACATGCGACAGACTTTATTATTGATGGGGATACTTTAATTCCTCCATTTAATGCAGTGCCTGGTCTTGGTACAAACGCAGCTTTAAGTATTGTAGAAGCACGTAAAAATGGAGATTTCTTATCAAAAGAAGATCTGCAGCAGCGCAGTAAGGTTTCAAAAACAATTATTGAGTATTTAGATAGTCAAGGTTGCCTAGGAGATTTACCTGATCAAAACCAGTTATCTCTGTTCTAGTAGGTAGGAAAAGTCTTTGCAAATCAATATTTGCTATGGTATACTATTAACCGAGATAACCATGTCATGTATATTGTGTGAAAAAAAGAGTGGGGAAACCCACTCTTTCGTGTTACTATCTACATTTTATTGATGTGGAAAGGTAAGAAATTTCTGTCGTATATACATATTTTGTTACAAGTTTTACTTCTTAAATTTGGTAATACTAAGACAGATATTCCCTGCTTAACGGCAGGGGCTTTTGTTAGCTAACGAGAAAGAATAAGATAGACCGTTCTATGGACGGAGTCTTTTCTTGTAAATGGTACATGGCGGCAGGAAGGAGGCTGTTTATGGATAAGAAAGTCACAGAAGTTGTAGAAGCATTTGCGCAGCCAATCGTTGAAGAGTTAAATCTTGAACTTGTAGATGTAGAGTATGTGAAAGAAGGACAAGACTGGTTCTTACGCGTATTCATCGATTCTGAAAAGGGAGTCGACATTGAAGAATGCGGTGCGGTGAGTGAACGTTTAAGCGAAGCTTTAGATAAAGAGGATCCAATTCCTCATCTTTACTTTTTGGATGTGTCATCTCCTGGAGCAGAACGCCCATTAAAGAAAGAGAAAGACTTCCAGCAAGCGGTAGGAAAACAAGTGGCAATTAAAACATATGAGCCGATTGATGGCGAAAAGATGTTTGAAGGAAAAATGCTTTCCTACGATGGTACTACAATTACACTATTATTAACAATTAAAACACGTAAAAAAGAAATCCAAATTCCAATGGATAAAGTTGCAAATGCGCGACTTGCTGTTACGTTTTAGTTAGAAGGGGGATCTTCATGAGCACTGAGTTGTTAGATGCCTTGCTCGTATTAGAGTCAGAAAAAGGAATTAGCAAAGATATTATTATTGATGCGATTGAAGCAGCGTTAATCTCTGCTTATAAACGCAATTTTAACCAAGCACAAAACGTTCGTGTGAGCTTTAACCCAGAAGTGGGAACAATCCAAGTTTTAGCACGTAAAGACGTTGTTGATAATGTGTTTGATCCACGTCTTGAAATTTCTGTTGAAGAAGCAAGACAAATTAACCCGAACTATCAAGATGGTGACGTACTAGAAATTGAAGTAACACCAAAAGATTTCGGCCGTATTGCAGCACAAACTGCAAAACAAGTTGTAACACAACGAGTGCGTGAAGCAGAGCGTGGTGTTATTTATTCTGAGTTTAGTGACCGTGAAGAAGATATCATGGTTGGTATCGTACAACGTCAAGATGCTCGTTTCATCTATGTAAGTTTAGGGAAAGTAGAAGCTTTATTACCTGTAAGTGAGCAAATGCCGAACGAACAGTACAAACCACATGATCGTATTCGCGTATTCATTACGAAAGTAGAAAAAACAACAAAAGGACCACAAATTTACGTATCACGTACACATCCTGGTCTTTTAAAACGTTTATTCGAAATGGAAGTTCCTGAAATTTATGATGGAACTGTTGAAATTCGTTCTGTAGCACGTGAAGCAGGCGATCGTTCTAAAATCTCTGTACATGCGGAGAACATTGATGTTGATCCAGTAGGCTCTTGTGTAGGACCGAAAGGACAACGTGTACAACGCATTGTAGACGAACTAAAAGGTGAAAAGATTGACATCGTTCGCTGGTCAAATGATCCAGTAGAATATGTTGCTAATGCTTTAAGCCCATCACAAGTTGTTAAAGTGCTTGTAGATGAAGAAGAAAAAGCAACAACTGTTGTTGTTCCAGACCACCAACTGTCATTAGCTATCGGTAAACGTGGACAAAATGCACGTTTAGCAGCTAAATTAACAGGTTGGAAAATTGATATTAAGAGTGAGTCTGATGCGAAACAACTTGGTATTGTAACAGAAGAAGATAGCGTAATCGCATTCGGATTCGATTCAGTTGAAGACGAAATCGAATAGAGGTGATGAGTATGAGCAATCGAAAAGTTCCGTTACGAAAATGTGTTGCAACGCAAGAAATGAAATCAAAACGAGAGCTCGTTCGCATTGTTCGTTCCAAAGAGGGAGAAGTGTCTATTGATTTAACTGGAAAGAAATCAGGACGAGGTGCTTATTTATCAAAAGATAAAGAAAGCATTCTTCAAGCTCAAAAGAAGAATGTATTGGAACATCATCTAAAAGCGAAAATCGACAGTTCTCTTTATGAAGAGCTTCTTGAGCTTGTTGAGAAGGAGTCGAAATAAGTGTCCGATTGGAAATCGTTTTTAGGACTAGCAAACCGGGCTCGAAAAATTATTTCGGGTGAAGAACTCGTTTTAAAAGAAGTACGAAGTGGTAAGGCAAAACTCGTTTTGCTATCTGAGGATGCGTCAGCAAATACTGCAAAGCGTATTACGGATAAAACGACGTATTACAACGTACCAATGAGAAAGGTCGAAAATCGACAACAATTAGGGCATGCGATTGGGAGAGATGAGCGAGTCGTTGTAGCTGTGTTAGATGAAGGCTTTGCGAAAAAGCTGCGTAGCATGCTCGATACAAATTACCGGGGGTGAAGGTATGAGTAAAATTCGAGTGCATGAATATGCAAAACAACATAATATCTCAAGTAAAGATCTTATGACAAAACTAAAAGAAATGAATATCGAGGTTTCGAATCATATGACAATGTTAGACGATGAAGTAGTAAACAAATTAGATAATGAGTATCAAGCTGAAAAACCTTCTGTTGCAGATGAGTTTGAAGTAGAAGAAAAAGTTGTTCGTAGTAAAAAGAACAGCAATAAGAAAAAGAAAAAAGGCAAAGGAAACGAAGACAAACGTCAAGATAACTTTGCTGGAAGACAACAAACACAAACTGTAGAAACACCAGATAAAATTACTTTCTCTGGAAGTCTTACAGTAGGTGAGCTTGCTAAGAAATTAAGCAAAGAGCCGTCTGAAATTATTAAGAAACTCTTTATGCTTGGAATTATGGCAACAATTAATCAAGACTTAGATAAAGATACAATTGAATTAATTGCTACTGATTATGGTATTGAAGTAGAAGAAGAAGTAGTTGTGAGCGAGACTGAGTTTGAAACATTCATCGATGAGCAAGATGATGAAGAGAACTTAAAAGAGCGTCCAGCTGTAGTTACAATCATGGGACACGTTGACCATGGTAAAACAACTTTACTTGACTCTATCCGTAATTCAAAAGTAACTGCTGGCGAAGCAGGTGGAATTACTCAACATATTGGTGCATACCAAGTTGAAGTAAATGACAAGAAGATTACATTCTTAGATACACCTGGTCACGCGGCATTTACAACGATGCGTGCTCGTGGTGCGCAAGTAACAGATATTACAATCCTTGTTGTTGCAGCTGATGACGGTGTTATGCCACAAACAGTTGAAGCAATTAGCCATGCGAAAGCAGCAGGAGTACCAATTATTGTTGCTGTGAATAAAATGGATAAACCAGCTGCGAATCCGGATCGCGTAATGCAAGAACTAACAGAATATGAATTAGTTCCGGAAGCATGGGGTGGAGATACTATCTTCGTACCAATCTCTGCGATTCAAGGCGAAGGTATTGACAACTTACTAGAAATGATTCTTCTTGTAAGTGAAGTAGAAGAATATAAAGCAAATCCAAACCGCTATGCAACTGGTACTGTAATTGAAGCACAGCTTGATAAAGGTAAAGGAACTATCGCGACATTACTTGTTCAAAACGGTACGCTTCGAGTTGGAGATCCAATCGTTGTTGGTACTTCATTCGGACGTGTTCGTGCAATGGTAAGTGATATTGGTCGTCGTGTAAAAGTTGCTGGTCCATCAACTCCTGTTGAAATTACAGGTTTAAACGAAGTACCACAAGCAGGAGATCGTTTCATGGCATTCGCTGATGAGAAGAAAGCTCGTCAAATCGGTGAATCACGTGCACAAGAAGCGTTACTTGCTCAACGTGGGGAGAAATCTAAATTAAGCCTTGAAGATTTATTCCAACAAATCCAAGAGGGCGATGTAAAAGAAATTAACTTAATTGTGAAAGCAGACGTACAAGGTTCTGTAGAAGCAATGGCAGCATCACTTCGTAAAATTGATGTTGAAGGTGTTAAAGTTAAAATTATCCATACAGGCGTAGGTGCGATCACAGAATCTGATATCATTTTAGCTTCTGCATCTAATGCAATTGTAATTGGATTTAACGTACGCCCAGATGTAAATGCGAAGCGTACAGCTGAATTAGAGAACGTTGATGTTCGTTTACACCGTATTATTTATAAAGTAATCGAAGAAATCGAATCAGCAATGCAAGGTATGCTGGATCCAGAATTCGAAGAAAAAGTAATCGGTCAAGCAGAAGTACGTCAAACGTTTAAAGTAACAAAAGTTGGAACAATCGCAGGTTGTTACGTAACAGACGGTAAAATTACACGTGATAGTGGCGTGCGTATTATCCGTGATGGCGTAGTAATCTTCGAAGGACAACTTGATACGTTAAAACGTTTCAAAGACGACGTAAAAGAAGTTGCACAAAACTATGAGTGCGGTATTACAATTGAGCGATATAATGATCTTAAAGAAGGGGACATCATTGAAGCGTACATTATGGAAGAAGTGAAGCGATGATTATCGCTTCACTCTCATTCGAGTGTATGATTTACGATGTGCATTCTTTAAAAGAGAAACGAGCAATTTTGCAACGGGTGCTAACTCGTGTGAAACAGCGTTATAACGTAGCTGTTTCAGAAGTGGGGCATCAAGATGTATGGCAACGTACAGAAATTGCAATTGTTTCTGTATCCTCCAGTCGTGTTATTTGTGAAAAAGAAATGAATCGTGTACTTGAGTACATCGATTCATTTCCTGAAATTGAACGTACGATAACACAATTGGAATGGTATTGAATGAGGTGAAGAGTTATGAAATTACGTGCAAACCGTGTAGGCGAGCAAATGAAAAAAGAATTAGGCGACATTATCAGTCGTAAAATTAAAGATCCACGTGTCGGATTTGTTACTGTAACAGATGTACAAGTGAGTGGAGATTTACAAATTGCTACAGTGTATATTTCTGTTTTAGGTGATGAAGAACAGAAAGAAAGTACATTAAAAGGTTTAGCGAAGGCAAAAGGCTTCATTCGTTCAGAAATTGGCCAACGTATTCGTCTTCGTAAAACGCCGGAAATTTCCTTTGAGTTTGATGAGTCTATCGGATATGGTCATCGAATTGATACACTTTTACATCAAATTAATAAAGACGATAAACGTGAAGAATAATGGATAGACATTTGTCTATCCATTTTTTCAATGCAAAATAAATTTTGGATAATTACTATGAAAGAATTATGATGAGGTGAACATATATGGAAGGTGTAGTATTATTACATAAGCCAAGAGGCATGACATCACACGATTGTGTATTTAAATTAAGAAAGATATTGCGTGAGAAACGAATTGGTCATACAGGAACATTAGATCCAGATGTAACAGGAGTATTACCTATATGTGTGGGCCGAGCAACGAAGATTGCACAATTTTTAACAAGCGAAACGAAAACATATGAAGGTGAAGTAACATTAGGGTTTTCAACAACAACTGAAGATGCTTCTGGTGAAGTTGTGGAAACGAAACATGTAGATCGTGTTATTACTCGTAAGGAAGTGGAAGAGGCTCTTGCGGCATTAACAGGTATGATTGAGCAAATGCCTCCGATGTTTTCGGCTGTAAAAGTTAACGGAAAAAAATTATATGAATACGCAAGAGCCGGACAAGAGGTTGAACGTCCAGTGCGTACAATTACAATTCATGAATTTGTATTACTAGATGACCGTGAAGTGTTTGAAGGTGAAAATATTTCATTCCGTTTCCGTGTAACGTGTAGTAAAGGAACATATGTAAGAACATTAGCAGTAATGATCGGTGAAAAACTTGGTTTTCCATCACATATGTCTCACCTTGTAAGAACAGCTTCTGGTGAATTTTTATTAGAAGATTGCATATCATTTGAAGAAATTGAAGAAAACGTGCAAAATGGAACAGTAGAGTCTATCTTCATTTCAATTGATGAAGCATTAAGTAAGTTCCCGAAAATGGTTGTAGATGAAAAGCAGGCAGAAAAAATAAAGAATGGTATGTTCTTAAAAAATGAATTGCAAATAACGGCGCCCTTTATAACTGTGTTTAATAAAAACGATCGCTGCCTTGCAATTTATGAGCACCATCCAAAACACCCTGGTATGCTAAAGCCGATGAAAGTACTTGTGAATAATCAAGAACTAAAGCTATAATGAATTATTGGAAGGATTATTACAGAAAAAGGTGAATTCAAGCGTGAAACTTATTCATTTAACTCATCCACATGAACAAAATAAATTAGAATTACCACCTACTGTAATGGCATTAGGATTTTTTGATGGCATTCATTTAGGACATCAATGTGTGATTCGAACTGCGAAACAAATAGCGGATGAACGAGGATATAAAAGTGCAGTGATGACATTTTATCCACATCCATCTGTTGTTTTAGGTAAAAAAGAAGCGCATGCCGAATATATTACACCGATGTGTGATAAAGAAAAAATAGTCGAGGACTTAGGAATCGATATATTATATGTTGTTAAATTTGATGAATCATTTGCAGGTTTGTTACCACAACAATTTGTTGATGATTATATTATTGGTTTAAATGTAAAGCATGTAGTAGCAGGGTTTGATTATTCATATGGACGTTTAGGAAAAGGAAAGATGGAGACTTTACCATTTCATGCAAGAGGGGAGTTTACACAGACTGTGATTGAAAAAGTTGAATTTCAAGAAGAGAAAGTAAGTTCTACAGCATTACGAAAGTTAATTCGAAATGGCGAAATGGAACAAATTCCATCTATTTTAGGTAGAGCATATACAGTAGGGGGAACGGTTGTACACGGTGATAAACGTGGACGTCAAATTGGTTTCCCGACAGCTAATGTAGGTTTAAGTGATGAGTATCTATTACCACCTGTAGGTGTTTATGCAGTGAGATTAAAAGTTCACGATGAATGGTACGATGGTGTATGTAATATTGGATATAAGCCAACCTTTAAAGAAGATGAGCGTCAACTTTCTATTGAAGTGCACTTGTTTGAATTTAACAAAGACATATATGATCAAAATGTTACAGTAGAGTGGCATATGCGTATAAGAGAAGAGAAGAAATTCAATGGCATCGACGAGTTAGTTGAACAAATTGCAAAAGATAAGAAAACAGCACAAGAATATTTTGCGAACGAAAAGAATATACTTGCTTTTTCAAGTGAAAAGTAGTATTCTATGTTATGTACTTTATGACAACCATTGCTTGGCATTGCGACTCACCGACGCTTGCTAGGTAATCGGGGGTTTAATTAATAGGAGGTGAAATAGGATGGCTTTAACACAAGAGCGTAAAAATGAAATCATTGCACAATTTAGAACTCATGAGACTGATACTGGTTCTCCAGAGGTTCAAATTGCTGTCCTAACGGAGCAAATTAACACTCTAAACGAGCACTTACGTACTCACAAGAAAGATCATCATTCACGTCGTGGTCTATTAAAGATGGTTGGTAAACGTCGTAACTTACTAACTTACCTTCGTAATAGCGATATCACACGTTACCGTGAATTAATCACAAAGCTTGGCTTACGTCGATAGTCAAAGAAGCGGGAATATTCCCGCTTTTTTGTTAGGTAAAAATATATCTTCTACTCTTTATATCTTACTGAATTTTCGGTAATACTAGAGGTAGAATATTGTGATATACTATCCATTTACATAGAAGAATTGAATACTTTAAATTGAGAGGGGTACTTAAATGAGTCAAGAAAAGCAAGTCTTCTCGATAGATTTAGCTGGTCGCCAGCTAACAGTTGAAACAGGTCAGCTTGCAAAGCAAGCGAACGGAGCAGTATTAGTAAGATATGGCGATACAGCGGTTCTATCTACAGCAACTGCATCAAAAGAAGCAAAAAATGTAGATTTCTTCCCACTTACAGTAAACTATGAAGAGCGTTTATATGCAGTCGGAAAAATTCCTGGCGGTTTCATTAAACGTGAAGGTCGTCCAAGTGAAAAAGCAATTTTGGCAAGTCGTTTAATTGACCGTCCAATTCGTCCACTTTTCGCAGATGGTTTCCGTAACGAAGTACAAGTTGTTAGCATCGTAATGAGTGTTGATCAAGATTGTTCTTCTGAAATGGCAGCTATGCTTGGTTCTTCATTAGCGTTATCGATTTCAGATATTCCATTTGAAGGTCCAATCGCGGGTGCAACAGTTGGTCGCATTAACGGCGAATTCGTTATCAACCCAACAGTAGAACAGCAAGAACAAAGTGATATTCACCTTGTTGTAGCTGGTACGAAAGATGCAATTAACATGGTTGAAGCAGGAGCAGATCAAGTGCCTGAGGAAACAATGTTAGAAGCAATTATGTTTGGTCATGACGAAATTAAACGTCTAATTGCATTCCAAGAAGAGATTGTACAAGCTGTAGGTAAAGAAAAATCAGAAGTGAAACTTTATGAAGTTGACGCTGATCTTAACCAAGCTGTACGTGAAATGGCTGAGAAGGATATGCATTCTGCAATTCAAGTACATGAGAAACATGCACGTGAAGATGCAATTAACGAAGTGAAAAAGCGTGTAATTGAGCATTACGAAGCTGAGGAAGCTGACGCTGATACATTAGGACAAGTAAATGAGATTTTATATAAAATTGTAAAAGAAGAAGTACGTCGTCTTATTACAGTTGAAAAAATCCGCCCAGATGGCCGTAAAGGTGACGAAATCCGTCCATTAGCATCAGAGGTTGGCATTTTATCTCGTACACACGGTTCTGGTTTATTCACACGTGGACAAACACAAGCATTAAGTATTTGTACATTAGGTGCATTAGGCGATGTGCAAATTTTAGATGGTCTTGGTGTAGAAGAATCAAAACGCTTTATGCACCATTACAATTTCCCATCATTTAGTGTTGGTGAAACTAGACCAATGCGTGGACCAGGTCGTCGTGAAATCGGTCACGGTGCACTAGGAGAACGTGCTCTTGAGCCTGTAATTCCGTCTGAAAAAGATTTCCCATACACAGTACGTCTTGTATCTGAAGTTTTAGAATCAAATGGTTCTACTTCACAAGCAAGTATTTGTGGTAGTACTTTAGCAATGATGGATGCTGGTGTTCCACTTAAAGCTCCAGTTGCAGGTATTGCAATGGGTCTAGTTAAAACTGGTGAGCATTACACAATTTTATCTGATATTCAAGGTATGGAAGATCATTTAGGTGATATGGACTTTAAAGTAGCAGGTACAGCACAAGGTGTAACTGCACTACAAATGGACATTAAAATCGATGGTCTATCTCGTGAAATTTTAGAAGAGGCATTACAACAAGCGAAAGTTGGTCGTGTGCACATTCTAAATCATATGTTATCTGTTATTGCAGAGCCACGCACTGAATTATCAGCGTACGCTCCAAAGATTATTACAATGACAATTAATCCAGATAAAATCCGTGACGTTATCGGACCGAGCGGTAAACAAATCAATAAAATTATTGAAGAAACTGGCGTTAAAATTGACATCGAGCAAGATGGCACAGTATTCATTTCTTCAATAAACCAAGAAATGAACGACAAAGCTAAGAAAATTATCGAAGATATCGTTCGCGAAGTACAAGTAGGTGAAATCTACGAAGGAAAAGTGAAACGTGTTGAGAAATTCGGTGCTTTCGTTGAATTATTCAGCGGTAAAGATGGATTAGTTCATATTTCTGAACTTGCACTTGAGCGTGTAGGTAAAGTAGAAGACGTTGTAAAAATCGGTGACGTAATTACGGTTAAAGTTATCGAGATTGACAAGCAAGGTCGTGTGAATCTATCTAGAAAAGTATTGCTAAAAGAAGAGCAAGAAAAAGAAGCTGCTAAAGAAGAAAACAAACAAGAGCAGCAATAAGCAAAAGCCAGTTTAACTGGCTTTTTTTGTTATGTAAAAATATGATTTATATATATTTTTATGTCAACATAGGTATAGTTTTCATTATAACGCTCAAATTAACAAAGATAAGAAGAAAAATGGTTTTATATAGTTAATGGGAGGGTTTATATGAAAGCTCGTATATTGGCATACATATGTATATTCTTATTATATGTCAGTGTAGGCTCTTATTCCGTTTTTGCACAGGATAACTTATATGAAGAAATTCAAAAGCATGCAAAACAATATGAGATTGCACCTCAAAATGCGATGATTGATAAGATATGGAAAGCAACACCAGGATATAATGGAAGACAAGTTGATATGGAAGCATCTTATAACAATATGAAGAAGCAAAAGGAATTTGATCAAAAACATCTTGAATTCAAGGAAGTATCACCGAGTGTTCACTTAGAAGATTTATCACCCGCTCCAATTTATAGGGGGCATCCGAATAAAAAGATGGTGGGATTAACAATAAATGTGGCATGGGGAAACGAGTATTTGCCTCGTATATTAGAAATATTGAAAAAGCATGATGTGAAGGCGACTTTCTTTTTAGAAGGACGTTGGGTGAAAGAAAATTTACGATTTGCAAAAATGATTGTCGATGCAAATCAAGAAGTCGGAAATCATTCTTATACGCACCCTAATATGAAAACGCTATCGTCTGATGAAATACGAGAACAGTTACAAAAAACCAATCGAATGATTGAAGCTGCTACGAATCAAAAGGTAAGATGGTTTGCTCCGCCGAGTGGAAGTTTTCGGGATGAAGTCGTGAAAATCGCTGATGATTTTCAAATGGGAACGATTATGTGGACTGTCGATACAATCGATTGGAAGCGACCTGAGCCAGATGTACTGTTGCAGAGAGTAATGAGAAAAATACACCCAGGTGCTATCGTATTAATGCATCCTACTTCGTCAACGGCAGAAGCATTAGATACAATGATTACAAAATTGAAGGAACTAGGATATAAAGTAGGGAATATAACAGAATTACTGGATGAAAAACGTGTGGATTAAATACATTTGCATGACATTCATCCTTAAACTTGTTATCATTAAATAATAGCACTTATTTAGCGAAACTGGCAGTAGGAGGAAAGTTTTTGATTAAAAAATATACTTGTAAAAATGGTGTAAGAATAGTTATGGAGAATATACCAACTGTAAGATCAGTTGCGATTGGTATTTGGATCCATGCGGGATCAAGAAATGAAAATGAAAAAAATAACGGGATTTCTCACTTTTTAGAGCATATGTTCTTTAAGGGGACGGAGACACGTAGTGCACGAGAAATTGCAGAATCATTTGATAGCATTGGTGGGCAAGTGAATGCTTTTACTTCAAAAGAATACACTTGTTACTATGCAAAAGTGCTAGATGAGCATGCTAAATATGCTTTAGATGTATTAGCAGACATGTTCTTTAATTCAACATTTGATGAAGAAGAATTGAAAAAAGAGAAGAATGTCGTATGTGAAGAAATTAAAATGTACGAAGATGCTCCAGATGATATTGTACATGATATGTTAACGAAAGCAACATATGAAACGCATCCGCTTGGATATCCTATTTTAGGAACAGAAGAAACACTTGATACGTTTACAGGTGATACGCTACGCCAATATATTAAGGATCATTACACACCTGAAAATGTAGTTGTTTCAGTTGCAGGAAATATTGATGAAGCCTTCTTACAAACGGTAGAGCAATATTTCGGTAGTTATGAAGGAACAACAAACCGTGAACAAGTACATAGCCCAATTTTCCATTTTAATAAGGTAGCACGTAAAAAGGAAACAGAACAAGCTCATTTATGTTTAGGATATAAAGGCTTACAAATGGGACACGAAGATATTTATAACTTAATCGTATTAAATAACGTTTTAGGCGGTAGTATGAGTAGCCGTTTATTCCAAGAAGTACGTGAGCAACGCGGGTTAGCTTACTCAGTATTTTCTTACCATTCTTCTTATGAAGATACAGGTATGTTAACACTGTATGGTGGAACAGGTAGCCAACAATTAGATACACTGTATGAAACAATGCAAGAAACATTAGAAACATTGAAAAATACAGGTATTACAGAAAAAGAGCTTATTAATAGTAAAGAGCAATTAAAAGGAAACTTAATGTTAAGTTTAGAAAGTACGAATAGCCGTATGAGCCGTAATGGTAAAAATGAATTGCTACTTCGTAAGCATCGTTCACTTGATGAGATTATTGAAAGTGTAAACACTGTAACAAAAGAAAATGTAGATGAATTAATTCGTAACATGTTTACAGATGAATTCTCTGCAGCATTAATTAGTCCAGATGGAAAACTTCCAAAAGGAATAAAACTATAATTGCTATATATGATTTAAAAATAACCGTATCTCTTTTAAACGAGATACGGTTATTTTTTGTGGATATATAGAATAGGTACTAATTATGGATAACTTAAATGAATAATTTTGGTAGGGGGAGAGTATATGCGATTAAGTGAATTAAGTGGTAAAGAGATTGTAAATTTAGAAAGAGCAGAAAAAATGGGAGTTTTAGGTTATGTGGATTTAGAGATTGATGAGAAGGATGGCAAAATACAGACTCTTATTATACCTGCTGGGAAGTGGGGAGGGTTTAAAAAGGAACCACAAGAAATAAGAGTAGCGTGGAATCAAATAAAGAAAGTAGGGCATGATATGATCCTTTGTGATATTATGGATTGTTCAAATTTGAAGTAAAAGATGGCCATTTTGGTCATCTTTTTTTTGTTCATTCTTTTCTGAGTAAAAACTCAAATGAATTGAGCTTTATCCAGCAATCAATTGCTCGTATCATGTCCTCTCACATGCGGAATTTTGAGGTGGGGATCTTCCTGCATACAAAGAGCGGGATAAATCATACGTGCTTTTTGTTTTTCAATCACCTAAAACTCGTACATTACATATGATGTGGAGGAAAAAGAAAAAGTAGGCACTTTTCTTATAAATGACAGAAAAAGAAGGTGAATTAGGGAATGTTGACTGAGATGCATATTGCTGTCATAGGAGGAGATGCAAGACAGCTAGAAGTAATTCGCAAGCTCGTTGAATTGGATGCGAAACTTTCATTGATAGGGTTTGATCAGTTAGATCATGGCTTCACAGGGGCAGCAAAAGAAAGTATACAAAATTTAGATTTCACTTCTTTAGATGCAATTATTTTGCCAGTTGCAGGTACAAATGCTAAGGGAGAAGTAGATACTATTTTTTCAAACGAAAAAGTTTCTATAACGAAAGAACAAATTGAAAATACACCAGAACATTTTACTATATATTCAGGTATTGGTACGCCTTACTTGGAAAATCTCGTATCTACTACAAACCGCAAACTTATTAAATTATTTGATCGTGATGATGTGGCAATCTACAATTCTATTCCAACTGTAGAAGGTACATTAATGATGGTAATTCAACATACCGACTATACGATTCATGGTTCTAATGTAATGGTTTTAGGATTTGGTAGAACAGGGATGAGTGTTGCCAGAGCATTTCAATCATTAGGAGCCCATGTCAAAGTTGGAGCAAGACGATCGGAACATATTGCACGTATTACAGAAATGATGTTTACTCCTTTTCATATGCAGAACATTGAGAAAGAAGTAGGGGATATCGATATTGTCATTAATACAATTCCGCATCTCGTTGTGACAGCGAATGTCATTTCAAAAATGCCGGCTCATACGTTAGTAATTGATTTAGCCTCTAAACCAGGTGGTACCGACTTTAGATATGCGGAAAAAAGAGGAGTCAAAGCGCTATTAGCACCTGGGCTACCAGGTATTGTTGCTCCAAAAACAGCAGGACAAATTTTAGCGAATGTTCTTTCTCAGTTACTGGCAGAAGACGTAATCGCAAGAAAGGAGAATGGGGAATGAATTTAAAGGGGAAAAGAATAGGGTTTGGTTTTACTGGTTCACATTGTACGTACGAAGAAGTAATGCCTCATTTAGAAAAATTAATTGCTGAGGGAGCAGAAGTACGTCCTGTTGTTTCTTACACTGTTCAATCAACAAATACGAGATTTGGAGAAGGGGCAGAGTGGATTAAAAAGATTGAAGAAGTAACAGGTTTTAAAGCGATTAATTCAATTGTTGGCGCAGAACCATTAGGACCTAAAATTCCACTAGATTGTATGGTAATTGCACCGCTAACAGGAAATTCTATGAGTAAATTTGCAAATGCAATGACAGACTCTCCAGTATTAATGGCAGCGAAAGCGACGCTAAGAAATGGCAAGCCTGTCGTATTGGCTGTTTCGACGAATGATGCTTTAGGATTAAATGGGGTAAACCTAATTACACCAACAAGATGACGACGAAGCGCGAACGCTTATATGTCGCCATCTTGAGGGAGCTTCGGGTAAAGCACAAGTTCGAAATCATCGAGCCTTTGCCACTTTTCTTTTTTATAAACAGCCTTTTCTAAAACCGACTTTAGGAGGCTGTTTTTCTTTTTCGGATCATCTGTTTTAAAGTACAAATCAAGAACATGTTCCACTTGAGGTATTGTATCTTTCTTCACTTTTTCCTTTTTAATTTCTGTTTTAATTTCTTTCTTTAAGTTTTCCATTGTAGAAGTGATTTCATTGATACGATCGGAAACGGCTTTCGAACGTTCTAAAAATATATCTACAGTGTAAACACCACGCTCTAATAAATCATGTAAATTATTTTTCTGTTTTTGGACATCCACTAATTCTTTCTCAAGCTTTCGTAATGCAGCTTCATTCATTTGAATCACTTGTGTCTCTTTTAATTTTTCACCTTGTTTATGTTTTTCGAAATCAGCTTTATAATTGATATACCATTCTTTTAATGCCTCGAGTAAACGCTTCTCAATTAATTCCGTATAGCTTGATTTGTTTTCACAACCACGGTGCTTACAATCCATCGTTTCCTTTCGGTTCTTCGGATAACGTTGGACCATGCTATAACCACATTTGCTACATTTAATAATGCCAGCTAGAGGATTTCTAATACCGTTCGTATTGTAAGGAACGTGATATCTTGAGTTTAATTTTTCTTGTACTTGCTCAAACAAACTTTCAGGTATGATTGGCTCATGTTTGCCATCAGCAATAATCCAATCTGATTTATCTTGACGAGCACAACTTCTTTTTACGGCATCAGGCTGTTTTACTTCTTTTCGTTTTTGCCACGTTACTTTTCCAATGTACACATTGTTCTTTAATATATCTAAGATGCTGTAGGGGTTCCATTCATTACCTAGCTTACTTTTGTAGCCAAGATCATTTAACTTGCTTCTAATTGCATTTGCTCCCATATCCTCATGTGCATACCAATCAAATATCATTCTTACAACTGAAGCTTCTTCTGGATTAATCGTTAAAGTACGTTCTCGCTTATTTAAGCGATGGATATCATATCCGAATGGTGCATGTGTGCCAAGATAATTCCCAGCTTCTACACTGGCAACACGACCTCGTTGCATACGTCGTGTAATAATCTTTAACTCCTTACGGGCCATAAACGCTTCAAATTCACTGTATTCTTCATCCCACTCATCATTAAGGTCATAAGTCTTCCTAGGTGTCATAATCTTCGTATTCGAGCGTTTAAACGTCTCTAAAATGATTCCTTGTTCTTTCATACCACCACGACCTAAACGGTCCATATCCATACAAAGAACAACATCATATTTGTTATCTTCAATTTCTTCGAGCAGCGCTAACATCTCAGGACGTTTCACTAAGCTTTCACCAGAAACGATTTCCTCACGGACAGCTAAAACATTTAAGTTCATTTCCTTGGCAATTTTCAGCAGGGTAGTTCGATGTTTTGCTAATGTTTCGCCTTCGCCGCGTGCTTCAGCTTCGAGATCAGCACGGGATTTACGTAGGTAGATTGCGGTTTTCATAGTAGTAGTACCTCCTTGTTAGTGATTTATTATATATTAAAGTTTGATAAATCATGTTAAAAAAGCTCCTGTGAGGAGCTTTGGGAAAGGGGCTTGTTTTATTTGGCTTTTTTTTGATGGACTATTACACTACTAACGTCTTTATATTCTAAATAAATTTCTGAAGAAAAATCACAAACATAAAAAATATCACTTTCACGTGAGTCTTTTGCAGTACATAAAATCCTCTTTTCGTCAATAGTATAATTGTGGATGAGTTGTATACTATCTATTTCGTCTTGTTTTAATATACGCACAGAATATTTCTTTCTTTCCAGCCACTGTATTGTTTTTAAGGGGTAAATAACATATGCGCTTATGCACAAAGGTGCCAATACACCAAATAATGATGTTTCTAACCAAGCAGCGTTTTCAATACAGAAAATAATTGTGATATAATACCAGCCTAAGCTAGATAGAAACATATAAATAGAGAGTTTTTTTATACGTTTTTTTGCTTCTTGGGTACTATCGACATTCAATGACGTGCGTGAAAGTTGGTAAATTTTATCTATGAAAATTAAAAGAGATACTCCTGCAATTATACTAAAAGTTATATGGTGTTTAAGTAAAAAGTCAGAGTATACTTTATAAATAAATAAGCCGGGGATAATATAAATAGATAATGTTGCTACAATTGTGAGAACACTTAAATCAATAAGTTTTATTTTTTTTTGTTGTTCTTTATTAATGAATAACATATCAAATTCACTAGTAGCTGAAAGCAGGATAGTTCGTTGAATAATAAAGGTTATGCCACCAACAAGTGCGACTATTGCAGTAACTAATGCTGGCGATAATTTTAGCAAGGTCTCGTTAATATCCATATGTAAGTAACAATTCTCCTTTATAAATTTATTTCCTATTAGTTAAAGGTTTTTAAACGAGCAAACCCACCAGGAACCCCATGAATCTCCGCAACTTCTTGAAGAGATAAACGAGTATCTTCATAAGTAGCAATCATTTCATCGGTAAGTAACATCTCTACAGCAAATGTATTTGCTTCAATTTCTAAACGATCTACTGAAAAGAAAGTTTGGTTACGCAAGAAAGGGGTGTTTGCTTTAGGATGAAGTACAGCATGACCTAATTCATGCGCACAAACAAATCGTTGCGTGGTTTCGTTGATTTGATTATTAATATGAATGAATTTAATACGTTTATAAGTGTTGTAAAAACCAAGAGTACTCCCAAGGTCTTCAAACAACACTATAATATTTTTTCGTTTAGCAATTTCAAAGGGGTTTGTTGTGCCGTGTTTTTTTACTATTTCGAGTACGTATTCTTTAATCTTCATTTTTCGCTCCGTTCAATCTTTTTTATACTTGTTTGGAGTGAATTTTTGTTTTGCTAATTGTTTTGCCATGCGCATTGAATTTTCAAGAGAAATACGAATCATTTCTTTTGTATGTTCATCAATAGGTTCCCCATCAAACATTAATGCTTCTTCACTATTTTCTAATTCTTCTAATGTTCTTTCTAAATCACGTGCAATATCGCGTTCTTCTTTTTTCGAAAGATTGTTAGACCTACCCAATAATTCGTCTGTAGATGTTTCATATAAATCAGCTAATTTTCCTAGTGTTGTTGTATCTGGGTCACGATAGTCGCGTTCATAATTTGAAAGGACAGTATTTGTAATGCCGATTTTTTCAGCGACAAACTTTTGAGACCAATTGCGTCTTTCTCTTTCTTTTTTTAATCTATAGCCTAAAGTCATGGTTTATCCTTCCATCCTTCTATTTGTCTTTTCGTTAATTATTTTAACAATATTTCACGTTATGTGAAACTTTATTCACTAAAAGTTAATTTTTATTGTTGACTTTCACTTTACGTGGAATTATTATTGGTACATAAGGTTCACTTTACGTGGAATGAGGTGATATTAAAATGGAGATTAATCAAAAGATACGAGAATTAAGAATTTCTAAAGGTATCTCACAAGTGTTTATGGCCAAAGAACTTAGTGTTTCTGTATCAGCTTATAACATGAAAGAAGCAGGGAAACGTTCGTTTAAAGTACAAGAATTAAAGTGTGTGGCAAAAGCATTAAATGAACATCCATCAATTTTTTTTGAGTAATGATTACACGTAAAGTGGAATTCGGGATAAAACTTGTATAAAAGTAGGTGATTAAATGCCAACAACTAACATGGCAGTACCAACAGACCCGTCGCATAAACATATAAAAAGCACTTCAAGAGGTGACACCATGAGCCAACAAGAAGAATATGCGGCGACTTATGAATTTGGAAAAACGAAAGTCCATGTTGTGGCTCCTGAGCCAAAATCACAAAAGGATATTGATAAAATCCGTCAAGCATATTACAAGGCTGGTTGGGCCATCATCAAAGAAATACAAGTGAAAGAAAACGTTGAGGATTAGTTCCTCTCTTTTTATACGAAAAGTAGACAAGTTACATATGTACTAAGTTCATTGTAACCATTTGAAAACTAAATATGGAGGCGAACAGATATGGGAACAAGCATATACTGCAATTCAGCGATAGGAGAATTATTACAGAATGCTAGAGAATGTTGTGACAATGTTCAGCTGAAAACGAAGAAAGGGCTATCTAAGTACCTTGGTATTACACATGAAAGACTAACCCGTATTGAATCTGGACTTTCTAAACCAGAATTTGAACTTGCGATGGATTGGTGCCATGCAACAGGAGCAAAGTTAAATCAACAAGCAATCAAACATATTTATGGTGTTGGGTTACCGCCTACAGATCCACGCTTAACTCAAGATGTTAATTTACAATTGATGAACTACATTAAACAGGCTGAAGAGGGGATTGCGGCAGCTAAAGAAATTATGAATCTACAAGTTACAACAAGGTCATGGAAGCATGATGAAAAAAAGAAACATGAATACGCAGTTCATGCAAAAGAAATCTTTGATACAATCCAAGCTACTCAGTGTGTAGTACAAGCTCTTGAGCAAGTTCATTTTGGCATTATGGAACAAATACAAAGAAGTTGGTTGCAAAAGGCTATGGCGGAAAACGTTATTATTCAATCGGTGGATAGCTTAATGAATTTAACAAGGGTGCTGTAGAGGAGGAAAGAAAATGACAGTAGATTATAAGAAACCGAGTCTAAGAGAATACAAGGAATTAATTCGATATGATGCAAAACTAACTGGTGAAATTAAAATAGCAGAATTACTTAATGAGGATTCAAAAACAGCTGAGTTAAAGCAAGAGAAGAAATTGTTGGGGATTCGAATCAAAATTATTGAAGCATCATTTATTTTGAAACATAAATGGGCAAATAAAAAAGCTACCGCCTAGACAACAGTAGCTCTAAAAAATATCGTAAAGCAATTATAACATTATATAAATCATTTGGACAAGCCACTGTGCTTGTCGTTATGACCAGAAAGGGATTGTTCCTCCCATACCTCTACAATGTACCTTTCTGGTTGTAACGATGCGTACAGCATCAATTTAATTAGAAAGGAGATGTAATCCATGAACGATAAAAACAACCGTCTTCATGATCTTGTTCTTCCTGGAGATTTTTCATTTGCGAATAAACTTCGTAACTGTATGAGTGAATGTATTTATAACATGTTTAACGCAGAATCAACCGAAGAATCAAATCACTGGGAAGAAGAGCTGGAGCGATGTATAAGGGAATTTAAAATGCTTCGTGATACAAAAGAGGAACATGAGGCATCTATGAGTTATCGTGTAGTGATTAAAGATTTAAGAGCAAGAGGAGTTAACGTCTCATTAGTAACACGTAGAAAATAAAAAGATCTATCACTTGGCAGAGTGATAGACAAACGGTCTTGCAAAAGATCTTGGGATTAATTATATCAAATTAGCATTCGTATAACAACGGAGTGTGCTACATGCTTTTAGACAAATCGTTACATAGAGTGTTGCTGAACCCTAAAGTGTTTCAACAAGCAACATCAGAGCAACACCTAATTTACTTAGTAAAACAATATCTCAAAATAGGATACAAGAATTATCGCTTATTACGTGTAGAGGACGGATTCGCGATATGTAAACGGGAGGATGAATAATATGGCAGTTTATAGACCAGTACATGTTTCATTTTGGCAGGATTCATTTGTTTTAGACCTTACACCGGAGGAGAAGTATTTCTACTTATATTTGATGACAAACAGTAAGACGTCTCAATCAGGAATCTATGAGCTTCCACTTCGTATTATTGAAACTGATACAGGATATAATCGTGAAACTGTTATGAAGCTATTAGAACGTTTTGCTGAGTACGGAAAAATTAATTACAACCATAAAACAAAAGAGCTGTTCTTAATCAACTGGTTAAAATTCAATCCAATTAAAAATGTAAACATTGAAAAGTGTGTCTTAAAAGAGATTCAATCTGTGAAAGACCAAGATTTTTTAGTTGATTTCTATGAAACTTGTTTGCAATTAGAACGAGAGCAAGATTTTAAAATCCCTCGTATTAAGGAGTATTTATCAGTCCGTTTGGAGGGGCTTATAAGGGGCTTCCAAGACCCTAGCAAGGAAGAAGAAAAAGAAGAAGAAAAAGAACAACAACAACAAGAACGCGCAGGCGCGGAAGAAGTTGTTGAGGTTAATCCAATTTCTTTTTACGAGAAAAACTTCGGATTCATTACACCTTTTATTGCAGATGGTATTTATGCTTGGATAGATGATTTAAATGCAGAACTAGTTATTAAGGCTATGGAGATTGCTTTAGAGAAGAATACGAGAAACATGTCTTACGTAAACACCATTTTAAGAGATTGGCATCTTAAAGGCTTTAAAACAGTAACTGATGTTGAGGCAGCTGATAAAGCATTTCGTACTCAGCGATTAACAAAAGCTCAGCAACAGCCACAACAAGCACCTTATCAACAAAAAGGCTTATCGGAAACTACTAAAAACGTAATACAGCAGCAACAAGCATGGGAGCAGAACATTCCAACAGAAGAAGAACTTGCAGTACTTAATCAACAGAATGCGTGGTTGGCCAAATGAGTAACGATATGATTCGCAATGTTGAAGCTGAACAAAGTGTTTTAGGTAGCATAATCCAAGAAGGCGATTTAATTAAAGATTGTCAGCTAAAGGTAAAACAGTTTTCTTTACCAACACACCAAGTAATTTTCAAGGCAATGAGAGAATTAGAGGATGCTGAGATTCCGATAGATCTTGTTGCTCTCATTGGAAAATTCGATGAAAGCTTTATGCATCAAATTGGAGGGATCGAATTCTTTGTAAACCTGACAGAAGTTGTAACAACAATTAAGAACTTCTCGTATCACGAAGGTTTAGTGATTGAAGCTTGGAAGATGAGACATGCTCAAGAGGTTGCTGGTAACTTATACAACGGTCTTCAGCAAGATAGGGATATGAGTGCTATTAGTAAATCGATTGACGAACTAAGTGCCATTGAAGAAACAGGTTATTCAGATGAATTTAACTTGAAAGAAACGCTTGTTGATTTGTATAAGAACATGCAAATTGATGTAGGAGATTTAACCGGTATACCAACTGGTTATGACGACCTGAACAGAATGACAGCAGGGTTACAAGAAGGTGATTTAATCATCGTCGGTGCCCGTCCTTCAATGGGGAAAACAGCATTTGTATTAAACGTTGCTTTTCATGCAGCAAGTGCTTATACAGCAACAGGAATCTTCTCGCTCGAGATGGGGGAGGAACAGCTACTTAAGAGGATGATTTCAAGTACTGGAAATATTGATGCTACGAAATTAAAGAATCCTAAAAAGCTATGTAATTTAAAGGATTGGGAAAAGATTAGTCAAGCGATGGGATTAATTAATGATTTGCCACTAGAAATTTACGATAAAGCAAATGTCACGATGCAAGAGATTTATGCAAAGGCTAGGAAGTTAAAGCGTAAGTACCCTGATAAAAAGGTTTTAATTGCAATTGATTATTTGCAGCTTATTGTAGGGGATCCGAAGCATAGAGGGAACCGCATGCAAGAAATCGGTGAGATTAGTCGTAAGTTAAAACTGATGGCAAGGGAATTAAATGTATGTGTAGTTGCATTATCACAGTTAAGTCGTGCTGTAGAAAGTAGGCAAGATAAGAGACCATTGCTATCAGATTTACGTGAGAATGGTCAAATTGAGCAAGATGCGGATTTAATCGCATTCTTATACCGTGAAGATTACTATGACCGCGAGACAGAAAATAAAAACATAACAGAAATTATTTTAGCGAAACAGAGAAATGGTCCAGTTGGTGTGGTGGAATTAGCATTCATTAAAGAATTTAGTAAGTTTGTGGGCTTAGAACGAAAGTTTGATAGACAACAGGAGGCTTAATGATGCTGTTACGTCAGGAAGTAGAACGTAGAAAACTAGCAATTATTCGTAAATTATTAGGCCTTGGATTATCGGAAATTAACGGACAAACATTAGATCAACTAACGTTAACGCAACTTGAAGGAATCTTAGTTGCAAGCTTGCAAGTATTGGAGGGAAGCAATAATGCCCAAGCAACTAACAATCTTTGATGTGGAATCAGTCGTATCATTTGATCCTAAGAAAGCTCATATCCATCGTTTAAATTCAAAACTAAGGTATGCAGATATGGTTGTACAAATACCACGTCAAGCAAAAGCGATTGATGAATTAAAACCGACGACAGCACCTGATGAACGTTATGAGTTATTTGAAGATTACACAATTGGAATTTGGCGTTACAAACGAGCGGAGGATAAACAATTTGCTTGGGAAGAAGCAGAAGAGATATGTAAGCGAGCAAGGGATGAGAAAAAGCCGATTCCAATACGGCTCAATCTATCACTGGAACAATCATTTGTACCAGAAAATGTTGTGCAATATCTATAGACAAATAAAAAAAGCTGAGATCACTCTCAACTTACTTCGACAAAGTAATTATAACATATGGGAGTGATCTTGGTGGGAATTAGAAAAGAAAATCTTGTTGAAATGACAGCTGAAATAGATTTGAAAATAAACGGAATATATGTTGTTAAAAATGGTCAGGTCCAACTAATAGAGCCACCTCACAGTGGATTTGGTGAACAGTCATTTGTATATCAAAGTGGAAAAGTAATCCGTATGGAAGAACGAAAAACACAGTTGCTTTAATCAGACTTGAATTTTATTCAGGATGGGGATTTAGTACAACAAAAAGAAAAGAGAAAATCCCTGCGGGGCAGGGATTTTATAGGAGAGATATTGTTGTCGTACAATGTCGAAATTTGGCGTATTCGACGATCTAATATTATCACGAATTTTTAATAAATTATGATGGTTGATGTGTCAGAAATGTGTACGATTTTCATATAAAAGCGTTATTTTAATCGAAAAGGGGAATGGTCATGTACGTTGATAATTTTGAGTATGAACTAAATGTAAATGAAAATGGAGAAATTCTCCTTTGGTTCAAAATGAACGGAGAATTACATTCTATTGGTATTACAGAAAGGGATGCTAAAGCGTTTGTTCATCTTTTCAAAATGCACAATATGACTAAGTAAGTTTTTAACCAAAGTGTTATTTGGTCGGAAAGGAGGTTTCTGATGTATCCATTCTATGTTGATGGTAAGAGGGTATTTTCATTCTCTTATAAGCCAAGTAAAGGTGTTGTAAAAGATGATGATACTGGTAAGTGGTACGAAATAACCGAAGTAGAGCAAGGGCGTGGGCGTAAAGTTTACGGGCGGGAAACATGTAACTTGGACAGTTGGAATTGGAAACCTTATGAAAATTAATTGAAAAGGGGAAATTGAAATGGAACTATTAAAAACTCAACAGTGTCCGTATTGCGACTCTATTGTAGAAGATTGCCGCGCTGAATGGGAAGAAGGAAATCATGAGGTAGAATGCGATTCGTGCAATAAAAAATATCAAGTACAACCCATTTATGAATTTAAGGGTTTTGAAGTTCAAAAGATTTGTGATCAGTGTAATGAGGTGGAAGAAGATTGTTATTGCGATGCTGAGGAAGATGAAAACTAAACAAAATAGTTATTGTATGATGAAAAAATTAAAGAACCTGTTATAACTAACAGGTCCTGTGTACAAGGAGTTCAAGGAATACAAGGGAACTGGGTTAGAGAAACCTTTGCATTGCTTGATTTAATAGTAATGTATTCAAAATAAACAAAAAAATGAACAAAAGTTAAATAAAATTCTTATTTTGGAGGGAAACGGAATGGAAATAAAAGTGAATGAGCAAGCTCAACGTTTTTATCTAGCATTTGATGAATGGGTACCTGCAGTTGGTCATGAAATTAAAGTGGGAAAATATCGTTTTTGTGCTATTCCATTAAGTAAATCTATTAATATTTCAGAAGTAACATCTGGTGTACATGCTATGAGCATTCCGATTGATTTTAGGATTTGGATGGCAACAAGTACTAAGGAAGATACAATGAGGTTTTTAGAAAAAGCAGGTGAAGGTTTAAAGCGAATCCTTAAAAGACAAAGTAATTTAGATGAATTACTTGAAAAAAATAAAAAGATAGCATTTGATCGTTTGGGAGAAATGCCACCAATTGAAGATGTTGATACGGATTGGATAACTGCTGAGATTAGTGATGTGACTCATTAAGTAATACAAAATCTTTATTTGATGCATAAGAAAAAAGACAACACCCGAAGAGGGATGTTGTCTCAACAAATGTAAAATTCTATGAAAGAAAAGAGAAGATACAATAATATATGCTTGTCCAGTTTAAATGTGAAAAGATTTTAAAATTAAAGAGCGCTAATTGAGAGCGCTCCTTATACCTCATTATAACGACAGTGTCGAACTCACATTAAATAGAAAGGCACTATTATTGTATGCGGAAGTATAAGATTAGTGAATGGATTTAGATAAAATTGTTATTTGAAAGGATAAAACAATCTGGATCATACACTTACAGATATTAAAAATGCTATTTTTTTCTTTGAGAAAGATGGCAAGCCGATGAAAGTGGCGGAAGTAAAGGGTGTTGAGTTTAATTTCAATATCGAAAGCAAATGTAGTGTAGAAATCCCGCAAGAAACTAATGTTAGTTGTAAATTCGAAATACCGGAGAATGTGAAGGGATTAATGGGCATGGGATTCACTCCGCAGCAAGCATGGAATATTCATTTGCGCCAAAGAAGTAAATGGAAAGCACTTCAAGAAGATATAACGAATGAATTAGATATGATGCAATTGCTTGATAAGGTGATTGATCGAGTTGAGGAATTAGAGTATTTATTAGAAGAAATTAAATGCTATGAAGCTTATAGCTGGGATAATGATCGGAATTTTATTGATGCAAGAATCAAGCAAGCTTTTTCATAAAAACGCTATTTTACACAACAAAGCAGCTAGCCGAAGTAGCTAACTGCTCGGTTGTACAATTTTAGAAGTTCGCTGGATACAGATATATGTTGTAACAAAAGTTACAACTATAGTATAAGTAAATATCAAAATATTATGCATGAAAGAAAACGAAATAAAAATTCTATCTAACACAACAAAGCAATCAGCTTAATTAGCTAACTGCTTGTTGTACAAAAGAAAATTAGGCCCTACAAGTTAAGATGTGCAACTTAAAGTTACAGTTATAGTGTTAGCATGACTGGAAATGTTATACGGGGATTAAAGCAATTAAAATTTCATCTTGTAGAAATAAGGAAAATAAAAAAGAGCACCATGCATCAGTGCTCTTTAAGATAGGAGGTAACTCTCTGAATGGAACGGCTAGATTAGAAATGTATGATGTGAAAAAGAAATAAGAACAAAATTTTATTATGGATTTAATATAAAAAAGCAGCTAGCAAAAGCTAACTGCTCCAATCATGGAATGTGGTTCAGAAATGGGTTGTCTATATTATTGATGGAATATTGAGTTTTATTCGTAAAAAAATACGTTTAACTTAATGCATAGCCAACAATCAAAGTTAGTGTTAAAAGCATTGAAAATAAAAGTGTTAATAGAACTGTTACTATCACTTAGTTACAAGCAATGCCGTCTCCATTTCTATCCAAACGATGGTCTCCGAATCCAGCTGCTTTTGATTTTTTCATGAATTCAGTTGCTTCAGTAGAACTACTAAAATCGGAACAATCTCTATCTTCTTTGAAATTGTAATTTGGAGTAGATGAGTCTATCACTTTTTCACTGCTCTTAGATTTGTCTTCTTCCACTTTTCTTTTTGCAGATTCTTCCTTCGCTTCATCTTGAGCTTTCTTCGCATCTTCTTCCATTTTTTTTATGTACTGGTTACTTTCAATTTCTCTTTGTTTTTCTTCTAACTCTGTTTTTTCCATTTGAGCAATGTGTCGTTGGTAAACACAGGGGCCAATAGACCAAATTGCTAATAAAATTAGTATTATTAGTATAAGGATTCCTTTGGCATATGTTTTTTCTTTTTTCTTTCTATAATAGCACCATAATATTACGAGAATGATTGCAAGAAATAGTAAGAGGTTCCAAATTGAACTCACAATGCATTCTAATATAAGCATAAACGCATAAATACAGCCCACTATAAGCAATAATTTTAGTACTTTTATAAAATCCTTAAATTCCTTTTCTTTCATTTTGTTCCCCCATTAATAATTTAATCAATTAGTACTAATCAATTTTATTTGTAAGCATTCAATAAGTAAATCAGAAAAATATCCCATAAAAAGTAATATTATGGAATTTAGATATGGTTTGCAAGTTATTAAATAAACACCTTTAAAAAGTTAAAAATAAATAAGAAAATGATATAATAATAGCAATTAAATATTTAGTCCTACTGGAAGAACCAGCGGACACTGAACTACAAAGAGCATTAGGGATATTGCTCTGTAGTTTGGTGTCCGCTTTTTGTATGTTATTAGCCAAATAGACAAGGAGCGTATATATATGAATCAATTAACTTTCTTATCTAAAATTGATCGCACAGCAACACAGGAGAAATTAGAAGGTCTTCTTGAAGAAGTGCGTATTTACAAACAGTTCGGAATGGTTCGAGCAGAAATGAAAGTCACTCCTTCTTATGAAGTGAGATATCATGGCCCTACAAATACTGTGGGAAATCCATTAGAAGATGTAGCTTTAGAAAATATAAAGCGCAGTGAACGTGAACAATACCTTAAAAATATGTCATTTCGCATTGATCAGTTTTTAAGCCGTTTAGGTAATGGGCGTGCAGGAAAGATTCAGAGGGATATCATTAATAAGCGTTATTTAGAAGAAGAAGACATATGTGATTATATGATTTATAACGAAATTGGAATGGCTGAACGTACTTATCGCCGTTGGAAGTCTAGAGCGTTTTATAATTTGGCTTTTGCTCTTAGATTAGAAGTATATGAGGCAGAAGAAACTGGAGGTAATGAATAATGAATTTTGTTCAACCGATACGTGATCCAGAGCAAATACAGCAATTAAAAGAGTATTTTAAGGAAAAGAGCTTACGTAATTATATTCTCTTCATTATGGGTATTAATACAGGTCTCAGAATCTCAGATATTTTGAAATTGAAAGTAGGGGATGTTAAAGGCAGTCATATATCTATGCGGGAAAAGAAAACAGGGAAACAGAAACGAATACAAATTACTGCAGCACTGAAAAGAGAACTTAAATGGTTTATTGTAGAAAGAGAAGACAATGAATATCTATTACAAAGTAGACAAGGAAGGAATCGTCCAATTGGTCGTAGCATGGCATATAAGATATTAAGTGGAGCAGCGGCAGAGTTTGGATTAGGTGAAATAGGGACACATACGCTCAGAAAGACGTACGGGTACCATATGTACATGCAAACGAAAAACATCGCATTACTCATGGAGATATTTAATCACTCGTCAGAGAAAGTCACGTTACGTTATATAGGTGTAAACCAAGATGCAATGGATAAAGCAATGACTAGGTTTAAAATCTAATCATTGCTTATTTCTTTTAAATCTAGAGGTATCGTAGCATTTCGGAAAAACCCCACGCTAGGATAGGGATGTATAAAAAAATGCATAGATCCATAGAACAAAAAAAGAAGGGTCCTTGGTGAGCGTACGGTTTCCTCTTTTCATTGCTACCGATAATAAAGCCTTATGTTAAATGAGCATGAATACAGTATTCATACTTATAAATTATGTTGGACAAGCATGGACAAGCATACAAGCTATTTCTGTATTTCTTCATAATATATATTGAATTTCATAAGAGAAAGTAGGGAATAGAATGGAAGAAAATAAAAAGAATAACAAAGAAAAAGAGCATGAACATAAACCTAAACCTGATAATGATAAATGTACCATCCATAATTCAGGGAATCCTATTATTAATGTGAAAGTAAACTGTTGTTGTGATCATAACAAGAATAAGAAAGACGATCATAAGAAACATGATGACTGTTGTTGCGGTCATAAAGAAGTAGAAAGGCAAGTTAATAACCCAACCAATGATGTAGCTAATTTTCCGCGAATAACTCAAAGTGAGACAAGCCTAGCCCATTTTAACGACTTTATACTCTATGGATTTAATGATAGTAATGATGATATAGGGGGAGCGGGGAATGAGAGTTTTTCAGGATTTTCTTTTTCTAATAATTTAGGTAATACCTGGATTGATGGTGGTTCCATACCGGTAAATCCAGGAGGAATCAATGCTGGTGATCCTTCTATAGCTGTAGATAGAAATGGTGTATTTTATTATGGTCAAATTGGGAGCGAAGTTATAGCGGGTAACTCAGAAGATGTAATCAGTATTTCAACAGGAACAATTAATCCAAATGGTACAATAACGATGAACGCACCTCAAGTCGTCGGACGAGGGCAAAATCTTGGTAATAACAACCCAAACGCTAATTTTGAGCAAGATAAAGCGTGGATTACAATAGGACCTGACGCTAATACTCCGGGGAATCAAGCTTTAAATGAGGCTTTATATGTTGCATGGACTGATTTTAATCTTCCAAATGCCGGTACCAGAATTCGCTTTTCTAAATTTAGTACAGGTGTGACATTAACTCCTATTATTCCAAGTACAACTATTGTGTCTGGTACTAATGAAACTTTTGGAGCTTTTCCGGTCGTAGATTCTCGTGGAAATATATACGTCTTTTATGAAAGTCGTTTGCCTGATTCATTTCTTGAACTAGGTACTCCAAATCGATCTATTCGTATGGTCAAATCAACTAATGGTGGTACAAGTTTTCCAATAAATGTCCAGGTTTCCAATGGTCTTTTTCCAGCAGCAGCTACAGACGTTATATCATGTGGAACCGATAATGACCGTCCGGTAATTTTGGTAGCCCCACAAAGAGAAATCAGGATGTTTGAAATACCCCAAGCAGCTATAGGATCAGATGGTACAATTTATGTAGTGTGGAATGCTGGTACAATTGTTGGCAACAAGACCTATATTGATGTCTTTTTAGCATATAGTCAAGATGAAGGAAATAGCTGGAATCAAGTAAAGATCACAAATAATTTATCCCATTCTTTTTTTCCATCAGTAGCGGTCAATTGCAAAGGAGCCCATATTCAATATAATCGTTTTAATGATCCTAACGGAGTTGGTGGTGTAGGTGATGGGACATTTGGAATATTCATGAAAACTTTCTCTCTTGATACTAGTTTAAGTGAAGAAAGAATGGTAAGTACTCAGTTTTCTCCGGTGCCCATTACAAATCCTAGTCCTGGTGGAGATGTTGGTCGATGTTATATGGCTGAATATAATCAGGTTATCACAGGTCCAGGAAGTTGCTTACTTCACTCCTGGGGTGATAATCGCAATACTCTGAATGGACGGATTAATCCCGATGTCTTCTTCAAACTAACAGCTCCAAAGAAGAAACATGACTATTGTTGTGATTAAGAAAGACATGTTTAAAACGTGATAAACCCTTCATCTCTTTATCCTCTGAAATACATTAAAGGTCATTTCCCTCAATTTTTCTCAAATACTTGCACTATCCGTAAAAATCTACTTTTGTAAATAGACGAACTACCAATAACGAGAATTATGTAAATAAGCTGTCCACATGGGCAGCTTATCTTATTTTTCCGCATAGCGTAGGTTGTTTTGCAAAATGTTGGTGGTATTCCTATACAATTACTCATAATTTTTGTACTGTGTAACTCAAAAGAGAAAGTTAAATGCAATCAATGATACCAAGGAATTCAGCGAAGGGGTCAGTTACACACAATATAAGATATGGGTAACTTAAAGGAAAAGTTAGTAGAGGGATTTTTGATATTACTGTATAATTATATTGTATATCAAGTATTAACTTGTGTATCTAGGGGGAGACTAATGAGTAGAATCAATACAAAGCACTTTAAAATTGTATTAAATGCAAACGTGGGTATTATCAACGATAAAAAAGCAGAAACATTAACAAAGGTTTTTGAGAATGAATTTCAGCTAAAAATGCTTCAAGAACAGCAACCAGTATCGAGTGTGTTCGTTCTTGCTAATCCAAACTTAAGAGAAGCAATTCTAATCGATTCTAATAAAATTACATACCAAATAGAATCGGAAGAATCTATAACACCAGATTTCGGGGCAATTAAAGAAAAGTTACAAAAAATATACGATACGTTATTATTGGATGATGTGTCTGTTGGAGTAGTGCATTATGTAGGACAAGCATTTGCAAAATCTTATAATGCTATGAATGAGTCTATAGAAAACTTTTCAGGCGGATCCAACTTACGTGAGCAAATGCCGAATTTAAAAGGTATAGGTTTAAGGTTTTTACTAGAGCATCATACGGGTATCTGGGAATATAAAGTTGAACCATTTATAAGTGATATATCTTCATACTTCATTGAAATGATTTGTAATATAGGAAATCCGCAAAAAGTTGAGGAGATTGTGCATATTGCAGAAGAAGCGTATATAGACTTTAATGATAAGAAATTAAATGCTTTGGAGACATTAGGAGTTTAAATATTATTCAAGAGAGGAAGGTTAGCATGGAAAATAATAAAAAATGCTTTCCTGCACATATCTCAAAATTACTTGAAAAAAAAGGATATTATAATCTTTCAACAGAAGAACGTGTATCAAAACATAAAGATACCTTAGAAAAGCTAAAAGGGGTAGCACATTTTGATTATGATGCAGGGAGAGAAGCTTTAAAGGAATTGAGGGGGCAATAGGATGTCATTACCATATGTACATAGCTTGAATAATGCTACAACTATAAATAGCCTCTTGTACACGGATACATCTTTCATTTGGGAGTCGCATGGTACTAATAATGGGGCAACACCAACTCGACAAGTGGAATGCCATAATTTTTCTACAAGAGCTGTTCAGCAAGGATCAGTGTTTGTTCTTTCACCGATAATTGAACATGAGCTGAGAAATGTAGCATTAAAAGAGTTATTAAAGAAGCATGCTAGAATGTTAGGGTGCAAGCCACACGAGAGGAAAAAAATTATCTCTAATGTTCCTACTATAATGCAAGACGTACATAGTCAAGTGGATAACATTATGGCGATATTATCAGCAGATCCTAACTATGTAATCTTAGGAGAGAATGCGGGACAAGGATTAGCAAGTCAGGTTTCAAGTAAATATAATATGGATCTAAATGATTCTATTATTTTAGCTACAATGCTTAGTAGTGAAATAGATTCTATTGTGACATTAGATGGTGATTACATAGAAGTAACTGATAAAGATTTGCAGATTTATACAAATGAAGCGAATTATTTAAAGATACTAAGAGACCATCCAACTAAAGTGGCTAATAACATTAGCAATAATAGTGGAAGTGGAAATGCTTCTTAAAGGTGACTTTTTAAAGTTGCCTTTTTTATTTTTTGGCAGAATCGTGACCGTTTTTTGGCAGTAAATGTGCCGGTTGTTTTGGAATCGACGTGATATATTTGTATTGTGAGAAGTGGCGGGAAACACAACTCACTATGTTGTTCTTATATTTCTAAACGGTTCGTAATGATGGCACATAAAATCCGAAACCAGCAGATGGTAGTGATTGAATGATACCGTTATTAAGAAGGGCTTTTGCTCTTCTTTCAATTGCTGACTCCGTGACAAGTAGAAGCAACTACGGGAGAGTGATGTATTGTCGGTGATTGAAAGAGGTGCATAATCTCACAACCAAACTAACTAAAAGGTATGAAGCATACAAACATGACTTGTCTATTTGGAACACCACTATCTTCTATGATAGTGGTGTTTTCCATTATCAATGATAAAATTTAACTTACTGCATTTAGAGTAATAACATAAGAAATTGACGAAAGGGCAACTGATGCATAGTTGCTCTTTTCTTTTTGGATAAATAGTATTAAAGCTTTTTGAATATTGATTATATCTTGATAAAAGGATAATATATTGTTTTGGCGAATTATACATATTTGGAAAGGGAGTGATTATATGAGCGACTCTTATTATAGTACTGCTCAGATTTGTGTGAATGGTCATAAAATTACTGCAAGATATGAAAAAACAGATGGTTTAAGAGCTGAATATTGCTCGGATTGCGGCGGGAAAACGATTAATGAATGTACTAATTGTAATGATGTTATCCGTGGTTATTATAATGTTCCAGGAGTAATTTCAGTAGGTAGAAAGTATAAAGTTCCTAAATACTGTCATAATTGTGGGCAATCATACCCATGGACAGAAGCTGCACTTATTGCTGCGAAAGAATTGGCTGAAGAAGTTGAAGGTTTGACACCAGAAGAACGAGAGATATTAAGTCAAAGTATTGACGACATTGTGAGTAATGGACCACGAACAGTGGTAGCTACTACAAGGTTTAAAAAAATGACAACAAAGTTCGGGCCAGGTATAGCAACTGGATTTAAAGATATACTTGTTGATTTAGTAAGTGAGACGGTAAAAAAAAGTTTGTGGCCATAATTATTAAAGCATCCATTCGGGTGCTTTTTATTTTTGAGAATAGAGAAACATGATAAGTAATGACTGTGTTTAAGAGCCGAAGTGACAGCTTCGACTCTAACATAAAATTATATCTTATTTAACAAGAGGTTGAATGGCGTAAAAGTTAATTGTTGTATTCGATGTTAAAGGTGATATTAATTTCTTCGTTACAATGAGGGCAATTCACGGTACCTTCTTTGGCTACAATTTCAAATTCTTTTTTACAGTTTGTACACTCTATTTCAGTTGTAGCACCAGATTCACCGTTTTTAATTGCTTGTTCTGCTTGTTTTCGGATAGCTTTTTCAAAATCGTTCATATTAAAGTTCGTTTTGAATGACATAAGATTCCTCCTGATTATTAGTTAATCCAACCTCTTATGGAAATTATAACAAATTAAAAGGGTGGTAGTTATGAAGAATACCAATTTAATAACACAAGTTGAAATAAAAGGATTAGAAAGACTTAAAAAATTGATAGAGGAGTTAAATAATCTTGAATTAGAAATTGTTGTACATGAAGTGAAACCAGAAAAGAATGTAGATAAGTAAATAATTTGATAGTTCGTCAAGCTTCGATTGATTGAGTAGCTGAATAACTGCTTTTTATTTTGAAAGAGGATGACGGCAACGTTCCTTAACAAAGATGTAAGTCAAAGTATTAACTTTAATGTTGGTGAATAAAAAATTATACCTCTAAAGGGGATGGAGACATTTTTATTAAAGGTGAACTTGTAGAGAATGATAAAGAAGTTGTTGATGGATTGAAGGAGTACTTGAAATTAGCTAGGGGAGATAAGGAGTGGGGATAAATGGACAGTGTTTTAAACGGTAAGATTGCTGTACTTGATCTTATGCCTATTGATAAGAAAGCATATATCAAATACCTCAAGCCACATGAGAAAGCAAATAAGAAGACTAGTATTGATGTTAATCGATTCAAATATTATAAGCTGCACGGAAAGAATCCAATGTTTTATTCAATAGAATATCTCATGCAAACACCAATAAAAGAGTTATTGGAAAGAGATAGAGTTAATCAATTAGGTTGGGTAAAGACAGATGAAACACATTAAGAATGAGGAGTGAGATAGATGGAACTAACTAAACAAGAGCAAACAGTTGTTATCGGTAAGTTAATCAACAATGTTATTGGTGTAGAGTTAGCGAAGCAACACATCGATCCACAGAAATTAGAAAATGCTGTAGCTTTACACAATGAGATAAATGATGATATGACACCCAAGCAAATACGAGAAGCGCTTATCAATGTACTGGATAAAACGATAGATGAATTCTTAGTAAGTAAGGAGTGAGGATAAATGGAACTAAGTAAACTTGAGGTAGCAATTGCTCTTAGTGCATTCATTCAAGGATTAGGTGAGGAAGAACGTGATAAAGGTAATGACTTATTAAAACAAGTAGAGAATGCATTAGATAACATAGTCAGTAACTCAACACTAAATCAAATGAAAGAAGCTGGTGAAAGTGTTGTAAGTAAATTCATTCATAAGATATTAGAAGATGAAGAACAGTGAAGCAATACAAAACCAAACAACAAAAGCGTAAGTTCTATGACAGTGGTGAGTGGAAGAGTATACGAGAACAAGTAAAGAAGCGTGACAACTATGAATGCCAAGAGTGTAAGCGCAACGGTCGAGTTCAAACAGATACCAATGAATACAGTGAGAGCGCAAAGCGTAAGAAGATTCAACTCGTTGTCCATCATATAAAAGAACTTGAAGATTATCCAGAACTTGCATTAGACAAAGAAAATCTCGAAACAGTCTGTGTGGATTGCCATAATAAAGAACACGGACGAGTGTTTGTTAAGAAGATAAACAAATGGCAAGACGATGAGAGGTGGTAATAGTATGTATGTTAAAAGATTAATAGAAGAACGGTTGGACGGTTTAAAACGTAGCAAAGAATTTGTTTCGTGTCGTATTGAAGAACTTAAAGAAGAAATAAGCAACTTTGAAAAGAGTTTAAAAGAAATCGAAAATGAGAAACAAGAATTAAAGCAACATTTACAACAATAAATAACCCCCCCTTAAAATATTTCACCAAAAAATGCTCTAAGGGGCACCGGAGGAGGGGGTTAACTGTCAGGTTTTTTTCGATTTTACGCACGTAAGGGGGGTGGGTAGATGGCTGTTAGTATTGTGAGGTTAAAAGAACAGCTCATGAATAGTATTGATATTACAGATTTAGTCGAAGTTGAAAAGGTAGAAAGATATATTGATCTTGTAAAAGCATTTAGAAAAATAAATAAAACTATTAATAAAGAAGGCGAGTCCGTAACGATAAAAAACGGTTCTCAAGTTTTTGTTAAAGCCCACCCTCTTATAAGTGAGAGGAATAAAATTAACAGTTCATTAATTGCTTTAGGAAGAGATATAAAATTTGTTCCTAAAGTCGGTGCTTCTAATACGGGATACAGTCCAAGTGATTTAATATGATTAGGCAAAAGTATGTAGATGAATACATTGAACTTTATAGAAGTGGAAAAATAAAGTTCAATAAAGAAAGAGAACTGTTAATTGACTATCTAGAAAAATATGTTTTGAACAGAGACGATTTGTATTTTGATGATGAAATGATTGAGAAGTGTATTCGCTTTGGAGAGAAATGGTACTTTCCGTTACAATCATTTCAGAAATTCTTAATAGCATTCGTTTTTTTGTTTTATAAGAAAAACGGACGTGTATTTTATCGGAAGTTCCTATGGATGCTTGGACGTGGTGGCGGTAAAAATGGTTTAATGACAGTTATTCTGCACTTTCTAATAAGTGAATTACATGGTATTCCTGAATATAACATTTCCGTTGTTGCAAACAGTGAAGAGCAAGCAAAAACAAGCCCAGATGAAATTCATAAATGTATTAAAAGGAATGAAGTTTTACAAAGAGCTTTTAAAACAACATTAACGCAAACCATTTCCAAATCGACTGGAAGTGTAGTGAAGTTTAGAACATCAAACGGAGACACAAAAGATGGTCTTCGTGATGGTGCTGTAATGTTTGATGAAGTCCATCAATATGAAAGCAATAAAGATGTCCGCGTCCACATCAGTGGTTTGGGAAAAAAGAAAAATCCGCGTGAGTTTTACATTGGTACAGATGGATATGTAAGAGATGGATTTTTAGATAAATTAAAAGAAAAGGCAATGAAAGTTTTAAATGGTGAAGCCCGTCCGAATGCGCTTTTCCCTTTCATCTGTAAATTAAATGATGAAAAGGAAGTTGATGACGTCGATAATTGGGAAATGGCGAATCCGATGTTATCTCAGCCGTTAAGTGAGTATGCTGAAGGCTTACTTGAAACAATAAAAGAAGAGTATGAGGATTTAGAGGACGATCCAAGTAACCGAGAAGAGTTCATGACAAAGCGAATGAACTTACCTGTTACAAATTTAGAAAGATCCGTTGCAAAATGGTCAGAAATTCTTGCTACAAATCGTCCTTTTCCTGATTTATATGCACAAGAATGCATAGGGGCGTTAGACTTTGCAAGTATTCGGGACTTTGCAGCGTGTGGTCTTTTATTTAGACAAAATGGTGAATACATTTTTAAAACTCATTCCTTCGTAAGAAAAGAATTTGTGGATATCTATTACGGATATTCTAAAAAAGCAGGTGAATTTAAAAAGCAGAAATTTGCTCCTATAAAAGAGTGGGAAGAGCAAGGACTACTAACAGTTGTGGATGAACCGACTATTAATCCTCAGCACATTGTTGATTGGTTTGTAGAAATGCGAGAACAATATGGGATTAAAAAGATTATAGCTGATAACTTCAGAATGGAAGCTATAAGACCACTATTAGTAGCAGAAGGGTTTGAAATAGAGGTTATACGAAACCCGAAAGCAATTCATAGTTTATTAGCTCCACGTATTGAAATGGCATTTGCAAATAAACAAATTGTTTTTGAGGATAATCCGTTAATGCGTTGGTATACACAAAATGTATTGGTTGTTATCAAAGCTGATGGTAATAAAATATATGAAAAGAAAGAACCTGTTCGTAGAAAAACAGATGGTTTTCAGTGTTTTGTTCATGCTCTTTATCGAGCGGATGAGATACAAGAAGCAACTGATTTTGTTATAGGTAACATTAAATTCTAATAAAGGGGGTGATGACAATTGGATGGATCAGTAATGTTTTAAACAAAAACAAAGAAATTGCATTTATGTTTGATGTAGATATGTTCATTGATACAGCGAACAGAGTCCACATGAAGCGACTAGCTATTGATACTTGTATATCTTTATTAGGGAGAACAATTAGTCAATCAGAATTTAGAGTGAAAAATGGTGAAGAGTTCGAAAAAAACGAACTATATTACCGGTTAAATGTTAGACCGAATAAAAATATGACAGCAAGTACATTCTGGGAAAAATTCATTCAGAAGCTTGTTTATGATAATGAATGTTTAGTTATACAGACTGATGATGAGGATTTACTTATTGCGGATGATTTTCAACATAACGAATATGCCGTTTTTGAAGATACATTTACAAATGTGGTAGTAAAAGATTACGAATTTAAGAGAAGTTTTAAACAAAGTGAAGTTATCCATTTGAAATATCGAAATGATAAGTTATCACCACTTATTGATGGACTCTTTTCTGATTATGGCGATTTATTCGGAAGAATTTTAAGTTCTCAGAAACGAAAAAATCAAATTCGTGGCACAGTTGATATGGATATGATTGGTGCTAAAACACAGGAACAAGTAGATAAGTTACAAAAATTTATAGATGACATGTATCAAGCAATTGGTAAGAAAGATATCGCTATTGTCCCACAACAAAAAGGGATTGAGTACAAAGAAGTCTATAATGGCTCTGCTAATGGCCCTAGTGTGGAAGAAATAAATAAAGTGACAAATGGTTTTTTAAATCAAGTAGCGATGGCAATGGGGATACCTACAGCTTTGATATATGGTGAAATGGCTGATGTAGAGAAGCAAACGAAAAACTATATGAATTTCACAGTAAAACCTTTGTTAAAAAAGATTTCTGATGAAGTAAATGTGAAATTCTTTGAAATGAATGAGTATCTTGAAGGGCAAAAGATTGAGGTTAAATCTATTTCTTATCAAAGTATATTCGAGCTTGCTGAAAGTATTGATAAACTCATTTCTTCAGGCGCCTTTAGGGGGAATGAAGTGAGATTAGAAGCTGGTTATGAAGTTTCGGATGACCCTAACTTAAACAAACATTATATTACGAAAAACTACGCTGAAATGAATGCTGGAGAAGGAGGTGAGAATACAAATGACGGTGAAAATTGACGTTAAAGGTCCAATTATTTCAAATGATGAAGCTTGGATTTATGATTGGTTTGAAATGGATGCTACAAGCCCAGGTAAGATTACAAAACAACTGGATAATGCAAATAGTGAGGATTTAATTGTATCGATCAATAGTCCTGGTGGTTATGTAGATGAGGGTTCGGAAATTTACACAGCATTAAAAAATTATCCTGGTCATGTGGAAGTTCAAATTGTTGGTTTAGCAGCAAGTGCAGCATCTGTAATTGCTATGGCCGGGGATAAAGTTCGAATTTCTCCAACAGCAAAAATTATGATTCACAACGCTGCTAAGTGGCATGGTGGAGATCATCGTGACATGGAAAAGGCGGCTGAGATGTTAAAAATAACAGATCGAGCAATTGTAAATGCCTATGTCATTAAAAGTGGTAAATCTGAGGAAGAACTACTAAACATGATGGCTGAAGAAACTTGGATGGGGCCGCAACAAGCATTAGAAAACAATTTTGCGGATGAAATCATGTTTATGGAAAATCCAGTTAAAATGACAGCTTCAACTGCTACTGCTGCCATGCTTCCACAGAAAGTAATCGATGGTTTTAGAAATGGAACAATGAACAAAGG
This sequence comes from Bacillus albus, assembly GCF_001884185.1. Lineage (GTDB taxonomy): Bacteria > Bacillota > Bacilli > Bacillales > Bacillaceae_G > Bacillus_A > Bacillus_A albus. Next base: position 222,909 of record NZ_MAOE01000111.1, read on the forward strand.
TCAAGGAATTACAAAAGAAGATTTAAACGCCGCTTTATCAGGGCTGAAAAAAGAGATTTTGAATGATTTACAAAATAATATAGAAGAACAACCAAAGGAGCCAAATCCTAAACCTGTAAAAAACAGTGGGATTAAAGGGCTCCTTTTAAAATTATAAAAAATGGGGGAAACACATAATGGTCATTAAATTTAATAAATCTGAAGCATTTAATAAAGCGAAGGCAAAATTAACGGATGCTCTAACGAACGCTGAAAGCACAGAAAAAGAGCAAACATCAGCATTCGAGAATTTCTTTGATGCAATGCAAACAGATGTAATTAACACAGTCCGTAATCAAGTAAATGACGAAATGCTAGATCGTTCTATTCTTCAACAACGTGGTCAAAATGTATTAACGGCAGCAGAAACAAAATTCTTTAATTCGGTTGTACAAGAAGGTGGATTCAAAGATGGCGAAATTCTTCCGGTGACTACACAAGAACGAGTATTTGAAGACTTAGTAACAGAACATCCATTACTTGAAGCGCTTGGTTTGCAAGACTTAGGTGCAGTTACTAAGTTCATTTATTCTGATGCTACAAAAGCATATGCATGGGGCGAGTTATTCGGTGAAATTCGCGGACAAATAAACGCAGCGTTCCGAGAAGAAAAGATTGGTCAACTTAAATTAACTGCGTTTGCAGCTATTCCAAACGACATGTTAGAACTTGGGCCGGTATGGGTTGAACGTTATGTTCGAACTTTATTAGTAGAATCTTATTCTGTTGGTTTAGAGTTTGGTTATGTAAATGGTGGTGGATCAGTAGCTCATCAACCTGTAGGTTTAATGAAAGATGTAAATGCTACTACAGGCGCGGTTACTGATAAAAAATCATCTGGTACATTAACATTCGCTCCATCTGAACACGGTGAAGTAATTGCTGGTGAGCTTTATGAAGTAGTAAAAGCTTTATCTGTTGATGGAAAAGGCAAATCTCGTAAAGTATTAAATAAAATTGTGATGGTTGTCAATCCTGTGGATGCAATTGGTGTACAAGCACGTAACACAATTCAAACGGCTAATGGTCAATGGGTAATGGCATTGCCATATAACATTCAAACTGTTGAATCTGAAGAAGTTCCGGTTGGTAAAGCATTATTCTTTGTGAAAGGTCAATATCTTGCAGCAATTGCTGGTGGATATAAGCTTAAAAAGTTTGATCAAACGTTAGCTATTGAAGATGCTACGCTTTATACAATCAAACAGTTTGCGAATGGTAAACCAAAAGATAATAAAGCAGCTCTTGTATATGACTTAAAGATTTCTTTCACACCATCTACAACTCCAGAAACTAAATAAGGAATGATGTGAATGGATAAAACAACAATTTCAAATGAAATATTACAGGAATTTAAAGATAGGATGCACTTAGGGGATGATGAAGATGATAACCTGAGACGCATCCTTTTTGCATCCAATGAAGCTTTAATAAAAGTGTGTGGATCGTATGACATAAACAAAGATGAGACGTTCAAAGAATTAGTTTTTGAACGTTCTCGTTATGTTTATAACGATGCGCTTGAGTATTTTACTAAGAATTTTTTAACCGAAATTAATAGTTTTGGTATTGCAAAAGCTTTAGAGGAAATTAAGTTGGACGGTGATTAATATGCGTCCTTTTCAGTACAAGAAACCACTGAATACAGGTGATTGTAGAAATCGAATTATCATTGAACAACCTGAAGTAATAAAAGATGATTTGAATCAAGAAGTTGAAACAGGTAATTGGCAAGAAGTTAAAAAAGCATGGGCAATGATAAAAACGGTAAAAGGTTCGGAGTACATTGAAGCTTCGGCTTCACAGTCTACACGAATTTATCGGTTTGTAATTCCTTATACAACAGGTATTACAGAATTAATGCGAATTAAGATGAAGAGTCGTATCTTTGATATTATCGAACCGCCAATGAATGATGATGAAATGTATCAAACATTGACTATTATCGCAAAGGAGCATGTTTAATATGAACGATTTTGCGAGCGAACTTGCTAGGGAATTACAAAGGTATGCGAATGTTGTAGAAGAAGAATTGCTAACAGCACAAGAAGAAGTAGCTGATCATGCTGTAAGTAAATTAAGACAAAGTGGTCCTAAAAAAACAGGTGCCTATCGTAAAGGGTGGCGTAAGAAAAAAGAAGGGAATAGCGTTGTTGTCCACAATATAAAAGGGCAACTAACGCATCTTTTGGAAAATGGCCATGCAAAGGCTGGTGGTGGACGTGTTCCGGCTCAAGTGCATATTCGTCCAGTTGAAGAGTATGTAATTAATGAATTACCAAGACGGATTGAAGGGGCGCTTGAATAATGACATTAGGTGAATTAACAAAAATCCTTGAAGCTACAGGTTATCCTGTGGCTTATTCGCATTTCATAGCAACGCCAGGTAAGCCAGTGCCAGCCCCACCTTATATTTGTATTCTTGTGGATGGATCAGCAAATTTAATGGCTGATAACAAGGTTTATCACAAGATAGACGATGCAAATATTGAACTTTACACAACTAAAAAAGATTTAGTTGCAGAAGCCAAACTTGAACAAGTCTTAGACGATCATGAAATTCCTTATGACTCGTATGGGACTTTTATTGAATCTGAAAAAATGTATCAAAAAATATACGAAACGAGGTTGATGTAAATGACTAAAGAAAATAAAGTCGCATTTGGTTTGAAAAATGTTTATTACGCACTTTATGACGTTACGGATGGGGTTGTTACATTTAAAACACCAATCCCGATTCCAGGTGCTGTTGAATTAACATTTGATCCACGCGGAGATTTAATTGAATTCTATGCGGATGACATGCTTTACTATGCAGCGAGTAATAACCAGGGGTATGATGGAACGTTATCTATTGCGACTGTTCCTGAACAATTTGCTATCGATGCATTAGGTGAACAGTTAGATGAAACAGACGGTGTATTAAATGAGTTAGCTGATGCGAAAGGAAAACCATTCGCTTTATTATTTGAGTTTGATGGTGATGTGAATGCAACTAGACACGTTATGTACAATAACTCGGCAAGTCGACCAACTATCGCATCTAAAACAAAAACAAATTCAGCTGAACCTAATACAAATGAACTTAAGTTTGTATCTAGCCCTATTGATATCAATGGAAAACGTATGGTTAAAACAAAAACAACTTCTAAAACAACTCAAGAAATTTATAACAACTGGTACAAAGAAGTGTATGTAAAAAAAGCAGAAGTACCAAAAGGAGCGTAATAGTAAATGGAAAAGACAATTACAATAGACGGAAAACAAGTCAGATTAAAAAGTACAGCTGCAACGGTTAAACGTTATAAAGCACAATTTAGGCGTGATTTATTTGCAGATATGCTCAAATTAGGTGTTATTGCTCCTTCAAACCCTCAAGTTGGCGCTACTATTGATTTAGCGAATATAGATTTTAGTAAAGTAGATTTTGAGGTCGTTTATGATCTAGTTTGGTTATATGCAAAAACAGCAAATCCAGAAATTGCTGATCCAATTACATGGTTAGATGGTTTTGATGAGTTCCCTATCTCTGAGATTCTTCCAGAAATCATGGACATGATTCAAAGTACGATGGGCGCAAAAAAAAAATAAAGAAAAGTAATGGAGAGCAAGGAGCTTTCAGTGATGAAGAATTAACCACTGATACGTTCCTTGCTCTTTGTTATAAAGCGAAACTAACAAGTTGGGATTTAGAAGATATGACAATCGGTGATTGTTTTGATTACATTGCTGAGTTTGCTGAAATGGAGAATCCAGATAAAGAAAAAGTTAGAAAAGCAAATCAAAAAGACTTCGATTCATTCTAAGAAAGGGGTGAGAAAATGGCAGGAAGAATTAAAGGAATTACGATTGAAATTGGCGGAGAAACCACAGGACTTCAGAATGCTTTAAAAGATGTAAATAAACGAAGTAATGATTTAACAAAAGAACTAAAAGACGTTGAACGGCTGTTAAAATTTGATCCTGGTAATGTGGAAGCATTAGCCCAAAAACAACAGTTACTTACACAACAAATTGAAAATACAACACAAAAGCTAGACAAATTAAAAGCAGCTGAACAACAAGTTCAAGCTCAATTTCAAAACGGTAAAATTTCTGAGGAACAATATCGTGCTTTTAGGCGTGAGATTGAATTTACAGAAGGGTCTCTTAATGGTCTAAAAAATAAGCTTGGAAACATGAAGGCTGAACAAGATAATGTAGCGAGTTCCACAAGGCAATTAGAAACATTGTTTAGCGCAACTGGGAAAAGTGTTGATGATTTTGCAGGAGCATTAGGAAATCGTCTTGTGAATGCAATTCGAAATGGAACGGCTACAAGTAAGCAGTTAGAGCAAGCAATTGGAATTATTGGTCGTGAAGCATTAGGAGTGGGGACAGATATTGATAAATTACAACGTGCTCTTCGTTCTGTGGATAGCGGAAACTCAATACGGCAAGTGCAAAATGAATTAAGAGATTTACAACAAGAGGCTGGTAGAACAGAGAAGAAGTTTGAAGGTCTGAAAATAGGGTTAGAAAATGTTATTGGCGGATTAGCAGCAGGTGGGGGAATTGCAACCGCAATTGAAAAAGCAATGGATATGTCAAAGTTACAAACAAAAATTGATATATCTTTTGATGTCCCTGAATCCTCGAAAAAAACAGTAGAAGAAGCTGTAAGAGGAATTTCAGCTTATGGAGTGGATGCAGAAGCATCTTTAGAGGGTGTACGCCGACAATGGGCTTTAAATAAAGGCGTGAGCGATGAAGCGAATGCAGCAATTGTAAAAGGAGCAGCCGTAATTGCACAATCCTATGAAGGTATAGATTTTACTGAGTTAATTCAGGAAACAAATGAAATCGGCAATGAATTAGGAATTTCGCAAGAAGGCGCTCTTGGTATGGCGGACGCTTTACTCAAGTTAGGATTTCCGCCTGAACAATTAGATATCATTGCTGAATATGGAGGACAGCTAACGCGAGCGGGATACAGTGCTGAAGAAGTCCAAGCAATAATGGAAGCTGGGGTTGAAACAGGAACCTGGAATATTGATAATTTGCTAGATGGTCTGAAAGAGGGACGTATTAAAGCGGCCGAGTTCGGTCAAGGTGTCGATAAAGCTATGAAAGAATCACTTGAAGGCACAAAAATTTCAGCAGAACAAGTTGAAAAATGGGGGCAATCTGTAGCTAATGGTGGTAAAGAAGGATCAGCCGCTATGTCAGAGATTGCAGCAGCTTTAGCCAATGTAGAAGATAAAACGAAGCGAAATGAGTTAGGTGTTAAACTTTTCGGTAGATGATGAATTGTGCCGAAGTAAAATCGTTCAAAAACGGTGAAGGCTCAGCATGTAAAGATGGTGCCAATACCGTGGTAAAGCACATTTTAAAAGATGTGGCTCACCGTAACGCATAGGAGTTGAACCTGTATTACAGAATAAAATACTCCCACGAGTGAACGACAACCTTATAGGTTGAAAATATATGCTGAACCGAGGATGAGTTAACATCCTATAATGCGGAGAAATTCCCGGAAGTAGAGGATAAAAAGCCTTTACGATAACAAAAGGACAATGTGGGAAGATCAAGGCGACAACATAACATACGCGTTACTTGGAGCTCAAAGTAAGGTAGTTGATTTTGATAAGAACCAACAGAAATTAAATGAAACTATTAAAAAAATGGATGAAAACCCAGCAGTTAAGTTTCAAAAAGCAATGCAAGATTTGCAAATGGCTCTCAAACCTGTTCTTGCAGTTATAGCTGATGTTGTTGCTAAGATTGCTGATTGGATTTCTAATAATCCTAAATTAGCAGCCACACTGGCAGCCATTGCGGTAGCGATAGGAGTAATTTCAGGAGCGTTTATGGCTTTAGCGCCAATTGTTGTCGTCATATCGAGTATAGGGGCTGCAATGATGGGATGGGTAGCCCTAATTACCGTGGTTGTAGCCGCTGTAGTTGCCTTGGGTGTTCTAATCTATCAAAATTGGGATTCCATAAAACAATGGACCATTGATGCTTGGAATGCAATTGGAGAGTTCTTAGTAGGAATATGGGACGGGATTGTACAATGGGCAAGTGATACCTGGAATAGTATTAGTGAATCTACATCGGAAGTCTGGAACTCAATTAAGGAGTTCTTAATAGGCTTGTGGAATGGAATAGTTGAGTTTGTTGTAACCTGGGGAACCGCTATTTTAGAAGCATACGTTGGTATTTGGACTTCAATTTTTAATTTCTGTATGGAAATTTGGAATGGAATTGTGGAATACCTTACTTCTGTCTTACAAGGAATAGCAACCTTCTTCACTGAGGTATGGACTTCAATTTCAACGTTCTTTCAAGAGACATGGAATGGATTAGTTGCCTTTTTAACTCCTATTTTACAAGGGATTGCTGATTTCTTTTCTATGATTTGGAATGGCATTTCTACAGTGATTCAAACTGTATGGAATTTCATTACTCAATACTTACAAGCGATTTGGACAGCTATTCTATACTTTGCTACGCCAATATTTGAAAGTATCAAGAATTTCATTTCTGAATGCTGGAATAAGATTAAATCTACTACAAGCCTTGTATGGGAAACGATTAAGAATTTCTTAGTTTCCTGTTGGAATGGACTTGTAGCATTTGTTATGCCGATTTTCGAAAAAATTAAGTCCTGGATCATAACTGTGTGGGATGCAATCAGTTCGGCAACAATGGCTGTATGGAATGCAGTTAAGAATTTCTTGCAATCATGTTGGAATGGTTTAGTTGCTTTTGTAATGCCAATATTTAATTCAATAAAAGACTGGATTGTAAACACCTGGAACACGATTAGCTCCACTACAAGTGCGGTATGGAATACAATTAAAAGTTATCTTTCTAGTCTATGGAATTCAATTGTTTCTACAGCAAGTTCGGTATTCAATAACATCAAGCAAGCTATCTCTACTGTTTGGAATATGATCAGTAGTACAAGTAGTAGTATCTGGAATGGGATTAAGTCCACGCTATCAAGCATATGGAATGGCATTAAATCAACCGCATCGTCAGTGTGGAACGGATTAAAGGATGCTATTATGACTCCTGTCCGCTGGGTAACAAATGCTGTGAGCGGAGCGTTCGAGGGGATGAAATCAGCGGTATTAGGTGTATGGGATGGTATTAAAAGTGGCATTCGTACAGCTATCAATGGAATCATTCGTATCATTAATAAATTCATAGATGGATTTAATACACCAGCGGAATTATTAAATAATATACCAGGTGTTAGTGCTCCAACTATTCCACATGTACCAATGCTTGCTAAAGGTGGAAAACCTGTAGGTGATGGTTCGTTTATTACAGGTGAAGCTGGACCGGAATTGTTTACGAAAAAAGGTAATTCCATCACAGTTACACCTTTATCATCAAAAGAAAAATCACTTGGTATTACTGGAACCATGAATCAAATAATGGGTGATATGAGCCGTATGATGGCTAGTTCTATGAATCAATTATCAGGCTTGAAAACTGTTATGAGTGGTGTTTATGGAAATATGTCTAATAGTAGACAAGCTATGACAAATACGGTTGCAAACCAAGTGTTTAAGTATTCTCCTGGACAAACAGGTGGAAATGGAATGATTCCAACACAAGGTGGAGATTTGGTTATTGAAGTGCCAGTTATTTTAGAGGGACGAGATGTGGCGCGTGGTACTTATCGATATACAAAAGAGTATCAAGAAAGAGAAGAACAAAGAAACTCAGCCTTTTAGGTTTGGGTTTCTTTTATTTTATACAGAAATGAGGTGTCAAAATGAGCTCTTTTACATTTAACAATGCACGTAAAGAATTTGTCCAAATTGCAAAAGGTTGGAAAAGACCTACTTGGGCACCATTGAAACGTAATTTTCTAAGTGTTCCAGGATATCCAGGGGCAAGGTTATTAAATACACAAACGGAAATGCGTGTTTTATCTATTCCTGTTGGGATTATTGTTCCTGATGATGGAGACTTAGAACTATTAAAAGAAGAAATTGCAGATTGGCTAATAACAGATCAACCAGTAGAGCTTATTTTTGATGTAGAACCAAATAGAACGTATTTAGCAGTTGTGGATGATAGCTTTGATCCAGACGAATTTGTGACACTTGGAATAGGAACACTTACATTTATTTGTCCTATGCCTTATAAGTTAGGGCCCACACAGAAGAAAGTATTAGCAATAGATGAGGGCGGGAATTTAAAAGCTGAATTTCGTAATAGAGGATCTGTAGAATCTAATCCAATTATTGATATAACTGTGGGAGCGCAGAGCCCTTTCCTTGATGTCTGGAATGATAATGACTATTTTCGGATTGGTTATCCTGTTGGGTATAAATCCAAAATTGTAAAAGAAGATGAGAGACTTATCAATGATGATTGTTCTAGCCTTAAGGGGTGGGAACCTTTTGGAGGACAGATAGGAAAGTTTCTTGCAAGAGGCTCTATGGAAGTCGTAGGTGGAAAAGCTTTTAGAGCTTCGGATTACGGACAAAGTGAACCGAACAAATGGCATGGGCCTTTTGTGATGAAAGAAATCCCGACTATAGGTAAGAAAATTGGAGATTTCAAAATGGATATCCAGTTCGCCTTACAGTCTACGAAATATGACCAAATGGGTAAAACGATTGCGATGGTCTTGGATGCTAATTACAACGTTATCTGTCAAGTGGATATGAGCGATGAATATATGAGTCACGAAATCACTTTGGCTCATTCTTCCGTTGGAACTGGAGATAATGAACAACTTTTATCAAATGAAACTGGATATTATGTTGATACTTTCAATAAATTCAGTGGACATTTTGCTTTAGCACGTAGAGGAAACCACTGGAGAGTTTATTGTGCGAAACATATTGTGGGAACAGAACAAGATGGAGCTTCATTTGTAATGGAATGGTATGACGTAGGTAATCGAAATCCGAATACTACCAAGGAACCAAAGTATATTGCTGTTGGTTGTGTAGCTTTCGGGGATTACTATCCAGTTAATGTATGTCAAATTAAGGACGTTAAATTCTGGCGTATTAATACTTTAGAAATAGATGAGACTCCTTATATTTTTGATGTAGGAGACAAAATCCAAATAGATACAGAACGTTCACTTGTAACAATTAACGGTACGAATGCGATAGCACTGAAAGACATATTCAGTACATTTCCTATTGTAAAACGGGGACAGAATGAAATTATAGTACGACCAGCTAATGTAGGAATAGCGGAATTAACGTATAGGGAGCGATTTAGATGAGGACACCAAGCGGAATTTTACATGTTGTTGATTTTAAAAAGAGTCAAATCGTTTCAGCTATACAACCAAAAGACTATTGGGATGATAAGAGACATTGGGAAATTAAAAATAATATAGATACATTAGAGTTTAGGGTATTTGAGAATACAGACCATGCAGCTACACTTGTGCAACAAAACTTAGTGTTGAAAGAGGTTCGCGGCGGTAGAATTGTTCCTTATGTTATTACTGAAGCGGAAAAAGATTCTGATGATAAATCATTAGTGGTTTATGCATCAGGGGAATGGATTCAACTTGCTAAAGCAGAAATTATTGAACCGCAAAAAATTGAAAGTAAAACATTAAAACAATGCATGGAAATCGCTCTAAAAGGTACGAAGTGGGAAATAGGTAAAACCGAACATGATGGATCGCATTCAATAACTATTGATGAATTCACTAATCCATTGGATTTACTAAAAAAGATTGCCGCTTCATTTGAACTAGAAATCCAATACCGTGCTGAAGTTGTCGGCTCTCAAATCGTTGTTCGTTATGTGGATATGGTTAAGAAGAGAGGACGAGATACAAGAAAAGAAGTAACTGTCGGTAAGGATTTGTTGGGGGTTAAACGTATTGAAAACTCTCAAAACATTTGTACCGCTTTATTAGGTTACGTTAAAAAAGATAATGGAGAATTCATCACGATTTCAGAAATAAATAATGGTGTTCCGTATCTTGTGGATGATGCAGCATATCAACGATGGAACGAAAAAGGGAAACATAAATTCGCTTTTTATACTCCACAAACAGAAAACGAGGATATGTCTCCGCAGAGACTTATGACTCTCATGAAAACGGAAATGAATAAATTAGTAAACAATTCTGTTTCTTACGAAGTTCAAGCTCAAAGTATTGGTCGAGTATTTGGATTAGCTCACGAATTAATTAACGAAGGAGATACAATCCGAATAATAGATGAAGGGTTTACTCCTAAGTTATATCTTGAAGCTCGTGCTATTGCTGGTGATGAATCATTTAAAGATCCTAAACAAGATAAATATATGTTTGGCGATTATCGTGAAATTATTGATCAAAATGACGAGTTACGAAGATTGTACCAAAAGATATTAAGCTCGTTATATGACAAGGTTCCACAAGAGTTATTTGACCAATTAAAGGACAAAGTCACTGAACAAAATCAAGACATCATTGATGCTAAAGATAAAGCTAATCAGGCACAAAAAGAAAGTCAGGAAGCAAAAGATTTAGCAGAAGCAACTGTTGAATATGTGGAACAAAATCTTGTGGATATTATTGAAGGAGTTAATCCACCTACAGCTAATCTTAAACCGAATAAAACATTATGGCGTGATATTAGTGGCGGTAAGCCTGGTATTTTGAAAATATGGACTGGTACGACTTGGGAACCTGTTGTTCCGGATACAGGACCATTACAGCAAAGTATTAAAGATGTTCAAAAAGATATTGAAACTACTAAAACGGAATTGAATCAAAAGGTTCAAGACACACAAAATCAGGCGACAGGACAATTCAACGAAGTAAAGGAAAGCTTACAAAGTGTTAGTCGCACAATTTCTGATGTACAAAATGAACAAGGTAATATTAATAAAAAAGTAACGCAAATAGAACAAACTTCAGATGGATTTAAAACTTCTATTGAAACTTTAACGAAAAAAGATACTGAAATTAGCAATAAACTAAATACGTTTGAATCAACTGTGGAAGGTACAAAGAAGACAATATCTGAAGTACAACAAACAACAACTGAATTAACTAAGACAACAACTGAAATTAAAGAAGAAGCTGGGAAAATCAGTGAGAAGTTAGAGAGTGTAGAAAGTAATGTTAAAAATATTAACATCGGTGTTCGTAACTATGTATTAAAAGGAAATCAAGAATTTATATTTATAAATATGAATGAAACTGATAGTAAAGGTGAGGCACTTGATATTTCTAAAGATGCATACAACGACTTTAGGGGGAAAAAAGTTTATTTAAGTTTCGATGCTGAAACAACTAATTTAAAACATGGAACAGCAAGCAACAATAGTGTAGGAATTGAATTAAGAGTGGAATATGCTGATGGGAAAACAACATGGTTTGAAGCTTGCTATGGAAAAATTGTTCCAGAAGGGACGAATAGATATAGGAGATATGGGAAGGTATCCCAAGTAATAGAAGATAAAGAAATAAAATTTATGAGGTTGCAAATCTTTTTACGTTCAGCTTCAGGTACTGTGAAAATAAAAAACTCTCAAGTTGAAATAAGCAATAAACCATCATCGTTCAAATTAGCTAACGAAGACCAAGTAACAACTGATGAATTCACTAAGAAAACAACCGAGATTGAAAAAAGTGTGGATGGCGTAAAAACTACTATAACGACTGTCCAAAAAGACCAAGGTACAATGCAATCTACTTTGAATCAAGTTAAACAAACTACAGATTTAAATTCCCAAAGCATTACAACGATATCTCAGACACAAGGGAAGATTATTCAACAAAACACGAGTGATATTACGCAGTTGAATAATCAAATTAAATCTAAAGTTTCTGCGACTCAAATGCAGGATTATGTTGGTGGATTAGGAAGCACAAACTTACTATTTAATGCTGCATTTGAAGAGCGGGTAATAAATGCTTCTACAGGAGTAATCACATCTAGAACTCCTAGCGTCGCTAAATGGGGGATATGGGCGAATGGTACAAACTTTAAAGCTATACCTGAATCAGCCCGTAACCACGATGGCTTTAATTCTGTCAAATTAGAAACTACTGGACTAACAGCTAATACACCTACTAGTCTCTATCAACCTGCATCCAGTCAAGCTAATTCAGGCGACCATGTATTTTCTGCTTGGTTCTACACAGATAATAAAGCTTTATTAGACGGTGGAGCTTATATGGAAGTAGCCTATTACAATGGGGGAACTTGGGTAGCTTCTAAATCTGTGCAACTATTACCTTTAATAGTTAATAACTCATGGGTATTCGTTTCGGCGACTCTACCCGCCCCTGCAGCAGCTCATAATGCCGTTCGAGGGGCTGTAACGATTAATCGTAATGGTAGACTTTGGGTTTCACAACCGCAACTTCAAAAAGGGCAGACTCCTAGTAATTTCATGGAAAATCCAAAAGACTACGCCAACTATGACCAACTTGTAGGTGAGATTGCTAAGAAAGTAGCTACATCTGATTTTAACAACAAAGTCACTCAAATGGAGACTACGATTAATCAACAATCTGATCATATTAACTTGAAAGCGGAAGCTAAAGAAGTTTACACGAAAACCGAAGCAAACGGACAATTCGGAAGTAAGGCTATGGTGGAATCTCACAACAGTTCCATATTATTAATGGCCGATGCGATTAACCAGCGAGTTGAAAAAGGTAACATAGCTTCTACAATCAACCAAACAGCCCAATCTGTATTGATTCAGGCAAACAAGATTTACCTTGATGGTTATATTGAAGCGAAGCACTTAAAAGCTCAAACCTTACAAGGGGTAACTATTCAAACTGCACCTCAGGGATCAGGAGCAAACCAAATCCGATTAAACGCTCAGAACATGACATTATACGGAAGTAATCAAGCTCGTGGCTACTTTGGATTTATTAAACGTAGTGATAATAATATTACTTCAGCCTTAATTCTAGGGAATGATTATGCTGGATCAGGCAACCTTAACGGTTCATTAGTGCTTGACCAAACTACAATTTCAGGAAATCAATGGACTAACTCAGTTGCCTCCATTGGAGTTGCTACTGGTAGAAGTGGAAATGACATTTTAAAGTCGAGTTATATTAACTTCTATCGTTATGACGGAGCAATGCAAATTAACTCTGTAGGCGATATGAGTTTAACTAATACAAACGGTAATATTTCTCTTGCTGCTAGTTCCACAAGTGATACTACAGGTTTTATAACATTGAGTTCTTCTAAAGATATCTACTTCACCGCTAAGCGTGGCTACTTTAATTTTTATACAAGTGATAACAAGTCATTCCCTGCACTAATAATTAAAGACTTAGCTCCAAATAATCAAGGTGATGTAGATTTCATATTTGCTAATCAAATTATGCTTAGAGTATCAAGACATCCTGACTATGTTAGAGATGGAATACAGATTAAAAATGGAACAGGTACTTCTTGGGCAGACATGAAATTAGGCGTATTACGAACAATGGGGAACATTGGTTGTAATGCAGATATATATGCAAAGAATTTTATTAATACGTCTACACGAAAAGTTAAAACGAACATTGAAGACTTGCCTTTCTCAGCACTGAAAAAAGTTAATAGTGTAAGAATTAAAAAATATAATTTAATCTCTGATGTAGAAAAATACAATGCAGGTGAAATAGATGTTTTACCTGTAAATTACGGTATGATTGCCGAGGATACTGACGATGTATTTACAACAAGAGAGAAAGATGCAATCTCACTTTATGGTTCTGTTTCTATTACAATGCAAGCTGTTCAAGAATTAGATTGGAAAACAGATAATATGCAATGTGATATGGGAATGTTAAAGCAAGAGCTTGAAGCAGAAAAACTTGAGAAAGTTTACATGGAGAATCAACTTAGTGAGTTAAAGGTTTTAGTAAACAGTCAAGAAGATAGAATTGCAAAATTAGAAGAATTATTACTACAACAATTAATAAATAAGAATCCAGAGCAGCCATAAGCTGGTCTTTTTTTATTGTCTAAAAAGGGGTGGTCAAAGTGGAAGGATTACAAGAAGTAAGAAGTGATGTTCAAGAAATCAAGCAAGATATCAAGGACATTCGTTTAGAAATTAAAAGCTTAGAAATGCGAACAACCGGTAACGAGAAAGACATTATCAATATCAACAAACAATTAGATAAAATCAGTGCTAATACTACTTGGATCTTACGACTTATTGTCGGCGGAATTGTTGGTGGTATTCTCACTTTCTTAATGAAAGGAGGTGGTATGTAATGGTGAGTTTAGCCGTAATGATTGGAATTGTAGTTGGTCTTTCGCAAATCGTAAAAACAATTGGATTGCAAACAAAATATGTTCCGTTATTGAATTTAACGCTTGGCATTGTGCTAGGCGTTTTATTTTTGAATGGAGATATCAAAACAAATGTATTTCAAGGAATCATCATTGGTCTATCAGCAAGTGGATTATTTGACCACACAAAAATTATGAAAAAGGATGTTGATTCTAAATGAAAAAGATAATGAAACATATTACCTCGTTCCTTATGATTCTAGTACTTGCTGTTTCGTTTGCTACAAGCGCTTTTGCTGATAGAACACTTATTATTCCTGATTTACCAAAGCAGTCATACCGCTATGGTATAGGTGCTTATGAAGGCGTTGTGGCGCATAGTACAGCAACTCCCGAAGCACCAGCTATTAATATTCAAAAGTATGAGTCTCGTACATGTCGGTCAGCATTCGTACATTATGCAGTTGATTGGAATGAAACAATCCAAATTGCTGATACAAAATACATTGCATATGGTGCGGGATCAGGAGCAAATAAACGATTTGTTCATGTAGAATTATGCGAAACAAGAGATTATGAAAAATTCAAACGCAGCTATGATAAATACGTTAAGTTATTAGCTAAAATCTTACGTGATCGTGGATTATCAGTAGAAAAAAGTTTATGGACTCACTATGATGTAACGAAGTATCTTGGTGGTACAGACCATGAAGATCCACTAGAGTATTTGCGTAGTCATGGCGTTTCTGAATCTCAATTCAGAGCGGACGTGCGACGCGCGTATAATAATGGTGATGTATCAGTTCCAAATAAACCTTCTAATCCAGGTGAGCCGACTTCAAATGTGGAAGGAATTGCGTATGTTTTAGGATACAATGTGAATCTTCGCAAGGGGCCAGGAACAGATTATTCGGTTATTCGTCAATTAAACAAACCTGAAGCATACCAAGTATGGGGAGAGAAAGATGGATGGTTAAATCTTGGTGGAGACCAGTGGGTATATAATAACTCGTTTTATATCAAGTTTGAGAAGAAAGAGTCAGTTAATACGATTGCAGGGAAACGTGTTGTGTCTAAAGCGGACAACCTACGTTTCTATGATTCTCCTTCTTGGCAGAATAAAGATGTTGCTGGTACATTAGATGCGGGCTTAGGATTTGCAATTGATAAAAAAGTAAAGGTGAATGGTTTTCCACAATATCGTGTACATAATTCTAAAGGGAAGACATTTTATATTACTGCTAGTGAGAAGTATGTGAGTGTGAAGTAATAGTAAAAGCCGACTCAAATTGATATGAGTCGGCTTTGTTAATTGCAACTTTATTCTTTACTGTTTATAGATTCTTTTAGTGTTTCAAGTGTCTACTTTAACCATACTATAGGTGTTAAGTTTAAACAGTGTATTTAATAATATGTTCTCATTTAAATGTTCAATTTATTTAATAATTTTTCTATTCTCTTTAATTCATTATTACTCTGTTCTACAAGATATTCATCAGGACATTCTTTCAATATATCAAAAAAGTTTTCTGCTCCTTTTAATAAAGCTAATAATAATTCATCTTTATTAAAACATGTTTTTTCTCCTGCAATAGATAATAAAATTTGCTCTTGCGAAATAACCTGCATTTTTACCTCTAAAGGTTGGTCTGGAAAATAAAAACTTACATCGTTTTGATTTTCAAACAATTCTTCAATTGCATTTATGAAATATGACCATAACTGATCAATCATATCCCATTCTTTAAATCCTAAAATAGTATTTCCGTAATAGTTTATTATTATTGCACCTTCCATATAATCAAAATCATTAACTAGTTCTAAACATTTCGCGTTATCAAAATGTATGAAATATTCAAGAAAGTTACTTTCAATATTATCTAATGAAGTTATTATTTTATCATTTTTTATATATGATTTTACACTAATCATATTAACGTCTCCCCAGATTTCTATTTAGGATATAATTGTCCTATTCTGCCATTTTTAAATCCAACAATATATGTTATTCCATCTACTTTTCCCTCAATTTGATACATACCTTTTGTTCCTTTAGAAATAATCGTATCTCTATTCTTACTGATAACTTCTCCTGCTATATTTTGTATATCGGATATTGATAAATCTTTGTTTAAAAATGATTGTTCTTTTTTTACTGAACCATCCCAATAATCTGGATGATGTCTTTCTAAAACATGTTTCATGCCTTTTTTATCAAACATTATGTTGTTTCCATCAACATTCCATTTTTTTGATGTGTAATTATCTAAATCATTAATAATTTTTTCTGGTTTTGCAGCTTTACTTGCCCCTTTACCAACACCAGAAGACGAAGAAGACTCGAATTTTTGAAGACTATCCTTGGCATTTTGAATCGATTTATCCCAAACCAATCCACCATGTACAACAGCACCAACACCAGCCGCTGTAGCAGCTGCATCTAACGGAAGAACAATTGGTGATGCTAACCCA
>NZ_MAOE01000112.1 GCF_001884185.1 Bacillus albus
CTTCCTACTTCTGCGGCGAATGTTAAGAAATTAGCCCCACCTATGACCGAAATACCTTCAAAAATTTCTAAAATAGATCCTGCCGTTGATATAACATGTCCAGTAAATCTTCCAGCTTGATAAGTTGCTTCGCTTTCTAATTTATCATTATCAGGCGGTGTTAGTCCAATATAGTCTTCAGCTACTGCACTACCAGCGCCTTGTATAAAGTCCCAAGCACCTTCATAAATATCTTCGACACCATGTTTAAACTTATCTAGTAAAGATTCATCTTTTTTCTCACTATTTAATGGACCACACATTGCTCCTTCTTCAATTGAACTACCATTTAAAAGATTGTCGGCCTGACGCTTCCTATCTTCTTCAATCGCCTGAATGGAAGTCGTCCACTCCATATTCAATCCTTGTGTACTAAACGTGCCACTTGCAGGACTAAAGCCTTTTCCACTTTGGACTTCGGCAAGACCAGTAGCAATACTAGCTGCTAGTTGAAGAGCCGTACTATAGTTATTACTGGATGTATATTCAAATTCATGTAAATGCTCTAGTTTTTCTTCAAGTTTTTTTCTCATCGCAACTAAGACTGCAACAATTGCGTCTATTCCAGGCATTGGCATAGCTACATCTACCGCTTCTATACTTGCAATCGATTGATTGATTTCCTGTATTTGTTCTCTTATCTCTTGTTCGATAACATCAGTTGAAGCTACCTGTGATTGAAATTGACTTGGAAAAGCATCATTCTGACGGATTAATTCTTCACATAAATAAATGATTCCTTGCGCTAAAGGACGAAAGGTTTGAACAAAAAATGCTTTTGCACTGCTATATGTTTGCCCTTGTAACACAGTATCAGTTGCAAAAGCGTCAATCGACTGAATAGCTTGTTCCATACCTTGAATGGTAGCGGTACATACAGCGTTCATGCTTTGAGTTTGGCTTTGTACTTCTCCCAAATACATATTTAAACTCATGCATTAAGCCTCCCTTGCTAATTGTTGTTGCTGGTAGGATAGGTCGTCTTCTAAATCACTAAGGTCTCGTCTTTCTTTAAGCAATGTTTCTTTTTGGTTTTCCAATTCGAATGTAAGTTTTCGTTCGATGTGTTGTGCTTCTTGACGCATATTCATAAAAAAATGAGATAATTCTCTATCACCGTGCCAAGTTTCTAGAATTCGGTTAAATAAACGATTACTTCGATTTCTCCATTCGTGAAAATCTGCTTCCGCGTGTTCTTGAGTTTGAATTGCAGATTGATTCCGATCCTGTTCTTTGAATACACTTTGTAATTTTTGATTCAATTGATTGATTTGTTTTTCAATATCTTGACTCATCTTTTTCCTCCTACCGTTTTACTTTTACGAAGGTAGTCACATTAGCGAAAAGTGTTGTGAAGTTCGTAATCCATTCTCTCAAACTCTTTAGCTACCGAATGAATGTTATCGACCGCTTGTTGAAAGGCGGCGGAAAATTGTTTCGTCAAATCTAAAAATTGTTGGTTCGCTTCTTGTGCTTTTGAATTAACAGATAGTGTTGTACGCGTCGCCTTTGTTATAGGACGATTTGTTGCACTTTGGATGGTATCCGACGCTGCTCTCATCTGCGTAGCGATTTGTTGTGCCGATTGAAAATTACTTTGAAATTGTCCCATCGTATAAACCCTTTCTATATTTCTATGAACGTATTAAAGAAGGGGAGTGCCTAGTATGTATGTCCATTATCCTATTGTTCTTTATAGGGACTCTCCTGGGAAAATATTGCAGATATAATTATAACAATAAATGGTTAAAGTTTCCTCAAAAAAATGTATTTTACAACATATGTGTCTGTTATAGTTCTCAATAGGTAATGTAGTATAACGTAGAGGTAAAACACTAAGGGGAAAGTAATAAATTGATGTTAATATTTTAAATTATAATGATATTTTTCAAAAGAATAGTTTTATGGATGAAAATTATTATCTGGTTTTATATGCAGATAATAATATATTGATTTTCATCTTTATAAATGTTAGGGTAAATATACACCGTTTCTTATTTATCTATGAGTACTGTCTGTAGAACGAATAGAATAAATTGAAAAAGATCCCCTGATGCACTCATATGCAGAAGGGGATCTTAATTTTTATGAGATTTAAAATTTACTTTTAGATAATGCTTTAAGTACTGGCTTTACAATTAAACCTATTAAACGAAAGCCTTTAAATATAGAGCGTACAACTTTCAAAGAATGTTCCTCCTAGTTGATGTTAATAAATGTATCATTATATAAAAAATAGAGATATAAAAATTTTTCTTCCATAATTAATCTTTAGAATCCTCATCGCTCATAATATATTCGATATCTTCATCTGTAAATTCATTGCCTTTAAATACTGGATGCCCATTTGGATCGAGCATACCCATTACTTTTTTATCCCTATCAGACACAATTAGTGTATAGTCCTCCATAAGAAAAGGTTTTTTTGGTAAATCCACTAATATTCTCCAAGCTGGTCTTATATCATCGTTGTTTCTATTTTCTTTCTCAATTTTAAATGTATAAGCCTCATCAAAGAAAAGATGGTTGATATCTTCATTAACTACTCCATCTAATTTATTTTTCTTATGATAATGTTTAGCAATTTCTATTGCTTCCTGAGGTTTTAACATCACATCTACAGTAATTTCATTTATTTTTCTATAATGTCTTGAAAAATCTTCTTGCTTTAATCTAATATAATTTTGAAATTCTTCAGTAGACAATTGTTTAAATTCTTCATCAGACATATTTTTATACTTATCTAAAGACATATAAAATTCCCCTTTTATTTATATTTCAATCTTAATCTTTCGATATATTCTATTGAATGGTCAATGGCAGACAAAATAAATTTACAGCTTGTGAAATGATTATATAATAGAAGAAAAAAGAAATGTTTATATTGTCATCACCCTGTTGGCGTCAACCTCATGCGCCTAATGGCAACAAAAAACATCTATTTCGTCCCATTCGGCCAAGATGCACCAGAGAAAAAACCGAACTCAATGGTAGCTCGCATGGAGCTGCTGGAAGATACAGTATTAGAAGCGCTGCAAGGAAAGCAATTGCAACCGGTTGTCGTAGAAAAATTCAGATATATGAATTAAAAAACGAAAAAAAACGGACAATTTTTGATGAAACCATCATTCTTACTGTAGAATATGATAAAATTAACGTTATTAAGATTAGAAGGGGTATTGTATACTCCTTCTGATTCTAAGTTATAGAAGGATTGGTATCTAGAAAGGGGCATAGTGATGGAAAAGCAAAAAACTTTTCATGTCGCTGTAGTTGGAGCAACCGGCGCAGTTGGTGAACAAATGTTAAATACTTTAGAGAAACGAGAATTTCCAATCGGGAAATTAACGTTACTTTCATCTAAACGATCTGCAGGTAAGAAACTTGTATTTAAAGGCGAAGAATTTACAGTTCAAGAGGCAACTCCTGAAAGTTTTGAAGGAGTAGATATCGCACTCTTTAGTGCTGGTGGATCTGTATCAAAACAATTAGCGCCAGAAGCAGCAAAGCGCGGTGCGATTGTTGTTGATAATACAAGTGCATTCCGTATGACAGAAAACGTGCCACTTGTTGTACCTGAAGTAAATGAAAATGACTTAAAAGAACATAATGGTATTATTGCAAATCCAAACTGTTCTACAATTCAAATGGTAGTAGCTCTTGAGCCAGTTCGTCAGCAATATGGTTTAAAACGAGTAATCGTTTCCACATATCAAGCTGTATCAGGTGCTGGTGCGGCAGCGATTGAAGAACTTCATGAACAATCACAAGCAATCTTAAATGGTGAAGAAGTGAAGGCAAATGTTTTACCTGTATCAGGTGATAAGAAACATTTCCCAATCGCTTTCAACGCGATTCCACAGATTGATAAGTTCCAAGATAATGGATTTACATTTGAAGAAATGAAAATGATTAATGAAACGAAAAAAATTATGCATATGCCAGAATTAGAAGTAGCGGCAACATGTGTACGTTTACCAGTTGTATCGGGTCACTCTGAGTCTGTTTACATCGAAGTAGAAAAAGAAGGCGTAACAGTAGAAGAATTAAAGAACTTACTTGCAAATGCGGAAGGTATCGTTCTGCAAGATAACCCAGAAGAGCAGTTATATCCAATGCCAGCTACTGCAGTAGGTAAAAACGAAGTGTTCGTTGGAAGAATCCGTAAAGATTTAAATAACGATAAAGGATTCCATCTTTGGGTCGTATCTGATAACTTATTAAAAGGCGCTGCATGGAATTCTGTTCAAATTGCAGAGCGCTTAGTAAAATTACAATTAGTGTAAACGGCTAAGAGAAGGTGCAAAATATGAAAATTATTGTTCAAAAATTTGGTGGCACATCTGTACGTGATGAAAATGGACGTAAGCATGCGCTTCATCATATAAAAAAATCGCTAGATGCGGGTTATAAAGTAGTTACTGTCGTATCTGCTATGGGTCGTAAAGGTGAACCGTATGCAACGGATACTTTGTTGAGCCTTGTAAATCAAGAGGAATCTCACATTTCTAATCGTGAGCAAGATTTGTTATTATCATGCGGAGAATTAATCTCAGCAATCGTTTTCTCTAACATGTTAAATGAGAACGGTATAAAAGCAGCGGCATTAAATGGTGCACAAGCTGGTTTTGTAACAAATGATGATTTTACAAATGCTAAGATTATTGAAATGAATTGCGATCGTATACATGAAGAGCTAGAAAATGTAGATGTAATCGTCGTTACAGGATTCCAAGGGCAAACGAAAAAAGGCGATACGACAACACTTGGACGCGGGGGTAGCGATACTTCAGCTTCAGCGTTAGGTGTTGCGCTTCATGCTGAATTTATTGATATCTTCACAGATGTAGAAGGTGTTATGACTGCGGATCCTCGCATTGTAAAAGATGCACGTCATCTTCAAACTGTAACGTATAACGAAATTTGTAACATGGCTTACCAAGGTGCAAAAGTCGTTCATCCACGTGCAGTTGAAATTGCGATGCATGCGAAAGTACCTCTTCGTGTACGTTCTACTTACTCTGATAGTGAAGGTACGCTTATTGCAGCGTACGATGGTGCTACAAAAGGGCAGGATGTAGAAGAACGTCCTGTTACAGGTATTGCTCACGTATCAAACGTAACGCAAATTAAAGTGCTTGCAAAAGAAACAGCATACGATTTGCAGCAGCATGTATTTAAAGAAATGGCTAACGAAGGTATTAGTGTTGATTTAATTAACATTTCCCCTACAGGTGTAGCTTACACGGTAAATGATAATGTATCAGCTCGTGCTGTCGAAGTGCTAAAACAACTTGGATATGAGCCGCTTGTGGCAGAGCATTGCGCGAAAGTATCTATCGTTGGAGCTGGAATGGCAGGAATCCCAGGGGTTACTGCGAAAATCGTTACAGCTTTAGCTGAAAAAGGTATTCAAATTCTGCAATCGGCAGATAGCCATACGACAATTTGGGTTCTTGTAAAAGAAACGGATTTAGTGGAGGCTGTAAATGCATTACATAGTGCGTTTGAGCTTTCAAAAGAAAAGCAACTGGAACAATAAGGAGTGAGACCATGATAGATTTTGGGACAATTGCAACCGCGATGGTAACTCCGTTTGATAAAAACGGAAATATCGATTTTGCAAAGACAACGAAATTGGTAAATTATTTAATAGATAACGGTACAACAGCAATCGTGGTAGGAGGAACGACAGGAGAATCTCCTACATTAACTTCAGAAGAAAAAGTAGCGTTATATCGCCATGTCGTATCTGTTGTCGATAAAAGGGTGCCCGTAATCGCTGGAACAGGTAGCAATAATACGCATGCTTCTATTGACTTAACTAAAAAGGCGACAGAAGCTGGTGTTGATGCAGTAATGCTAGTAGCACCGTATTATAACAAACCGAGTCAAGAAGGAATGTATCAGCACTTTAAAGCAATTGCTGAAAGCACGCCACTTCCGGTTATGCTATATAACGTTCCAGGACGATCTATTGTACAAATCTCCGTTGATACAGTTGTTCGTTTATCAGAAATAGAAAACATTGTTGCGATTAAAGATGCAGGCGGCGATGTGTTAACAATGACAGAAATCATTGAAAAAACAGCGGACGACTTTGCAGTATACAGCGGTGATGACGGTTTAACGTTACCAGCTATGGCAGTTGGAGCGAAAGGTATCGTTTCTGTAGCATCTCATGTTATCGGAAATGAAATGCAAGAAATGATTGCAGCATTCCAAGCGGGTGAATTTAAGAAGGCGCAAAAATTACATCAATTACTTGTAAGAGTAACGGATTCATTATTTATGGCGCCAAGCCCAACACCAGTAAAGACAGCATTACAAATGGTTGGATTAGATGTAGGTTCTGTACGTTTACCACTTCTTCCATTAACAGAAGAAGAAAGAGTAACGTTACAATCTGTTATGCAATCTATCCCTCGTTAATAAAAAATGACCTAGTGTAGAACTAGGTCATTTTTTATTATGTATTGCAACATGTATAAGAAAATATCATACCCTTGAAATGAATTAAAAACTAAAGTGATTATAGAATAAACATTTGTGTAAATGTAATAAACCACCGCTTCTGTTTTTAGAGAAATCCCCTCAAATGTCATGTGATTCATAAAAAAACTCCATTTTGTAAGTGTTTTTGTTCAATTCTAGAAAAATAAGTCTTGAAAATCCATATTATGAAATGAATTTAGCGCATGTACGGCTATTTCTTCAAAATAATATGGAGTGTAAAATCGAAGTGAATATAAAGGAAATACGTTCGCTACTTTTGTTATAATTCCATTCTTTTACCTATTCTTTCGCACGATTTAACTTGTGTTCTATTTCTTGTATCAGGTATAATATGGCTAAGTAGCTTAGTACGGGTATGCTTAGCAAAATTGGTAAAAATTATAATTTGATTACATTTTCATATCATATCGAATAAGATATTTGATTTATATAATGAAAGAGAGGTGAAACCTGGTTTAAAAAATAAACAAGGACATGATATCGCATAACGGTAAGGACATTCGTCTTGGACGGTGAATATATGGTGGTTGTAGAGTTTCCCCTGGTGTCTCTGCAATTTTAGTGAAATCAGTGTTTGAAAGATTTTTAAACCAGGCAACAACATGAAGAGAAAAGAGAATGAGTCTGTTAAAGTATTTGCTCTTGGTGGAGTAGGTGAAATCGGGAAAAACATGTACTGTGTTGAAATTGATTCTGAAATCTTTATTGTAGATGCAGGGTTAATGTTCCCGGGAGATGAAATGTTTGGAATTGATATCGTTATTCCTGATATTACATATTTAGTGGAAAACCAAGAGCGAGTAAAAGGTTTATTTATTACTCACGGTCATGAAGATCATATTGGTGGTATTGTTTACGTACTTCGTAAATTATCTATTCCAGTGTATGCAACGAAATTAACAGTAGGACTTATACAAGAAAAACTTGGCGAAGCGGGTATGTTAGGCCGTGTAGACTTAAAAACAATCGATTCAAATTCAACAGTAGAGTTTAATACTACAACGGTGTCATTCTTTGGAACGACACATAGTATTCCAGATTCTGTTGGTGTTTGTTTCCATACATCAAAAGGTGCGATTGTATATACAGGAGACTTTAAATTCGATCAAACTCCAATTGGAAATAGTGGAGCAGATCTTGGAAAAATGGCTCAAATCGGAAATGAAGGCGTACTATGCTTGTTATCTGATAGTACAAATGCTGAGCGTCCAGGCTATACAGGTTCTGAAAAAGAAGTTGGTGTAGAAATTTCTAAAGTGTTCTACGGCGCAGAAGGACGTATTATCGTTGCTTCATTTGCATCGAATGTACATCGTATTCAACAAGTATTTGATGCAGCTGCTGAAACAGGGCGAAAAGTAGCGGTTGTAGGACGTAGTATGGTGAAAGTTGTAGATATCGCAAGACGTCTTGGTTATTTAGATGTTCCAGAAGGTATGGTTATTTCACTACAAGAAGTAGACAATTTCCCAGAGAAAAAGGTAGCTATTTTAACGACAGGTAGCCAAGGGGAACCGATGGCGGCCCTTTCTAGAATGGCGAAGCAAGCTCATAAACAAATTTCAATTCGTAAAGGTGATACGGTTATTATTGCGGCTTCTCCAATTCCGGGTAATGAAATATCTGTATCAAAAATTATCGATTTGTTATTTAGAGCGGGCGCTGAAGTTGTTTATTACGGTGAAAGAAAAGTCCACGTTTCAGGTCACGGTAGCCAAGAAGAATTAAAGTTAATGTTAAATTTAATGAAACCGAAATATTTTGTACCCGTACATGGTGAGTTCCGTATGCAAAAAGCACATGCATACTTAGCTGAAGATGTAGGTATTGCAAGAGAAAATATCTTTATCGTAGAAAAAGGCGATGTAATCGGTTTTAGTGACGATGAAGCGAACTTAGTTGGTAAAGTCCAAGCTGGCAATGTATTAATTGATGGATTAGGTGTAGGTGACGTTGGTAATATCGTTCTTCGCGATAGAAAAATGTTATCTCAAGATGGAATATTAGTAGTTGTTGTAACACTTGGTAAGGATGAAAAGAAAATCGTTTCTGGTCCAGAAATCATTTCACGTGGTTTTGTGTATGTGCGTGAATCAGAAGCGTTAATTGACCGCTCTACAGAGATTGTACGTATGATTGTTGAGCAATCAATTAAAGAATATTCAATTGAATGGTCTATGCTAAAACAAAATATTCGTGAATTATTAGGACAGTTCTTGTACGAAGAGACAAAGAGAAAACCTATGATTTTACCGATTATTATGGAAGTTTAAAAAAGGTCACCTTTACGGGTGATCTTTTTTCTTTTTTAACTCTATCGAATGAAATTTATAACTTAAGAAATAATAGTGATATACGAGTGAAAGGGGATGCGATATGACAGAACGTGATCGTTATACAAATGAAGAAAAAGAGGCTGAGCCGAAAGAAACTGGAAAAGAAGCTTCAATAGTGGAAAAAATTCAACAGCTTGGACAAACGAATATACCACAAATGAATGAATCGCGTATTCATTGTTTAACAATTATTGGACAGGTGGAAGGTCATGTCCAATTGCCACCGCAAAATAAAACAACAAAATATGAGCATATCATTCCACAAATTGTTGCGATTGAACAAAATCCGAAAATAGAAGGTTTACTTTTAATATTAAATACTGTCGGAGGTGACGTTGAAGCCGGACTAGCCATTTCTGAAATGGTCGCTTCACTCTCAAAGCCGACTGTATCACTTGTTCTGGGCGGAGGACATTCTATTGGTGTGCCAATCGCTGTTTCTACGGATTATTCATTTATTGCGGAAACTGCGACGATGACAATTCATCCTATTCGCCTAACAGGTCTTGTTATAGGTGTGCCGCAAACATTTGAGTATTTAGATAAAATGCAAGAAAGAGTCATTCGATTTGTGACGAAGCATTCGAAAGTAACGGAAGATCGTTTTAAAGAGCTTATGTTTGCGAAAGGAAATTTAACGCGAGATATTGGTACGAATGTAATTGGTGGAGATGCAGTGAAGTATGGTCTTATAGATGATGTCGGTGGTATCGGAAATGCGATTCGAAAACTAAATGAATTAATAGATGCTCGCGGGGATGATAGTACAGAAGGGACAATGTTACAATGATTTTATATACAATTATGCCAGAGCAACTTGTGTATCCAGCTGATTATTCGCAATGTGAAAGTCAAAAAATCGTAAATATAAATGGTGTTGAATTAATGGTTTCAGAAGAAGAACATGGGTGTTATTCTATTGTGCGTGTGTTAAGTACAGATCCGTTTCACTACTTAGAGTTTGAGCCTGGTCAGAAAATAACCTTTTAGCAAAAAGAAGGATTTTGTTTAGAAGCTATGGTATAATATAAAAAACAAGACGGTTGAGCAGCCATGAGAGGGCTGCTTTCTTCTGTTTATTTAACATTTTACAAGAAGTGTAAAAATAGAAGATATAAAGACCTGAAAAAATAGAGAAAACAGACATATAAGTAGAGTTTTTAGGAGGCTTTACGTATATGTAGAACACGAGGTGAAGAAATGGCAAAACAAAAGCAAAGAGGGACGAAGGCAAAGGCAAGACGTACGATAAAGCCAACTTTGTATTATGAAATCGTCGGTTTAACTCTTTTTGCACTTTCAATCATTACGATTTTACAGCTAGGCGTTGTAGGGAAATCGTTTGTGTTATTTTTTCGCTTCTTCTTTGGTGAGTGGTACATAATTGGTGTGTTAGGTGTAATAGCTTTATCGGTTTCGTTTGTTATAAAACGTGGATGGCCGAACCTTTTAAATAAACGGTTAATCGGTTTTTACTTAATAGTATTGGCGATATTAATGTTTAGTCATATTACATTATTTAACCTACTTACGAAAGATGGAGCAGTGCAAAATACTTCTGTTATTGTGAGTACGAAAGATAATTTCTTTCTTGAAATGAAAAAAGGGCCAGATAGTGTTCATTTAGGTGGTGGCATGTTTGGTGCGCTTATGTTCGCGACTTGTTATTTCTTATTTGATGAAGTAGGAGCTTATATTATTGGTATTATTTTAGTTATTCTCGGTATACTTTGTATAACAAATAAGCATATTGGAGAAGTGTTAGCCCCAGTTGGTAGAATCCTTAGAAGTCAATTTCAAGTGATGCAAGGGGACTATAAAGATTGGAGAGCGAAAAGAACGGCTGAACAAACAGAAAAGAAAAAAACAACGAGAAGCACAAGGAGCAAACGTGCTGCAGAACAAGAAGAAATTGTTGAGCCGATGGAAGAAATTTCAATTGACCCTCCGATTATTTCAAATTTCACTGAGAATTATCCAGTAAATGAAGAAGAGGATAAACGAATTGAGGTAGAGGAAGAAGAGTTAATCACTTCACCATTTATCGAAGAGGCTCCGCCAATTGAAGAGCCGAAGAAAAAGCGTGGAGAAAAAATCGTTGAATCGTTAGAGGGTGAAACACAAGCACCTCCTATGCAATTTTCAAATGTAGAAAATAAAGATTACAAGCTTCCTGCCCTTGATATATTGAAATTTCCAAAGAATAAGCAAGTTACAAATGAAAATGCGGAAATTTATGAGAATGCTCGTAAATTAGAGCGTACATTCCAAAGCTTTGGAGTGAAAGCAAAAGTAACAAAAGTACATAGAGGTCCTGCAGTTACAAAATATGAAGTGTATCCTGATATGGGAGTAAAGGTAAGCAAAATCGTTAGTTTAAGTGATGATTTAGCACTTGCTTTAGCGGCGAAAGACATTCGTATCGAGGCACCAATTCCCGGGAAATCAGCTGTAGGGATTGAAGTTCCGAATTCAGAAATTTCTATGGTAACGCTTAGAGAAGTTCTTGATTCTAAGGCTAATAATCATCCAGAAGAGAAGTTGTTAATTGGTCTTGGACGAGATATTACAGGTGAAGCTGTATTAGCCCGTTTAAATAAAATGCCCCATTTACTAGTAGCTGGTGCGACGGGTAGCGGGAAAAGTGTATGTATTAACGGTATTATTGTTAGTATTTTAATGCGTGCAAAACCACATGAAGTAAAATTAATGATGATTGATCCGAAAATGGTAGAGTTAAATGTATATAACGGTGTTCCTCACTTATTAACACCAGTTGTAACGGATCCGAAAAAGGCATCGCAAGCATTGAAAAAAGTCGTGAGTGAGATGGAACGTCGTTATGAGTTGTTTGCTCATAGTGGCACGCGTAATATTGAAGGATATAATGACTATATAAAAGAACATAATAGTCAATCAGAAGCGAAACAACCGGAATTACCTTATATTGTCGTGATTGTGGACGAGTTAGCAGATTTAATGATGGTTGCTTCATCAGATGTAGAGGATGCAATTATGCGTCTAGCACAAATGGCTCGTGCGGCTGGTATTCATTTAATTATTGCAACGCAGCGTCCATCAGTTGATGTCATTACGGGAGTTATTAAAGCGAATATTCCATCACGTATTGCATTCGCTGTATCTTCTCAAACAGATTCTCGTACAATTCTTGACGGCGGTGGTGCAGAGAAATTACTAGGTCGTGGAGATATGCTGTTTATACCAATTGGTGCATCGAAGCCTGTACGTGTACAAGGTGCGTTTTTATCAGATGATGAAGTTGAGAGAGTTGTAGAATATGTTATTGGTCAGCAAAAAGCGCAATATCAAGAAGATATGATTCCGCAAGATGTTCCTGATACGAAGCAGGAAGTAGAAGATGAATTATATGATGAAGCAGTTCAGCTCGTAGTGGAAATGCAAACGGCATCTGTTTCTATGTTGCAACGTAGGTTTAGAGTTGGATATACGCGAGCTGCTCGTTTAATTGATGCAATGGAAATGAATGGTGTAGTAGGTCCGTATGAAGGTAGTAAACCACGAGAAGTGCTCATTAATGATGTACAAGAAAAAAGTTCATAAAAAAAGCCTAATTGTTTTTACAATTAGGCTTTTTTATATGCTGGTTTTGTTATATACTATGTTCAGAGGTGAAGAAAGGGCTTACATTTAAAGTGGTTCTTTAGAATACGAATACTTTGGTGTGGTTTTTTGTGAACGTTCGATATTTAATGTAGAAAAATGTTAAATTTTGTTGACACGTATGGGAGCAAGTGGTAAGATTACTTCGAAAAGAATCACTGCCTCATATAATCTTGGAGATAAGGTCCATAAGTTTCTACCTGGCAACCATGAATTGCTGGACTATGAGGGGAAAAGTGTGTAACAAAGGATGTAAGAGATCTTTGTGCCGAACTTTTTCTCGAAATGAGGAATGTTTATGGTGCAAAGTTTTTTTTATGCAGTAAAGAGTGAAAATTTCATCTTAAAAAATTATTAATATTTATTCGACAATTGTGTTTATTTTAGTGTTTAGTAATTTTTATTATGTTGTAAGTTGAAAAAAGAGAAAAGAAGTCTTACATCAGAGGTCGAATAATTGAAATGCGGGGGAGTCTTATGTCAGTAAAATCCGATAGTCGTCACCTATATTTACGGGTGATTGATCACATCAAAGAAAAAATTAAAGATGGAGCTTACAAAGAAAGACAAAAGTTACCATCAGAGTTTGATTTAGCGAAAGAACTTGGCGTAAGTAGAGCGACTTTAAGGGAAGCACTGCGTATTTTAGAAGAAGAAAATGTTGTCATTCGTAGACATGGTGTAGGAACATTTGTAAATGCTAAGCCGTTATTTTCTTCGGGGATTGAACAACTTTCTAGTATTACAGATATGATTTCTAGTGTGGGGAAAACGCCAGGAACTATCTTTCTATCATCATCTACAACAAGTTTAACAGAAGAGGAAAAAGAGAAGTTTAATAGTGAAGAGGGTTTTAATGCAGTGATGATCGAGCGTGTGCGTACAGCAGATGGGGAACCTGTTGTATATTGTATCGATAAACTTGCAAAAGAAATATTGCCGGATTTATCGGGATACAATGAAGAATCATTGCTAACGGTGATACATAACAATACGCATAAACGTATCACATACGCGGTTGCTCATATTGAGCCAATTGGCTATCATCCGAAAATTTCACCGATTTTAGAATGTGAACCAGAAACAGCACTGCTAGTATTAAAACAAATGCACTATGATCAAAATGATGAGCCAATCTTATATTCTATCAATTACTTTAGAGCTGATAAGTTTAGCTTCCACGTATTAAGAAAACGTATGTAGGTGAGTTCCATTTTAGGGAGGTGACAGCAAGAAGTTAGGGACAGCAGCGTATAAAAAAATAGACAATTCATTTCAGGAGGGGTTTCTAGTATGAAGAAAAAAACAGGTCTTTTATTATCATTAACATTAGCAGCAAGTGCGGTTTTAGGTGCATGTGGTAACTCGGATAAAGCGAGTAGCGACAAAAAAGAGTTTAAAGTTGGTATGGTTACAGATGTTGGTGGCGTTGATGACAAATCATTTAACCAATCAGCTTGGGAAGGTTTAACGAAGTTCGGTAAAGATAATGACTTAAAGAAAAATGAAGGATATCGTTATCTTCAATCTAGTAAAGATGCGGATTATATCCCGAATTTAACGAAATTTGCGAAAGATCATTATAACACAACATTTGGTATTGGATACTTAATGGAAAAATCAATCGAAAAAGTAGCTGATCAGTATCCGAAAGAACAATTTGCGATTGTAGATACAGTTGTAAAGAAGCCAAACGTAACAAGTATTACATTTAAAGACCATGAAGGTTCATTCTTAGTTGGTGCTGTAGCAGCGATGACGACAAAATCAAATAAAGTTGGGTTTGTTGGTGGTGTAAAAAGCCCATTAATTACAAAATTTGAATCAGGTTTCAAAGCTGGTGCAAAAGCAGTAAATCCAAATATCGAAATCGTATCACAATATGCTGATGCATTTGATAAACCAGAAAAAGGATCTGTATTAGCTTCAGCAATGTACGGTGGTGGAGTTGACGTAATTTATCATGCTTCAGGTGCAACTGGTAACGGTGTATTCACAGAAGCGAAAAACCGTAAGAAAAAAGGTGAAAACGTTTGGGTAATCGGTGTTGACCGTGACCAAAATCAAGAAGGTATGCCTGAAAACGTAACTTTAACTTCGATGGTAAAACGTGTTGATGTTGCAGTAGCAAAAGTAGCACAAGAAGCGAAAGATGGTAAGCTAAAAGGCGGTAAAGTAGAAGAGTTTGGTTTAAAAGATGACGGTGTTGGTATTGCGAAAACGACTGACAATGTGAAAAAAGTAAATCCAGAAATCTTAACAAAAGTAGAAGAGCTTGAGAAGAAAATCACTGACGGTGAAATTAAAGTACCTGCAACTGACGAAGAATATAAAACATATGAAGCTTCTCTAAAGAAATAATAATAGAGAAATAGCAAAGGTTAGTTCTTAGAACTAACCTTTGCATATATAAAAATACTTTTAATAGAGTGTAATTAGGGAGTGTTCCCTGCTAAAAGGAGGAACAAAATGGAATACGTAATTGAGATGAACAATATTACAAAAGTATTCCCAGGCATTGTAGCGAATGATGATATTACGCTGCAAGTAAAACAGGGAGAAATACATGCTTTACTTGGAGAAAATGGTGCAGGGAAATCAACGCTGATGAATGTGCTGTTCGGTTTGTATCAACCAGAACAGGGGGAAATTAAAATCAAAGGAAACCCTGTTAAAATTACGAATCCGAATATAGCAAATGATCTTGGTATTGGGATGGTCCATCAGCATTTTATGCTTGTTCATAATTTTACAGTTACAGAGAATATTATTCTCGGAAATGAACCAAAGAAAAACGGGAAAATTGCTGTTGAAGAAGCTGCAAAAGAAATTAAGCAATTATCTGAACAATACGGTTTAGCTGTTGATCCACATGCAAAAATTGAAGATATTTCTGTTGGGATGCAGCAAAGGGTTGAAATATTAAAGACTCTTTATCGTGGTGCTGAGATTTTAATATTTGATGAGCCAACGGCGGTGTTAACTCCTCAAGAAATTCATGAGTTGATTCAAATTATGAAAAAACTTGTGCAAGAGGGGAAATCTATCATTCTTATTACACATAAGTTAAAAGAAATTATGGAAGTTTGCGATCGTTGTACAATTATTCGTAAAGGTAAGGGGATTGGTACTGTTGATGTAGCGGAAACGGATGAGCATAAACTTGCAGAGTTAATGGTCGGACGTCAAGTGAATTTTAAAACAGAAAAAATAGAAGCTAAACCAATGGAAGAAGTACTATCTATTGCAAACCTAATTGTTCATGATACGCGCAAGTTACCTGCTGTAAAAGGCCTTGACTTAACTGTTCGTGCAGGAGAAATCGTTGGGATTGCAGGGATTGATGGAAATGGTCAAAGTGAATTAATAGAGGCGATTACTGGTTTACGAAAAGTTGAGTCAGGTTCTATTGCAATTAAAGGAAAAGAAATAACGAATTGGCCAGTTCGAAGAATAACAGAAGAGGGGATTGGTCATATTCCTGAAGACCGTCATAAACAC
This sequence comes from Bacillus albus, assembly GCF_001884185.1. Classification (GTDB taxonomy): domain Bacteria; phylum Bacillota; class Bacilli; order Bacillales; family Bacillaceae_G; genus Bacillus_A; species Bacillus_A albus. Next base: position 16,035 of record NZ_MAOE01000112.1, read on the forward strand.
GGACTTGTTCTTGATTTTTCTGTTCGGGACAATATTGTTTTACAAACATACTATAAAAATCCATTTTCAAAGAAAGGGATTTTAAATTTTAGTAAGATTACAGAAAAAGCAAAAGCGCTTATTGAACAGTTTGATGTACGTACACCTGGTGAACACACGTTAGCTCGCGCTCTATCTGGTGGAAACCAACAAAAGGCAATTATCGCACGTGAAGTAGATCGTAATCCAGACTTATTAATTGCAGCGCAGCCAACACGTGGTTTAGATGTAGGTGCGATTGAATTTATTCATAAAAAATTAATCGAGCAGAGAGATAACGGTAAGGCAGTATTACTTTTATCTTTAGAGCTGGATGAAATTTTAAATGTAAGTGATCGAGTTGCTGTTATATATGAAGGGAAAATCGTGGCAATTGTTGATGCGAAAGAAACGAATGAACAACAGCTTGGGTTATTGATGGCCGGCGGGACAGGGAAAGAGAAGGTGAACACAAATGACTAAAAAATTTTTAACGGAACGAACAATTAATATTTTAGTACCTGTGTTATCCGTAGTTTTCGGTTTACTTGTTGGTGCCATTGTAATGTTAGTTAGTGGATATGATCCAATTGTTGGATATGCCGCACTTTGGGAAGGGATGGTTGGTAATCCACAAGCTATCGGTGAGACGTTGCGTACAATGATTCCGCTTGTACTAGCTGGTCTTTCAGTAGCATTTGCATTTCGTACAGGTCTTTTCAATATTGGGGTGGAAGGACAGTTATTAGTTGGGTGGCTTGCTGCTGTTTGGTTTGGATATGCAGTGTCGTTACCAGCAATTTTGCATATTCCGTTATCTATTTTAGTGGCAGCAATCGCCGGCGGTTTATGGGGTTTTATACCTGGATATTTAAAAGGGAAGCTTAAAGTAAATGAAGTAATTGTTACAATTATGATGAACTACATTGCACTTTATGTTACGTATGATCTTATTAAGCGTTTTATTCATGAAGGTAATGAGAAATCTTATGATGTACAAGCAAGTGCTTCGTTAGCTTCTGGCTGGTTATCTTCATTGACAGATGGATCTCGTTTACATTGGGGAATTGTTGTAGCTATTATCGTTGCAATTGTAATGTGGTTCTTATTAGATAGAACAACGTTAGGATATGAATTAAAATCGGTTGGTTTTAACCAAAATGCTTCTCAATATGCAGGGATGAAAGTATCGCGTAATGTTGTATTATCAATGACAATTGCAGGTGCTTTTGCCGGAATTGGTGGAGCTATGGAAGGATTAGGGACATTCCAAAGTATGACGGCGATGTCGTCGTTTACTGGTATCGGATTTGATGGGATCGCGGTAGCGCTTCTAGGAGGAAATAATCCATTTGGTATATTATTAGCAGCTTTACTGTTTGGTGGTTTGAAAAGTGCAGCTCCACAAATGAATTTTGAAGCTGATGTACCTTCTGAGTTAATTAACGTTATTATTGCATGTATTATTTTCTTTGTTGCGTGCAGTTATGTTTTACGCTGGGCACTTACACGCATGAGCAAGGAGGGAAAATAAATGAGCTTTTTAGATATTTTAGCCATTCTTGTGACGGGTACGTTATATACGGCAGCGCCACTTATTTTTACGGCGTTAGGTGGAGTGTTCAGTGAACGTTCTGGAGTTGTAAATATAGCGTTAGAAGGTTTAATGTTATTTGGTGCATTTATCGGTATTGTTACAACGTTATTAATGGGTGATACGTGGGGAGCGATGACACCTTGGATCGCACTATTATTTGCAGCGATTGGTAGTGGCTTATTTGCACTTCTTCACGCAGTAGCATCTATTACATTCCGTGCAGATCAAGTGGTGAGCGGGGTAGCGATTAACTTTTTAGCTCTTGGTTTAACAGTATTTGCGATTAAGAAAATCTTTGGCAAAGGACAAACTGATTTCATTCAATACCGCATTGAAAAAATCGATGTTCCGGGTCTTTCGGATATTCCCGTAATCGGAAAAATCTTTTTCTCAAATGTACCGTTAACATCATATATTGCTATTATTTTAGCGTTTGTCGTTTGGTATGTTATTTTTAAAACACCGTTCGGTCTTCGTCTTCGTGCGGTTGGTGAACATCCAATGGCAGCAGATACGATGGGTATTAACGTATATAAAATGCGTTATATTGCAGTAGCTATATCTGGAATGTTTGCAGGAGTAGGTGGAGCGGTCTTCGCTATGTCCATCTCTGGTAACTTCTCAGGTGCTACAATTACGGGACAAGGTTTCTTAGCGCTAGCAGCTATGATTTTCGGTAAATGGAATCCACTCGGTGCTCTTGGAGCGGCTCTGTTCTTCGGATTTGCTCAATCATTAGGAATAACTGGTGGTACAATTCCGGTACTAAAGGAAATTCCAAGTGTATTCTTAACGATATTACCGTATGTATTTACAATATTAGCGCTTGTTGGTTTTGTAGGTCGTTCTGAAGCTCCGAAAGCATTAGGAACTCCTTATGAAAAAGGAAAACGATAAGTATAAAAAAGCTCGCACATTAGTGCGGGCTTTTTTACATAGACTATATTTAATACGGAATTTTACTATGTTCCTTACATATTCAAGTTTTTAGAAAGAGGTTAATGTAAGTATAGTGAGGAAGAAAAGTTGATTTTTTATTTCTAAAAACTGTATATTGAAGAGGAATATTCCTACATACGTAAAGGAGGGCTATAAATGAAACTAATGGAACAACAGTTACATGAGTTAGGTGGTTTGCGAGTACATATTATTCCAACTGATAAATATAAAACAAATACTTTTGTATTTCGTTTTAAGGCACCTTTAAATGAGGAGACGGTGACAGAGCGTGCCCTATTGCCATACGTATTGCAAAGTGCGACAGAAAAGCTTCCTTCTGTAATTCGTCTTCGTCAATATTTAGAAGAATTATATGGATCTTCTTTGGCAGTAGATGTAAGTAAAAAAGGAGAAGACCATATTATCTCTATTTATGTAGACATTGCAAATGAAGTTTATTTACATGATGCACCACCGTTATTTGAAAAAGCACTTTCTATGTTATCGGATATTGTTTTGCATCCAGCGACAGAGGGAAATGGTTTTCTACCTTCTATCGTAGAAAGTGAAAAGAGAGCACTCTTGCAACGAATTGAAGCTACGTACGATGATAAAATGCGCTATGCAAACGAGCGTTTAATTGAAGAAATGTGTAAAGTAGAACCGTATCGTTTAAGTGCAAATGGGAAAAAAGAGAGTGTTTCTTCTATTACAAATGAAAGTTTGTATCAATATTATCAAAAAGTGCTAGCAGAGGATGAAATGGATCTATACATTATTGGTGATATTTCAGAAAACGCAGTGGATCTTGTAAGTAAGTATTTTTCTATTTCAACGCGTCCTGTCAGAGAAAGAAATGTACTTCTTCATAAGAGAAATAATGAAGAAAAAGAAGTAGTTGAACAACAAGAATTAAAACAAAGTAAATTACACATCGGTTATCGTACGTTTATTACGTATAAAGATGAAGATTATTTTGCACTGCAATTGTTCAATGGATTGTTTGGAGGGTTTTCTCATTCGAAGTTATTCGTTAACGTTCGTGAAAAAAATAGTTTAGCGTACTATGCAGCATCCCGCTTTGAAAGTCATAAAGGCTTATTGTTTGTCATGTCAGGGATCGAAGCGAAAAATTATGAAAAAGCTGTTGAGATTATTAAAGAACAAATGTTAGCGATGCAAAATGGTGATTTTTCTGAAGAAGAGATGCATCAAACGAAAAGTGTCATTCAAAATCAAATATTAGAGGCGATTGATACACCGCGCGGATTTGTGGAAATGCTGTATCATGGCATTATTTCAGACCGTACGCGTCCAGTTGAAGAATGGCTTACAGGTATTGAAAGTGTGACGAAAGAAGAAATTGTGAAAGTTGCTAAAAATATTGAACTAGATACAATTTACTTTTTACAAGGAACGGAGGGAGAATAAATGGAGAAAATTGTTTATGAGCAATTAAAAGAGACACTCTATTATGAAAAACTTCCTAATGGATTAGATGTATATATTTTACCGAAGCAAGGATTTAATAAAACATTTGCAACGTTTACGACAAAATATGGTTCTATGGATAATACATTCGTACCACTAGGTAAAGAAGAAATGATTCGTGTGCCAGATGGAATTGCTCATTTTCTTGAGCATAAATTATTTGAAAAAGAAGATCACGATGCTTTCCAATTGTTTAGTAAACAAGGAGCATCAGCAAATGCTTTCACATCTTTCACAAGAACAGCTTACCTTTTTTCATGTACATCAAATGTAGAACAAAATTTAAATACATTGTTAAACTTCGTACAAGAACCGTACTTCTCTGAAAAAACAGTTGAGAAAGAGAAGGGGATTATTGGGCAAGAAATTCAAATGTATCAAGATAATCCGGATTGGCGCTTATACTTTGGGTTAATTGATAGCTTATTTGTAAAACATCCAATTAAAATTGATATTGCAGGGACAATCGAGTCTATTAGTAAAATTACGAAAGACCTATTATACGAGTGTTATGAAACGTTTTATCATCCGAGCAATATGTTACTATTTGTTGTGGGCGCAATTGATCCAGAGAAAACAATGGATTTAGTGCGTGAAAATCAAGCGAAAAAAGACTATAAAAATCAGCCGGAAATTGTACGTTCATTTGAAGAAGAACCAGATGCGGTAAATGAAAAAAAGAAAATTATTTCAATGCCTGTACAAACACCGAAATGTTTAGTGGGTATTAAAGCGACAAATTTAAAAGAAAAAGGAAAAGCCCTTTTAAAACAAGAAATTGCGCTTACGTTACTTTTAGATTATTTATTTGGAAAAAGCTCCGTTCATTACGAATCTTTATATAATGAAGGACTAATTGATGATTCGTTCTCGTATGATTATACGGAAGAGAATAACTTCGGTTTTGCAATGGTAGGCGGCGATACGAAGCAACCTGATGAGCTAGAAGAGCGTTTGAAAGGTATATTATTAAAGACAAATTATGATCAATTAGATGAGGCAGCATTAGAACGAGTGAAGAAAAAGAAAATAGGTGGATTTTTACGCTCATTGAATTCACCGGAATATATTGCGAATCAGTTTACACGATATGCATTTAATGAATCGAGTCTGTTTGAAGCATTAACGGTATTAGAAGGGGTAACTGTTCAAGATTTACAAGAAGTAGCGAAAACATTATTATCAGAAGAAAGAATGAGCGCTTGTCAGGTTTTACCGAAGAAATAAAAGGTTTTATAAAAATACCCTCATCTTGTCATAAAGAAATGATAAGATGAGGGTATTATTTAGTTGTATGAAAATGAGTTTGTAGAGATAAGAGAGGGAATTTATGAAAAAGTATGCATTAGTAACTGGAGGGAGCGGAGGGATTGGCTCTGCTATTTCAAAACAATTAATTCAAGATGGATATACAGTATATGTTCATTATAATAACGGTGAAGAGAAAGTGAATGAGTTGCAGAAAGAATGCGGTGAAGTGATGCCCGTTCAAGCGAATTTAGCTTCTGCTGATGGAGCAGAGCAATTGTGGGAACAAATTGAACATCCTCTTGATGTTATCGTATATGCAGCTGGGAAGAGTATATTTGGACTCGTAACAGATGTAACGAACGACGAATTGAATTCTATGGTAGAACTTCAAGTGAAGAGTATCTATAAATTATTATCAATGGCATTGCCATCTATGATTCAGCGGAGAAGCGGCAATATTGTACTTGTTTCTTCTATATGGGGACAAATTGGCGCATCATGTGAAGTGCTTTACTCGATGGTGAAAGGTGCACAAAATTCATATGTGAAAGCTTTAGCGAAAGAAGTTTCATTAAGTGGAGTAAGAGTGAATGCGGTGGCGCCAGGTGCAATTGAAACGGAAATGTTAAACGTATTTTCAGAAGAGGATAAAAATGAAATTGCTGAAGAGATACCGTTAGGACGATTAGGATTACCGGAAGAAGTGGCGAAAACAGTATCATTTCTCGCATCACCAGGTGCATCTTACATAACGGGACAAATTATCGGAGTAAATGGCGGTTGGCATTGCTAAAAATTTCTTACATAAAAAATGAAAAACTGTACAAATTAAGCATGATTCTATTACTAAGTAGTGAGGTGCTTACACATGTCAGTTTTAGATAATTTTGATCAATGGAAGAGCTTTTTAGGAGAACGTTTAGAACAGGCGCAAGGAAAAGGTCTTGATGGTGGTGCTGTATCAGATATGGCATTTCGTGTTGGAGACTATTTAGCAAATGAAGTAGAAGCGCGCAACGATCAAGAGAAATTATTATCTGAGCTTTGGAAAGTTGCTGACGAACAAGAGCAACATACAATCGCAAACTTAATGGTGAAGTTTGTACAACATAAGTAAAAAATAGAGAGGAGAATCTCCTCTCTATTTTTTTTGTATAATAATAACGCAGGATAGATTATACATTTAGCTTCCCTATTAAGGTGAAATCATATAATATAGTACGTAGGTGTAAAGTAAGCAAGGGGAGTGATCTTGGATGATTGAATGGTATTTTGAATATGAAATACATAAAAACCGACCTGGCTTGCTTGGTGACGTTTCTTCGTTAATCGGTATGCTCGGCATTAATATTGTCACAATTAATGGTGTAGATAATGCAAGGCGTGGATTACTCCTAATGTGTGATAATCAAGAGCAAATCTCTAGACTTGAATCAATTTTAAATACGATGGATAACATAACGGTAACGAAATATCGTCCGCCAAAGCTAAGAGATAAGCTAGCGGTTAGACATGGTAGGTACATACAACGAGATGCAGATGATAAGAAGACATTTCGATTTGTACGTGATGAATTAGGATTACTTGTAGACTTTATGGCTGAAATAATGAAAAAAGAAGGTCATAAACTAATCGGAATACGAGGAATGCCTCGTGTCGGAAAAACAGAATCCATTGTTGCCGCAAGTGTTTGCGCAAATAAAAGATGGTTATTTGTATCATCTACTCTTATTAAGCAAACGGTTCGTAGTCAATTGATTGAAGACGAGTATAGCGACGACAATATTTTCATCTTAGATGGAATCGTGTCAACAAAGCGTGCTAACGAAAGGCATTGGCAGCTCGTTCGTGAAATTATGAGATTGCCTGCAACGAAAGTTGTGGAACATCCTGATGTATTTGTGAGCCAGTCAGAATACACATTAGATGATTTTGATTATATTATCGAGTTACGTAACGATTATGATGAAGAAATTCAATATAATTTAGTAGATGAAATTGAGCAAGGTACGCAAAATAATTTCTCTATGTTTGACTTTTAAAGAAATATTGAGGTGTTAGTAGTGACAGAATTAGGACAAAAGCTGAAAGAAGCAAGAGGAACGAAAGGCTTGTCTATTGATCAGCTGCATGAGGTTACAAAAATCCAAAAGCGCCATTTAGTAGCGATTGAGGAAGGCAATTATGATGTATTGCCAGGAGCTTTTTATGCGCGTGCATTCATTAAACAATACGCAGATGCGGTTGGATTAAATGGAGAGGAATTGCTTGTAGAATATCAGAGTACGATACCACAATCTGAAAAACGCGACGTTCCACAAGTATCAACAGGACAAAAAACGCAAGAAACAATGCAAAAATCTTCATCATGGCCAATTGCAGATCACATGCCGAAAATTTTAGTTGCGCTGTTAGTAATTGCATTTGGAATGGTAATTTGGTTTGTTTTCCAAGCGTTAACTGGAAAAGATGATGCGAAAGTTCCGAATGCCCAAAGCGAGAAAATTGAAGTTAAAAAAGCAGAAAACTCTCCGTTAGATACGAAGAAAGAAGATGTGAAAGCGGAAGAGCCGAAAAAAGAGGAACAAAAAAAAGAAGAACCGAAGAAAGAAGAGCCAAAGAAAGAAGAACAACCAGCGCAACCAACAGGACAACAAGAGATTAAAGTAATTGGTACAACTGGTAAGGAATCTACTTTGGAAATTCATAATAATAAAACGTTAGAACTAGAGATTACAACAAAAGGCGCAAGTTATGTAGGTATTAAAAATGAGGCAGGAAATGATATCTTTAGTGGTACAATAGAGGAAGGCCAAACTCAAAAATATGATTTATCAACAGCGAAAGTGGTAAACCTTAATATAGGAAGTGCACCGAATGTTGAATTTAAATTAAATGGCCAAGTCGTTACATTCCCGTTGAATCCAGAAGAGAATTATCATCAAAAATTCTTGATTAAAAATCTAGGGATAGAGCAACCTGCACAATAACAGTCATCGCTTCGATGACTTTTTTCAATGAACAAATGTTTTTGATATGATGGAGGAATAGCTGTGAATTTACCAAATAAAATTACAATATCTAGAATCTTCTTAATTCCAATTTTTATGGTAATTATGTTAGCGCCATTTGATTGGGGCTCATACACAATTGGTGATGTTGATTTACCAATTCAACATTTAGTAGGGGCACTTATCTTTATTGTTGCTTCGGCTACAGATTGGATTGATGGACATTACGCAAGAAAGTATAATCTTGTAACAAACTTAGGGAAGTTTCTTGACCCGTTAGCTGATAAATTACTTGTTTCAGCAGCACTTATCACATTAGTTGAGATGCAATACGTACCTGCTTGGATCGTTATTATCATTATAAGCCGTGAGTTTGCGGTAACTGGTTTACGCCTTGTACTTGCTGGAACAGGAGAAGTAGTTGCGGCAAATCAGCTAGGGAAAATTAAGACATGGACACAAATTATCGCGATTGCGGCATACTTATTACACGATGTACCTTTAAATTTAATCCATATTCCAGTTGCTGATATCTTTATATGGATTGCATTAATTTTTACTGTTATTTCAGGATGGGATTATTTCTGGAAAAATAGAGCTGCTTTTGTAAACTCAAAATAGAAGTTTATGGGGGAATTGGGATGAATGCTGAAATTATTGCGGTTGGAACAGAATTGTTACTTGGACAAATTGCAAATACAAACGCCCAGTTTTTATCTGAAAAGTTAGCTTCAATTGGGATTAACGTGTACTACCATACTGTAGTTGGGGATAATAACAATCGATTACAGCAGGCGATTGAAGTTGCAGAAGAGCGCGCGGACATGCTTATTTTTACAGGTGGATTAGGACCGACAAAAGATGATTTGACGAAGGAAACAATAGCGTCTAGCTTAGGGGAAGAGCTTGTATATGATGAAAAGGCATTAGCATCAATAAGCGATTACTTTAAGCGTACAGGTCGCGAATTCACGGAGAATAACAAAAAGCAGGCGCTCGTTTTAAATGGAGCAACTGTATTTGCGAATGATCACGGCATGGCGCCTGGTATGGGGTTAAATAAGAATGGAAAAGTTTATATTTTATTACCAGGACCACCGAAAGAAATGAAGCCGATGTATGTAAGTTATGTAGAGCCCTTTTTACGTAACTTTACAACAGGAGAAAACATTTATTCTCGTGTGCTTCGCTTCTTCGGGATTGGGGAATCTCAATTAGAAGTGAAAGTTCAAGATTTGATTGATGGACAAACGAACCCGACAATTGCCCCGCTTGCGAATGATGGAGAAGTGACATTACGTTTAACTGCTAAGCATCAAAGTGTTCATGAAGCGCAGAAACTCATTCAGCATACGGAAGATTTGATTTTAGAAAGAGTAGGAGAATTTTTCTACGGATATGATCAAGAGTTTCTTCATAATAAGGCGATAGAGTTATTGAAGAAAAAAGGATTAACTTTAGCGTGTGCAGAAAGTTTAACGGGTGGTCTCTTCGGGAATCAAGTAACAGAAAGTGCTGGTGTGTCTTCCGTATTTAAAGGTGGTGTCATTTGCTATCATAATGATGTGAAGCAGCATGTTCTACATGTACCTGAGGAAGTGTTGGCTACTGACGGTGCCGTTAGTCAAGAATGTGCTCGTTATCTTGCTGAAAATGTTAGAGGATTATTAAAAGCGGATATCGGAGTTAGTTTCACTGGGGTAGCAGGACCAGATGCTTCAGAACATAAAGAGCCGGGAACAGTATTTGTTGGACTGGCGATTAAAGATGAACCAACTGTAGTCTTCCTTCTTCATTTAAGCGGAAGTCGTCAACAAATTAGAGAACGCTCAGTAAAATATGGATTTTATCATTTGTATAAAAAGCTAGAAGAGATATAAGTCTCTTCTAGCTTTTTTCATGGTTAAAGGCGGTTTTATTTAATGGAAAATAAAAAAACGAATAAATGTTCGATTTTTGTTGGCAAATTGAATTGAAAATAGGTATAATAAGATTAGCAATTCAGTTAAGGAGGAATTTTGAATGAGTGATCGTCAAGCAGCGTTAGATATGGCGTTAAAACAAATAGAGAAGCAATTCGGTAAAGGTTCAATTATGAAATTAGGAGAACAAGCGGAGCGTAGAGTTTCTACAGTTTCTAGTGGCTCTTTAGCACTTGATGTGGCATTAGGGGTAGGCGGATACCCACGTGGCCGTATTATCGAAATTTATGGACCTGAAAGTTCAGGTAAAACAACAGTTTCATTACATGCAATTGCAGAAGTACAACGTCAAGGTGGACAAGCGGCGTTCATTGACGCGGAGCATGCAATGGATCCTGTATATGCACAAAAATTAGGTGTTAATATCGATGAATTACTATTATCACAACCTGATACAGGGGAGCAAGGTTTAGAAATCGCAGAAGCACTTGTACGAAGTGGCGCGGTTGATATTATCGTAATTGACTCTGTAGCAGCTCTTGTACCTAAAGCTGAGATCGAAGGAGACATGGGTGACTCACACGTAGGTCTACAAGCGCGTTTAATGTCTCAAGCGCTTCGTAAACTTTCAGGTGCAATTAATAAATCAAAAACAATTGCAATCTTTATTAACCAAATTCGTGAAAAAGTTGGGGTTATGTTCGGGAACCCAGAAACAACTCCAGGTGGTCGTGCGTTGAAATTCTATTCAACTGTTCGTCTTGAAGTGCGTCGTGCTGAGCAATTAAAGCAAGGTAACGACATCGTTGGTAATAAAACAAAAGTAAAAGTAGTTAAAAATAAAGTGGCACCACCATTCCGTGTTGCTGAAGTTGATATTATGTACGGAGAAGGTATTTCAAGAGAAGGCGAAATCTTAGATATGGCTTCTGAACTTGATATCGTTCAAAAGAGTGGTGCATGGTACTCTTATAATGAAGAACGCCTAGGACAAGGTCGAGAAAATTCGAAGCAGTTCTTAAAAGAAAATACGGATTTAAGAGAAGAAATTGCCTTCTTTATTCGTGAGCATCACGGAATTAGCGAAGATTCTGGTGCTGAAGGCGCGGAAGATTCAAATCTTCTTGATTAAAAATAAAAGACACGGCTTCGTGTCTTTTATTTTTGTATCATTATGAAAGCGTTGTATATCGTTGTGGATAAAATATTTAATCTACCTAAAAGGTTATGTATAAAGAGTGATATATGCACGTTTTACATGAATAAACTGGAATTTACTAAGGTTTTCCAGGATAATATGCTATCTGCTTTTTAAATTCATATATGAATTAGGGCTGAAGGTAAAGAAAGTAAAAGTAGACAACGCTTGACAATGAAAATTGCGATAGATACAATGAGAATGTATATTTTTTCTTATATACGAAACACTCTTCTCAAGAAGAGAAGTAATATTCGGAGTAAGACTTAAATCTTGCCGAAATAATAATATGACATTTTAATTGTGAAATGAAGAAAGTCCCTTAAAAAAAGCGGGACGACGGTCTTTGCTGTATGTTGGTATTCAATGTACATGCCGACAGTCTTTTTTCATTCATAGCAAGGGGAGGTGAAATCATGAGTAGTACTGCAGTTTGGATACTCATCTCCATTTTGCTTGCAACAGTCGGTGCAGTTGTTGGCTTTTTTGTTCGAAAGTCTATTGCTGAAGCGAAGATTAATGGTGCAGCTAATGAAGCGAAACGTATTATAGATGAAGCGAATCGTGAGGCTGAAGCACTTAAGAAAGAAGCGCTTTTAGAAGCAAAGGATGAAATTCATACACTTCGTACAGAAGCTGAATTAGAAATTCGTGACCGTAGAAGCGAATTACAAAAACAAGAAAATCGTTTAATGCAAAAAGAAGAGAACCTTGATCGTAAAGACGAAACGCTCGATAAACGTGAGCAACAGTTAGAAAAGAAAGAGGATTCTCTTGTAGCGAGACAACAACAGATTGAAGAGTTGGAAAGCAAAGTGGGAGAGTTAGTTCAAAAGCAACAAACAGAATTAGAGCGCATTTCCAATCTGACACGCGAACAAGCGAAAGCAATTATTCTTGGTAAAGTAGAAAGTGAAGTTTCTCATGAAATTGCCGTAATGGTAAAAGAAAGTGAAGTTCGTGCGAAAGAAGAAGCGGATAAGAAAGCAAAAGAGATTTTATCTCTTGCAATGCAGAGATGTGCAGCTGATCATGTTGCTGAAACAACCGTTTCGGTTGTAAATCTTCCAAATGACGAAATGAAGGGACGTATTATCGGACGTGAAGGTCGAAATATTCGTACGTTAGAAACGTTAACAGGTATTGACCTAATTATCGATGATACACCAGAAGCGGTTATCCTTTCTGGATTTGACCCAATTCGTCGTGAAACAGCTCGTATCGCTCTTGATAAACTAGTACAGGACGGACGTATTCACCCAGCGCGTATTGAAGAGATGGTCGAAAAATCAAGACGTGAAGTGGACGAGTATATTCGCGAAGTCGGAGAGCAAACAACGTTTGAAGTGGGTGTTCACGGATTACATCCAGATTTAATTAAGATTTTAGGTCGTTTGAAATACCGTACAAGTTACGGACAAAACGTCTTAAAACACTCTATGGAAGTTGCATATTTAACTGGACTTATGGCAGCAGAGCTTGGTGAGGATGAAAAACTAGCAAGACGTGCTGGTCTATTACATGATATCGGTAAAGCGATTGACCATGAAGTAGAAGGTAGCCACGTTGAAATTGGTGTTGAACTCGCAACGAAATATAAAGAGCATCCTGTAGTTATAAACAGTATTGCATCTCACCATGGGGACACAGAACCAACTTCAATCATTGCAGTTTTAGTTGCAGCAGCAGATGCATTATCAGCTGCAAGACCTGGAGCTCGTAGTGAAACACTTGAGAACTATATTCGTCGTCTTGAAAAGTTAGAAGAGATTTCAGAGTCTTATGAAGGCGTAGAAAAATCATTCGCAATTCAAGCAGGACGAGAAGTTCGTATTCTGGTAAAACCAGATACAATCGATGATTTAGAAGCTCATCGTTTAGCTCGTGATATTCGAAAACGTATTGAAAATGAACTGGATTACCCAGGACATATTAAAGTAACTGTTATTCGTGAAACACGTGCAGTGGAATACGCAAAATAAAGTGGTGAAACACCACTTTATTTTTTTGTGTTGGAATTGGTTAAAATAAAGGAAATTAGTTATACCTAGCATACAAGTGAAACAAACTTATAATAAATATATTGTAAGGAAATCACTTGAAGCTATAGTAATAAAAAATGTAGTACATAGGAAGGGTAAGACATATGAGAATATTATTTGTTGGGGATGTAGTAGGATCTCCTGGTAGAGGTATGATTCAACAATACGTACCGGCATTAAAGAAGAAATATACACCTACAGTAACCATTATTAATGGAGAAAACGCAGCAGGTGGACGTGGAATTACAGAGAAAATATACCGAAACTTTTTAGAATGCGGGGCACAAGCGGTTACACTTGGAAACCATGCTTGGGATAACCGTGAAGTATTTGAATTTATTGATGACGCAAAATATCTTGCAAGACCAGCTAACTTCCCAGAAGGAACTCCAGGAAAAGGGCTTATCTTTGTGAACTGTAATGGAACAGAAGTTGCAGTTATTAACTTACAAGGACGTACATTCCTTCCTCCAATCGATTGTCCATTCCGTAAAGTGGATGAATTAATTGATATTGCGAAAAAACGTACGAATATTATCTTTGTTGATTTCCATGCGGAAACTACAAGTGAAAAACAAGCGTTAGGTTGGTATGTAGATGGTCGTGCTACAGCGGTAGTAGGTACACATACGCATGTTCCTACAGCAGATAATCGTATTTTACCAAGCGGAACGGCATATATTACAGATGTTGGTATGACAGGACCTTACGATGGAATTTTAGGTATGGACCGAGAAGCAGTATTGAAGAAGTTTTTAACAAACTTACCAGTACGATTTGAAGTAACAAATGGTAGAACACAATTAAGTGCAGTGCTAATTGATGTGGACCCTAATACAGGAAAAGCTAAGAAAATTCAGCGTATTTTAATTAACGATGATCAACCATTTTTTGAGTGATTTTTGAATAAAATTTAGATAAGTTATTATTTTTTAATTTTTTAGAAAAATTACAGAGATTTAGCAGGAATACGTGTCATTCCTCGTGAATATAAGTTAAAGTGAAATAATTGCTAATACTTTTTAGAGAAACGAGGAGGAAACGCGGAATGGAAATATTAAAAGTTAAAGCAACGTCGGTCCCTAATTCTGTAGCTGGTGCACTTGCAGGTGTTATTCGCGAACGCGGAACAGCAGAAATTCAAGCCATTGGTGCAGGTGCATTGAACCAAGCGGTAAAGGCAGTAGCAATTGCAAGAGGATTTGTAGCGCCTAGTGGTTTGGACCTGATTTGTATCCCAGCGTTTACAGATATTATGATTGATGGGGAAGAACGTACAGCAATAAAATTAATTGTAGAACCTCGTTAAGTTTAAACAACCTGTTTGCAGTATGCAAACAGGTTGTTTTTATAATGGAGGAATGGAAATGAAAATTTTTGATGCTCATTGTGATGTACTCCTTCAGTTATGGTGTGCACAGGGGAAAAGGAATTTTAAAAATGATCCGCAATTACATATTACATTCGAACAGTTAAAGAGAAGAAAAGGAAGTATACAATGTTTTGCTATATATGTGCCAGAAACGATAGCGTATGAAAAAAGGTTTGAAGCGGCATTACAAATGATAGATATTTTTTATAATGAAATTTTGTCACTACCAGGTATGAAGTTAATTCAGACAAAAGATGATATTAACATGTTAAAACAGGACGAGATTGGAGCGATATTAACACTAGAAGGATGCGAAGCAATTGGGAAAGATGCAATGAAATTACGGTTGTTTTATCGCCTAGGAGTACGTTCCTTTGGATTAACATGGAATTATGCCAATCTATTAGCTGATGGTGCGCTAGAGACACGTGGGGCGGGTTTAACGACTTTTGGTAAACACGTTGTACAAGAACTTAATACGTTGCATGCATGGACTGATGTGTCTCATCTGAATGAAAGAAGCTTTTGGGATGTGATAGAAGTTGCAACAAATCCGATTGCCTCCCACTCAAATTGCATGAAACTTTGTCAGCATCCACGTAATTTAAACGATGAACAACTTAAAGCTCTTATAAAGCAAAACAGTATAATCGGTGTCACTTTCGTACCACAGTTTCTAACAAGTGAAAAACAAGCGAATATAGCAGATATAGTAAGGCATATTGAATTTATTTGTTCGTTAGGTGGAGAGAACAATATAGGATTTGGTTCCGATTTTGATGGAATATTAGAAACGGTCGTAAATGTATCGGCGTATCGAGAGTATGAAAATGTAATGAATGAACTTTGTAAACACTATGCTGCATCTACTGTAGAGCGATTTTTATATAATAATTTTGTTGAACGTATAAGTTTTTAATATTTTTGTTTTGAAAATACAGAAAAATTAGAATTAATTCATTTGATATTATTGCTTTTTTTAAGACCTAATACTAGAATGAAAAACAAAATAGCTTTATACTAAAGATTCAGGGAAATCAGAAGAGGCATAATTTGCGTCCGTTGTAGTTTATTTGCATAAAAAATGCTAAACTATTACTGTAAAAAAATACACTACAATGAATGCAGCCAAAAGGGGTGTAGGAGATGATTAGTCAACTTTCATGGAAAGTTGGAGGCCAACAAGGTGAAGGAATTGAAAGTACAGGAGAAATCTTCTGTATTGCATTAAACCGATTAGGATATTACCTATACGGTTACCGCCACTTCTCATCACGTATTAAAGGCGGCCATACAAATAATAAAATTCGTGTAAGTACAACAGAAGTACGCGCGATCTCAGATGATTTAGATATTTTAATTGCTTTTGATCAAGAAACAATTGATTTTAACTTCCACGAACTACGTCCAGGTGGAATTGTAGTTGCAGATGCGAAATTTAATCCAACAATACCTGATAATACAGATGTAAATCTATATGTGATACCGTTTACAGATATTGCTTCAGAATTAGGCACATCATTAATGAAAAACATGGTTGCTGTTGGAGCATCAAGTGCGGTATTAGGATTAGATGAGACAGCTTATTTAGATGTTGTTGAAGAGATCTTTGGTCGTAAAGGAGAGCAAGTCGTTCAAAAGAATATGGACGCAATTAAACGTGGCTCTCAATATATGAAAGAATTGCTAGGTGAGAAAGTAAACATGATGCAGCTTGAAAAAGCTGATGGTAAGAAACGCATGTTTATGATTGGAAACGATGCAATCGCATTTGGTGCGGTAGCTGGTGGTGCCCGCTTTATGTCTGCATATCCAATTACACCTGCATCTGAAATTATGGAATACTTAATTAAAAAATTGCCAAAAGTTGGCGGGACAGTAATCCAAACTGAGGATGAAATCGCAGCTTGTACAATGGCAATCGGTGCAAACTATGCTGGTGTTCGTACATTAACTGCATCTGCTGGTCCGGGTCTATCTTTAATGATGGAAGCGATCGGTTTAGCAGGTATTACAGAAACGCCATTAGTAATTGTTGATACACAACGTGGCGGTCCAAGTACAGGATTACCAACGAAACAAGAGCAGTCTGATTTAATGGCGATGATTTACGGTACGCACGGTGAAATTCCAAAAATCGTAATGGCGCCAAGTACTGTTGAAGAAGCTTTCTACGATATTGTAGAAGCGTTTAATTTATCTGAAGAATATCAAGTACCTGTTATTTTCTTAACAGATTTACAGCTTTCTTTAGGGAAACAAACGGTAGAACCACTTAAGTTAGATAAAGTGGAAATTCGTCGCGGTAAGCTTGATTTAGAAGCAGAATTACCAGAACGTGAAAATAAAGCATACTTCAAGCGTTATGAAGTAACAGAAGATGGCGTTTCACCACGTGTTTTACCTGGTATGAAAAATGGTGTTCACCATGTTACAGGTGTAGAGCATGATGAAACTGGTAAACCATCTGAATCAGCAATAAACCGTAAAGATCAAATGGACAAACGTTTCCGTAAAATGGAGAACTTGAAATTTAATACCCCTGTTTATAAAGATGTTAAGCATGAAGAAGCAGACGTATTGCTTGTTGGATTTAACTCAACTCGTGGTGCGATCGAAGAAGCAATGGAGCGATTAGAACAAGAGGGTATGAAAGTAAACCATGCTCATGTGCGTTTAATTCACCCGTTCCCAACAGCTGAAATCGATCCACTTGTGAAAAATGCGAAGCGTGTTGTAGTGGTAGAAAACAATGCAACAGGTCAGCTTGCTAACATTATGAAAATGAATCTTGGTAACGGTGAGAAAATTTCTAGTCTTTTAAAATATGATGGAAACCCATTCTTGCCGAAAGAGATTTACAACGAATGCAAAAAAGGGGTTGTATTAAATGGCAACATTTAAGGACTTTCGTAACAGTGTAAAACCAAACTGGTGCCCAGGTTGCGGAGACTTCTCGGTGCAAGCTGCAATTCAACGTGCGGCAGCTAACGTTGGCTTAAATCCAGATGAACTTGCTGTTATTTCTGGTATCGGCTGTTCAGGTCGTATTTCAGGTTATATTAATTCATATGGTGTGCATAGTATTCATGGTCGTGCTCTTCCAATTGCACAAGGTGTAAAAATGGCAAACCGTGATTTAACAGTTATCGCATCAGGTGGTGACGGTGATGGATTTGCAATCGGTATGGGACATACAATCCATTCTATTCGTCGTAACATCGACATTACGTACATCGTAATGGATAACCAAATTTACGGATTAACAAAAGGGCAAACTTCACCACGTAGTGAAGCTGGATTTAAAACGAAAAGTACACCACAAGGTTCAATTGAACCGTCACTAAATGTTATGGAAATGGCTTTAACAGCTGGTGCAACATTTGTGGCGCAAAGCTTTTCAAGTGATTTAAAAGAATTAACACAAATTATTGAAGCTGGTATTAACCATAAAGGATTTTCATTAATTAACGTGTTCAGCCCATGTGTTACTTACAATAAAGTAAATACTTACGATTGGTTTAAAGAGAATTTAACAAAACTAAGTACAGTAGAGGGATATGATCCGTCTAATCGCATGATGGCTATGCAAACGTTAATGGAAAATAACGGGTTAGTAACAGGTTTAATTTATCAAAATACAGCGCAACCTTCATATCAAGAACTTGTAAAAGGCTATAGTGAGAAGCCTTTAGTGCAATCTGATTTAAATATGGATCAGAAAATGTTTGATGAGCTTGTTGCTGAATTTATGTAAGAAGGAAAGGTTGCCATGTGGCAACCTTTTTTAATGAGAAAAATATAGAGTAGTCTTATTTACTTAGAAAATTCAGAATGGTAAAATAATATATAAATCGTTGTATGAAAATGGTGAGTTCATTGCATATGAAATGTAAAATCAGACAGAGCCTCTTTCTTGTTTAAATTGGCGAAACGCTTCATACTATGGTAATGTTTATAGAGATAAAGCAATATGCTTTTGGGTAGGACAAATAAAAGGGAATGTCTATTTGCGTGGGGAAGACTTCATTCTTATGAATGATTAGATTGGTTACTCAAGTTTCAAAGGACAAGTTATCTCTCAAGCTATCTAACCATTTTTGAGGTGAGTCTAAGCGCATTAAAATGGACTATAGAGTGTGTATAGTTAAGGGTGAAAGGAGATTACCGATGAACGAGCAACAACGATTAGCAAGTCAGCAAGCAAATTCCTCTACGAAAAAAGAAGAGAAAGATTATAGCAAATACTTTGAAAGTGTATACCAACCACCTTCCTTAAAAGACGCGAAAAAACGAGGGAAAGAAGAAGTTAAAATTGAACGGGATTTTGGCTTACCGGAAGAGTTTCGCAATTTTGGTACAGGAAGAAAGTTTTATATTCGTACATATGGTTGTCAAATGAATGAGCATGATACAGAAGTAATGGCTGGTATTTTCACTGCACTTGGATATGAACCAACGTTTTCAACTGAAGATGCAGATGTAGTATTATTAAATACTTGTGCCATTCGTGAAAATGCTGAAAATAAAGTGTTCGGTGAACTAGGTCATTTAAAGTCACTAAAACGAAGAAATCCGGACCTTTTAATTGGTGTATGTGGTTGTATGTCTCAAGAGGAGTCTGTTGTAAATAAAATTATGCAAAAAAATCAGCATGTAGATATGGTGTTTGGAACGCATAATATTCATAGATTACCGTACATTCTAAAGGATGCAATGTTCTCGAAGGAGACGGTAGTTGAAGTTTGGTCAAAAGAAGGAGACGTAATTGAAAACCTTCCGAAAGTACGCCGTGGTGATATTAAAGCTTGGGTAAATATTATGTATGGTTGTGATAAGTTCTGTACATATTGTATCGTACCGTATACACGCGGAAAAGAGCGAAGCAGACGTCCAGAAGATATTATCCAAGAGATCCGTCATTTAGCTGCGAATGGTTATAAAGAAATTACGTTACTTGGACAGAACGTAAATGCATATGGTAAAGACTTTGAAGATATAGAATACGGTCTTGGCGATTTAATGGATGAACTCCGTAAAGTTGATATAGCTCGTATTCGTTTTACAACGAGCCATCCACGTGATTTCGATGATCACTTAATTGAAGTGCTTGGAAAAGGTGGGAACTTAGTAGAACATATTCACTTACCAGTTCAATCTGGAAGCACAGAGATGTTAAAAATTATGGCGCGAAAATATTCGCGTGAGCATTATTTAGAGCTTGTAAGAAAAATTAAAGAAGCAATTCCAAACGCGGTATTAACAACTGATATTATCGTCGGTTTCCCAAATGAAACAGATGAGCAATTTGAAGAAACGATGTCGTTATATCGTGAAGTAGGATTTGATACTGCCTTTACCTTTATTTATTCTCCGCGCGAAGGTACACCAGCTGCAAAAATGAAAGATAATGTACCGATGGATGTGAAGAAAGAACGTCTTCAACGTTTAAATGCATTAGTAAATAAATTGGCAATTGAAAAGAATGATGGTTATAAAGGTCAAATTGTAGAAGTGTTAGTTGATGGAGAAAGTAAAAATAACGCGGAAGTACTTGCAGGTTATACTCGTACGAATAAACTTGTAAACTTCGTTGCTCCAAAATCTTTAATTGGTCAGCTTGTGAAAGTAAAAGTAACGGACGCAAAAACTTGGTCTCTTAACGGAGAACTAGTTGAAGAGCCGATTGAGGTGGAATAATAGATGAAAGCATATACGAAAGATGAAATTGTTGAGCAAGCAAAAGAATTAGCAAAAATGATTTCTGAAACAGAAGAAGTTGATTTCTTTAAAAAAGCAGAGGCGCAAATTCATAAAAATGAAAATGTAAAACGCGCAATTGATGAAATTAAAGTACTGCAAAAACAAGCAGTAAACTTGCAGCATTACGGAAAATGGGAAGCTTTGAAAAAAGTAGAAGCTGAAATTGATGCCCTGCAAGATAAGTTAGATAGTATCCCAGTTGTACAAGAATTTAAATCTTCACAAACATATGTAAATGACTTACTACAGCTAGTTGCAAGTACGATTTCTAACAACGTAACAGATGAAATATTAATTTCAACGAATGGCGATGTATTGAAGGGCGAAACGGGCGCGGCGGTAGAAAGTAAAAAAGGAAATTGTGGTTGTTAAAGAGATGTCGAATTGACATCTCTTTTTTTAGTGAATTAAACGTAAGTTCTTCTCAAAAAAAGAATGACACATTCCGCTATTGTCACGCATATGATTAAGTGAATAGTGATTGAGGAGGGTTACGAATGTCCGAATTTAGAGAGATTATTACAAAAGCAGTGGTTGGAAAAGGACGTAAGTATACAAAGTCAACGCATACATGTGAATCGAATAATGAACCAACAAGTATTTTAGGGTGCTGGGTAATTAACCACTCGTACGAAGCAAGAAAGAATGGAAAGCATGTGGAAATTGAAGGTTTCTATGATGTGAACACTTGGTATTCATTTGATGGCAATACAAAGACAGAAGTTGTAACAGAGCGTGTGAACTACACGGATGAAGTAAGCATTGGGTATCGTGATAAAAACTTTTCTGGTGATGATTTAGAAATTATTGCTCGTGTCATTCAGCCACCAAATTGTTTAGAAGCTCTTGTATCACCAAATGGTAATAAAATTGTTGTAACTGTAGAACGTGAATTTGTAACAGAAGTAGTTGGCGAAACGAAAATTTGTGTAAGTGTAAACCCTGAAGGTTGTGTAGAATCAGACGAAGATTTCCAAATCGATGATGATGAGTTTGAAGAATTAGATCCGAACTTTATCGTTGATGCAGAAGAAGAGTAATAGAAAGCTAGGGAGAAGTTCTTCCTAGCTTTTTACTTTACAGATTTTCCCTAACAAGAAAGCCCATTGCCTTTAGGCATGGGATGAAAGTGAGGTTGGATACGGAGTACCACTAAAAATTGCAAGGTTCGTGGTACTTTAAGTATCCAAATTATAGGTAGTTTCTTCGGATCTTTTTGTTGTAATTTTTCGAAAATAAATGATACATTGTAGCTAGAATAAATGATAATAGAAGAATGTTTCAAAGCGTTTGAGAAGAAAATCTCTTCATCTCATGTAGTTGCAAAGTTTATGGACAAGTTCTTATTTTGTTTCTATTGCTAGAAATGTATCAAATAAACGATGCTGAAAATCAAAAAATAAGGGGATGAAAGGTATGTCACAGACCCTAACAGTGAAAGTGAAATTGATTCCAACAAGAGAACAAATCCGTTTGTTGGAACAAAGCAGTCACGAATATATCAAAGTTATAAATACGCTTGTATCGGAAATGGTGGAAGCAAAGAAAAGTACGAAAAAAAGCACAAAAGATATTGAAGCAAATATCCCAAGTGCGGTGAAGAATCAGGCGATTAAAGACGCGAAAAGTTTGTTCGCTACAAAAGTAAAGAAAAGCAAGTATAAACTCATTCCGGTTTTAAAGAGACCTGTTTGTGTATGGAACAATCAAAATTACTCATTTGATGCCACTCATATTTCAATCCCGTTTAAGATAAATGGAAAGTCCACTCGTTTAAAGGTCCGTGCTTTATTAATCGATAAAAACAATCGCAATTTGAATTTGTTAAAACATAAATTAGGTACACTTCGTATCACAAAGAAATCGAATAAGTGGATCGCCCAAATATCTATCAAGCTTACTACAAATGAAAAAGCAGGGACGAAAATTTTAGGAGTAGACTTAGGTCTCAAAGTCCCTGCGGTAGCGATCACAGACGATGACAAGGTTCGTTTCTTTGGGAATGGTAGGCAAAACAAATATAGGAAGCGTAAGTTTCGGAGTGTTCGTAATAAGCTAGGAAAAGACAAAAAGGTGAATGCCATCCGACGATTGGATGATAAAGAAAAAAGATGGATGCAAGATAAAGATCACAAAATAAGTCGTGAAATCATTGATTTTGCGATTGATAATCATATTTCTGTCATTCGATTAGAACAGCTAACGAATATAAGACAGACGGCAAGAACAAGCCGTAAAAACGAAAAAAATCTACACACTTGGTCATTCTATCGTTTGTCACGATTTATTGCGTATAAAGCAATGTTAGCTGGTATTCAGGTTGAATATGTGAATCCAGCTTATACAAGTCAAAGTTGTCCAAAATGCGCTGAAAAGAACAGGGCACAAGACAGAAAGTACAAGTGTCCATGTGGGTTTAAGACACATCGTGATATCGTTGGGGCGATGAATATTCGCTACGCAACTGTGATTGATGGTAACAGTCAATCAGCCTAAGCACCTATATGGTCTGGTTTAGGAAGGGCAATGAGATGTCCTGATCTTGAAGGTTGTTCAAAACAGAAATGGACTGCGAACGCTTAGTCATTCAAGAATCCCACCCGTAACTCCGTAAGGATTCGGGCTTGCGACTTTAGTCGTGGGAGTCTCAAATAAGTAGTGCTTGAATAAACATGAATCCTTATGAAATGTGCTATAATGAAGAAAGACTCCTGAAACAGGAGATATGGATGTCCGTGAAATGTGACATATATGAATATAGATTATTATGTAAGAATTATGGAGGATAAGTATGAAGCAATATACGCCTATGATACAGCAATATTTAAAGGTTAAGGCAGACTATCAAGATGCCTTTTTATTTTTTCGCTTAGGCGACTTTTATGAAATGTTCTTTGAAGATGCGGTTAAAGCAGCTCATGAACTGGAAATTACATTAACGAGCCGAGATGGTGGTAGTAGTGATCGTATACCGATGTGCGGTGTACCGCATCATGCGGCTAAAAACTATATTGAACAACTTGTTGAAAAAGGATATAAAGTAGCGGTTTGTGAGCAAGTAGAAGACCCCAAAACAGCTAAAGGTGTAGTGCGCCGTGAAGTCGTACAACTAATTACGCCAGGAACGATGATGGAAGGGCGTACGATTGATGAGAAAGAAAATAACTTCTTAGCAGCATTAACACATTTTGAAGATGGATCATATGCTTTAGCTTGTAATGATTTAACGACTGGACAAAATACAGTAACGTTATTGACTGGTTCAGTAGAAGATATTTTATTAGAAGTGTATGCAACTGGTTCGAAAGAAATTGTTGTAGATTCTTCATTTTCTAAAGATGAATTAAACAAGTTAACTGAAACGTTAAAAATGACGATTTCATATGAAGATGCAACGGCAATTCCTGAAGGATTAGAACACCTTGTGAAAAATGTTTCACAAGCAAAGTTAATTAAAGCAGTTGGACGCTTATTTAACTATGTAATAAGAACGCAAAAACGTTCATTAGATCATTTACAGCCAGTGGAAATTTACTATACGAATCAGTTTATGAAAATTGACGTGCATTCAAAGCGAAATTTAGAGCTGACAGAAACACTTCGAACGAAAGAAAAAACAGGATCGTTATTATGGCTATTAGATAAGACGAAAACGGCTATGGGTGGTCGTATGTTAAAACAGTGGATGGAACGTCCGCTTATACAAAAAGAACGAATTGAAGAGCGTTTAGAAATGGTTGAAACGTTTGTGAATGATTACTTCTTACGTGAAGATTTAAAAGAAAAGTTAAAAGAAGTATATGATTTAGAACGTTTAGCAGGAAAAGTTGCATTTGGTAATGTGAATGCACGTGACTTATTACAGTTAAGACGATCTTTACTTCAAGTACCAGCTATTTTAGAAGCGATTAGTCTGTTAGATAACGCGTATGCAGCAAGATTAATTCAAGGTGCAGATCCATGTGAGAGCTTAACAGAATTACTAGGAAGAAGTATTCAAGAAAACCCACCGCTTTCTATTAAAGATGGAGATATTATTAAAGACGGTTATAATGACAAGCTTGATCAATATCGTTACGTTAGTAAAAACGGAAAAACGTGGATTGCTGAGCTTGAAAAACGAGAGCGCGATATTACAGGAGTTAAATCGTTAAAAATCGGGTACAATCGTATTTTCGGTTACTACATTGAAGTAACGAAAGCGAACCTTGCAGCATTACCAGAAGGCCGCTATGAGCGTAAACAAACGCTTGCAAATGCGGAACGTTTCATTACAGATGAACTAAAAGAAAAAGAAACATTAATCTTGGAAGCAGAAGAAAAAATTGTACAACTAGAATACGATTTATTTACAGCGCTTCGTGAAGAAGTAAAAGTATTTATTCCGAAATTACAGCATTTAGCGAAAGTAATTAGTGAATTAGACGTACTGCAAAGTTTCGCGACAGTTAGTGAAGAAGAACAGTTCGTAAAACCTGTACTAACAACGAAGCGTGAAATTTTTATTAAAGATGGTCGTCATCCTGTCGTTGAAAAAGTATTGAACGGGAAATTGTATGTACCGAATGATTGTATTATGCCAGAGAAGATGGATGTCTTTTTAATTACAGGACCGAACATGTCTGGTAAAAGTACGTATATGAGACAATTAGCACTTGTAACTGTTATGTCGCAAATCGGTTGTTTCGTACCAGCAACAGAAGCAGTATTACCTGTATTTGATCAAATCTTTACGAGAATTGGTGCTGCGGACGATTTAATTTCAGGTCAAAGTACATTTATGGTTGAAATGTTAGAAGCAAAAAATGCCATTGCAAACGCATCAGAAAGAAGTTTAATTTTATTTGATGAAATTGGACGCGGTACATCTACGTATGATGGTATGGCACTTGCACAAGCAATCATTGAACATATTCACGACCAAATTGGGGCAAAAACGTTATTCTCTACGCATTATCATGAATTGACGGTGCTAGAAGAAAGTTTAGATCAACTGAAGAATGTACACGTTTCAGCTATTGAAGAGAACGGAAAAGTAGTATTCCTTCATAAAATTCAAGACGGTGCAGCTGATAAAAGTTACGGAATTCACGTTGCGCAACTTGCAGAGCTTCCAGATAGCTTAATCGCTCGTGCGAAAGAAGTGTTAGCACAACTTGAAGGACAGGAAGAAATTATTATTCCAAAGCGTGTAGAAATGAAAGCACAGGCGCAAGAAGTTATTCCAGAGCCTGTAGTTGTAAAAGAAAAACCAGTAGAAATAGAAGAGACGAAAGTAGAGACTGAAGAAGAATCACAACTATCATTCTTTGGTGGAGAACAGTCTTCGAAAAAACAAGACAAGCCATTTTTAGAAGCAAAAGAAACGGCAGTACTGACGCAAATTAAAAAAATTGATTTACTTGATATGACACCTTTAGAAGCGATGAACGAACTGTATCGCTTACAAAAAAAGTTAAAGAAAGGATGAGTAAGTAGATGGGTAAAATTCGCAAACTAGATGATCAACTCTCTAACTTAATTGCGGCAGGGGAAGTAGTAGAGCGCCCTGCCTCAGTCGTAAAAGAACTTGTGGAAAATTCTATCGATGCGAATAGTACATCTATTGAAATCCACTTAGAAGAAGCTGGTTTATCGAAAATTCGCATCATTGATAATGGGGATGGCATTGTAGAAGAAGATTGTATCGTCGCTTTTGAACGACATGCGACGAGTAAAATTAAAGATGAAAACGATCTGTTTCGCATAAGAACACTCGGTTTCCGCGGTGAAGCATTGCCGAGTATCGCTTCAGTTAGTGAATTAGAATTAATCACTAGCACAGGTGATGCACCTGGTACACACCTTATGATTAAAGGTGGAGACATTATAAAGCAGGAGAAAACAGCGAGCCGAAAAGGAACAGATATTACAGTACAAAACTTATTCTTTAATACACCAGCGCGTCTTAAATATATGAAAACCATTCATACAGAGCTTGGGAATATTACAGATATCGTGTATCGTATTGCAATGTCACATCCAGAAGTATCGTTAAAGCTGTTTCATAATGAAAAGAAATTGCTTCATACATCAGGAAATGGTGATGTAAGACAAGTACTTGCATCAATTTACAGCATTCAAGTTGCGAAGAAGCTTATTCCAATTGAAGCGGAATCTTTAGATTTCACAATTAAAGGTTATGTAACATTACCAGAAGTAACGAGAGCATCTCGTAATTATATGTCAACGATCGTAAATGGTCGTTACGTTCGAAATTTCGTATTAATGAAAGCTATTCAGCAAGGGTACCATACATTACTGCCAGTCGGACGATATCCAATCGGCTTCTTATCGATTGAAATGGATCCAATGCTAGTTGACGTTAACGTACATCCAGCGAAATTGGAAGTTCGTTTTAGTAAAGAACAAGAATTACTAAAGCTAATCGAAGAAACATTGCAAGCAGCATTCAAAAAAATACAGCTCATTCCAGATGCAGGTGTAACAACGAAGAAAAAAGAAAAAGATGAAAGTGTGCAAGAACAGTTCCAGTTTGAGCATGCGAAGCCGAAAGAACCATCCATGCCGGATATCATTTTACCGACGGGCATGGATGAAAAACAAGAAGAACCACTGGCTGTGAAACAGCCAGCACAACTGTGGCAACCGCCGAAGCAAGAATGGCAACCACCTCAGTCGCTCGTAAGAGAAGAACAAAGTTGGCAATCATCTACTAAACCGATAATAGAAGGACCAATTCAAGAAGAGAAATCGTGGAACAGTAACGATGAAGACTTTGAATTAGAGGAATTGGAAGAAGAAGTTCAGGAAATAGAAGAGATTGAAATGAACGGTAATGACTTACCACCACTTTATCCAATTGGACAAATGCATGGAACATATATTTTCGCTCAAAATGATAAAGGCTTATATATGATTGACCAGCATGCCGCGCAGGAACGTATTAATTATGAATACTTCCGTGATAAAGTAGGAAGGGTAACGCAAGAAGTACAAGAACTACTTGTACCGTACCGTATTGACTTATCTCTTACTGAATTTTTACGTGTTGAAGAGCAACTAGAAGAACTGAAAAAAGTTGGACTGTTCTTAGAACAATTCGGTCATCAATCCTTTATCGTCCGCTCACATCCAACGTGGTTTCCAAAAGGACAAGAAACAGAAATTATCGACGAAATGATGGAACAAGTCGTCAAACTAAAAAAAGTTGATATTAAAAAATTACGTGAAGAAGCAGCCATCATGATGAGCTGTAAAGCGTCCATTAAAGCGAATCAATATTTAACGAATGATCAAATATTTGCTTTACTGGAAGAACTACGTACAACAACAAATCCATACACATGCCCACACGGAAGACCGATTCTTGTGCATCATTCTACTTATGAGCTGGAGAAGATGTTTAAGAGGGTTATGTAGGGATACTGTCATTTTGGATATGATTTAATAAAAAAGAAGCGATGAAATAAATCGCTTTTTTTTTGTTTGCATTTAGTCTAAAAGTTTTTCATTTTGTTAATAAATTCTTTATTTTATACTAAGTGTAGAAAAATCATATGAATCCATAGAAAGAGATTTTAATTTACAGACTTATCAGAATTATGTAAAGTGTAGATAAAACCATAAAACGGGGTGTTCTTTATGTGTACTAGTTTGACATTACAGACAAAAAACGGTCAGCACCTTTTTGCAAGAACGATGGATTTCACATTAGATATGAATCAAGAAGTAATAATTATTCCTCGACATTACCAGTGGAGTAATATAACTGGTGAAATCATTAATACGAAACATGCTACGGTCGGAATGGGAATTAATCATCAAGGAAGGATCATTATGGCGGACGGAGTAAATGAAGCAGGTATGACATGTGCAACACTCTATTTTCCAGGATTCGCTACTTATAGTCAAAGCATAGATGATAACAAAACGAATTTGGCACCATTTGATTTTGTAACTTGGAGTCTGACACAATTCAATTCTGTCAAAGAGTTAAAGGAATCTGTAGATAGCCTTACCTTTTTGGATATACCATTACCGGATTTAGGACTTACGCCACCACTACATTGGATTTTAGCTGATAAATGGGGAGATTGCATTGTACTGGAGCCGACAAGCGAAGGATTGAAATTGTATGATAACCCACTAGGAGTGATGACGAATAGCCCGGAGTTTAATTGGCATTTACAAAATTTAAGACAATATATAGGTCTTACATCGCAGCCATTCGCGCCAACTGAGTGGAGTAACTTACCATTAAGTGCTTTTGGTCAGGGATCAGGCTCAATGGGGCTTCCAGGGGATTTCACCCCGCCATCAAGGTTTGTGAGGGCAGCATATGGCAAACAAAACATTCAAGGTATAGATAGCGAAGAAGAGGGAGTATCGGCCCTATTTCATATTTTATCAAATTGCGAGGTTCCTAAAGGCGGAGTAATAACAGAAGAAGGTGCATTAGATAATACCATTTATACAAGCGTAATGTGTATGGAGTCCGGAACATATTATTATCATACTTACGATTGTAGACAAATTATAGCCATTCATTTATTTCATGAAAATTTAGATACAGATGAGATTAAAGCTTATCCGTTCCAGCGGATACAAAAAATATTTTATGAAAATTAAATAGCTTTGAAACTGCGTTTGGTAAATTTAAAAATATATAATAGAACAATAGGGATCGGAAGGGGTATAAATTCAATCCAATAATTTCTAGAAGGGCCATTAAAGTGCTATTAGGTGAAATAAACATGGACGTACGCCATTTATAAATAGTAAAGAACAAAAAAGGTGTGGAAAATATCCATACCTTTTTTGTTCTTCTATTATCTATGTATAAAAAAGCGCTGTATATCAGCACTTTTTAAAAGTACATGAGTTGTATAAGGAAGATTTATATATTACCGATAACTATGCAAGGTCTAATATAGATACTTATTTGATTAATTGCTTAAGAGCTTATCAGATTATTTGTTTTTATTATTATTAATTTTTTCCGTATATAACACCTGTTCTTTATAGTGTTTTTTTATTGGGAAGGTATGTGTACCAGAGCCGTTTTTGAAGTTTTTATTAATGGGATTTTTTAGAGGGATTGTTGTAGTTTCAGTAAATTCATATGGGTAGTTTATTTTAGATTTATCTTCAAACATGAAAATGCCTCCTTTTAGTATTTCCTGAGTTCTTTACTATAACATGATATGCATATAGATTTTTTTTGGACTAGTTATTTATATAGGTTAGAACAAATTAATTACCTAACTACTGAAATATTTCAAAGGAAAACAATGTGAGAAGTGTATGATAATGATTTTTTTCATTTATTCGTGAAGGGAATATTGCATATATATTCGTTATAAATTGTTTTTATAATATGGTTTATATAGGTTTTTCTTGATAATATAATGCAGGAGATTATAGTGTTATTAGGTTATTAGGAACATTTAATGCTGTTTCATAACTGAAAGGGAATTGAAAAAAAACTGAAACTTTTCTCATAAAAATTCAATCTTACTTGAAAAATGAAAGGAAAATGAAATTTTCCAAAAGATATTCTTTGTTAAGATAAAAAGCATACATACAAAAAGTATTGACATATCTTAAAAATGTATTTTCAAGATATAGTGGGGGAAAAGATGAGAGTAGAAAAACAATTAATAAAAAAGATGTATTATGAAACATTCCTAATGGAGAATGAAACAAAACCACCTCTTGACGTACTTGGAGAAGTTTATGTAAACGAAGAAAGAAATGAGATTTCTGATGGATCTTACATTCGTTTTGCACAAGGTGAGTTTTATTATCAGCATCAAGATTTTGAAGCAGCTATTTTTAAATGGGAGAAAGTTAATAATGAATTAGCACCATGGGCACAAAAAAATATTGCGGATGCTTATTTCGAGCTTAATCAATTACAAGTTGCTGAAAATGTTTATACTTCCATTACTACTGATAATATAATATTGATGACGGAAATTAGACTACAATTACTTTCTCTTTACATAGAGCAAAATAATGTTGATTCAGCTTTCGCTGTTATTAAAGAAGCAGTTTCTTTAAATCCGGATTATCCAAATGTCACAAAAATCGCCCGTTCCTTTTATGAGGAGCAGCAAGATTTTGATAGTGCAGTAGAGCTTGCTGTGAATGAGTTAATTCGAACAGAATCTTATCCGTGGTTTGAGGTTTTAAAAGGATATATCGATAAAAGATTTACTAAACATATTGCACCAGATTATTTCTATGAAGCATTAGTTACGTTAAATAATGTAGATCAAGTACAATTTACGCAAATGGTTTCAACACTTTGGAACAGTTATAAAAATGAACAAAATTACTTATTATGGCTTAACACAATAAATGAATTTTTCTTACATATTGAAATACATTCGTCCGATATATGGGACAAGATTTCTTCTCTTTACGAAGAAACGTACTTTGAATTAATTGAAGGTCAATATATGCTTAAACAATTGCACGACATCATTCCAAACTTGTTAACAAATTGGTTAAAGGTAGTCAATCCATCTTATGCTGTATTCCCATCAGCAGCTGTATTGGCATGGGATGAGATTTTCCCTTCGAAAATAGATTCAGCAAATATAAAACATGCGGAAAACCTGTTGTTATATTCTATTAATCATGTGAATGGCTTAGAGTATAGTTTACATCTTTTTGAATCTATTACAGAGTGGGCACAAGAGCATAGTATAGAAATGGGTCACCGATTTAGATGGTTAGTTGGCGAGCTCGCAGATTTAAGTACAAATCGCATTTTAGTAACGGGAACTTCAGGGAACGGAAAAACTACATTTATTAACTCTATATTAGGAGAAAATATAGTAGAAAAATCAATTTCGAATGTAGTAGTTTTAAAAAATGATGCTCATACAGAAATTAACGCCATAACAGACTCTGCAATTACAACAACGGAAGATGTCTCTGATTACTATAATATGATGTCTCAACACCATCAAACATATAGAGATAGAGCATGTGTTGAATTTAAATTACCATGCAAATTTTTAGGTGAAAATAAACTTACATTTGTAGTTACACCTGGCTTTAATAGGAATAATGACACTAGAGATGAGATATTCGAATATTTAAACTCTGTAGACGAATTACTATTTGTATTGAATGCGGATTCACCTTTTACTGACAAAGAACGTGACATTCTATTAAGCATTCAAGAACATACACCAAATTTACAAATTCATTTCTTATTAAATAAAATCGATAACATATATAGTGAAGCAGAAGTGAAAAGAGTATTATATGATACGCAAGCAAGAATAAACACATATTTCCCGCAAGCGAGAATTTTCCCTTACTCTTCGCTATATACAAGTAGTCAACAATTAAATGAGTTAACTGAGTTTATTCATTTTAACTTTAATCATAAAAATATCGATGCAGAACGTACTGAAAAGCTACTATTTTTCATTCGAAAAACAATTACATATCTGTTGGATAAGCGCGTTGAGAAAGAAAATAATTTAGTTGATGCGATTAATTGGAATGAAGATATGCTCGTGAAACTAAATGGTAGCATGAATAATCTTACTGCTTTTGAGAAGGAAAAAATTCATTTCATTACACAGTCATATCGCACAATGAAAACGGAAATTACGAACGACCTTACTGAAAATATTCCGAAGATATTACAGAGTTGTTCAGATTTAATTAGTGAAGAAAGCGATTTCGGTCACATGGATACGGAACTAAATAAAGCAATGAATGAAAGAGTGCACAAATATTTAGAACAAACGGTATTACCTAAACTTGCTCTTTCTATGCAAAATTGGATTGAAACTTCTAATCATGAGTTCCTTCAAAGTCAATCATATCTTGAAGAACTGAGTGAAGGACTTAATTCTTTATTTGGAGAAAATCGAATACAGTTAGCATGTGATTTTAAAGTGCTTGATGACTGGCGCAGAGATGCTGACAGAATGACGACTAGAATACAAATGGATGAAGTAAATATTTTACGTCGATTTACACCAGCACAATTTTTACTGAAAAGTGCCGGTAAATTGTTTGGAGTTCTTCCTAAAAACAAAGGTATGCTATATAACAAATATAAACAGTATGTAGAAAATGAAGATTATACAGAGGTAACAACTTCTATTATGAAGAAATTTTTCTTGCAATTTGAGCTATTTGAAAACACGCAAGAGAGGGATATTCATATATTCTTTAGGAATCCATTTAACTCCTTGAAACAAGCTGTAGAAAACACTCATTTAGAAATACAAGAAAAACAAGAGATGTTACATAAAATGAAATCAAATCCTGAAGTCTACCATGATTCTATCATGCTCTTTGAATTGAGATTACGTCAATGTGAAGTAATTTTAAATATAGGTGATGATTATACCTATACAGATGTAACTTTAGAAACAAGCGTAGAATAAAAGGGAAATATATGAAATTGGATTATATGTTATAAGAAAGTAAAAGGGAGCAACTATAATGGGTTGCTCCCTTTTCATATTTACATTATTTTTCAGTCTCTTTAATTTTAGTTTGTACTTCGCCAGTTTTCATTTTATTACTTTCTGAGAAACGTAATAAATCGCCTTCAATAATTTTGTCAGACATTCGTAATTCATTTTGTGCACGGTTAATGAGTGCTTGTGCTTCTTTTTTTGGTAAATCTACAATTTCACCAGTTATGCGGTCATAGAAAGTGTTGTTTGTGTATGCATACTGGTCTGTAATAAAGCTACCATCACGTAGAACAACAAAACCGGTATATTCATCTGAAAACATATCATGGCCAAAGCGGATATCGTTCGTAGTATCAATCCCTAATAAATTTAGAATTGTAGGTTTCATATCGATTTGTCCCGTAGGCTTTGAAATCGTTTGACCTTCTGTTTGTCCAGGCATATGAATATATAAAGGTGTGCGTTGTAAATTTAAAGTATCAAATTCTGTTATTTGATCTTTTTCTAAAAACTGTGCCATTGCACGATTATGTTTTTCAGAAATACCATAATGATCACCGTACAACACAATAATAGAATCATCATACATTCCTTCGGCTTTTAAACGCTCAATAAATCTTTTAATGGATTCGTCTAAGTAACGTGCTGTTACGATATAACGATCAAATACGCCATTACCAGAGTTATATGGTTCAATGAATTTTGTATCTTCATCATACGTAAATGGATAATGGTTCGTTAAAGTAAGGAAACGAGCGTAAAATGGTTGATCAACAGTTTTTAACATATCTACTGATTGATCGAAGTATTCAATATCTTTTAATCCCCAATTTAAATGTGTTTCGGGCGTAATTTTGTAATCAAGTTCGTTATAGTAACGATCATAACCAAGAGCAGAGTACATGATATTACGATTCCAAAATGTTGCGTTATTCGCATGGAATACAGAAGTGAAATAGCCTTGCTGACGTAAAATTTCCGGAGTCGCAGTATAATCATTGTTACCGTGTGTGAAAAATACAGCTCCTCGATTTAATGGATACAACGACGTATCGATTAGAAATTCAGAATCGGATGTTTTTCCTTGCCCAGTTTGGTGGAAAAAGTTATTGAAGTAATAGCTTTCATTTATGAATTCATTCAAGAATGGCGTAACTTCTTGACTGTTAACTGATGCACCTATTAAGAAGGTTTGCAAGGATTCAAGAGTAACGACAATTACGTTTTTTCCTTTTGCTGCACCAAACATATTAGGGTTTGGCTCACTTTGGTTTGCTTTTACGTAGTTTTCAGTTTCTTGTAATTTACTGCTATCAGCAAGTGCCTTTTGTGATCCTGCTTTTACTTGCAGTGTTAAATCATATACTTGATGTGTATATAGTCCTAAATTTTTAACAAGCATGACTCGGTCGAATGATCTCGTTAATAGTTCAGGTCGTTCTTTTTCTGCAAGGTGTAGATTTGCAAAAAATACGCCAATCGTTAAGAGAAAATATCCCAAGCGTGCCGGATGAGTTACACGTCCTGTTTTGAAGACTAGTGCCTTCTTCTTTAACAAAATAAAGAAGAAAATAATGTCTACGAACGCGAGAATAATTTTGTAGTTCAATATTTCTATGATACTGCCGCCTAATTGGCCAAAGTTTGATGTTTGCCCAAGTACTGGTAACGTTACGAAATCACTATAAAAATCATAGAACATGACATTCCCAACGAGTACGATTGTTAA
Source organism: Bacillus albus (assembly GCF_001884185.1). Taxonomy (GTDB): domain Bacteria; phylum Bacillota; class Bacilli; order Bacillales; family Bacillaceae_G; genus Bacillus_A; species Bacillus_A albus. The sequence continues at coordinate 50,829 of NZ_MAOE01000112.1, forward strand.
TAAGAAATTAATACATAGCGCTATATAATTTCGCTTTTCACCAGTTGCAAATAATGCTAATCCGACAAAAGCTAATGATGTAGCGAGTGGGCTAATAAATAAAATAAGCTCTTGTGTAGAAGATTCAATTTTTAAATCAAAACTGAATCTTGTAATAAGATATGTTTTTAACCATACTGCTAAAGCAATTATTAAAACAAAGCTTATATTTTGCATTTGTAAATTGATTTTATTTTTCATTGTTACTCCTTCTTTATACAAATTATTTAACTTATGTTATATATTATATTTTTATAACTATATAAGTATTATGAACCATTCAGTTTATGCTTTCTAAAGGTCATAATATGAAGTATTCATATACGTACAATGGGGAATTTTAAAGCATAAATCTATTTTTTAGAAACAGAACAGAAAAAGTCATAGTTGTCTTAAAAAATACTTATAGACATCCTAACATATTAAACACTATGGTGATGTTACAAAATATCGAACAAATGAAAGGGGAAATGAATAGGGGCTTTTAAAACCATTGACATTCAATTTGTTGGAATTGAATGTCAATAGCTATGTTAAATGTGTATCCCATAAAACCCTGATTCTTTGTGGGGAAATAGTAAGCTATTACTATGGAAATTAAAATATTTAATTGCAATCTGAATGTAGGAAATTAAATATGAGATAAATATTTTCCAACATACAACCCACTTGCAGCAGCTTGAGATAATGAATGAGTGACACCGGAACAATCTCCAACTAAAAATAGCCCATGCACACTTGTTTCAAAGTGGTTATTGATTTTTATCGTAGGAGCATAGAACTTTCCATCAATTCCATATAATAAAGTATCTTTATCGATCGGTTCTTGGATGAATTGTTCTAAGCGTAATAAAAATCCCTTAAGTCCTTCAATATATAATGGAGGAATTTCTGTATGCAAATCGCCATAATCTCCTTGTAGTGTAGGGTGTATACGATTATGTTTCATCCCGTCCTCTGTTGTAGGCTGTTCATGTAGTAAGTCCTCTAAGCGCTGAATAACAATCCGATCTCGTCCTTGGTTAATGTTTTTAATGATTGAACTTGCGTATATGTTTGCTTCTTTGAGAGTCGAAAAATAGCGCGGGATAAATAAAGTGAAATTTAAGTTAGGTGTGCCAGTTCCTTTCTCGCGAAAATTTTGACCGTCAGGCATAACTAAACCTTCTTCGTACTTTCTAATAATGCGTCCTTTCGGATTCATACAGTACGTAGTTGCTGTGAAGTGTTCATGCTCATAAGAGAGTTTAGTCTCAAATGTATCTTTTAATATAGAACGTAATTGGTGTTCGTTCATCTCTACTCTAATCCCTAAATCTACACGAGTTTGTTCCTGAGAAATATTGAGAGAAGTGCACATTTCTTTTAGCCAATCCGATCCGGAACGTCCAGTTGCAAATACTAGTTGCTTCGATTGAACTGTTCCTTCATTCGTCTTTATTGTAAAATTATCTTTCTGTTTCATAATATGATGTACATCTATATGAAATTGTATATCTATTTTCGTAAGTAAAAATTCGTAGAGCTGCTGAAAAATGTCACTTGAAAGGGTAGTACCAAGGTGTCTTACTTCTGTTGTGAGCATTTGTAAACCACACGCCTCAGCTCTCTTATTGAGAGTTGGACTTTCTGTAGAATATTTTGAAACAGAACTTCCTCCGAACTGACATAGAATTTCATCTACTTCAGTCATGAGTTGTATAAAGCCCTCTTTACCGACTTTTTGCTCAAGTTCTCCGCCAAATCCGTTTGTATAATTAAATTTCCCTTCAGATTTTCCTAAACCGCCAAACCCAAAATATTTATCACATGTAGTACAAGTACACACTTTTCCTTCGTCTAAAGGACAATGACGATCTTCTAGCGCTTTACCTTTATCAAGAAGTAAGACCTTTTTGTTACTTTTAGCTAGTGAATAAGCCATAAAAATGCTACTTACTCCAGCGCCGATAATTGTAACATCATACATATTCTTTCACCTGCTAACGAATAGTTTGTTTTTATTTCTTTAGTGTATAACAATTTTATGAAGTTAAGAAATAGCTTTTATTAATAAAGAGGGAGTTTTTGAACTCGATGCTTCTTTAATTTTTCGGAGTGATGAAGTAAATACAAATGTCTTTATTTAAAAGAAGAAATAGTTTTCAAAGATCACTATGTCATATGATAAATAAATTCTTACATATAAAAAAACAGACCTTTTAAGTGTGAACTGCACCCCAATTGTTAGACACAGTCTAACAATTGGAGGTGTAGTTTTTTTATGACTAAATTTACTTCAG
>NZ_MAOE01000113.1 GCF_001884185.1 Bacillus albus
AAAGTTAGTTTGTCTAGCATCTAAAAATAAAAATTGACGTTTCACGTTGTTTGTTTCGTTCAGTTTTCAAAGAACTTGTCTGTCGCTCGGAAGCGACTTTATCAATATAACATTTCATTATATTTTCGTCAACAACTTTTTTCAATAAGTTGTTTTTCGTTTGTTTTGCTTGTTACCTTTCGTGGCAACGAATATAAATATACCAGTTTGATTATTAAAATGCAATAGTTTTTCTAATAAAATTTTTAACTTAGTAAAAAAGTATAAAAACAGCACATTTCTTCTATATAAGTATAATTTCTCGCACCACCAAACTCTACTACTCATACTTAAATAAAAAAAAGCTTTGGAGAAATCTCCAAAGCTTAGTCTTGTTTATGACGCATAGCAGGGAATAATAGTACATCACGAATAGATGGTGCATTCGTTAATAACATAACAAGACGATCAATACCAATTCCTAGTCCACCTGTTGGAGGCATACCGTACTCAAGAGCTTCGATATAATCGTCATCCATCATGTGCGCTTCGTCATTACCTTGTTCACGTTCTTTTAATTGCGCTTCAAAACGTTCTTTTTGATCGATTGGATCATTTAACTCAGTGAACGCATTTGCATGCTCACGTGCAACGATAAATAATTCGAAACGATCTGTGAATCGTGGATCTTCGTCATTCTTTTTCGCAAGTGGCGAAATTTCTACAGGATGACCGTAAATGAATGTTGGTTGGATTAATTTATCTTCTACTTTTTGTTCGAAGAATTCATTTATAATATGACCAACTTCCATTGTATCCTTAATATCTACATTATGTTCTTTCGCAAGTTCACGCGCTTCTTCTACACTCATCGGATTCCAGAAATCCGCTCCAGAATGTTCTTTAATTGCATCTACCATATGAAGACGTGTCCATTCTGGTTCTAGATTAATTTCATAATCACCATATTGGATTGTCGTTGTACCTAGTACTTGCTTCGCGATATGAGCAACCATATTTTCTGTTAGTTTCATAATATCTTTATAATCAGCATACGCTTCATATAATTCAATCATCGTAAATTCAGGGTTATGACGAGTTGATACACCCTCATTACGGAATACACGGCCGATTTCATAAACTTTTTCTAACCCACCCACGATAAGGCGTTTTAAATGAAGTTCAATCGCGATACGCATATATAATTCCATATCTAACGCATTATGATGCGTAATGAAAGGACGCGCAGAAGCTCCACCTGCAATTGCATGCATCATAGGTGTTTCCACTTCAAGATAACCGTTGTCATCTAAGTATCTTCTCATTTCACGAATGATCTTACTACGAGTAACGAATGTTTCACGGCTTTCCATACTTGTAATTAAGTCTAAGTAACGTTGACGGTAGCGCTGTTCAACATCTTTTAATCCATGATATTTATCCGGTAATGGACGAAGGGATTTCGTTAATAGCGTAAAGCCAGTTGCTTTCACTGAAAGTTCTCCAACGTTCGTTTTGAACACTTTACCTTCAATACCTACTAAGTCACCTAAATCTGCTGTTTTAAATAATTCGTACTCTTCATCTCCAACAGCATCTTTACGAACATAAATTTGAACTTGTCCATGTAAATCTTGAATATGCGCAAATCCAGCTTTTCCTTTACCACGCTTTGTCATAATACGACCAGCGATAGAAACAGAGATTTCTTTCTCTTCTAATTCTTCTTTAGAGAACTCTCCATATAAGCTTAATAAGTCATTTGTTGCATTTGTACGTTCAAATCGTTTACCGAACGGATCGATTCCTTGCTCACGTAAGTTATGTAGCTTTTCACGACGAACAAGCAATTGGTCGTTTAATTCTTCGTGGTTCATGTTATCCATGGTATTGATATCACTCCAGCTCTATTAATTTTTACAATATATACAGTATAGCATTTTCTACTCAACTAGAAAAACTGCCAGCGACTAACTGGCAGTTCTTCTTTCTTTCACGTAATTATAGGAAGTGTATAGAAGAATGTCAATCTTCCCTATCTATTATTAACCAACGTGAATTGTTTGTTGTTTCGCTTCTACTTCTTCTACAAATACACCTAATACATTCGCAAGGTCTTCACGCGTATTACAAGCATTTATACCATTACGTACATTTGCATTACCACGAATACCTTTTAAATACCAAGCTGCATGCTTTCTCATCTCTCTTACAGCGACACTTTCGTTCTTTAAATCGATTAGACGATCTAGATGCAACATACATACGTCAATTTTCTCACGTACTGTCGGTTCCGGCATTAATTCACCTGTCTCTAAATACTTTACCGTACGATAAATCATCCAAGGATCTCCAAGGGCAGCGCGACCAATCATAACGCCATCTACACCAATTTCATCAATCATGCGTTTTGCATCTTGTGGAGTTGCGACATCACCATTTCCGATAACCGGGATATTTACAGCTTGCTTTACTTGTTTAATAATATCCCAATCCGCTTTCCCCTCATACATTTGTACTCGTGTACGTCCATGAACTGCTACCGCTTGTCCGCCAGCACGCTCAACAGCTTTTGCATTCTCGATTGCGAAAATATGATCCTCATCCCAACCAATACGCATTTTAACTGTAACTGGTTTTTTTACAGCATCTACAACTGCCGCTACCATTTCATATATTTTATTTGGGTCTAGTAGCCACTTTGCTCCTGCATCACACTTAACAATTTTCGGTACCGGGCACCCCATATTTATATCAATGATGTCTGCTGTCGTATATTGATCTACATATTTCGCAGCATCTACAAGAGTTTCTTTCTCTCCACCAAAAATCTGTAAACTTAATGGCTTTTCTCTCTCATCAATATATAACATATCTAATGTTCTTTTATTATTCAGTAGTATTGCCTTATCACTTACCATTTCGGCACAAACTAGACCTGCACCAAATTCTTTTACTGTCAAACGGAATGCAGAGTTACACACTCCCGCCATCGGTGCTAATACAACTGGATTTTTCATCTCAATATTTGCGATTTTTAACACTCGATTTACTCCTTCCTTCCTGGTCACTTTGGCATTAACTCATCTATCGAGACCTTTAATGCTTTAGCAACTTCCACTACAAAATCTTGGGAAGGCGATCGATTCCCTCTCTCAACTTCACCTAAAACAGATACAGATACCCCTAATTCTTTCGCAAAACCTTCTTGCGTATAACCTTTTAGCTTTCGAAAAGCACGAATGCGTCTTCCCCATTTTTCTGCTTCCATACCGTTACTCCCTCTCGCCTTTTCATTTCTTCTACTTGTGAACGTGAAATGTTTTGTTTTATATCTTGATTAATCTCTAACAACGGAACGATAACAAAAGCTCTTTCGAACATCCGCGGATGCGGAACAATAAGATTCTCTGTTTCAATATTTTCTTGATTATATAGTAAAATGTCAAGGTCGATAGTCCTCGGACCCCACCTGATTTCCCTTTTTCTTCCTAGGTCATTTTCTACTTTTTGCGTGATTTTCAATAATTCTTGCGGTGATAAATTGGTAGAAATTTTTATAACTAGATTTAAAAAGGAATTTTGGTCAGTATAGCCAACTGGTTCCGTTTCATATACAGATGAAACATCCTCAACTTGGATATAAGGATTTTTATTTAGAAACTGAATCGCTTCAGTTAAATACGTATAACGCTCTCCAATATTTGAGCCTAGTGCAATGTACGCTATATTATTCATGGACGTTCTCTCGTAATTTCCACTGCTACAGCACGATAATGTCCCGGTATCGGTGGATCCGGTTTAATCACCTTTATTGTACATCTTGAAATACTCTCATATTGTTTCAATATATCTGCAGCAATATTTTCAGCAATGCTCTCTACAAGCTTATACGTTCTATCTTCAACAACTTTTCTACATAACTCAAAAAGCTCCCCATAATTGACAGAATGCTCTAAGTCATCACTTTCTCCTGCCTGCTTCAAATCCAATTCTACCGTTAAGTCCACTTTAAATCTCTGGCCCAATTTATTTTCCTCTGGGAATACACCATGATAACCGTAAAACTCCATATCATGAATATAAATTTTATCCAATTACTTTACCCCCTTACCAATCATCGCATCCACCATCTTAGCCATACGCGCCATTTCCTTCACATCATGAACACGAACAAACTCACAGCCCTTTTCAATACCGAGACAAACGGTAGCTCCCGTTCCCTCAAGACGTTCCTCTACCGGTAAATCTAGTACATGCCCAATAAAGGATTTTCTTGAAGTACCTAAGAGAACAGGATAACCTAGTACGTTTAACTGTTCTAAATTACGCATCGCTTCTAAATTTTGTTCAGGCGTTTTAGCAAAACCGATACCTGGGTCTAAAATGATATTCTCATCTCGCACGCCAGCATCTTTAGCAATTTTAATACTGTCATATAAATCAGCAATCATATCAGCCATTAAATTGCGGTAATTCATATTATCGCGATTATGCATTAAAATAATAGGTACATCGTAATGAGCTGCAACTTCAGCAATTTTCGGTTCCGCCTTAGCTCCCCAAACGTCATTAATAATATGAGCACCCGCTTCGATTGCTTGTTTTGCAACTTCAGCTTTATACGTATCGATAGAAATAGGTAATTTTACTTCTTTTGAAACAGCCTGAATCATTGGAACAACTCGTTTTATTTCTTCTTCCACTGATACTTTAGCAAAACCCGGACGAGTAGATTCACCGCCGATATCAATAATATGAGCACCTTCATCTCGCATTTCTTTCGCATGGCGCACTGCAGCCTCTACCTCGTTGTAACTCCCGCCATCAGAAAACGAATCTGGCGTTACATTTAAAATCCCCATAATTAACGTTTTTTCATTTAAGTTCAATGTATATTCGCCGCAGCGCAAATCATAATCCCACTTCAAACTACACATCTCCTCTTCGCAATTCATTTCTGCTCCACAATTTCTCTCTCTGCATTTCATAATGATTCATAAATCTTTTTGTAACCATCCCTACTTTACCCGGGAAATCTTGCTCCTCTATACGATTAAGCGGAACAATTTCTTGAATCGAGTTTGTTACGAAGACTTCATCAGCTGAAAGCAATTCATCTTTTGTAAAGAAACCTTCCTTCACTTCTATGCCTAGTTCTTCAGCAATCTTTATTATAAACGCACGAGTGATGCCATTTAAAATCCCTGTTTCGAGCGAGGGTGTATATAAAATATCATCCTTCACAAAAAAGAGATTCGAAACAATACCCTCTGCAACATAACCTGTTTCAGTAAGGAAAATACCTTCTTTATTCGCAACATTTCCAATTTCACGTTTTCCTAAAATGTTATTTAAATAATGGTGAGACTTCAAGCGAGATGCACCCTCTGGTGTATTACGCACTTGTTTTAAAATAACCCCTTCTTTTTCCACTACATCTCCCGGGGCTGCTAAAGGTTTTATAAAAACAATAATAGACGGCTCTTCATACATTTCTGTTTGCAATCCAATTTCATCTATACCCGCTGATACATTAAAACGGACATACGCATTCTCTAATTTATTCTTAACGAGTAAATTCTGCAAAATAAGCATTACTTCATCTTTCGTCATCACCCATTTAATTTGCAATGTATCCAGCGCATGTACTAAACGGTCATAATGATCATCCAATAAGAAAGGATGACCATTATAAATACGAAACGTCTCAAAAACTCCAAGACCATATAAATAACCATGGTCATACGGCGAAATTCTCGCTTCATTCGCTTCTACATACTGACCATTTACGTAAATTAACATGATGTCACACTTGGGCTGTATTTCCGAATGAAATTCTGCAATAACTCTTTCCCGTGAGAAGTCATAATAGATTCCGGATGGAACTGTACACCTTCAATCGGCAATGTTGTATGACGGAGCGCCATAATTTCCCCTTCTTCTGTCCAAGATGTTACCTCTAAGCATTCCGGTAACGTCTCTTTCTTAACGATAAGGGAATGATAGCGCGTCGCAGTAAATGGATTAGGAATATCCGAAAAAATTGTCTTTCCATCATGATGCATAGGCGAAGTTTTCCCATGCATTAATCGCTCGGCACGAACAACCTCTCCACCAAACACTTGCGCAATAGATTGATGCCCTAGACAAACCCCAAAAATTGGAATCTTTCCAGCAAAGTATCGAATAACCTCCATACTAATTCCTGCTTCATTTGGACTACATGGACCTGGCGAAATCATTAAAAAGTCTGGTTTCATATTCTCAATATCTGAAATAGTCACTTCATCGTTACGTTTAACAACGAGCTCTTGTCCAAGTTCTCCAAGAAACTGCACTAAATTAAATGTAAAAGAATCATAATTATCAATCATTAATATCATTTCTCTCACCTAACCGTTTCTTCGCTACGTTCTTTTGCACGCCATAAAGCAATCGCCTTTTTCAGCGACTCTTTATATTCATTTTCCGGATTTGAATCAATTACAATCCCCGCTCCTGCTTGTACATGCGCTTTTCCATCTTTAGCAAGAAGTGTTCTAATTACAATATTCAATTCTGTATCTCCAGAATAACCGATCCATCCAATTGAACCTGTATAAATCCCTCGGCGAACAGGTTCTAATTCTTCAATAATTTCCATCGTACGTATTTTCGGAGCACCAGTAATTGTCCCCCCAGGGAATACAGCCTTCACTAAATCAAAAGCATCTTTATCTTCTTCTACCTCACCACGCACATTAGAAACAATATGCATAACATGTGAGTATTTCTCAATTACCATAAATTCATCTACTTCTACCGTACCATATTTACAAACGCGCCCTAAATCATTTCGTTCTAAATCTACAAGCATGACGTGCTCTGCTCTTTCTTTTTCGTTCTCAATTAATTCCCTTGCTAACGCTTCATCTTCTTGCGCATTTGACCCTCTAGATCTCGTTCCAGCGATTGGTCTTGTACTTACTTCGGTTCCTTGTTTCTTAATTAACAACTCTGGCGACCCACTAACAATTTGGAAATCCCCAAGCTCCAAGTAACCCATATATGGAGATGGATTAATTTCACGAAGACTTGTATAAATTTCTAGCGGGTGTGTTTGTAACGTTCTTTCTTGTCTCGTCGACAAGTTTACTTGGAACACATCACCAGCACCAATATATTCTTGAATACATTCAACTGCCTTCATAAAGCTTTCTTCAGTAAAAGCAACTGCTTCACTTTTCTTTTCAGGGCACGCAAATGGTATAGTCACTTCCGGCGCTCCTGTCGCCCAAAGAATCTTCCACTCATTTAGTCGCTCTTGTGCCTCTTCATACTGATCTACATAATGTGTAATAATCCATAATACTTTTTCTTCTTGATCATACACAAATACATCGTCAAATAACAAAAAGAATATATCAGGTATATTAATGTCATCCTCTGCAAGAGAAGGAAGTTTTTCAATATAACGGATGCAATCATAACTAAAGTAACCAATTGCACCACCTTGAAATGGCGGGTACTCCGGATTATAGTCCGTTTTCCATCGCTCCATATATTCCTGCATTAAATCTAATGGATTTCCTTGCTTTATTGTTTCCTTACCACTTTCACTTATATGTAACGTTTCACCCTTCCCACGGATTACCGCTACTGGGTTCAACCCCACAATGTTATAACGACCGCCACGTCCACTCTCTAACAAAATATGTTGCGGTTTATCCTTAGAAAGAAACTTATATTGCTTAAAGAAATCTAACTGATATGGAATAGAAAGCGCTAAAGATTTTCTTCGTTGCATATCAACACCCCGTCTTCTTTTATCCCACCCTCTTAAAGTAGCCACTTCAAACTACACTTATTATGTATGCAGAAGGGTTATACCCGAAGGCTAGTGAAAATAAATTAATTATACTACATCTTATTTTACATGAAGTTTTCTAGTCATTCACTCTTTTCCTATTTCCAATCCAAAAAGAAAAAGCATCCTTTTTCAAGGATGCTTTTTTCAATCACATATAATTAAGACTCAAATTGATAAAGTGGTGTACTTAAATAACGTTCACCGTTACTTGGGATAATAACAAGTACCTTTTTCCCTTTACCTAACTTTTTCGCAATTTCTGTTGCTGCATAAATAACTGCTCCAGAAGAGATACCGACTAAAATACCTTCTTCTTTCGCCACTCTTCTCGCGTACTCAAACGCTTGTTCTGTTTTCACTTGAACAATTTCATCGTATACTTCTACATCCAACGTCTCTGGGACGAATCCCGCTCCAATTCCTTGGATTTTATGTGGACCTGGTTTCCCACCAGATAGTACTGGTGAATCCGCAGGTTCTACTGCATAAATTTTAATACCTTTATACGCTTCCTTCAGTACTTCACCAGCACCAGTAATCGTTCCACCTGTACCAATACCTGCAATAAATGCATCTAATTGATCACCCATTTGTTCAACAATTTCTGGACCTGTTGTTAAACGATGAATTTCTGGATTCGATTGGTTTTTGAATTGTTGTGGTATAAAGTAGCCATGCTCTTTTGCTAATTCAGTCGCTTGACGAATTGCTCCACCCATTCCTTCTGGTCCTGGAGTCAATACTAATTCTGCACCATAAGCACGTAATAGATTACGACGCTCAATACTCATTGTTTCTGGCATTACTAAAATCGCCTTATATCCTTTAGCAGCTGCTACCATCGCTAAACCAATTCCTGTGTTACCACTTGTTGGCTCAATGATTGTATCGCCTTCTTTTAATAATCCCTTTTTTTCAGCATCTTCAATCATAGCTAATGCAATACGATCTTTAACGCTGCTTCCTGGATTCATAAATTCTAATTTTAAGTATATATCTGCGCTGTCTGATTCTACGATGCGGTTCAACTTAACGATCGGCGTTTTCCCGATTAATTCTGAAACTGATTGTGCCACTCGCATTCCTGTCACTCCTAACACCGAGTATTTTTATTGGTTTTATCTATATTTAGATTTTGTCAGAAAATTCCCTGTTTGTCAATCCATTTAGGGGGGTAAAACCCCTTAATTTCCTTATTACAAATTCTCAATTAAATTTGTAATATCTTCTTTAGAGAACTTGTATCTCTCATTACAGAAATGACAATGAACTTCCGTCTCTTCCTCTTCTTCACGAACTTGCTCTAACTCTGTTTTACCTAAACTAATCAACACACTCTCAATACGTTCACGTGAGCATGTACAATTAAATTGAACATCCATTGTTTCTAATACTTTTACTTTATCTTCTCCAAGAACTGCATGCAGTAACTCTTCTGGAGAAAGCCCTTGTTCAATCAACGTTGATACAGGAGGAATCTTCTGCAAACGATCTTCAATGAACGAAATTGTTTCTTCCTGTGCACCTGGCATAATTTGAAGGATAAATCCACCTGCCGCTAATATGCTGTCGTCTCCATTTACAAGTACACCAACACCTACAGACGAAGGAGTCTGCTCAGAAACCGCAAAATAATACGTGAAGTCTTCTCCTAATTCTCCTGAAACAATTGGAGATTGACCAATAAACGGCTCGCGCATACCAATATCTTTAATTACTGTTACAAATCCTTCATTACCTACCGCTTGATATACACGCAATTTCCCTTGTTCCGTTCCTTCAAAGTCAACATGCGGATTCGTTACATAACCACGTACATCCCCATTTGCATGAGCATCTACTAAGATAGGACCAATAGGGCCATTGCCTTCTACCTTAATCGTCAGCTTTTGGTCACCTTTTAACATTGCGCCCATCATTGTACCTGCAGTTAAAGAACGACCAAGTGCTGCTGAAGCTGTTCTCCATGTATCATGACGTCTTTGTGCCTCACTTACCGTGTTTGTAGTACGTACACTATATGCACGCACTTCTCCGTCAAACGCTAACGCTTTTACTAAATAATCTTTCATACTCATTTATTCACCTTTCTCATGCTGTAAATTTGCATTACGTTCGTATAACATATGCAAGCCTTTTAACGTTAAGAATGGATCTACAACATCAATTACATTCGATTCTTCTGAAATTAATTTCGCCAATCCACCTGTTGCAATAACTTTCGGTTCTTGTTTAGCTTCCTCTTTCATACGCTTAACAATACCTTCCACTTGTCCCACATAACCGTAAAGAATACCAGATTGCATCGCACTTACCGTATTCTTTCCAACAACACTACTTGGTTTTGTAATTTCAATACGTGGAAGTTTTGCCGCTCTACTATATAAAGCCTCTGCTGAAATCATAATTCCCGGCGTAATAACGCCACCCATATAATGCTTTTCTTCGTTAATATAACAATATGTAGTAGCCGTACCGAAATCGACAATAATAAGTGGGCTTCCATATAAGTGGATTCCTGCTACTGCATTTACAATTCGGTCCGCGCCTACTTCACGTGGATTTTCATATTTAATATTTAGCCCCGTTTTTATTCCAGGACCTACTACAAGCGGTTTAATTTTAAAATATTTTTCACACATGCGCTCTAAAGCAAACATAATTGGTGGTACGACTGAAGACACGATAATCCCTTTCACATCTTCAAACGAAAGACCCTCATGCTCAAGCAACTGTTTTACAAGCATTCCATACTCATCTTCTGTCTTATGACGATCTGTTTCCATGCGCCAATGTTGACGAAGTTCCCCCTCTTCAAACACGCCTAGTACAGCATTTGTGTTCCCTACATCCAATACAAAAATCATATTCTCACCACTTATCTTATTTAATCTATATTTGTGCAGTATGTATAAAACTTATAAAAACATCATATCACACATACTTATATAATCAGCTTTTCTATCCTCATCATTTTACAAAAAGATTACGCACTATTTCAATTTTTAATACCAGATTTATTTAATTTCTTTTTCTTCTTCATTTCGTTCCACAAATAAAAAAAGGAGTGACTATCGTCACTCCTTCATCTCTTACTTATCTTCTGATTCTTCATCGTCCTTCTTCATGTTAATATTTACTTTCACATCAGCTGAAGATGTTGGACGTTCTGGCAATCTGCCGTAATCACATAAGTGATTGATTTGCTCTGCATCTAACGTTTCTACTTCAAGTAACGTTTTTGCAATAAGATCTAGTTTATCACGATTTTCAGTAAGAATGTCTTTTGCACGAGCATAACATTCTTTCATAATCGTTTGCATTTCCACATCGATTTCGTGTGCAATTGCATCACTGTAGTTTTGTTCTGAATGGAAGTCTCTTCCTAAGAACACTTGACCACCTTGTGAACTACCAAATTGCATTGGTCCAAGCTTATCACTCATACCGAATTCCGTAACCATACGTCTTGCAATGCCAGTCGCACGTTGGAAGTCATTGTGAGCACCTGTACTCACTTCACCAAATACAATCTCCTCAGCTACTCGACCACCAAGTAAACCAGTGATTTTATCCAGTAACTCTGGTTTTGTCATGAAGTAACGATCTTCTTTCGGAAGCATTACTGCATATCCACCAGCTTGACCACGAGGGACAATTGTTACTTTATGAACGACATCAGCTTCATCAAGAACAACACCAATTACAGTGTGACCCGCTTCATGGAAAGCAACGATATTACGTTCTTTTTCAGAGATAACACGACTTTTCTTAGCCGGACCTGCAATAACACGATCCGTCGCTTCGTCAATGTCACTCATATCAATTTTCTTCTTATCTTGACGTGCAGCTACTAAAGCAGCTTCATTTAATAAGTTTTCAAGATCGGCACCAGAGAATCCTGGCGTACGAGTTGCAATTGCTCTTAAGTTGATATTCTCATCAAGCGGTTTATTACGAGCATGTACTTTCAGTACAGCTTCACGACCATTTACATCTGGACGATCTACTGTAATTTGACGGTCAAAACGACCTGGACGTAATAATGCTGGATCAAGAATATCAGGACGGTTTGTCGCAGCGATGATAATAATACCTTCGTTTGCACCGAATCCATCCATTTCAACAAGTAATTGATTCAACGTTTGCTCACGCTCATCATGGCCACCACCAAGACCTGCGCCACGTTGACGACCTACTGCATCAATTTCATCAATGAAAATGATACAAGGAGCATTTTTCTTTGCATTTTCGAATAAATCACGTACACGTGATGCACCGACACCGACAAACATCTCTACGAAGTCAGAACCACTGATAGAGAAGAACGGAACGCCCGCCTCACCTGCAACAGCACGTGCTAATAAAGTTTTACCTGTACCTGGAGGTCCCACTAACAGAACACCCTTAGGAATACGGGCACCAACTTCAGCGAACTTGCGAGGATCTTTCAAGAATTCAACTACCTCAACAAGCTCTTGTTTCTCTTCATCCGCTCCAGCAACATCTCTGAAACGAACTTTTTTCTTTTCGTCATTATATAACTTCGCCTTACTTTTCCCGAAGTTCATAACACGGCTACCGCCGCCCTGAGCTTGGTTTAATAAGAAGAAGAATAAAATGAAGATAATGACAAACGGAATGATAGAAGTAAAGAATGTTACCCAAGCACTTGTTTCTTCTGCTGGTTGATACTTAACTTCAGCACCTTGCGCTTTTTCATTAATTTTCTTTTGTAATTCCTCAGTATTTGGTGCATAAGTAACAAATTGTTCTCCCTGGCTAGAGTTATTAAATTGTCCTTTTACTTCAAATACACCATTTTTCGGTTGAAGTTGCACATTACGCACTTCACCTTTTTCTAGTTTAGTAATGAATTTATCGTAGCTAACTGATGTCGTTTTTTGTGTCGAACCATTAAAATAGCTCACGATTCCAATTACTACTAGGAATATCAGTAAATAAAAGATGGTATTACGGAAGATACGATTCATTCCTAACCTCCTCTCACGGCATAAACACTATAGTAAATCGTAACATAGAAAAACTTTCCTATACAATTGTGACGCCTGTATTTAATTAATTTGAGTAAACGCTTGGTTTTAATACTCCTACATAAGGAAGATTACGGTACTGCTCTTTATAATCTAATCCATACCCTACAACAAATTCATGCGGTACAGTAAATCCAACATAATCCGCTTTCAAATCTACCTTACGGCCTGTTGGTTTATCTAATAACGTAACAATTTTTACAGACTTCGCTTTACGATATTTAAATAGGTCTACTAAGTAGCTTAGCGTAAGACCGCTATCAATAATATCTTCAACGATTAAAATATCGCGACCTTCTACAGAAGTATCAAGGTCTTTTAAAATTTTCACTTCGCCTGTTGAAACAGTTGAGTGACCGTAACTAGATACAGCCATAAAATCCATTTCAAGATATGTATCTGTTCTCTTTAATAAATCCGCCATGAATGGCATTGCACCCTTTAGTACACCGATCGCAAGAGGTACTGTGTTTTTATAATCCTCTGCAATAACCGCGCCTAATTCGAGCACCTTTTCTTGTATTTGTTCTTCAGAAATTAATACTTTTTCGATATCTTGATTCATCATTTCATTATCCTCCCGGAAGACTCCTTGCTTTTGTAGTGAATAATCATATATTTATCCTTCTTTGCTGTCTCTTTCGAGATAGCAAATGCAGATCGCTTCAACAAGGGTAACCAAATAATATTCCCACTTGCATCACAAACGACCGGCCATTCTTCTCTTTTTTCTCTTGGTACTTTCGCTTCGATAAAAATAGTTTTTATCTTTTTAGTGCCATTCATACCTTGTATTGACATGCGATCTCCATTTTCTCTAGAACGAATACGAAGTGGATATGATATATCATTATACTTAGCAACAAAAACTGTTTCATTCATGTTACTTGGTATATCTTCGCTCACCTCTGTTACAAGCTTATCCCCGTTCGATAGCGTAATTGTCCCGGGCACTGATAAATCTTGTAAAAAAGGAGAAACAATTTCTTGTTTAAATCCAAAGCTACACTCCTCGTATGCACGGACAATTTTTAAATCACCTGGGAAATCAAGTGAACCCGAAGGTTGTGTCCGCTTAAAAAACTCAATCACTTTGTCAATATGTATAGAGGAAAGAGAAGATGGAATCTTATATTCATAAAGATAGTTTAATATTAGTTGAATCCCTCTTCTTTGTAAAGGCATAGACATGGATTCAAAGGCAGGAATTGATAAGCTAATTTGTTTATCACTTTTTTTCGTAATTACTTTATTCATTTTCTCAAATGCTAATTCCTGCAAATACGCCTCATCCTCTTGCATCTGCATGCTAAATTTTTGGAATTTCTCATGCACCTGTGAATTTTCTTCTTTCAAATGAGGGAGAACATATTTACGTAATCGATTCCTTGTATATAATTCCTTTTTATTACTTGGATCTATACGTGGAATTACTTTCAGCTTATGACAGTAATCAACAATTTCTTCCTTCGTTACTCCAAGTAACGGCCTAATTAAATACCCATTATGAAAAGGACGCTTCACTGCAATTCCTGCATATCCTTTCGGAGTACTCCCTCGTACAAGGCGCATTAAAATCGTCTCTACTTGATCATCACCATGATGTCCAAGGGCTACATATCTCGCATCATATTTCTTCATTATTCTTTCCAAAAATGCATATCTGCATTCTCTAGCAGCAACCTGTGCATTCATCCCGTATTGCTGTTGATATTGCGACACATTAATCCTTATTGTTTCGCAAATAACTCCCAGTCCTTTACAAAGTTCCTGCACAAACTGTAGGTCCTCATGAGATTCGTCACCTCTAAACATATGATCCACATGTGCCACTACAATTTTAAACTGTTTTGCTGCCCTTTTTTCTAACAAATAATATAAAAGAGCCAAAGAGTCAGGACCACCAGAAACCCCTACAACAATTGTTGAACATTCCTTTAATACATCATGCTGCTTTACAAAGTCATCTACCTTCTCAACAAATGTATCTTTCAACTTCGTAATCACCTTTCATTAAACAAGAACAGCAACGTTAGTTACCTTGTTTATAATGGTACAACTTTTACAAACATTGTGCAAAAAAAAGATATACAAAAATTGCATTTTTATCTTACATCATCCGTACATATTCAAAAAAATAATAACATTATCTTTTAAAACAAAAAACCTAGGCATTGTGAAGTGAACCCGAATAGTGGTACATGAAAAAAACACCTCCTGAATTCGCATACTAAGTATGCAAATTCAATGGAG
>NZ_MAOE01000114.1 GCF_001884185.1 Bacillus albus
ACGGTTAGTCATTCAAGAATCCCATCCGTTACACCGTAAGGTGTAGGACTTGCGGCTTTAGCCGTGGGAGTGTCAAGTATGGAAAATGATTATTTAAAAAAGTTAAATGCCTTAGTTCAGAAAAAGAACAAATCACAGATCAAGACAGAGCGGAAGTAATGTATGAATTAAGGCATAAATACAAGGTCGTTGACCTTGTGAAAGTCGCTAATATCGCTCATAGTACGTACTATTACTGGATGAAACAAGCGAAACGTCCAGATAAATATAAGAAAGTCAAAGAATTAATGAAAGAGATCTTTAGTGAGAATTTTGGGAGGTATGGTTATCGTCGTATCACATTAGAATTATGTAATCGAGGTCATGTATTAAATCATAAAACTGTGCGACGTTTAATGAATGTCCTGGGATTAAAATGTCTTGTTCGATTAAAAAAATATCGTTCATATAAAGGGACTGTCGGGAAATTCGCTCCTAATATTTTAAAGCGTAATTTTCACGCATCAAAACCAAATGAAAAATGGGTAACAGATGTGACAGAGTTCCACTTACATAGTAAAAAAACTATACCTATCATCCATTTTAGACTTATATAATGGAGAAATTATAGCTTACAATATAGAACATAGACCTGCCTATTCCCTGTTAAATAAGGCGTTTCAACGTTTAAATGATAAGGAAACTCCTATTTTACACTCGGATCAAGGTTGGCATTATCAAATGCGACAATATCATCAGTCGCTTAAAAAACATAACGTTCTCCAAAGTATGTCCCGTAAGGGAAATTGCTTAGATAATGCAGTCATGGAAAATTTCTTTGGCTTATTAAAGTCTGAATTACTTTATCTTAAAGAATTTGATAGCATGGAACACTTTAAAATAGAATTAGAAAATTATATTCATTACTACAATCACAAAAGAATTAAAACAAAACTAAAAGGATTGTCTCCTGTGCAATACAGAGTTCAATCCTTATTAGCTGCTTAAGATATTTGTCTAACTTTTTGGGTTCAGTTCACTATAAGGTGTTTTTTATATTTGGGGTACCGTCACATGCCCATCAAGCTAAGAAAAACAATTACCCCCAAAACGAAAATTTTAGAAGTACTTTACTGGATAAAGCTTAAATTTTTTATTTTTGGGATATATCGATTGTTAGCTTGGCGGCTATGGGTGACTCCTATAATGTCATTTACGATAGATGCTATTAGTTAGATTCAAATTACTCTACATTTGCTAAAGCGATTGAATACAAAAAAGTAATTTGTAGTATTTCAAGCGTAAATGATACATCTGGAATAAACTTAATAACAGAGTAAATAAAAAAGCGTGTTTTAAAAATTGTTATTAAAACACGCTCTTACTATCGTTAAATATTTAGTTATTTTATACTCCTAATCTCATTAAATCATTTGTTACTATAAAAAATATAATTCTAGATTGATAATCTTTGAATTTTATACTTTGTTCAAAGAAGTAATTATCATGACTCCTAATTTAATGTGCCGTCATTTCATGCACAATATCATGTCCATTCATATCCGATGGGTAGAAGGTAGGCCAGTGTATCATTTCATCAAATAAAGTTTCACGATTGTCACCCCAATACAAGTGGTAGTGACCAGCTTTATTCGGATAAATACCATGATCACTGAATTGAATATACTGAGGAACCTCTTCTGTTTTTTCTGCTAGTTTAAATATGTATCTTACACCTCTATTCCCTGCATCATATGTCAAAATTTTGTACCCATCATAGATATACTTACCAGAATATTCTTCTTTGTTTTTGTAGAATGTTACAGTATCTCCTTGAATCACGATACGGTTCACATCTGTTTGATATCCTTCATTATAATACTCCTTATATTCTTTGGCTGACATTTTACCTTCATGTTTCGCTTTGTGAGCAA
Organism: Bacillus albus; assembly: GCF_001884185.1. Classification (GTDB taxonomy): domain Bacteria; phylum Bacillota; class Bacilli; order Bacillales; family Bacillaceae_G; genus Bacillus_A; species Bacillus_A albus. The sequence goes on from NZ_MAOE01000114.1 coordinate 1,914, forward strand.
ATACCTCATCAAGCGTTCCATCTTGTAAATACGGATATACAGATTGCCAGTCTCCTTTCCAATCGGAAAGTGGTCGATCCTTCACTTGATTGTCTTCAAAATACCCTTCATAAATTCTTTCTGTTGATTTATCATGAGCATGACTATGGTTATGACTGTGATCGTGTTCATTTTCATGTGTATGACTTTCAGTTGTTTGCTCATGTTTTTCAGAAGGCTTTTCTGCAACTGATGCGAATTGTGTTGCTTCTTTTAAAGTATTCACGTTTTCTTCCATTAAAGTGAAGTAATCTTTATTATTCTTGGCATCGTCTTCAGAAATAGTAGCAAGATGATTTAAGCGTAACACTTTTGTACCAGTTTCTTTCTGAATAACTGATGCTACTTTTGGAGTAGAAAACGTTTCGAATAAAATGTATTTTAGACCGTATTCTTTAACTGTTTTTGTAATTTCAGCAAGCTTTTTTTGAGATGGTTCATCAGAAGCTGAAATCCCAGCAATAGGAATTTGTTTTAAACCATAGCGTTGTTCCCAGTAGCCATAGGCTGCATGGGAAACTAAAATTTCTTTCGTTTTTGCATTTGCTACAGCAGCTTTAAATCGATCGTCTAAATCTGTAAATTTAGTTTGAAGTGCTGCAAAATTCTTTTCGAATTCTTGTTTATAATCAGGCTGTAATTCTACAAGAGCATCTTTGATTTTTTCAGCTTGTTTCATAGCTAGTATAGGATCTAACCACAAGTGTGGGTCTTTATCGTGATGATGTTCATGTTCTTTATGTCCATCTCCATGATCATGGTGTTCATCTTCGGTTGCGGCACGCAGTTCGATGCCTTTTGATGCATTTACAATTTTAACATTTTCTTTTTGTAATGTTTTTTCCATTTTTTCAGCAAACGGTTCTAATTCTGCACCGTTATAAATGAATAAATCGGCTTTTGCAACTTTCACTGTTTGTTTTTGGCTTGGTTCAAATGTATGAGAATCTGCACCAGGTGGATAGATTGCTTTAACCGTTATATAGTCACCACCGATTTTTTTTACGAAATCAGCAAGTGGGAAAATAGTTGTATACACAGAAAGTTTCTCCTCTTTTTTTACTGCATCTTCTTTTTTATTAGAACATCCAGCAAAAATTAAAGTGAAAATAAGTAGGAATGAAAACATAGTTAAATTCTTTGGCATGAAATTCTCCTCTTTTCTTTTTTCCAAGTTTATTTCCTCCAATTCTATGAAGAAAATATCCTTTCAACACAAAACGTAATGATTACGTTTTAGTTTGCGAACCTAGTATAATACATCTTTTCGAAATTCGCAATAAATAATAATCATTACGATTTACGTTTGTTATCAACTTATTAAAAAGAATGGTATTAGTTTTTAGTATTTTTTAGCCTTCCACATCGCTATCAAGCTAATAAAAAGAAATACCCCCTAGAATGAAAAAATACGCTATTCTTTCTGTAGAATCATAGGAAAGGATGGCGTTTTTTTATGGATTTCTCGCTTTCTGAAGAATTACAATGCTTTCTATCTCCAGTAGTCCTACAAGACATCGCCAGACAAGTTGGCTTTGTACAGCAATCCAGTAAATATCAAGCTAACGAACTCATTGCCCTTTGCGTATGGCTCAGTCAGGAAATCGCTAGCACAATTGTGCAGTCGGTTAGAAACTTCTACTGGGGGTACTAATGAGCCCAAAAGGACTGAATCAACGCTTTAATCCAGCAGCTGTCGCCTTTCTTCGAGAAGTCTTTACTTCTCTTCTCACACAAAAACTCTGTTCAAATCACTCACTTTCTGCACATATAATCTCTACTTTCAATCGTATCCGTATTCTAGATGCAACAGTATTTCAGTTGCCTAATCAATTCGCCACTGACTATCAAGGTTGCGGTGGGAGTAGTAATACGGCAGGCGTGAAAATTCAATTAGAATATGATTTGCTTAGTGGTCAATTCCTTAACGTGCAGCTTGGATCAGGAAAGAATAATGATAAAACATACGGTACCAACTGCCTTGAAACCATAGAGGCGGGCGATTTGTGTTTACGAGATCTTGGTTACTTTGATTTAGGAGACTTACAAACTATTCATGATAAAGGAGTTTACTACATCTCGCGGTTGAAGCTGAATACACGGATTTATATCAAAAACCCTGAGCCAGAATACTTCAACAATGGCATGTTTTAACGATTTTATACACCAAGCGATTCTCAAAAATCAAAATCACAATTTAAATTGTGATTTTGATTTAAATAATGCACTCTGAAACACTACTCTTCTTCTAAAATAGCGTAATAATATTCATCCCACCATTCATTTCCATGGGGTATACACTTCTTGAAATAGCCTTCTCTCCTCATTCCAATTTTCTCCATCACTCGATATGATGGGGTATTTTCTGGCTGACATGTAGCTATAATTCTATGTAATTTCATTTCCTTAAACCCATATTTCAATGTAGCTTGTGCTGCTTCAGAAGCATATCCTTTATTGAAATATTTAGGATTGAATACCCAACCAATCTCATAAGTATGTTCACCAAAATATTTATGAAAAACAATATGACCAATCAGGATATTTTCATCTATTAGCATCACAGGAAAGTTCTTAGCATTTTCACCCATATTTTTATTTACAAAGTTTCTTGTATCTTCTTCAGTAAAAACCCCTTCAGGTATGTATTTCATAACATTG
>NZ_MAOE01000115.1 GCF_001884185.1 Bacillus albus
CTAAAAAAAAGAACTTGCAGGAATCTCTACAAGTTTTTTATATCAGGTGAATATATGGGACAAACAAACTATCTTACCGATTCATCATAGAAACTACAGGGGTAGTACTTTGACAACTATATTATATAACAAATATTAACATCCTTAGATTTTATTTTTGAAAATTATGTTAATTAAAAACGAAAGTATCCTTTTCCTTAACTATTCTAACTTCTATTCACTTAAATAAACTACTCAGTTTGATTTTTTAAAACTTCTTGAGAATGCATAACAACAATTACACAATTAACTTCTTTATGCGCGAGTTCCTGGAACACTCAATAAGTTTATTTGCTGTGGTTCATCAGCAATAAATAAAACAACATAGCAAGATAGTGCCCTAGCAATTATTACACGTTGTCGGTATACGCTATTTAATTGAATTAAATTAAATGAACGTTGCTGAGTATAAAGAATATGTTTACTTTTATTCTAAAAATTCTCTTCTTTAGCGAGGTTTTTTTGATAAAAATACACAAACACCCCAAATCATGGGGCTTTTATTAAGTGTCCATGATTCGGGGTACAGTTCATACTTCATTGTAAGGGCTTTTATTTTTTATAAAAATCCATCCTAGAAATGTTATAATTACTCCATTCCTCTTATATTCATAAGAAGAATTTAAAAAGATTAGAATATTTAAAGAGAGGAGGAAACTATTAATGTATACACAAGACAATTTTTATAAAAAATTAATTGAGGAACAAAAAATAGTAAATATTATCCTAATCAACGGAGTTAGAATACCTGGAATCATTATTGCTGTGGATAAATTTTCAGTGCTGATCTCCAGCAATGGAAAGCAACAATTCCTATATAAACAAGCAATTTCAACGGTCGCTATATAAAATACCGTAAATTTTGATGTTTCATTATTAATATTCTCCACTTTAAAATTAAATTTGAATTATATTATATGAAACAATAAAAAAGGAATCCTTATTAAAAGGATTCACCCCAGGAAAATATAAAGAGATACATAAATAAAAAGAATTAAGTATATTATAATATAAAAACAAATAAAACATATTGAGAAATAAATAATTAAATTGAATATTCTAACCATTAAACATAAAATGAGTATGAGTCGAATAGCAACTAATCTCTAACCCTTGTATGAAAAAGAGATTGAGTATCATGATCTCTTTTTCATACGTAATTTTAGCCTATGCATACAGGCTCTTTTTATTTGATAGAAAAGAAAAATGTTTGCTATACTAAATGCGCGCAAATATATGCAAAATCACAAATAAAAAAAGAGTAGCCTGGCATAGCTGCCCTTTTTTTATGTTTATTTCTGTAACCTACTATTTAGTTTAAGTTATTTATAAATCTAACACACTAACAATCTGGCATGCTTTGGAATTCGCAATATGATAGTACATCTCTAACCCTTTTCTTTCCGAGCGTAAAATCTTGCCACGCATCTTAGATAAATGCTGAGATACGGTTGATTGCGGTACTTTTAATAGATCTGTTAACTCTGTTACATTACAAACTTTGCGACGTTCTAGTTCTTTCACGATCTGTAATCTAACTGGATGGGCCATAATCTTTAATAATTCTACATCCGCCTCTGGGATTTTGTACATGTTATCACTTACTTGCATTGTTGTCATTTTAGTTTCTCCTTTTATAATTATTTTTTATTTTAATTATCTATTTTTAAATATGTTGTGTTTGCTTGAGCACATTGTTCATAACCACTATTTAGTGTGTTCTTTTGTCTCCCTATCAGATTTAATATATAGAAGTATTATGATAGCTAAAAACCCAACAAAAGATAGCATAGGTATCGAGATGAAACCGAATAAATTTAAGTAATCTTTTGTGCAAGAAACTCCTACTGAACAAATCTGCATCTCACTATTAGGAAACGCTTGAATTGTAATTTGATATACAGATAACATTAAACCGATACACGCAAATGGAAATACATACGTGCTTACATTAGGATCTTTTCTATACATTCCTATACCCAATATTAATACTAATGGATACATAGCCATCCTTTGATACCAGCACAAATCACATGGAGGCAGCTTCATCCATTCACTAAAAATTAAACTTATAAGCATTGCACTAGTAGCTATCGTCCAAGCAATTGCAATGTGATACTTTTGAATGATCGACACCTTATTTTCACCTCACCTGTTTTTAAAAATGCAAAACATTTGCTAATATATGACTGGTTTATTTCCGTGTTTCGGTTACCCTGTTTTAGTAGGCAGTATCCAATCTTTGATACCTTCCCAGTCATAACCCTTCTCTTTTAATTCTAAAGGGAAAAGATTTTCAAAATCATTATGCGTTACATACATAGCTTCTAACGCTTTTGCTAGCGGGCCAAATCTATATACAACATGTGTATTCACCCTTTTGTTTTTCATTTTTGCTACCGCTAAATATACATACCGTCTTTCTTTCGTTAAAACAAACTTCAAAAATCCAGGTACTTGACTCACCTTTCACACTCCTTTTTAGTTTTCCATACCCTTATTAAAAAAAAAGTATGGAAAACTATTAAATCTCACTTTACTAATTTAATAAATGTCCCGTTTTTTGATTTGAAAATACAAGAAGACGCTCATCATAACAATATTTATTACACCAGCTGCAGCACCAATTTTGAAGATAACATACACATATTCATTACTACTAAAAGGTGATAGACTCGCAAAAATAAGTAAAATTGAAATAATAAAGGATAAGAGCATATTTCTTTTGTTTTCATTCATTCAAAAAACCTCCATTTTGTACGAATATTTATATTGCAATGGATTAGGGGGCTAAGCCGCATCATTACGGTTATAATGATGTTTCTCTTCATCCACAAACCCTTTTATGCTCCACACACCAGTTTTTGACGCCTTTTCATCTTTTTCGCTTTCTAGCATTTGTGGGAGCAGTGAAGTGTTAGATTTTGAAATGTAAGCTACAATAACATATCCTGATTTGACCATTAATTCGTTGATAGTGATCCCTTCACAAAATACATATGTCAATTTCCTGCCATACTTGTCCTCTTTTAGGCCACCATCATAGACCAATGTTACGCTTTTTTTAATTGTTTCTTTAGAAATAACGACGCTTCCTTCCACATCTTTTGTAGTGGACTCTTCTGTGATACGAACTCGGGGGTATCCAATAACAGCAATCTTACCGTCTATTTCTGACCATCTATGCTTACGTCTATCGGATCTCCATCCTTTATGTGCACTACCTTTCCTTTGACCATTTCTAAACCATTTAGTTTCTTCATATAAACTTCTGGAATATCAACAATATCTTTCCCTTCTACGTGCTGTTGTACTCCCTTTTGTACTGTTGGGGCAAGTCTCGAATCATATATTGGTTTAGTTAGAACTGTTGCATGCAGTCATTTGAAGTATGAATGATGCAATACAAATAACCTTAAACCAAGATTTCATGTTATATTTTCCTCCTAAATCAAGCTTGTATCGCACATCTATACTTAATATAAAAATGAACTATTTGCCGGACTCACTTCTTTATGATCACATCTGAATCCACCTTGAATATCCGTTAAACATAGCCCTAAATGATTACTTTTTACATTTAGACACGTTGATACTTTACGCCCCTTATTCTTCTTTTGACTCCCCATTTTCCACAAAGATATATTTGTGATTGGTATGTGACTCATAGACAAATTACCTTACTCCTCTTTTCCGGAAATTCACAGGAAACGAAAAAGGACACACCTATGGCATATATATGCGTAGGCGTGTCCTTTTGCAAGATAGTTTTAGAAGTATTTTGTTATTTTCATCATACCATTATTCTTAATAATTTTATATACTAAATTATAGATTTTATGATATTATTACAGCTTTGAAATAAGGTTTGAGCAAAAATACTTCGCAACCCAAAGTTTTACTATAAATAAAAAGAATCCAGATTAATAAATTAGGTGCCCCACATTAAGAAAAAATGGTAATTTAAAAGAGCAAGTTATGAAAAAACTTCATTCAAGACCTGCTCCGAATGTATATATATGATTAACTATTATTAAATGGTGAGAACTTATAAATTTAAATGGTAACTATATTTCTGAAGTATACAATTTGACCATTCCATGTGTTCTATTTTCACTTGATATAATTAATTTGGTAATATTCTTAGGCATAAATCGATATATAGAAATAGCCGGACCAAGATTATTAGATTTAAAGTGAATAACTTGTTCATTATCAATAAAACCTTGAATATAGCTTTCACTTCCTTCAAAAAATTGAAAATGAGCTGACAATGATATAATCTCGCCAGTGTTCTCAAATAAAATTAATGAATTTCTATATGTATCAAAATTAATAAGTTTCATTTTTGGCATAATTAGGATGCTCCCTTCTATGAAGGCATGACGATTAAATTATACTACTACTCGCAACATTCTTTTTATTTTCATGTGTAAGTTCTAATGTTTTATTGAGAAAATACAAGCCATCTTGCTGATGTGAAATCATAATTAATATACTACAAAGATTGTATTTTTGAAGTATCTCATACATAAGATTTCTTGTATCAATATGTAAATTAGAAGCTGCTTCATCTAATATTATAATATCCCTTTGTGTGAGGATAGCCCTTAAAAAGGCTATAAATTGTGCTTGGCCTCCTGAAACACTAGAACCATCTTGTACAATTATAGTATCTAATCCATTCTCAAATCTATTAAGATGTGATGTTAAATGATATCTTTTCATTAACTTAACTACATCTTCTTTCGTTTTATTTGTTTGGCCATATAATATGTTTTCTAATATAGTTCCTTTAAACAAAAATATATTTTGTGATACTATACCTATTCTATCTCTAACACTTTTTTTATGTATTAGATTATAGTCCATATTATTAATCAATATCTTTCCACTTTTAGGTTGATATAAACCTGTTAATAATTTTATAAAGGTAGATTTTCCTGATCCATTTATACCATCAATTAATAACTTGTCACCCTTTTCAATTTTTACATTTAAATGATCAAATATTAAATCACTGTTTTCATTATATTTAAAACAAACATCTTTAAATTCTATTGAATTAATTGGTTCTTTCATTATATTTGTACCCAGTGTATTATCACCATCTAAATTGAAGAATTCTTTAATTCTCTTAATACTAATACACACAGGTTTTAGAGTTATATCTAAGCTGCCTAAAGCTTGAGTAGTCGCAAGAAGTTTAGCCATATAAATTGAAAACGAAGTATACACCCCTATAGTAAGCTGATTTTGTAAAATTAAAATACCTGATACTAGTAATACTATTACTGTAACAAAGTTATTTGTTAATATTAAATTTTGCATAAAGAAAATAAAATGTAAACTTTGTTTTAGGGCACTTTTAATTACATTATTTAATTTACCTTTAATCTTATTTGTTTGTATATTTTTACCGTTTAATAATTTGATATCCTCTATTCCATTTAAGGTTTCATACATTTCTGCGTTTAATACTGCCGATGACTCGTATACTTTTGTGGTACTTTTCGATATCATTTTAGACGAATGTTTGGATATCAAAAAATATATCGGAATAATAATTACTATGATGCCTGTAAGTTTAACACTTAAATTAAACATTATAAATAAAGCAAAGAAAAAATCGAATATACCTGAAAAAACCCTCAATAAATTTGGAGAAAATAATGCACTTACATTACCAGATTCAGCAATTCTGCTAAGAATGTAACCTTTCTCCTTCTGATTAATATAAGAAAGAGGCGCATCTATAATATTACTTATCATAGATAATCGAATTTCATTAACTACATTCTGTTGTACACGAGTAAATAAATACTCATAACCTATCGATATTAAATAATTAATGCAATAAATTAATAAGAGTATAAGAGTTGTTTTTAATAATTGATCGTAGCTTTTGTTTAATAGTATAACTTTATCAATAATGTATCCAATAATATATGGTATCGGTGCGATAATCAAAGAAGCTATAACCATCCCAAGTAAACCAAAAGCTAACAAGATTTTTGTGTTTTTTAAATACGGATATAGAAATAATAACTCTTTATAAGAAATTTGAATTTCATCTTGTTTATTTATCTTCTTATTCACCCTCTTCCTCCTCCTTTGTCTATTTATTATATTAATTTACAAAGCAATAGAATGAGGTTGATATAATTCCATAGATATCTTGAGACCTTATCCAGACGCATTATCCATGGAATTATATTGGTTTATCCTCAGAAACTTAACAATATTCATCTCATCCAATCATACTAATTTTGCCCTACCATTAATGGCTCCTTAATTATTTCAGGAACATGATTTTTAAACCATTTACATTTATCGCCAATTTCTTGTGCTTTTATAAAGCTTCTTAAGAAGCATGTACTACAAAAACGTTTGTTTTCACACTCTTTACATTCCTCAGATTCCATTTGAGGTGCTTGTAAGTTAAAAAATGCATTAATGTATTTAAATTTTTCATCATAAATATCTTTAATATTCTGTTCAAAAACATTACCTATACTATTTTTCAAATCATCTAAACTATGCATAGTACACATTTTAATTTCACCATCAGGCGCAATCACAATATGTGATGTTATTGCACCACAATTCCTAATCTCAGCGCGTGCACCTTCATATAATGAAACAAATTTAGGATATTTTTTATTTATTTTCAACAATGCTTCACCATATGTTTTAACATCCTCTTCATTTAAATAAAGATCACTACATCCTAAGGCTCTTCCCATTGGTATTACTGGTGATACACCAATACTATCAATTCCTAAACTATGTACCCATTCAGCTATATCTTCTACCTCGTGCACATTCAAATGTGTAACTATTGTGGCAATCCGCAAACGAACATCGTTTTCGGCTAATTTCATTATGTTATTTTTAATTTTATGAAGTGTATTAGGAACTTTAAAGAACCAAGTTAAATAATTATCATCTAAACTATGCATATCAATCTGCACAAATGTTTTCGACTTATTTTTTATTATTATGTCCATGACTTTATCAGAAAGAGCTATACCATTGGTCAACAGTGTTATTTGAGAAAAATCCAAGGTAAGTGCATATAACAATATCTCTTTTAGATTTGGATGTACTGTTATATCACCGCCCGTAAGTTCAATTAATTTCACTCCTATATGATTTAAGTCATCTAATAATGATTTTATTTGATCTATGCTCATTACTTTTGGCTTTACTGCCCCAAAATCTCCATAGCAATGACGACATCTTACATTACATCTATTTGTAATTTCAATTGAAGCTACTTTTGGATATATAGTCTGTTCTTCAATTAAATTAACTGGTACTTTTATAGGTTCTTCTTGTGTACCAATGTTCATATTGTAAACTTTGGATACATTATTCAAAAATGCATTTAATTTCTTTTCAATACTTATTGGATCTTCACTGTATTTTAAAGATAAGAAAGATACAACTTGTCCATATGTTTTAGTACCATCAATTAATTCAATAATTTCAGTAGCAGTTTTATTTATCGTAAATGTGTTTTCGTTTTTGAGTGTGGGAGCGCTTTCGTTTGGATTTTTATGAACAACCAACATAGATTCATAATTTGATGTGAATTTTCTTATTTCCAGCTTCTCTTTCCAAAATAAATAACCATTCACTTTAATCATCTCCTATAAAATTTTAAGTTGTTTTTAGTTTATGTATTGCAAAATCCCATACTCATTTTTGATAAATTTATAGGACTTATTCTTAACATCACTGTTTGTCTATAGAATAAGTCCTAATTTAATTTCACCATAAACACTCTCACATTTGAAAATATTAACTTGCAGTACTAGCTCCAGTTGCCGCAGTAACTAGATTTAATAACTCCACAGAACATGCCGCACATACTAAACAACTCCAACAAGTCCAATCCCTTGGTTGTACTACTGGTGTTTCCATTTAGAACATCTCCTTTTTGGTTATTTATTTTTCTTCTAGAAAATTCATTTGATCAACAGTGCTCAATCTCTTAATGCTTTTAACCAAAAAACTTTTGTAAGGATATTAGCTTGCAGTACTAGCCCCAGTTGCCGCAGTAACTAGATTTAATAACTCTACAGAACATGCCGCACATACTAAGCAACTCCAACAAGTCCAATCCCTTGGTTGTACTACTGGTGTTTCCATTTAGAACATCTCCTTTTTGGTTATTTATTTTTCTTCTAGAAAATTCATTTGATCAACAGTGCTCAATCTCTTAGTGCTTTTAACCAAAAAACTTTTGAAAAGATATTAGCTTGCAGTACTAGCTCCAGTTGCCGCAGTAACTAGATTTAATAACTCCACAGAACATGCCGCACATACTAAGCAACTCCAACAAGTCCAATCCCTTGGTTGTACTACTGGTGTTTCCATTTGCCCTACCTCCTTTTCTGTATTTTGTGGTGCGACTAAAGTATAACTCCCCATATTTTCTAAAAACAATCAAAAAATTTTAAACATTTTGTGTGTGTTTTTTTAACATTTCGTGACATATATTTACAAAACTTTCTTTTTGGTTTATTTAAAATAACAAATATCTTTATTAACTGATACCAAAAATTTTATTTATGAATAATTTATTCAAGTTAACTTTCAAACAATTTAATCGCATTAAATCTTGTTAATCTGCTTTTTATAATTTATAATATTAACTGTGTATGGTGTGTATGTTGTGTATGTCGTACCATAACACTTATCGATAGAGAGGTTGTTTAATGAAAATAATCTTAAGTAATGTATCAAGTCTGCCTTTATATCAACAGATAAAGGAGCAAATTAAAGAATCTATATTTAACAATGAATTAAAAGAGGGTGAACAATTACCATCAATCCGCTCACTTGCTAACGACTTACATGTAAGTGTACTTACTACAAAAAGAGTTTATGCAGAATTAGAAACAGAAGGCTTTATTATTACAAAGGTTGGAAAAGGGACCTATGTAGCTCCTACAAATTTAGAGTTGTTAATGGAGTCCAAACGCCGGATGGTAGAAGTTAAACTTACTGAAGTTTGTCAAATGGCACGTAGTATAGGTATTCATGCAGATGATCTCCATTCAATTTTAGATTTAATTTTAGAGGAGGAGAATGAAAAATGAATGTTGTGTTAGAAGTAAATAATTTAAATAAATCTTACGGGAATTTTTCGTTAAAAGATGTTACCTTTTCACTTAACACAGACTGTATAACAGGATTTATCGGTACAAATGGTTCTGGAAAGACCACTACAATTAAAGCGATTTTGGGTCTCATTTTAAAAGATTCTGGGAAAATTAATTTTCTAGGAAAAGATATGGATAAGCATGAAAGAAAGTCTAAAAACAAAATTGGTATCGTGCTAGATGAGGGCTATTTTTATGATGAATTAACAGTAAAGGAAATGAAAAATGTTATTGCTCCATCCTACACTGAATGGGATGAACCAGTTTTCCAAAATTACATTAAAAAGTTTAACTTAAATCTAGAACAAAAAATCTCTACTCTATCCAAAGGAATGCGAATGAAATTTGCAGTTGCATTAGCCCTATCCCATCATGCAGATCTATTAATAATGGATGAACCCACAAGTGGCTTGGATCCATTAGTACGGAGTGAATTAATGGATATTCTCCTTGATTTCATGAAAGAGCCGGGAAAAAGCGTATTTTTTTCCACTCATATTACATCTGATTTAGATAAAATTGCTGATATGATTATTTTAATTGATAATGGAAAAGTTTTAGTTAATGATGAAAAAGATGTTCTAATAGACACACATGCATTGGTAAAGGGCGACAACCGCTTAATTAATGAACAAACCAGACCGCTTTTTTTAAATTTACATCAAACTCACTATGGATTTGAAGGGATTACTAATAAAAAAGATGATGTACGTCGACTCATGCCTGATGTATTAATAGAAAGACCAACTATTGAGGATATTATGCTTTCATATATTGGGGGGAACACCCATGTTAATTAACCTAGTGATGAAAGACTTTTTGTTAGTCAAAAAATATTTTCTAATCTTACTCGTTTTTGCTGCTATAGCTCCTATTTATCTTTCTTCACAATTACAATTAAACGATGGCGGTCTTGTTAGCTTTCTTTTAACCGTTATTTTGATGGAATATATTTTGTTCGGAACAGTATCCAAATTTGAGGATCAGTACAAGGGAGCAGCTTTACTTTGTGCTACCCCATACACTCGAAGCGCATTTGTAAAAGCGAAGTACCTTTTTCTTTTTGTAATTTTTATTTGTGCAGCTATTATCCGTATAATCATTTCAGTTGTCGCCCCATCGGGTATAGAAAGCCTTAGCGCTAGTGCTCTTGGAATAACGTTTTTAACTCTAAGTATTTTATTTGGTGTACTACTTCCTGTTCAGTTTAAATTTGGTTATGACAAAACAAAAATCATATCACTTTTAACCGCTTTTTTAATACCTTTTGTTGCTCCTACTCTTATAAGGGGAATGCAATCAAGCAATATTGATTTCAAAAGTATTTTTCCATTCTCACCAACTGTCCTAACATGGATGCCTTGTTTCATCTCAATTATTATTGGTTTTATATCAATGATAATATCTCTAAAAGTATATGCAAAAAAAGATTTATAATTTAAATTTAAAATCATAGGAATGAGTAATTAAATACTTTATATATTTAATTACCCATTCCCTTTTATTTAATGCTCTTCTCTAATGAATCTATTCCTAAAATACATTTTATCAATATCAAAGTAAACAAAGTTTTCAACTCACTAATTCTCTTAATATCTCTTTTCATTAACGATTTAGTAAGATAAAGATTATGCATAATATATCAAGAGGATGATTTTATGAAAAAAATAATTAAATTCCTTCTGTTAATTAACTTGATTTTCGGAACTTTCATACCTATCACTGCAGTTTATGCTGAAGGGAAATCACAATATTACACTATACTGTTGAAAGATTATCAAAATCCCCAAAAACTAGCTAGTAAGTTTCAAAAATATGATATGCAAGTAGTCTATAGTGTCCCAGAGATTGGTGTTATACAAGTGAAAGCTACCGAAAAAGCAATGAATATCGTTCATTCGGATCCTAATATAGATTCATATAATAAGTCATTACAATCGTTTAATTCAAGAGAAGTAGCAACCAATGTCTCTTCTCCCCTACCCTTACATGAAATATGGGATAATCAATGGGATATGCAACAAGTAACCCATAATGGTGATAGCTATAGACTATATCCAGGAACTAAAAATGTAACGGTTGGTATCATTGATTCAGGCATTGATATAAATCATCCTGATTTAAAAGATAACATTTCACCTGGATCTAAAAATTTAGTGCCTAAAGGTGGGTTTAGAGGGCAAGAATCTCAAGAAACAGGCGAATTAAATCGCCTAATAGATTTAAGAGGGCATGGAACTTTTACTGCTGGACAGGTTGCAGCTAATGGCTTTATGAAAGGGGTTGCTCCTGGTATTGGAATTAAAATGTATAGAGTGTTTGGTAATGGAGCAGGTGAGGCTATTTGGGTTATTAAAGCCATAATTGAAGCTGCAAAAGATAATGTTGATGTTATTAATTTAAGTTTAGGAGAATACCTCATCAACGGTATAGTATCTTCTTCATACGGTGAATCTAGTGAGGAATTATCCGAAATCAAAGCTTATAAAAAAGCCATTAAATATGCTAAATCAAAGGGAAGTGTTATAGTTGCTGCGGCTGGTAATGACGCTCTTAATGTTACTAACAAGCAAGAAATGAATGATTTTTTCAGAAAAAAAAATGAGAATACTGGGGTAACATTTAATGGAGAAATATTAGATATTCCTGCCGAGTTGCCTAATGTAGTAACAGTTTCATCTGTTGGCCCCTCTAAGTTACTCTCCTTATTTTCAAATTATGGTGAAAGTTTTATAGATATTGCTGCACCTGGAGGAGATAATAGATTATTTCAGCAATATGGTTTAGAACAGTGGGTAAAAAATAAGTTAATGTTAAAAGAACTAATATTAACTACCGCCCCTGGTGGTGGTTATGCCCTCTCTGTAGGTGTTTCACTTGCTGCTCCAAAAGTATCAGGTGCTTTAGCATTAATTATTGATAAAAATAAATTTAAAAACAACCCAGATAAGGCCGTGAGATATCTTTATAAAAATGGGGTTAGCAATGATACCCCTATTAATAAAAGTTTTTATGGTAATGGTTTTCTTGATGTCTATAAGGCACTTTCCCAATAAAATATACACACTACAATATGGTATTAAAATAATAATTGATAGTGATTTTTTGATGGAACCTTTATTTAAAGCAAGTCTAATTGCCTTAAATAAAGGTTTTTTATTATTTTTAATTTTTTCATATCCTTCTATTAGATGCCCTATTTAGTCATTCTTGGATTCCTCTTTTACTAATAATCTTAACAAGTGGTTATTTGCATAATCAGGCTACTGTATCCAAAATTCACAAAACACTATCCCTCCTTTAGACTTCTACAGAGAGAATAGCGTTTTTCCAGTAGATATTCCTCTAAAATTTTGACATAAATGTTTATACAAGATTGTTATTCCCTGTGTTCCTCCAACACCTTATAGTAATCAACCATTTCTTCAATAAAACATTATACTACTCGGAGTATACCGAGTGTATTTCTGTAAATAATAAGATTGTTAAATGTTTAAATCAAGGAGGGGTTGTATGCAAGGTCATAAAAAAGCTATAAAAAGCCCTGGTTCCGTTATGAAACCAGATTTTGCTGAAACTGATGCACAAAAAGTGAAACAAGAAATTCAAAATGATGTAAGAGCGGGACAAGGAGCAATGACTTCCCGAGAGGCAGGGGCAATGCGAGATTAAGAAAACACTCCTTATTGGTTTTTTGTTCTCTAGAAATTTAACCAGTAAGGAGTTATTCCAGAACAATTTTAGCTTTTTACGTTTATCATTTAGAAACATAATGCATTTCTTTTGTAAATCATAGGTTAATTTTATATCAAATTTTTCTCGATTAAATCTCTTTTTTCAAACTAAGATTATTTTCTTTCAGATAATTTATTGCATCTTTGTTCACCGCTCGTAAATCTATACCTTGTTTTTCTGCTGCAAATGAACATCCACAATAACACTGACGAAAAACGTCATATTCATTACACATTTCAATTGAACGTTGATACCCGTTACTTTTTTTGAAATCACTTGGTAAATAACGTGAATCATAATTTTGTTGCACACCGATTCCAAGTTCATTTATTAATTGACTATTTTTATTTTTAGAAAGAGTAATCGCACTGCCGAAGTAATCAAATCCCCTTTCTTGTGCTACCTCAGCTGAACGATCCAATCTCATATCAAAACAAGCTGAACAACGAAGCCCACCTTCTGGCTCTTCTGCCAAACCTTCCTCTTTTACCATTTTAAAAAATACATTTGAACGATAGTCATCTTCAATAAATCCTACTGTATGCCCTGTACAATCATTAAACTTGTCTACAAAAATCTTTTGTTCATTAGAGCGTCGCATGTATTCACTTTTCGGATGGATATTTGAATTCGAGAAGAAGATTGTAACATCTGCATGTTCTGCAAGAAATTCCAATGAAGAAGTACTACAAGGAGCACAACACGAATGAAGTAACACTTTTGGTCTTTCATTTCTTACTTCCCAATCTTTTATCATTTTTCTTAATACTTTGTCATAATTTATTTTCTGATTCTTCATTTTTTTTAAATACGTTTCAACATCTAATACTTCTTTCACAACTAAACCTCCTATTTATTTTTATTTATCTATTCTATCATCTATATCAATAAATACAAATATAGTTATACCCATCTGTTTATCAGTCTTAAAACGGTTCTCATGGACTTTTTAGGACGTTCCAAATAATGTACGTAGTCTATTACCTTTATGTCTAAGATATATTTTTAAACATTCTTTTTCATCACAAAATCTTTTGGGTTACCTTTTAACTGATAATACTTCACGTTAAGACGAATAACTACTACGATGATTACCAAAAATCCGATTAAATATAACATTGTTCCTTTCTCCGTTTCTTATAGTTTAGCGAACTTATTCTGTAAATACTTCACATCTTTCTTCTCAATGTCCTTATCGGTAATGTTAGCTCGCAAAATAGTTTGATAGATATGCTTAACCTCCTCTTTTGTTAGTTTCAAATCAATATAGGATTTGATACATGTTTTCAGATCGTTATAATATAAGATATGTTTATCTTTCGAATGAACATTTACCCTTTTTAGATTGCATTTTGGATGAAACACTACAATTGAGATACACGGCAGCTGTTTTTCCATCAACCACTCAATTGCCTTAATATGTTTATAGTTTTGTCGGAATGGGTTTTGAAAAGAGGATTTTTTTCTAAAAATACCCTGTGTCCACCTTGCTGATTTCTCACTTCCATAGATCCAGCCCTCGTAGTTCTTCGTCTCTATAACAAATACACCTGTTTCCGCAATAACAATATGGTCAATTTGCGTTGTATCACCATACTCCGTATGAACCGTCACATCATGTAACACATAATAACTTGTGGGATCCAATTTGCCCAATATACGTTTCACCAGTTTTTCCCCGGCTTTCCCTTTCCATTTCGGTACATGTTTTTTTAAAACAATGTTCAAAGGAATCAGAATCATAATGAGAATTAATTCGAATATCAATACTTTCATAATAGAAGCCTCCTTTTCACATTCTCACATTTCTGCGCATCAAACGATATACATACGTTTCTAATCCTAAAATAAAATATGAGATGCATAAGCCTTTTATCACCATTTCTACGAATCCCAACGCTAAAGATACAAGGAGCCCACCCCGAAACTGAAAGGGTCTAGTTACCCTTCTATTTACTGGCTTTTCAATGACACCAAAGTTAGCCCATGTAGGTAAACGTTTTTCTACATTCTTTATTGTGCCCATTAATCCGTATTTTAGGGACAGAATGAAACAACCGATTAATAAATACGCAATGGAAGAAAAATAGACAGATAGGCCCATAACAATAATTGTTAACAGCCAACCAATTAAAATGGAATTTCGCAAAACAATATATTCTCGATTTCTTTTCAAAACAAACAGCCCTTTCAAAATAAATAAGGTTCTTTTTCATTAAGAAACATTTATATTTAATTGTAAGCATGATGTAATACGCGTCTCTATTAATTTACGAACTAGACTAAAGAGGCTTGTAATAGATATGTTAAAGCTTATAGTAGATAATACGGTAACAGAACAAGAAACAGATTAAGCTTTTTCAAACCTTTTAATCCGCAAATATACAGCTGTTTTATCTAAGTGGCATATTATCCCCTATATCACCAGAAGTACTTGAAGAATATGAAAGAAGAAACCAAATAGATAGATAAAAGATACCAAATGTAGATTCAGTACCTTTTATTCTTCATATATAGTTTTTCACATATTAGCAAATAGCCATGGAGCGAGTACGGCTAACATACACAGCAAACAAGAGCCCGTTATAACACGGTTGGACCAACGGTAATACTCTGGCTGTTTCGTACTCTCATGAATTTTTCTTAAACGAATACCTGTGATTAGCATAAACGGTGTGAAAATAAGTGCTGTTGCTTTAAACAGGTTTAAAAAATCCGTAAAGATGTTCATAAACGAAAATACATCTGAACTGAACAAGAAGTACACACTTAGTCTCATGGACATCATACTAATAAATGAGAAAATCATACTTCCAGTTGCCCACTTCATCCATTGGCCATTCTTTGTAATTAACGCCATAACCATGACAATAATGCCTAATACGAATGAAATAGAAAAGATATTTACTCCTACCTTAAAAGCCGGTGCATACAAACCTTCAATCTTTTGTATGATTGATGAACCAAATGAATCATCTTTTTCTGTTGTTTTCGTTCGATTGTTTAATCCCTCTTTAAAGGATGACGAAACATCGTTCCCCTTTAATTCATTAAAATCTACTTTTACAGAGGCCTGAACTGCTTGTAAGGGGATAAAAAGTAAAGCCATTAAAACAAGCGTACATAAGATACCTATCATCCTTTTTTCTTGTTTCATCACACATCCCCCGCTAATTTTGGTTTAACACTCTTTAATTTGATTTGATCTCCTTCTGCAACATAATAGAGATCCGCAGCATAATAGATATTTGCTTTTGTATATGCCCCCATAATTGCATTCGCGATTTCTTCCTTCTCCACTGCCATATATGTTTCATTTTCATTGTAAAATCCAATTTCAATTCGATTAATATTATTATTTAATACCACAATATGTAATTCTTTTAAGCTATCTAAACGATTTCCTAATCCACACACTAACTTAAATACTTTATTTGCAATTGTTGGTGGTTTGACATAAGTCGTATTGAAATGAATAGTTTCATCATCTATCACTCCATCCTCCTCAACTGCACATGTCATAATGAACGAATGATTTTGTTTTTCTATTTCTTGTTGACTCAACTTCCGATCAATGACATATTTCAAGCTTATTGATAGATTTTCTATATATTCATCCAGTTCGGTATTTGAAATTTTAACCTCTGTGAATTCTGGAAAAATCATGTAAGCATGTGTATTTGAACTACTTTTACTTACACGTAATACCTGAAGTTGTTTCTTTTCATAGCGCACCGTTTGTTTTAATTTTTCTACTACGTTGTTGCTTATATGATCGATTGCCATATATTATCACTCCTATTTACTTTAATAAAATTTTTTCATACAATACTCATGATTTGATACTATCTATTTAAAGCATTGTAATATTACGAAGAGTTCTCAATTCTCCTATTCTAAGACTGTTAATCACCTCAATCTCAAAATATTTTAATATTACAATGACGTACAACGTCTCATTATAGTCGAATATCCTTATATGGTGAATTGTTCTATCCCACTCACTTGTACAAAAATAAAAAATATTTTCTCCTTGTACAAATGAGTGAGATAATGTTGTATTTCATGCTATTTAACTAAGAAAATGCAATCAGGAAATACATTCAGATATTTCCTAGTTATCTACCACTCCATCTAACTAATGTATAGGAATACAATGAATCAATTTTTACTTCTAAATACAGCAGTTGATTTTCTGGTAATATTTCTCCACCTGTATGAATCCAATAACCCTTGTTATTAGATATGTTTATGACGCAGGTGAATTCTTGCTCTCGTTCTACCACTTTAGCAGTCCATATCACTACCTGAAATTCTTCCTCTTCTGACACTAAATTTTGAACAGAAGTAGCATGTGCTGTTTCTTGTGGAATTTTCAGCTGTTCTAGTTCAGTAAATGTATCTTCATATCCTAATAATCCCTCTAGTGTATCCATATTTCTGGAAAATGGTATATCCTCATCAATCGGAAATGAGGTATCATATACTGTTTCAGAAGCAGGAGTAAAGTGAAAACTATTAACATGCTCCACTACTTCAGCATCAATTTCCTGTTCTAACTTGTTACTGAAGTCTTCATCCAAATTCTTTTGAACAGTAATAGCAACTAAATCATATATACCTGCTACATCTTTTTCTAAGGTGATTTCTTTTGTTAGGACAGTAAAACGCTCTTGTTCCCTACCAATAGGTCTATTTTCTCTCGGGCACCAATAAACGGGACGTTCTACCGGTGTATTTTCTCTTTCTTCCCTCTTCGCTTCTTCTATTAGAAATTTTTTTCTTGAATTACGAACTACAAAAAATACATAACAAAATAAACCGATAAAAATGTTTGTAAACATGGTTTTCCCCTCTCGATTATGCAAATAATTCGAATTCAAATTTCCCATCGATTACTTTGCTTTTTCGTTCCATTTCTTTTGAGAAGTATCTACTTCTACAATCCATTTACCCTAGAATGCAAAATCTTATTTATGTATAAGCAGACGCTTATCCGCATTCAGTGTTTCCCTACTGTTAGTGTGGGTGGATAAAATCTCACCACTAAAACATTTCCTACACCCATAATAATTGCCCTCCAGTTCTTTTTTGCAATAAAAAAAGAAGATCCAAGTATATACATCACTCAGTTCTTCACCTGTAATTTTAGATAGCGCATCCCTACCAGCAAATATATCATCCAGTTCTTTGGATTACTGTCTTGTTTCCCGCTCTTTTGAATCATCTAATACCATCCAAATGCTATCTTTTTTCATTTTCATATCTCTTCTTTCTTGTAATTTGTTAAGATTCATAACCTAGCCTGCGAACTTGAAAACAGTACAAAAAGGCTTCTTCAAGTCGATTAATAATGTGCATAGCAAAATAAGCTATATATACACTAATCGGCTCAAAGAAGCCCTTTCACAATTGAAACAAGACGTAACTTGCTTCTACAACTCAACCACAACACAAGAAGGTGTGGGAATAAACGGAATCAATTAAACTAGCAATACAACTATATATTATATAATAACGTTATATATTTCAAGAAGTTTTAATTAAAGTTAACACATTACCTAAAAGAATCCTTTTCCTTAAGCTTGTGAAGGACGATTGTCAAAAAGTATTAGGGTATTGCGTTAAAGGTTAATAATATACTTTCAACTTTATCTAAAAGTTTTCAAAAATTTGTTTTGTTAAACTTGGTTTTCTATTCATACTTATCTCCATAACTTGAAATAGTCCTTTAGGACAGCCACTGGTATTGGTGGATATTCACAAAAATCGCTAGTGTATGTGAATTAAATTAAAATGACAATAAAGTTATTTAATTTTAAATTCTAAAATACATATAACCCCGTTCTTATTTTAAGAAGGGGTCAAAATAGAGTCGTTTAATTATTAATATAATATACTTCACTGCACAGATAATCGCTACACTTCACAGCACTACATACCATTCCTCGGTGAACTGTGTATGTCGACGGCGAAGGTCACGCTTTTCGGGCCGAACTCAGAACCTCTAAATAGTGCTGATTGTACATAATACCTAAGATGTTACCAAAGGGATCGATTACGGAAGCATTGACACTCCCACGGCTAAAGCCGCAAGTCCTACACCTTACGGTGTAACGGATGGGATTCTTGAATGACTAACCCT
>NZ_MAOE01000116.1 GCF_001884185.1 Bacillus albus
TTCCGAAGAAACGAACCTTATCATCGTTTGTGATGGCCACTGCAGGAACTTTGAGACCTAAGTCCACTCCTAAAATTTTTGTTCCCATTTTTTCATTTGTAGGGATTGTGACAGACATTTGAGCAATCCATTTAGCAGATTTCTTTGTGATACGAAGTGTACCTAACTTATGTTTCAATAATTCAAAATTTCGATTGTATTTGCCAGTTAATAAAGCACGAATCTTGAACCGAGTTGACTTTCCATTTACCATAAAGGGCATTGAAATGTGTGTGAAGTCAAATGAATAGTTTTGATTATTCCACACGCAAACAGGTCTTTTTAGAATCGGAACAATTTTATATTTACTCTTTTTCACTTTTGTAGAAAATACACTTTTGGCATCTTTAATCGCTTGATTTTTAACCGCGCTTGGAAGGTTGGCTTTAATATCCTTTGTACTTTTCTTCGTGTTTTTCTTCGCTTCAACCATTTCAGATACCAGTGTATTAATGAGTTTGATATAATCGGAACTACTTTGTTCCAATAGCCGAATTTGTTCTTTTGTCGGAAGCAATTTAACTTTGACCGTGA
>NZ_MAOE01000117.1 GCF_001884185.1 Bacillus albus
TTACAGTCCTTCCCGAACGAGAAAGCCCATCGCCTTTAGGCATGGGATGAAAGTGAGGTTGGATACGGAGTGCTACTAAATAACCGCAAGGTTTGTGGCACTTTAGGTATCCAAAATGTGAGTATCCTTTAATTTTTCACTTTTCTCGTTGCAGTTTTGTAATCGAACTGATACATTGTAAGTATGATAAATGATTATAGAAAAACCAAAACAACCGTTTCCTTAATTAACTACCATTTTGTGTTTTGCCCACGATACAGAAGAAAGATTTTTCTTAACGCAAAAGTAGAAGAACGTTTCAAAGCGTTGGTTCAAGAGCTATGTAACGAACTAGATATTGTTATTATTGCAATGGAATGTGACAAAGACCATGTCCACTTGTTCTTAAATGCACTACCAACACTTAGTCCTGCGGACATTATGGCGAAAGTTAAAGGCGTGACGTCGAAGCGTTTAAGAGAAGAATTTTCTCATCTCGTGCATTTGCCAAGTCTGTGGACACGTTCCTATTTTATTTCTACGGCTGGGAATGTATCAAGTGAAACAATACAACATTATGTTGAAAGTCAAAAAACGAGAGGGTGAAACTTGTGACACAAACCATCACGGTCAAAGTTAAATTGCTTCCGACAAAAGAACAAATTCGGCTATTGGAACAAAGTAGTTCCGATTATATCAA
>NZ_MAOE01000118.1 GCF_001884185.1 Bacillus albus
GTATTTCCTGTAGCCCCCGTGCTTCCCGTTGGACCAGTATTTCCGGTTACTCCCGTAATTCCCGTTGGACCCGTGGCTCCTGTTACCCCTGTATCCCCAGTTGGACCCGTGACTCCGGTTGCTCCCGTACTTCCCGTTGGACCCGTACTTCCCGTTGTCCCTGTCATTCCAGTCGGTACTGGAGGGAAAGTAGGGCCGACAAGATCTGGGGATAACTTAAAATTAGAATTTATCAACCTCTGTATTTTTTGATTTTCATCATTTCCTTCCACTACTCCCACCACCTCCCCAAAAATACAACTACAAAATATGTTTCATATAAGGTGAAACATATTTTGTAGGGGATCTTACTGCCCGTTAATGCGGGATAAAAACTCACCTTCTATTTGAATTGTATTTTTCAAAAAGTCCTCCAATACTACTTTTCAAACAATTACTCCTATTTTTATGCTATATAAACTCTTCTTATAAATAAAAACTCCCCTATGATTTTAGGGGAGTCCAGCAGTCGAATCAAAATTATCTGTATTAGGGACAGCTTGTGCTATACTCGAAACATTTGCACTTTGCCCCATATTTGTTCCCGTTACAGTACCGGCAGGAGTACCTCTTGTATATGTTGTCGTCACCGAATCACCCGGCTGTAAACAAAGCTTCGTCTCCGTTCCTATTACCGTAACAACGTCAATCCAAGTACACCCCATTGAACCACTATACGATTTCGTAGCAGTAAATGAAGTATCACTCAAATTATCACCAGTAAATATATTCCCAGTGTTATTCACAATAACAAACTCTTTTATATGAGCAGGCATAATTACACTCTACCTTTCCTCTATGAACCTAATGTACGTGTACTCGTTGCTAATGGCGGAAGGAACACTGATGTCCTAATCACCGCTTCTGGCTGTCTTTTACCATTTAAAAAAATAGCTGCACTCGATCCTCCAGCACCTGCATATATTTTTGCTACAGCTAAAGGAGAGATATCATAACAATCGCCGACATTAACAGCCCCTGTATTATTAATAATTTTTACTTTCCGCAAGTTAATCCCCATTTACCTATCCCCCTTTTGTACACTGTATGCAAAAGAAAAAAACTTGAAACAAACATGTTTCAAGTTTTTTAACGAATTTCCCGAAAGAATTCTCCTTCCTCAAGCGTGTGAAGGGCGTAGCCTAACGATAGGTGGGAGATGAATTTCGTTTTGACAGTAGTCAAAAAATTTCGATAAACTAGCTATATGAGGTTCTTTGATAACTTGATATAGAAGGTTGCAGGAAGAAAATAGAGTGCGAAAACCAAGCCATTCGGTTCCTGCGTAAAATATCAACCGTATAAAAAGAACATCCAAGCATTGGTCATCTAGGGATGGAACGCCCCGAAGTAACGCTCAGGGAGACGAAAGGTTGCTTTCGTCGTGGAACTGAGAAGCTCCCACTTCAAGCTTTGCTAAGTGGTGAGTAGTTCAACGCTACTTATTTCGTTTCTCCCTCATATTGAAGCATACCGCCAACCATGTTCACTGTTTTAAATCCTTGCTCATTTAAATAATGGCATACATTTTCACTACGCATTCCCGAACGACAAATAAAGATATATTCATTCTCTTTATCAAAGAAATCTACTTTATTTGGGATATCGCCCATTTTAATATGTACAGCTTCTGGAATTTTCCCTGCCGCTACTTCTTCATCTTCCCTTACGTCTACTAAAAATAACGTTTCTCCGCTTTCTAAACGCTCTTGCACTTCTTCTGTAGTAATTGTTTTAACTTCTGTCATATGTCGTTCCTCCTTATATACAATAAAACCTGTAATCTCTTCTTTAAACAACTATTTCTCATCAATTTTAGCATGTGAAAGAAAGAACGCAAAGAATGGAAAATTTATTTCTCAATTTTCTCGCAAAACTTATTCTTTACAAACATAACTCGTGCATTGTATCCTCAATATACTTGTTTTATGAGAGGAGTCAATGAAAATGACACTTTTTCTTTTCATTATGGGCATCATTTTCTTAATCGCCGCAATTATTGCACTTAGTATGAAAAATAATAAAAAGATAAAATCACCACAAGAAATGTCATTCTTATTTCTATTGCTTAGTATCGCATTCTTCGGTATAGCAATTGCCACATATATTTTCCGTCTACAAATCATGTAAAAAAAGGTGCCTACTACATACATTGCACCTTTTTCACACCATTTATTTTCTACACAAGGCTAGACACTTTCCGATTCAAAAATTCATAAACTTTCTTTTCAAATAGATGAATATCAAACGCTCCCGCCATATGCCCATTTATACTTTCTATCTCATACACTTCCGCATATTTCCCTTGTTTTTGCAAAATATCTACCATTTTATAATTATAACGTGATGGCTGAAGCAGGTCTTGTTTGCACGGAATCATAAGTACATTTGCTTCTATGTTAGACAGTGCCTCTTCTAAAGACGAAAACCCATGCGCAATATCATGTAATAAAACTGCTTTCGCAGTATATATCCACGAATTTGCATCTACTAAAGCTATACTTCTTTTTGTAACTTTATTTATTTCTTTCTCAAATGATGTTAATGTAGAAATCTTTTCATACGGGTCTACTTCTATACTATTACGAGGAAATGTTGTTTCATAAAAATGCTCATCAAACGCGTTCATAAACATCATTCTATTTGCTAAATGAAGCCCCTTCATTGGCTGCTCTTCTCCGTATTTTCCGCCCTTCCAACTTGGATCTAATTGAATAGCCTCAATTGCATTTTGCGCTACATTTACCGACGTAATAATTGGATTTTGCGGATTCGTAATAACACCAATCATCCGCTCTATCATATGTGGATAGTGAACCGCCCATTGTTGTGCAATCATTCCCCCCGCTGACGGTCCGATTACAGCGTGTAACCTTGAAATTCCCATACCTTTTATTAACTCATATTGTATACGAGCTACATCAAGAAATGTAAAAACCGGAAACTCCATAGCATATTCTTCTCCAGTTTCTGGATTAATTGATTTCGGTCCTGTTGCAATCACATATGGATTTCTCACCTGCACATTACAAAGATTATCTATACATATAACAAAATACTTATTTGTATCAATTGCTTTTCCAGGTCCAATGAGCCCATCCCACCAACCAGACTCCTCATCATGCACTGTATATTTCCCTGCCGCATGACTTGTTGCACTAAAATAATGACAAACCAAAATCACATTTGACCTTTCTCTATTTAACGTACCATATGTCTCGTATCCCATTTGAACAGGGATTTCCCTGCCATTTTCAAACGTAAACTCTTTTAAAACAAACTTCTCTTTTTTTACAATTTGCACAGACTCTTCCTCTCCCCGTTATAGTATGAACTGCTTACTAAAGATTTTTTTCTATGCAAACTAATCTCCTTCTTCTTTTCATAAATAAATGAATAATATACAAAATTAGCCACAAAATAGCACTATATTACAAGATTAAAGAGGGCATACACATGATTTGGAATTGGCTATGTAAGAAAAAAAAATCAAATAAACCAGAAGCAAACGAAACAGATAATCAGGAGCAGCATTCTAACAACCAAGAGGATGATAACACAGAACAGACTAGAAGTATGAAACATAATAAAGGTAAAAATAACGAGAAAAAAGATTCTTCTCAGGATACACAACAAAGCTCTAGGCGAGAGAATTCTTCTCAGGATAAGCAACAAAGCTCTAAACAAGAGGATTCCTCTCAAGATAAACAACAAAGTGCTAAACAAGAGGATTCTTCTCAGGATAAGCAACAAAACTCTAAACAAGAGGATTCCTCTCAAGATAAACAACAAAGTGCTAAACAAGAGGATTCTTCTCAGGATAAGCAGCAAAGTGCTAAACAAGACGAACCTTCTCAAGAACAACAGCAACATTCTAAGCAAGACAACTCAGAGCAAGATCAACAACACTCTAAGCAAGACAACTCGGAGCAAGATCAACAACACTCTAAGCAAGACAACTCGGAGCAAAGGCAACAGCAACATTCTAAGCAAAACAGCTCCGAGCAGGATCAACAACAAAATGCTAAACAAGACGAATTTTCTCAAGGACAACAGCAGCAAAACTCTAAAGGTAATAGTATTTATGACTTTACAAAACCAGAAGAAGACCGTATTCATTCTCTACAAGAATTAATAGAGAAATTAAAAAAGTCTAGTGATTTTATTAATTACCATACATCTGACGATGAAACGATGCCTTATTGGATTTCTTACTATCGTCCTTCACTTGATGGAGAAAAATTACAGAAATATTTAATGCCTACTCTTTTAGAGAAACCTTGTGCTTCTCTAGAAGAGCTGAAAGAACATATTCCGATGAGCGGCATTACAATTACGAACGACTTACAAAAAATTGAGGATATGGTTTTAAAGGGGCATGCTATTATTCAATTGAATCAGCAAGATCAAAAATGTATGCTTGCAAACATCGCGATTGATAATTATCGTGCACCAACTCCCCCTTTAAACGAATCGACTGTTATCGGTCCTCAAGAAGGGTTCGTAGAGGATATTGATACAAATATTAATTTAGTTCGTAAACGGCTTCCTGTTTTAGATTTACAAACAAAAGAAATGATTGTCGGCGAGTTTTCCAAAACAAAGGTTGTCATGATGTATTTAGACAACCTCGCTGAAAAAGATAATGTAGATTTTCTCGAGGAGTCATTACGCGCTCTTGAATATGATCAAATTAATGATAGTGCTTATATACAAGAATTGATGGGAGAAAAGTCGATTTTCCCTCTCTATATCAATACAGAACGCACTGATAGAGTTACAAAAGCACTAATCGATGGGAAAATCGCTATTTTCGTTGATGGTTCACCAAATGTTCTATTAACGCCCGTATCATATTTCGATTTCTTTATTTCACCAGAAGATTATAATGTCTCGTGGCTATATGCAACATTTTCAAGAGTTTTGCGACTTATCGCTGTCCTTTTCTCGATTTGTGCAGCTCCATTATATGTTGCCGTTTTAAATTATCATTATGAACTAATTCCAAGCGATTTGCTGGAAACATTAATTTTATCAAGAGCGCAAGTTCCATTCCCACCTTTAATTGAAGCACTTTTTTTGGAATTAGTTATTGATTTATTAAGAGAAGCTGGTGCAAGGTTACCGATGAAAGTTGGGCAAACACTAGGTATTGTAGGCGGTATCGTAATCGGGCAAGCATCTGTACAAGCTGGGTTAACGAGTAACATTTTATTAATTATCGTTGCACTATCAGCACTCGCTTCCTTTATTACACCTATTTATAAAATGGGTAACGCTGTTCGATTACTACGCTTTCCTTTTCTTGTGTTTGCAGAAATAGGCGGATTGTTCGGGATTTCTCTTGGATTTATCTTCTTATTTACTCATCTATTCAGGCTTACTTCCTTACGTAAGCCGTACGCTTTATTTTATCCGACAAGGCAACAATCAGTTAAAGATTCTTGGATCCGTTTTCCATTAACAATGATTGATACAAGAGATGTGCAAGCAAGACCACAACATGTAAAAAAAGCAGCGAAAGGAATTTCAACAAAACATAGATCGGATTTTGATGATTAAGAAACGAGGTGCATTGATGAGTAAAGTTCAAGAAAAATATCAAATATCTCCTATCTTCGTTTTCTTCTTAATTCACAGTGCACAATTTGGGGCTGGCGTTCTAGGGTTCGCTCGAATTATCGCAAAAGCTGCTGGATACGACGGCTGGATGGGGGTTATAATCACAGGAATTTTCATCCATATTCTTATATGGATGATGTATGTCTTATTAAAAGAAACAAATGGGAATTTAATTGATTTACATCGACAAACATTTGGAAAATGGCTAGGAAATGGCATTAGCATCATCTTTATGGCTTATTTTTTAATCGTTAGTATTTCGGTCATTCGAACATATGTTGAAATTATTCAAGTATGGATGTTTCCTACCGCTTCCACCTTTATGTTAACACTCTTTTTATGCTTAGTTAGTTATTACATTATTTCCTCTGGATTTCGTGTCATTACTGGTATTTGCGTAATCTCAGTTGGCGGTACATTGGGCTATTTATTTCTTAGCCTATTTGTTTTGAAATACTCACATTGGGATAATTTACTTCCTATATTTACACATTCTTTTTCAGATATTTTAAAAGCAGCGAATCTGTCAATCTACAGTATGACAGGGTTTGAGGTTTATCTCATGGTTTATCCTTTTGTGAAAAAACCTATGCAATCTCATAAATTCGCTCAATATGGAGCATTATTTTCAAACCTTTTATATTTATTTAGTACCCTTCTAGCCTTTACCTTTTTTAGTGAGAAGCAATTGTTAAAAACAATATGGGCACAACTTTCTATGACCCAAGTCATTCAATTACCATTCATAGAAAGGCTAGAATATATTGCAATTTCGGCTTATGCACTCGTTATTATTACAAGTTTTATCCTTCCTTTATGGGCGGCAACGAGAGGAACTCACGAAATATTTGGCGTGAAACAAAGAGGTGTTCTAATTGCTTTCTTCCTTATCATTCTCATTGTTTCACAACTTTTAACAAGCAGACATGATATTAATAATTTTATTAGTAATGCGTCAAAAGTTAGTTCTTGGCTCATTTATGTATACATCCCAATCCTATTTATTATTGTGTGGGTGAAAAGAAAATGGAAAAAATCAAAAGCACAAGTAAATTAATACTTATTTCTTGTATAACATTCTTCAGTCTAACTGGATGTTTACAAAAAAATATTATCGATGATGTACAGCTTATTCAAGGAACCGTTTTTGATGTCGCAAAAGATAATAAAGTAAAAGTGACATTCGTTTGTCCCATTCAGAAAAAAGGAAATAAAGTTCAAGTTTTTGAAGGCAGTGCAAATGCGGTAAAACAAGTAAAAGCAGACACATCTTTAGAGTCTTCTCAACCATTTGCTAGCGGACAAATGCGTGTCGCTCTATATACGATAAGACTTGCTAAAACAGGAATGTCTACTTCATTCGATACATTACTTCGAGATGTGAATATAGGGAACGCTTTATATGCTGCTTTATTAGATGGGAATGGTACTGAACTTTTAAAAGGCAAATATTCGACTTCATACAACGTTGCAATTTATATAAAAAAATTGCTAGAACATAACATGGAGACCGGACCTTTACCAGCGGATAATCTACATATAGGAGCATTTCGCTATTATCAAGAAGGAAAAGACTACTATATTCCCATTCTAAAGAAACATGGTGATAAAATAAAAATTACCGGAATTGGCCTTTTTAAAAAGGATAAATATATCGGTAAAATTGCGGAAAAAGATATGTTCATATTTAAAGGACTGTTAGAGAAACATAAATTAGATTCACATGAATTTAAAACAGATTCTGCGTACGTAATGATTAATAATATTCGTTCTGTTCCAACTTACGATATAAAAATTAAAAACGGAAAGCCTTCTTTTTTCATTAACGTTCGTCTTGATGCACGTATTCAAGAACTATCAAAACAAATTAACTTAGAAAATAACAAGAACACAAAAAATATTGAAAAAGATGTACAAAAACAATTAGATAAACAAGCTGCTAAGTTAATTAAGCAACTTAAATCTTTAGGCGTCGATCCTCTCGGGCTAGGTGCAAAGTATAAGCAACATTATCGCCCATTCAAATTAGAAGAATGGAGACAAATGTATAAAGATGTTCCTGTCCATATAAAATACACCGTAAATATTACAAATTCTGGTGTAATTGAATGAGAAATGATTGAACTCCTCTCTCCAGCATGATACAACGGAAAGAGGAGTTTTTATTTTAGATAGAGAGAGAAGATATTTATGGAGGAGCTTATGTCTAAAAAATTAGTAAAGCCTATTTTAAATGGTATTTTATTTCTCGGCGTCTTTTTATTTGCTCATACATACTTAAAAAATGTTTCCTTCACACGTTATTTACTTGTCGTTATACCAATGTTGCTCGTTGGTATGTTTGGCATCGATCTTATTTTATCTATTTTAATAAAAAAAGAAGAATAGCGAGCAGGGCTGTCCCAAAAGTATTCCGGGATGGCTTTCTTTTATTAATGGGTTATGTTTTGTCGTTTAGTCGATATAATCTTTCCCTATCTTAACTAAAAGCTAAAACTTTTGGACAGTCCCTTTTCATTTCATAATCACCCTATGTTACAATGAGATTCGGACAAAGCGAGAAAGGATGAAACAACATGACAAACGAAAAAGGTTTAGATAAAGGATATGAACTTGTTGCAAAAATGCATGAAGAGTTCGGACATCCTGTGACAAATACTCCAACAAAATTAACAGAAGAGCGTGCAAAAATTCGTGCAAGTTTTATGCAAGAAGAGCTAGAAGAATTTCTAGAAGCAACGACTGTTGAAGATCAATATGATGCACTAATTGACCTTATTTACTTTGCATTCGGAACGTTTGCTGAAATGGGCGTACGTCCTGATAAAGGATTCGAAATTGTAAATAACGCAAACATGGCAAAACTATTCCCTGATGGGAAACCTCGATTCCGCGAAGGCGATGGCAAAATTCTAAAACCAGAAGGCTGGCAAGCACCAGAGCCACAACTTCGTGCTGAAATCGAGCGTCAACGTCAAGAAGCTGAAAAAAACTGCTAGGGTTTCCTAGCAGTTTTTTATTATGTCTTTTTTCATTTAGTTCATTAATGACCCACGTGTCCCGCGTGCCCTGCTGCTCCACTAATGCTAGCCGCTCCTGCCGCTG